>NZ_JBHSMR010000009.1:0-7995 GCF_042655665.1 Massilia suwonensis
TCTTGCGAGGTGTCGCTCACTCAAAATACTGACCGTCACTCATTGCTGAGCAACGTATTTCTTTTGTGTGAACATTTGATAATTTAAGTAATCAGCTGAACAAGTCAGCTGGCACCCTCATCAAACGCCCACACTTATCGACTGTTAATTGTTAAAGAACTTATTCGCTGTTGCTTCTTGCTGCGCTTGCGAATCGTTTTGTTCGTCAGCAGCAGAGAGATGAGATTATGCAGTGTTTCGCGTTTTTCGTCAACCTCTTTTTTCCTCTTCGTTGCTTGTTGCAGAGTTAACTACTTGATTTCGTTAACGTTTGCAGCACAGCGCCGAAGCGGACGCGAATTATAGCCAAGCCACGGATGAGATGCAAGAGCGTTTCGTGGCTGCCTCCTCGCGGTGCAGATGAGTACCCATCAGCGCCACCCATAGCCATCAGCTATCATTTCTCTTGAATCAATCAATTTTACCGATTAGATGAGAATGACTATCATTTGTCTTCGATAGCGAAACAGGAAGAGCAAATGATCACCGCCGCGAAACGCCTTAGCCAGGTTGCAACCCACATGGCGATCGCCTGCGCGCTTACCTATGCACTGACCGGGTCGATCATGCTCGGCGGCCTCGCTGTACTAGTGGAACCGGTCATTAATGTTGTCCTGCTGCCCTTCCATGAATCGGCCTGGGCGCGGCTACGCAGCCTTGCTCGCACCACCAGTAAACGCACGCTCTGCGCCGCAGCCGAAAAGCTCAGCCAGACCGGTTTGCACGCCGTGGTCGCCTTCGGTGTGATGGCCTGCGCCACCGGCTCGTTTGCGATGGGCGGACTGGCCGCCTTGCTCGAACCGGTGTGCAATGTCCTCGTGCTTCCCCTGCACGATCGCCTGTGGGAGCAACTCGAACAACGCGGCCCGCATTACACGCAGTTACGCGGCGCCTGAGCCGGCGAACAGCCCAGGCGCCGCGCGTTGCGCAACAGACTCACACCATCCTGACTTTCAGCACATCGGGGCCTGATTCGACCACCTCGAGTGTCTGGGCATCGCCCAGGCGAAAGCGGTTCATGCCCAGCGGCGTCAGGCCGCCGCTGGCATGCACCTGCCGGTCATCCGGCCCCGGCATACCGCTGACGACCTGCCCGGCCTGCTGGAAGTCGAGCGTTTCGCGCCCCCGCCGGCTGGGCGGAAACGGAAACGCATCGCGCAAGCGGTAAACCTGCACGTCGCCTGCGTCCTCCTCGAAGGAATGCGCCCAGCTGCCCTGGAGTCCGCCCGTCTGTGCATCGTTCGTCATACGTTCGCTCCTTGTGATGGCATGGCGGTGGGCGATATCGGCAACTGCAGCTCCGTGCCCGGCGCGCGCACTTCCTCTTCTTCCCTGAATGCGGAAATCGTTCCGCCCATGTACTCGTATCCGGTGAGGGACGGACCCCATGCGGAACCATTCCACCATTTATGGTACAGGGCGCTGTCGGTCCCGGTAACGAAGACGTCGAGCCGGTTCGGGCCCCAGGAAACGACGCGCGGCGGCGAGGTGCAGATGCCGCCCATCTTTTCGTATCCGGTAATCGATGGCCCCCAGGCCGAGCCGTTCCACCATTTATGGTACAGCGCGCTGTCGGTACCGATGACGAAGATGTCGAGACGGTTCGGTCCCCAGGCGACGACCTCCGGCTTGTCGACACACACGCCGCCAAGACGCTCGAAGCCCTTGATCGACGGTCCCCAGGCCGAGCCGTTCCACCACTTGTGATACAGCGCGCCATCGGTGCCGGTGACGAACACATCGAGGCGGTTCGGTCCCCAGGCGACGACCTTCGGTGGCGAGGTGCACACGCCGCCCAGATTTTCGTAGCCGGTAATCGATGGTCCCCAGGAGCTGCCGTTCCACCACTTGTGATACAGCGCGCGGTCGGTGCCGATCACGAAGATGTCGAGACGGTCCGGTCCCCAGGCGACGATTTCGGGCTGGCCGACGCAGACGCCGCCCAGGTTTTCGTAACTCGTCAGCCCCGGTCCCCAGGCCGAGCCGTTCCACCATTTATGGAACAGGGCGCGGTTCGATCCGAGCACGAAGACATCGAGCCGGTTCGGGCCCCAGCTGACGATGCGCGGGTCGTCGACGCAGACGCCGCCCATGAATTCATAACCGGTCAGCGACGGCCCCCATGCGGAACCGTTCCACCACTTGTGGTACAGCGCGCTGTCGGTGCCGGTGACGAACACGTCGAGCCGGTTCGGTCCCCAGGCCACGGCCTGCGGCACGCTGGTGCAGACGCCGCCCATCTTTTCGTAACCCGTGACGGACGGACCCCAGGCGCTGCCGTTCCACCACTTGTGATACAGCGCGCGGTCGGTGCCGAGCACGAACGCATCGAGCCGGTTCGGTCCCCAGGCGACGACTGGCGAGGAGCTCGGGCGGATGGCGCCGGCGCTGCTGCCGATCGCACTGCGTACGCCGTCCAGGCAAGCCTGCATGCGCGCGACCTGGCCGGCGGAGAACATCACCATCGCGCGGTCGTCGACGTAGTCCATGTAATTCATGAACATGTCGCCATTCGGCCCATTGCTGCAGGATACGTGGGGGAAGCTCGGCGCGCCGACGTTGGCGCCGGCCTGGTTCGGCGTGTCGGCGACGTTGTCGGTACCGCTGCAACCGGTGCCGTCGTCGCCCCAGATATGGTTGAGGTTGAGCCAGTGGCCGATCTCGTGGGTCGTGGTGCGGCCCAGGTTGAAGGGGGCGGCGGCCGTCCCGGTCGTGCCGAAGGCCGAGTGCAGGATGACGACGCCGTCGGTGGCGTCCGGCCCGCCCGGGAATTGCGCATAGCCCAGCAGGCCGCCGCCGAGCTGGCACACCCAGACATTCAGGTAGTTTGCCGCCGGCCAGGCATTCAGGCCGCCGCTGGCGGTCGACTTGACGGCGTCGTTGTCGTTGAACGAAGCGACCGAGGTCTGGCGCCGTTCGATACCCGACGTCGGCGCGCCGGAGGGATCGGTGTCCGCCAGGAAGAATTCGATGCGCGCATCGGTTGCCAGGGGCAGGAAGGGTGCGGGCGTGATGCCGACGTCCGGGTTGGTACGGCGAAAGTCGCGGTTCAGCACTTCGATCTGGCTCGCGATCTGGGCGTCCGATATATTCTGGGCCGCCGTATTCCAGACCACGTGCACCACCACCGGGATGCGCGTGATGCCGCTGCGCTGGACGCTCCCTTCGCCGGCCTGGTAGCGCATGGCCTCGATTTCGATGTCGTCGCGCCGGCGCGCATATTCCGGATCGGTCGACAACAGACGCCGGTGCACGTCCATCGTGCCGCACTTGCGTACTTGCGGCTGGCGTCCGTCGCCGCCGCCCCCTCCGCCGCCTGCGTTGCCGAAGCCTCCGCCCCCGCCACCCGCGCCATCGGCACTGGCCGGGCCGATGCTGCCGTCGCCCATGCCGCCCGCCGGCATGTCGTATTCGCGGCCACGGCCGCCCTTTTCTGCTTCCATGCGCCCGGACGGCATGTCGGCGCCAGGCTCGCGCCTGGTGATGCCCGGCATGCCGCGCTCTTCGGGCGCCAGGCTGGCGTCGCCGTCATTCGGCATCATGCTGCCGATCGCACCGTCCGAATCGGACGCGCTTGAAATCATCGTGGTGTCGTCCGAACCATTACCGTCCGGCATGGATGCTGCGCCTTTGGATGTCTTTGCTTTCATGATCTTCCCCTGGTCGCCTGCATTGCAATCGCGCTCTATGTCGAGAGCACGTCTTTTCCAATCGTTATCGAACTGGAAGCACGGTCTTACGTCGTAAGACAATCGGCAGGGATGAAGTTCCGGCGGCGGTCACGTAAAGATCGGCTCGCGGTCCGGGCGCGATCCGGCGCGCGTCACTGTCTGCTAATCCCAACAAGCACGGCCTAAGTGCGTGGCCTAACGGAGCAGCGGGACCCGGCCGGGATAATGGGCCTTCCTTTGTGCCGATGCGAACTCCCACCATGTCGAACGAACTCCCGCCGGACGAAGCTGCCGGCAATGGCAGCGACGATGCGCTCGCCCTGTCGCGCCGCGGCTTCCTGCAGACCGCGGTTGCCGCGGCCGCCGTCGTCCATCTGCCCCAGGCCGGGGCCGCTCCCGACGCTCCCGCCGCTGCGGCGTCCGTGCCGCCGCGCCCGGTCACGCTCGACATCAACGGCAAGGCCTATGCCTTGATGCTCGAGCCGCGGGTGTCGCTGCTCGACGCTCTGCGCGAATACGCCGGCATGACAGGCACCAAGAAGGGCTGCGACCGCGGCCAGTGCGGCGCCTGCACGGTGCTGGTCAATGGCCGCCGCGTGAATGCCTGCCTGACGCTGGCCGTCATGCACGAGGGCGACAGGATCACGACGATCGAGGGCATCGCACAGGGCGGCCAGCTGGCGCCGATCCAGTCCGCCTTCATCGAGCACGATGCGTTCCAGTGCGGGTATTGCACCCCTGGCCAGATCTGTTCGGCAGTTGCCTGCATGGACGAGATGCGCGCGGGAACGGCCAGCGCGGCCAGTGCCGACGTGCGCGCCAAGGTCGTCATGTTCGGCGACGACGAGATCCGCGAACGCATGAGCGGCAACCTGTGCCGCTGCGGCGCCTACAACAACATCGTGGCGGCGGTGCGCGCCACGGCCAAGGTCTGAGGAGCGCGGCATGCACGCCATCGACTACGAACGCGCCACCGATCCGGCCCACGCGCTGCGCCTGGCGCAAGACCAGCACACCCGCTTCATCGGCGGCGGCACCAATCTGCTCGACCTGATGAAGGGCGGCGTCGAACGGCCGCTGCGCCTGGTCGACATCACCCGCATCGGCCTGGCCGACATCGCGGAACTGGGCAATGGCGGGCTGCGCATCGGCGCGCTCGCCAGGAACAGCGACACCGCCAATCACGCGCTGGTGCGCAGCCGCTATCCCCTGCTGGCCCAGGCGCTGCTGGCGGGCGCGTCGCCGCAGCTGCGCAACATGGCAACGATCGGCGGCAACCTGATGCAGCGGCCGCGCTGCCCCTATTTCGTCGACACCGCTTTCGACATGTGCAACAAGCGGCTGCCTGGAAGCGGCTGCGCCGCCCGCGAAGGCTATAACCGCATGCACGCGATCCTCGGTGCGAGCGAAGCCTGCATCGCCGTGAATCCGTCGGACATGAGCGTGGCCCTGGCGGCCCTCGACGCCGTCGTGCAGGTGGCCGGCCCGCGCGGCAACCGCAGTATTCCCATGGCCGATTTCCATCGGCTGCCCGGGACGCAGCCGCAGTCCGAGACCACCGTGCAGCCCGGTGAGTTGATCACCGCGGTCGACCTGCCGCCGCCGGGATTCACCCGCCATACCTACTACCTGAAGGTGCGCGACAGGGCGAGCTATGCGTTCGCCCTGGTGTCGGTGGCGGCGGCGCTCGAGCTCGCGGACGGAGTCGTGCGCCAGGCCCGCATCGCGCTCGGCGGGGTCGCCCATCGTCCCTGGCGCATGCCGGCCGCCGAAGCTCTGCTGGTCGGGCATCGGCTCGAGGATGCGCGTTCGCGCGCAGCCGCCGCCCTGCTGGTGCGCGGTGCGCAGGCGTTCAAGGACAACCGCTTCAAGATCGAACTGGCGCAGCGCGCCACCGTCAGCGCGCTGCGGCGTGCGGGAGAAGTCGCATGAGTATCGTCGGACAAGGCATCGACCGGGTCGATGGGCACCTGAAGGTGACGGGCGCGGCGACCTACTCGGCCGAACACAGGCTGCCGCAGATGGCGCACGCGATGATGGTCTTGTCGACCATCCCGAAGGGCCGCATCGCCTCGATCGACAGCGCGGCAGTCGAGGCCATGCCGGGCGTGATCGCGGTCATGACCCACCGGAACGCACCGCGGCTGGCCTTGCCGCAGGGCTCACAGCCCAAGAAGGAAGGTGGCGAGCAATCCAAGCCGGACCAGAAAAAGCAGCCGCCCAACCCCAAGCTGACGCTGTTGCAGGACGACATGGTCTGGTACAACGCGCAGCCGGTGGCGGTGGTCGTCGCCGACACCTTCGAGCATGCGCGCGATGCCGCCCGGCGCCTGCAGGTGCACTGCCGGGCCGAGCGCGCGCAGCTCGACTTCGCGCAGGCGAAGAAAACACTGCGCCGGCCGGAACCACAGCCCGAACGGCCGTCCGATACCGGCCGCGGCAACTTCGCGCGTTCGATGGAACGGGCGCCGACGCGTCTCGATGCGACTTACTCGACGCCGATGGAGAACCATAATCCGATCGAACCGCATGCGACGATCGCGCACTGGAGCGGCGACAAGCTTGCCCTGTACGACTCGACGCAAAACGTCTCCGGCGTCCAGCGGACGGTGGCATCGAGCTTCGGCATCGCACCGGAACAGGTGCGCGTGATCTGCCCCTTCGTCGGCGGCGGCTTCGGCTGCAAGGGCTCGACCTGGTCGCACGTGGTGCTGGCGGCGATGGCCGCGAAAATGATCGGGCGCCCGGTCAAACTGGTGCTCGAGCGCACGCAGATGTTCGGCCCCGTCGGCGCGCGGCCGCTGACCGAGCAGCATCTCGTGCTCGGGGCGGCGAAGAGCGGCAAGCTGGCCGCGCTGCGCCACGATACGATTTCGAGCACCGCCTTCCTCGACGATTTCGCCGAACCCTGCACTGCCGTCACGCGCAAGCTGTATGCGTCCGACAGCCTGCAGACCTCGCAGCGGCTAGCGACGCTGAACGTCGGCGTTCCTACCTACATGCGCGCGCCGGGCGAGTCGAGCGGCAGTTTCGCGCTCGAGTCGGCCATGGATGAACTGGCCTACAAGCTGGACATGGATCCGGTCCAGCTGCGTCTGGCGAACTATGCCGAGAAGGATCCGGAAAAGGATTTGCCGTGGTCGAGCAAGTCGCTGCGCGAATGCTACCGTGTTGCCGCCGAGCGTTTCGGCTGGAATCGGCGCAATCCAAAACCAGGTTCGATGAGGAAGGGCCGCACCCTGGTCGGATGGGGTATGGCGACGGCGACGTATCCGGCCAACCGCAAGAACGCCAAGGCGATGGCCTCGCTCCTGCCCGACGGTACGGCGGTCGTGCGCAGCGGCTCGCACGACCTGGGCACCGGAACCTATACCGTGATGACGCAGATTGCCGCCGATGCTCTCGGCATGCCGGTCTCGAAGATCCGCTTCCACCTGGGCGATACCATGCTGCCCGAGGCGCCGGTGTCCGGCGGCTCGCAAACGGTGGCCAGCGTCGGGCCGGCGGTGCACCAGGCGGCACGGGCCTTGCGCGAGAAGCTCATCGGCATGGCGGTGGCGGACAGTGCGTCGCCCCTGCACGGCATGGCGGCCGGCGACATCGACGCCGTCGACGGCTGGCTCGTGTCGCGCGCGGCGCCGGCGCGGCGCCAGGAGATGGCTGCCATCGTCGCGCGCGCAGGAGGACAGCCGGTCAGTGCGGATGCCAACGCCGAGCCGGGCGACGAGAAAAAGCGTTATGCGATGCATGCCTTCGGCGCCGTCTTCGTGGAGGTGCACATCGATCCCGACGTCGGCACGATCCGGGTGCCGCGCATCGTCGGCGCTTACGGTGTGGGCCGGGTCATGAACCGCAAGACCACGCACAGCCAGCTAATGGGCGGCATCGTGTGGGGCATGGGGATGGGCCTGATGGAAAAGACGGAGATGGATTGGCGTTTCGGGCGCGCGGTCAATGCGAACCTGGCGGACTATCACGTGCCGGTGAACGCCGATATCGGCGCGATCGATATCACCATCGTCGACGAGGAAGACAAGCAGATCAACGAACTCGGGGCCAAGGGCGTGGGTGAAATCGGCATCACGGGCGTGGCGGCCGCGATTGCGAACGCGGTGTATCACGCGACGGGAAAACGCATCCGTGATTTACCGATTACGCCGGACAAGGTGCTGGTCTGAGGAGAAAAGGACGAAAAAAAACCCGCTGATCTGAATCAACGGGTTTTTCTCTTATAACTAGCCTGACGATAACCTACTTTCACACTGGTTGCAGCACTATCATCGGC
>NZ_JBHSMR010000010.1:0-99151 GCF_042655665.1 Massilia suwonensis
AACTGAGCAGTCAAGCCGTCCCGGCCTGACTCACACTAACCGGCCTCCACGAAAGCCGGGGCGGTTCAAAAGTGCTCTGGCGAGCACAGCACTCTTAAAGCGATATGACGAGGTACGCCGGCATTCTCCATATAGACTATCGCTGGATGAACGCCATGTTGAATACATACTTTCAGCCCTTCACTGACCTTGTCAGCCGTACTGAAGTCAGTTCGTCCGTTATGTTGGCTCAGCTCCACCATAGTTCCTCCTTGATGTCTGGAAGGTGCTAGCGGAGGTGAATAAGGAGTTAAACTAACTTCGGACGATTCTTTGCTATGTCTCTGAATCTGTAGCAAACTTGCAAAATTTGTCTCGTTGATATTGTGCAAAGCGCTTGGTTACGATAACCGTCTACCTGTCAAAATTCAGACTCCGTTCATTGCCTTACGTAATCGAGGGCTCAGGGGCAGTACACTCTGACGATCTGGCTTTGGTTAAGTCCTGATCCACCTGGTACTTTTACCGTCGCGGAAAGTAATGACCAAGCCATGCGCCGCATTGACACGGCTGCTGAATTTAGAGGATTCATGAAGGAAGTCAAGATAATTCGCGCGCAGTTTCAACAGGATCTGGCTCAAAAAGATTCGATCTGGATATAGCTGTTCGCTTGGTCCAAGTTCCCGACTCGCCGAACTGACAACCATTTGTTTAGACTAACTACCAGCTACGGGTTATCTATCTCCCAACAATTATAATCAGAACGTCCTACTTCCAGGTACCCGTCCAAGCGGTCGATGCAACATACGAGTTCCAGATGAGCTTGCCTAGCCTTAGTAAGTACCACCGAGTGCGCACAGTGTCTTGCCGGCAGGGAGATTGGCGCTAGCATATTGGATTGTTTTCCAAGGGGAAGCATACGTACCAGCCCCATTATCGGAACCGTTCGAAGCGATGTAATAATCACACTTCTGAGCGGGTGGAGTTGTAGTAGTCGTGGGTATGCCGTTCGCTGTTTCAGTGTCAGTGGGCTCAGAAGCCGCAGCAGCGCTAGACGCATCGGCGGCAATAGGCGCCTGCGATTGTCTAGCTGTGTCTACGTAAGTTTGGGCAGCGGTCTGGCTTGGTTGTTCAAAGCCTTCAGCAGTGCCGCCGCCGCAAGCGGTCAAAAATACGGTTGCGGTATAGCACAAAAGGACACGAATATGGCTTCTTGGAGCGAAGGTAAAGCATTTTTGCATCTGAAGTCCTTGCGTTGTGGAATCAATGTATGGTTAGAGGGAAGAACATCCCAAAGGTTCAGTCTTTTGAAGGAAAAATTTCCCGAGCGTATGAATTACACAATAGAAATTTCCTGCATTAAAGTGTTGGTTCAGTAGGGCCTTGGCAAATTTAGTAGCGTAAGCGTGCCATTCAGTCGATCCTTAAGGTTGGCAATGGCCGTTATTGGACACCCAACAGGCACGTAATTGGCCAAAAGTCGCCTTTTAGCGCCGATGACCCTAAGAGCGCCTAACAAAACCCTCTAGTTGCTCAAAAAGCAACATCCGAGTACACTGAGCCGTACCGGCCGTCCGCAATCGGCCAGGAGCGGACCTTAGTGCGCAATTCCGAAACAACCGCTTTCCGATGAATCCGGTGGACTCGTACCGACAGACAGCGTGGAGGAGAGAGATTGAAGATGAGTTCGAGCGTCGACTTTCCCGGATATGAGGACAACGTACCAAATATCTTCGCATCCAAGCAGTCACTACTCTTAAAGATCTACTGAAATCGATGCTCCTAAAATCTCTGTTAGCCGTAATTGTTCTGCTGATACTATTTGTCATCGGCATTTTCGTGTATCGACCGGAAAGAAATCCCGACCTCATACGTGCAGTCTATGCAGAGGAAGCATGCGACGCAGCTCGAAAAGCTTTCATGAATGCGCCGCGAGAGGATACATACGCCCATCGACGACATGTCGAGCAGCTTGATGCGGACGTTCGCCGATACTGCGGCTACTAACGTCTAGTGAGCCAGTAGCCGACGCTCTCCGGGCCCGGCCGTCTTCAATCGGCCAGAAGCGGTCAGTAAGGCGACTGCCAAATCCTGTAATGCAAGAGAGTACGCTTCCGGTTTGTCGAAAGCTTCGCCACCTAGTAGGATTTCCAACTTACATAGCGACGATGAATACAGTTCCAACAGAAATGTCCGTGACCGACGGCCAGGATGAGTCGTCTACTCCAACGACTATCCAGCATCTTGGTGGGCTGGGATTGGGGGGCTTGGCCACATCGGCCGTTACTGAAGCTGAGCCGGATAACTTACACAGCCAGAATCTACTCCGCTGGGCACTATTGCATGGATCGAAAGATCAATCAGTGATTGCTCGAGCCTATGAACTGACAAGCGAGTCCCGCTCCAACCTGCTTAGTAAGGGTACCGTCATTGTCACAAACGGCCGTGAACAAGACCTTGCGTCTTTGAAGGGCGCGCTGCTAAAACAAGTGCTCGAGCGCGGTCCGACTGCGCAGCCTGTCAAGATCACGGGGCTGAAATCGAAGTTAAGGGAGTTACCCAATTTTTGGTCAACTCAATTGGGCGACAAGGTACGGATCAGAGCGCGGGTACCGAAAAAGTCGAACGCCATCCGATCGACTGGCGCGCTTTCTCATAACTACGTCGTCTACGCCATCAAGAACCGGGTGACCGGTCGCATGTATTTTGGCTCCAGCAACAACGTCAAACAGCGTTGGGCCAGCCATCAGCGCGACATGGAACAACTCCGACATAAGAATTACGAATTGCTGGCAGATGCAGTCGAACATGGCACCGCGAGTTTCAAATTTATGGTGCTGTGGCGTTTCGCAACGCGCAAGGAAATGCTGCGACGAGAGCAGTTGCTGATCGCAATGTACTTCAACCGCGATGCTTGCTACAACCTGCGACCTAACGTCATTGTGGATGAAGAACCCGTTACCGTGGAGATCGTGCTGGCCAACAGGTCAGGAGGCTATGCGTCGCACTCGTTTCTTACCTTGCATGCAGCCATTCGGCATTATCGTTTATCGAAGGTCGAGGTGAGGGAGGCAATACGGGCCGGGCACGGGAAGGTAGGCAATGTCCAGTTTCCTACTCATATTCCGATCACGCACTTCGCATTTCGACGAGCGAGACCGGTCGCAGTAAACAAAAAACTTGCTTGGTAAGCGATCGTTGACGTGAATCGCCACAAGTTCAGTAGACGCTGGTGAGCCTACGGCCGCGCCTTCAAAGGATGTACGTATCCGGGATTCCCCTCCGGGGCAAGAGTAGATCACAAGACTGACCAGGTCGATATGCTTTCCAAGTGGCAATAGTCACGGTAGACTGATCGTCAGATTAACATCCGCTACCGGTCGGAAGCTTTCGATCGGCGAGTTTCGTCGCCCACGATGGGGCGACAGAAAGAGATCAGTTGCGTAAAAACATAGTCCTTATCGATTTCGAGAGCGTTCAACCTGCATCTTTGAGTGTGCTTGCGGCTGACCACTTTCGTCTCAAGGTGTTTGTGGGGGCCATGCAAAATAAGGTGCCTTTTGATTTGGTCACGGCCATACAGCGGATGGGCGAGCGTGCGGAATATATTAAGATTGCTGGCAACGGACCAAATGCTTTGGACTTCCATATCGCGTACTACATCGGGCGTATTTCCTGCGACGAATCGGATGCTTTTTTTCACATAATTTCAAAAGATACAGGCTTCGATCCACTTATCCAACATCTTAAAGACCAGAAGATCTTCTGCGGTCGATGGCCAACGCTCGAGGAAATTCCAGCGATCAAAGCAATGCACTTAAAGACTCCTGACGAGCGGGCCCGTGCGTTTCTTGGCAGGTTGCAGCAGCCGAATGCAACAAAACCTCGAACCGAAAAGACGCTGCGAAGCTCTGTCGCTGCTCACTTTCAAAAGCAGATCACGGACTCGGAAGTTTCCGCCGTCATCAATGCGCTACACGCCCTCGGCCATCTGTCGATCACTGCGGGGAAAGTAATATATTTGAACACGAACTAATGCTTACTTTTGCGTAACGGTCTACGTTTGCCGTTCGCGAATTCCGCTAAAGGTAGCAAGTAGAGCTTACCGAAGGAGCGCTATCGGCCAGAAGCGGACGTAAGGCTAGAGTTGGCTTCGCATGCGGCTTGGCGAATTCACCTCTGTTTATGCGAGAGCTTTTGTCCTACCATTTTCAGGAACGACGACCGCCGCTTGCCAGACCGTTAGACTTGCCCTAGCCGCAACTGTTACCTACACTGCGCGGTGACGATGGTCCGCGCTCAGCGCGACACGAATCAATACCTGATCGGCTAATGAAAGTTGCGCGCGCCCATGCTCCTCCAAACAAATTCTGGCAAACGAAAACATGTTCACCTGCTGTCTGAGCTGATCAAGAAGGGTCTCACTCGCAGCTGCCAGTACGCGGGCAGCCAGCCGAAATGTCATGGGGTACGCGACAGATCAGCTCTATGAGATGTGCAAAATGGTCGGTGCAGCGTCAGACGGAGTAGAGGTGCGCTTTACGGACAGCCAGGCGCGTGCACTGGAGCATATTCTGCGCCGCTTTTCTAGCCCGACGACGCCGAAGGCGGTGTCAGTCAGCCAGTAACACACTAGCCGCTGACCGGACACAATCGACGTGATTGTGCGGACGATAGCTAGGCAGATTTGGACGTTCTCATCGCTTGGGGCCTTTATCGGCCGTCGGGGACACCCGCCGCTTCGCCTTGAGCCGCACGATCCTTTCTGCGCGCAACGCACGCCGGATCGTCGCGTCACACACGTGGAGGCCGCAGCGACGCTCCAGCTCGCCGGCAATCTCCACCAGGCTCGCCTGCGCATGATCTGACACGATTTCGTGCAAAACCGCGATATGCTCTGAGTTCAATGCCAAAGGCCTGCCGCCGAGATTCGTCGGCGGCTGCGAATTGGACCGATCTTTCGTAACCATGGCATGTCCTCGCATATCAGGAAAGCATGCCATGGCTATGCCTTCTATTTTGTCTACACCCTCTAAGCTTCATTATGCGATAAGTCTTCCCTTCGTTCTACGTGAACTGTCGTTATCCCACCAACTAGATTAACCGCTGAGCGAGGCCAACGAGCCCGAATGAAGCGCTCTCGGCTGATCCAAGCTACAGAAACCCGATCGCTTTGATTTCCACCCAAAATTCGAAAGGCCTTAGTGTCTTCGCCGGCATAGAATCCCACGTGTCCCTTCCCCGATGTAATTGAGCCACGCCAAAAAACCATGATAGCTCCGAACCGAGGCTCCGTAGGATCACCGAAACGTTCCCAAGCACGAGCAGTAAGCGGATCTTTGGGAAGCACTTCATCAGGTAGGGTAGCGCCAATGCAGTGTGCCGTAAAGAGTCCACACCATGGGACATCGTCGCCAGGATAATAGATATCCAAGTCAGATGCCCAGTCTAGAATTTCTGGGTTATTTCTCGGCCCCAAAATTTCTTTTGTTCCACTCAACCTTCGAGCTTCTTCAAACCATGGTAACACGGGCGAAATATTGTATGTCCCGTCTGATGCCCTGAAAAGCTTTTTTTGAGTAGCCGGCCCCACAACTCCGTCTACCGTCAAGCCGAAATTTTTCTGGAATGCGCGTACAGCCGCGATCGTTCGCCTACCCCAAACTCCATCTATTTCTCCAGGATCATAACCTTGCGAAAAAAGTGCTTTTTGGATCTGAATCACAGAAGCGGAGTCCATAACTATCCCCCATAGTGCAATCTTTTTTTCTTGCAAAAGAAGCGTACTCGAAGAGTTTATTCTAATTCGCGGGTTGAACATGAGCGTTAATCGGCAACTCAGCAAATTCACTTGATACGATAGCTGCCGAGACACCAGTTGGAGAAAGTTTCCTGAAAACCCCAGCAATATAGAGATCTTGCGTACTTGATATCTCAAGCGAATTTGCATTTTTCCATTTTGCAGACACACCAAGATTTCCAGACGCAACCTTCGCATCGATATTCGCTTTTACGCCCGAAGATATGTCCTGGCTATATTGAATAGTCGCCTGAAATCCTCGTACTTTCCACGCTCTGGCCATTACCATTCTGTTTCCGAGTTCTACCCCCTTGCGAATTTGGCCATCCATAGGAAGCTTGGCAAATTCCTGATTGAAACTATCCCAATACGCATCTTCCTGCAAAATGGAGGTAACCCGCACTTTAACAGAACTTGCGTTAGCAAATGCTGCCTGTACCTCACCAGAAATTGGATAAACCACTGGCTTTGCTCCAGCTTTGACGTCGAAGTCCATGCCAGACGTCGCCTCGCCACTACAACCAAATTCCTTGTTAGAAAATACAATATCACGACGGCTGGTAACATCAGACAACTGCGACGTTGGCCACATATCTCCTGTTGTGCTGTCTAAAGACCAAATCGATCCGACACCATTACCGTTAGAAGCGCCGAAATACAAGGTCTTCGACTTCTGCATGTCGCCCAACCCGCATTTAGCTAAAACATCTTCCCACGAAGCCTTCCCAGTCTTTTCTTTTGGACTACATTGAAACCCGCTTAATACAAAAAATGCAGTTACCAAAACTGATATTTTGCTAATAGTTTTCATGTCAGAATCCTATTTTAACGAGAGTAGTTTCTTTATGCTAACCGGAGCGGCTTTGAAATCTCCTTGCACTTTGCTACGACTACTGACCAAACGTTCACTAATTTCGTTTTGCCAAGAGAGCTGCGTCGTTGGATTCGACAGTTCTGAGACAGCAGCAATCCAAGCTAATCTAGGTGTCGAGAAGCTTGTACCACCCCCTAAGCCTGGACAACTACTTTCTCGATCAGAACTGAGACGACCTGGAAACGAAACGACGGCACTCGCTGAATAATGTGAATTCCAAATGTCATTAAATACAGCCGTCGAGCAGGTACTATACCCGGTCTCTAAATCACTGTTCATCACAGCAACGATTTGACGATTAGTCAGCGCATGGCTCGCAAAAAGTCTTTGAGACACAATAAAGTCGGCTCCGTCGTTTCCAGCCGCGGCAAAAACCATATAGGTGAACGCATGAGGAAGCTCGGGAGCAATGGTATAATTTGTGAAATTCCAAGAAGTACTTAGAAAGAATTTAACGTCAACAGAGGGGCGCCCCCCCTTCATATTCAAATCAATTTTTGCGTAGGCGTTGAGGATTTGCAATAAGCCACTGATTAGCGGCTCATATATAGCTATCATATTCTGATCTCTTTTCCAAGGCGTGGAAAGAGTAGACGTAGATGAAAGTGAGGCACTAGCGAACGTATTAGCGAGTTGGATTTCATTCGCAGTTGGCGCCCTAGAGAAAACTTCCGCACCTTTTGCTTTTACTAATTGCGATAACGCTAACAACTCGCGAAAATAATCTTGTGCGCCGATTTGCCCAGGCCGTAAAGGAATATATATTATCTTGATGAGTCCTTGCGCGTCTATTGATCGCGTTTGTAACATCGATTGCCTAATCATACACGAGTGCGGATGATCAGGAGGACTGAAGGCACCCGGGCTAGTTGTGCTGAAAACAGGCATATCCGTGGACTTCAGCTGTATCGCCTTTCTTACGTCGTCAAAAGCCTTCCTAAGGAATTCTAATGATCGTTGTCTATCTTCATATGTCGGCCAACCAGTATCGAAAACGAGGAGATAACGTTCCTTATTTCTTGGAGAATCCTTTAGAGCAGTCTGAATCGACGCCACCTCGTCATCGCTTAAGAATTTTGAGTTTATGTCTGCGCAATCGACTTCGTTGGCGGACAAATTGATTTGTGCTTCGCTACCCGTTGCGTAAATTGCGCCAACTTCGTCCGCTTGTTTTAACAATTCTTTAGCTTGCTCGGATGCCAAAATCTCAGCCCTAAGATAGTTAATTGAGCGACGAAGCGGTTCTTTTATTTTAATTAGCGATTCATACGTCTTATCAACCCCGCTCTCGATACCGCCTAGGCTTTCCTGCGCGATGATTTTTGAGGTATTCTTTGCAATAGTCAGCTTTTCTTCCACCAGATCCGTATCTGTACGGCTTGTTAGCTTAGGCATATCGGGAACAATGATTTTTCCTGCCTTCAGCGACTTCTCGTCTACCACACCATTTAATTCAAATATTTTTCTTTGAATTGCATCATAGGCGGCCGGGGAATTAGTCGGCCCTATACCATATAGCTGCGAAATGACTTTTGACGGAGTGCTTCCTTTTGGGACCACCGCACTTGCGCTAGGAGCTAGCGCAATTGACTGCTTTAACCTTTCCAGTTCTGCAAACGATCTGGTTTGCACGCTAACGATTATTGTTTTAAGCTCAAACTTTTCCTCGGCATGCGCGTCCCATGCTTTACACATGCAAAGCGCGAATACAGCGAAAAGTATTTTTCCAAAAAAATTTTTCATCTGTAGCCATTTAGGTTGTTAGATACGACCCGACTTTCTGGCGAGCACTACCGTTAGGCTTGATGGCATATTTATAGAATATTGTGCTCCAGTTTTTCAAAAAATCTATGTGCCTATCAAAATAATTCGCAACCGTGATTTTTTCGCAACATTCTGTTGTTTTTTGTTGCTTTGATGCACTCCGCAAAGTCTTTTCCGCGTCTAGCTTGCCCCCATCCCCCACCATCGGTTACAGCTCTCGTACGAACGGTTGCTCATGAATCTCCTTTCTAAGGAGGTGCAGTTCAGTCTTAAGTAATGTGCTTGGCTTTGGAATGTTTGTGTAGCAGTCTCGGCACCAAATTTTTCGCCACTGCAAGCTTTCGCTAAAGTCGCAGCATGCCTGTTGCGCCAGGGACAAACGCTAGCTCCACTGGCACCTGAGCAGCCCTCCATAAACTTAGAACGCCTAATAAAACCTCTTGCTTGTCCTGGCGGCAACACCGTACACTGAGCCATTCCAACTTCCGCTATCGGCCAACGCCGGACCTTCGCCGGTACCATCCGATGTGAATCAAAACCGACCTTCTCGACAGTCTTCGCCGGTCCGTACTATGGAGTTGTTTATACGAACCCGACCAGCGAGCTTTCCTTGTCAGGTAGTTGAGTCCGAAAGCATAATTAGCGCCTGGACGGATAATTTATGTGCAGGCCACGAGGGGCATTTAATAGCGGTAGGTTTACTGCGACACCTGGGAGTACAGTCCACATGCCAGAAAACAACATCTTGTTCAAAGATCGCAAGGGCAATTTGGTCGCAAGTGCGATTGCTGGCGGCGCAATCATGTTATTTCTGGCTGTCATTATTTTCGTAATGCCAGAACCAACTACCTTTCAGCGCGGTGTACTACGATTTTTTATAGCCGTTGGTGCAGCAATGCTCGCAACCTTCTTTCTTGGTGGCGTGGTTTTGCAGGGAAATCTAGCTGGATCCAAGGTAGGTGCGGGGGGTGGATTTGCCCTATTTATCTTGATTCAGTTCGTCTTTGATCCGCTAACAATTCAAACGGTCGCTGCTGATGCAGCACCTCAGATTGTGCCGCCGCGTGAAGAGGTGAAACAGGCTCAAGAGGCGCTTTTTCAATCTGGCGCATATGGAGGAGCCATAGACGGAATTCCAGGTGCGGCAACGCGTAACGCTATCAAAAACTTCCAAAAAGAGCGAGGCCTCCCAGCTACGGGGTACGTTGACCCGGCAACCCTACAGGCTTTCAAAGCTGCTGAAAAGCTGACTTCGGGATTCGAGGGACAGGATGTTGTTGCGACCGACGAGCAACGCAGGGGAGTGGCGACGTTAATCCATGAGTATGGACTTCGGTCGTCGCTTGCAATTCCAGTTGTGTTTGACACGTTCGTGCACACCGGTCCAACAAACACAAAGCGCTTTGCCGAAGAGGCAACTAGGGCTATCGGCGGATCACCCCGAACGGGGTTTTCCGAAAGAAATTGGCTGCTTGCCTTTCTACACGCGCGAAAGCAGCACTTAACCCGGGTTTCACCGAACTTGGCGAATCACATTGATGAAGAACGGCTCGTGAAACTTCGAACTGAGGTGGAAACATTGCCTCAATGAACTATCAATGTAGCGGAGTGGGTCTGATGGCCGCTGACTTCCAGCGTTGATCATCCGCAGCTAAGAAATCCAATGGTCCGCTTCGGGCCTATTGCGTTGAAAAACTCCCAGGCAAGAGCAGGCCTGATGAAGTAACTGTACAGGAAAGATTCAGAGGCGTAGTCAAGGCTGTGTTCGCTTAACTCATCGCTAGTTTGATGTCTTGTTTTGGCAGAAGCAGCTTTTTGGCCATTCGCCGAAGATTTTGGGCCGTTGCTGCCAGCAGAAATTCATCATGGGCACCGCTGGGGCCACGCAAGCGTAATTGACCCAATTTAAGGATGCGTTTGAGGTGGGCAAATAGCATTTCGACCTTCTTTCGTTCGCGGCGTGACTGGCGATAAGCCTCGGTCTTGCCGATAGCACGGGCGATATCGCGTGCAGGCTCCTGCGGGCTGCGGTCGATTTTTCGCGCGACCATGTTGGGACAGCACCTCGGTTTCAAGTCGCAAACCCGGCAGTCGTGCACGCTGGCACGATAGCGAAGCAGTGTTTTCACTTGGCCTCGTTGAGGGGGCCTGAGGCACTTACCGGCCGGGCAAACATAGCGATTGTTTTCGTCGTCGAAGAAGAAATCGGTACGGCTGAAAGTGCCGTCGTGATGCTCGGATTTATCCCATACCGGAACGTGCGGCGCGATCCTTTTTTCCTCGACCAGCCACCCCAGCATGGCAGCGACACCGTAATTTGTATCGCCCACCAGTCGCCGCGGCTTGATTGCAAACTTTTCTTCGACGCGATCGATCATGATTTTGGTCGCTTCGACTTCGGCCGTTTTGTTCACGGCCGATGCCTCGACATCGACGATCAATCCCGCTTTCAGATCGATCAGGTAATTTGTCGAGTAAGCAAAAATAGCCGGCCCGGCGGCGGCAGTCCAGGTCGATGCCGGGTCGGTCAGGGAGATTCTTTTTGGCGGGAGTGGTACCGGATTGGCCTGTTCCAACGCGGCGAGGTATTCACGCACCGGCCGGCTTGCCTGCTCCGGATCACCCCAGTCGATATCGGCATTACCCGGGCAAGAACGTTGTCGCTGGGCGTCGGCCTTGATCATGCTGGCGTCAGTCGCAAAACCCTCGCCTTGCACCAAACCCTCGGCCATACAGCGTCGAAGCACCGAATCGAATAGCTTTCGAAAGGCGTCGTGATCGCGGAAGCGGCCGTGTCGATTCTTGGAAAAGCTCGAGTGATCCGGCACCTTGTCTTTCAGGCCGAGACGACAGAACCAGCGGTACGCCAGGTTCATGCTGACTTCTTCGCACAGCCGGCGTTCCGACCGGATCCCGTAGCAGTAGCCGATGATCAGCATTCGAGCCATCAGTTCGGGATCGATCGACGGCCGCCCGGTATGACTGTATGACTCGGCCAGATTCGCGCGAAATTCGCTGAGGTCGAGGTAGCGGTCTACCGCCCTCAACAAGTGGTCTTCGGGAACGTATTCGTCTAGACTGACCGACACGAACAACTCCCGCTTCGTTGCCTGACGCCCCATCATCGCAACCTCCGTATTCGTGACCAGTTAGACAGCGACAGGTCACCGAGATCGCGAACTCAAGCGGACTTTTTCAACACAATAGGCCGGTAGCGGACGCGACAACAGGTATGCTGTGGGCCAAAAGCTGGCAAGGTCCGGTGCAGTGTTATCTAGCTATAAACAGCGGCGTCTTAAACAGACTTTTTGTTCGAGCGCAACAACTACGGACGAACGTTGCAATGATGCTACCAATCTTGATCGGTGAGAGTTGCTCAATCATAATGGATCAGCAACTCAACCAATCAGGACTCCTATGTTCAAAATTAGCCTTATCATTGCCGCCATCAGCACGACAATGCTTACACCGATCGCCTCCGCACAACAAAACAAAGACCCTGGTCAACAAGCCGGTCAACTTATCGGCGCTGCCCTTACTATCCAGGAACAATGCGCAGGCCGTCCATTGCGTTCGCAAGAGGCTGAAAAGGCTCTTCAGGCGCGCGTAATAAACACGATCAGCAAGCAGACTGGATCAACTCCAGACAATGTCCGTCTCGGTTTGGCAGCGGGCGCGATGCAGGTCAGCTTTGCGCCAAAGCCGACTAAGAAAGAATGCAAGGCAGCCGAGAATATCGTGGGTGTAGCACAGAAAATGTAATCGATGTCACGAAGCACCCTTGGCAATCCACGCTTTGCCCACCTCGCCAACACCGAATGGTGCGGTGTCTCGACCGTCCGCAATCGGCCAAAAGCGGTCACATCTAAGGAGCGGTTGCCTTTAGTATTGCGGGGGTGGAATTGCGAGCTTTAAACTAATTTAAGTGGATAAAATGCCAAATACTCAACTTTGGATTGAGCCTCTCGGCAACGTCATTGTGGCCCGACTGAGAGGCGAATTAACCGAAGGCATGCTTGAAGAAACA
The DNA here is from genome assembly GCF_042655665.1 of Massilia suwonensis. NCBI lineage: Bacteria > Pseudomonadati > Pseudomonadota > Betaproteobacteria > Burkholderiales > Oxalobacteraceae > Massilia > Massilia suwonensis. The sequence goes on from NZ_JBHSMR010000010.1 coordinate 12,445, forward strand.
CACGAGCGGGTAGTCCAACTGCTTCAGGATACCGGTTACACACGCGTACTCTATGACGGATTGGAAATGGAGACGCATAACGTCGAGCTTGCACTGATGCAAGAAAAACTCGACAACACAACAAGGCAACTATTCCAAGATCGACCTCTCCGTAAAGCGATTTTGGTTCCGAATACACGACTGGCTTACTTAGCGCGGATCGCCTTCGGACAATTTGGTGAGGGGGAATACCGCGTTTTCTATAACGACCTTACGCAAGCCTTGCACTGGCTTGAGGAGTGAGCGGGCGGTCCGCTTTGGGTCGGAAGCGGACGGCCTAGACAAGTCCGCAACCTGGTTGGGAGACGGGCGCGCGGGCTAGAATACAGAGCCTTTGTAGGGAACGGCGCTGCTTCATGCGAGTTCAGGTAATCGCCGCGTGCGAACCCAGAATAAGATCGGTTAAAAGATTCGCAAACGAAGGCTGATGGCAGCCAGGATCAAACGCTCGACGTTTCGCGGGCTTCTGCGTCAAGGCGATTGGAGATGTCCTCGCTTCGGACCGCAATAGTGGCTGAGATCCTTGCTTTTCAGGACGCCGCCACGCCCGAGTGCGCCGTATTTTTCCCGAACCCGGTACGATACGTTCGCGGAGCGACAGAGTGTCCGCTTGCTGTGCTCCTGGTGTGACGTCGTATTCAGGCGTTTCATCATGGGGCCGCGCGCCCAGGCAGGCCGGCACTCATACAGTTGGGGGGACGACATGCCAGCAGATGTGTCGGACGGCGTGGTACGGGGCAGCGCTTGATTGCCGGGCACAGCCATGACCTCTCATGCTGCGGGCAATACAGATCCCGGTTCGGCTAACGAAAACGGCGCGCCGCCTGTGGGGTCGCGCCGGGTCTTTTTCAGTTACGCACGCAGCGACGCCGACTTCGTCCTGAAAATCGCCAGTGCGCTTCGGGCCGATGGCGTCGAGCTGTGGGTCGACCAGCTGGATATTCCAAAAGGCGCGCGCTGGGACGAATCGGTCGAGGGCGCGCTCAAGGGTTGCGCCTGCCTGGTTGTCGTGTTGTCGCCGGCATCGGTTGCGTCGTTCAATGTACTCGATGAGGTGTATTACACCCTCGGCGAGGAAAAACAGGTCGTGCCGATCCTGCTGCACGCATGCGAAATCCCATTCCGCCTGAAGCGGATCCAGTACGTCGACTTTAGCGCTGGATACCAACAGGGGTATGAGCAACTCCTTGTTACGCTCACCAAGTCGCCGGGACCGCACCCAGTGCAGGCCGGTCGGTTGCCCGAGAATGAGCGTGACGACGGGATGGTATCGGAAGGCGGCTCACCTCTACCTCCCCGTACCCTGCCCGGCAAGATGTTCCGCCACATCGCGTTGGGGGCTACGCTCATGTTTTTCGTGCTGCTGATCGTGGGTCTGGTGTTTGGACCAAGCGAGGTCGAGCCCGTTGTGGAGACGAAACCGACGCCAGCCGAGCCGGCGGCGCCAGGCAAACCCGCGCCCGTTGACGCCGACTCCCTTCCGGCTACGGGCCGCACATCGGCCGATAACAAGCAGTCTGGTAGCGCAGGCGCAGAGACCACTTCGACAGGTGCGAGCGAGCCTGCACCCACGCACGCCGAGCCTGAGCCGGCCTCCCCTCCTGTCCCGGTGCCGCTACCGGCACCTGCACCACAGCCAGTCAATGCTGCGGATATCCCGTTCTTTGTTGCCAGGTTTATTAGCGCGCATAACCGCCGCGACGTCGCCGATATCCTCTCGCTCTACGACGATGGGGTCGATTACCTTGGCGCCGGGCAGGGTGTACAGCACCTGATCAAGGACAAGCAGAACATCTACGCGGCATGGACGGATATTCAGTTCAAGCGGAGCAGCAACATCGAATACCAGGCCTCCGACGATGGTCAGCAGGCCTACATTTCCTTCATTGTCGACTTCACCGCCAGCAATGGCGACACAGCACAGCAGGGACAGGTGCATGAAGTGATGAAGTTGCAGATGATTAACGGCACCCTCAAAATCACCGGCGAGCGGCAGCCAACCGATTAATTGAACCATGCACCTGCGAGGCGACGATCATGCCTGCGAACGATGTCCCGGACGCCCGCGCGACGAAGGTGTTTTTCAGTTACGCCAGAAAGGACGGCGGGTTTGTGCTGGAGCTGGCCAGTGCGCTACGGGCCAATGGCGTGGCGCTATGGCTCGATCAGCTCGACATTCCCAAAGGGTCGCGCTGGGACGAGGCGGTAGAAAGCGCGCTGAAGGAATGCGGCTGCCTGCTGGTCGTCCTCTCGCCGGCCTCGGTCGCTTCGGCGAATGTACAGGATGAGGTCAGCTTTGCGCTCGAAGCGGGCAAGCGAGTCATCCCGCTACTGATGAGTCCATGCGTTGTGCCGTTTCGCCTGCAGCGCATCCAGTACGTCGATTTCAGCGCAGCGTATGCGCAGGCCTACCAGGAATTGCTCGCCGCCCTCGGGCCGGCCTGCACCTCGCACGCGCCGCCTCCGGCTGGAGCGGCAGCACATGGGCCGCATGCCGCTACGGGAGGCGGCGCGGCGGCACCTGATGGCGCCTCGCGGCCGCCTGTCGCCCCGCCGTGGGCATCATGGAAGAAGCTCGCACCGGCGCTTGGTGGCGCATTGGTTGCGGGACTGGTCGTCGCGTTATGGCCGAGGCCTGCCGAGGTGGCCAGTAAGGCGGCAAATAAACAGCAGCAGGTCCAGCTGCCGGAGGCCGTGCCGCCGGGGCAGCCACAGACGCCGCCGGAAGCGCCGCCGGGCTCCGCTCAGTCCCGCCTCGGAGCGGAGCAGAAGCAGGAGCAGATGCAACAGCAGCCCAGGCCGTCGCCGGTCCCTGCGGCCATGACGGACGAACAGCTGGTCGGCTTTGTCAACCGCTACCTCGCTGTCCAGGACAGTGGCGACATGGACGACATCCTGGCGCTGTATGATGTGCGCGTGCGCTACTTCGGCGCTAAAGAGGTAGGCAGGGAATTCATCCGTGACGATAAGCAGCGCTTCCAACGCCGCTGGCCGCACAGGGAGACCCGCCTGGCCGGGCCCGTGGACATCGAGCGTCTGGCGGACGACCTGGCCAAGCTGTCGTTTCCCATTTCCTGGCTGGCGCGCGGTCAGGCCAGGGAGGCCGTCGGGACGGCGCTCGATGAGATCGAGGTGCAGCTGGTAGGGGACGAACCGAAAATCGTCGCCGAACGACAAAAAGTGCGCAGCACGGGGAAACGGGAATGAGCACGCCAATCCGCCGCGGCGCACTCTGCATCCTTCTGGCCGGTGGCACGGCGGGCGCCTGCGATCCGGCTTCGTTCCCTGTCGCCATCGATCCCGGGCACACGCCGCGCCAGCCCGGCGCAGCCAGCGCGCGCGGGATTCCCGAAGTCCGCTTCAACGACGAGCTTGCCGCCGCCCTCGTGGCCGAGCTGGCCAAGGCCGGCTTCCCGAATGTTGCGCTGACCCGCGAACCTGGGGAAGACATTTCCTTATTAAATCGTAGCGCTGCAGCCAACCGGCGCGGTGCGCGCCTGTTTGTTTCAATCCACCACGATTCGGTCCAGCCTCGCTATCTCTCTGCCTGGGAGGTGGACGGGCGGCGGCGTTTTTACAGCGATGTCTTCAGCGGTTATTCGCTGTTTTTTTCGCGGGACAACGCCGACCCGGCTTCCAGTCTCGCGTTTGCGCGGCTGCTGGGGACCCGCTTGCGCACAGCCGGGTTCGTCCCGACGCTCCATCATGCGCAGCAGATCCAGGGCGAGAAACGGGAACTGGTCGATGCATGGCGCGGTATCTACCGGTTCGACGCACTAGTGGTGCTGAAGTCGGCTCGGATGCCGGCGCTGCTAGTAGAGGCCGGCATCATTGTCAACAGGCACGACGAACCGAGTTTGCGCGAGCCGGCCCAGCAGCGCGCGTTTGCCCATCGGATCGCCCTGGCGGTCGCGGATTTTTGCGAGGCGGGGATGGTCCAGCCATGAAAGCAACTACCAGCACAGGGGCACAGATGGATGGGCAGCCAGTAGCGCCGCCGTTCAGGCGGCAGGCACGCAACCTGTGGGTTATGGCCCAGCGGGGTGTCAGGCTCCCCGGCGATGCGGTGCGGGCGGAGCGCGTCGTCAAAGCGCTCGACCAGGTCATCCGCGCATCCAGCATGTGAGCCTGCTGCAGGGTGCGCAGTTGCGGCTCCTCACCGGTATTGGCGATGACATCGACACCAGGTCGGCAGAGATTGCGAAAAAATACGACTGCCCCTGGGACGTCGTAGCCCCATGCTGGCGAGGCGGGGACATGCAGCCAGAGCGCACCGCTCTGATCTTGGAAGAACCTGCTGCGTCGCCGGATTCGGCGGTCGCGGCGGCCGCAGCAGCCGACGAAGCCAAACTTGGGTACGCGGATGCGGCGGTGGTGGTTTGCGATGGCGCCCCGCTGAGCGATTACGCTGCGCAGCGCGACCACATCCTGCTCGAGGCCGTGTGCCGGCATCTGCCGATCGTGTGGATCGATACGCGCGCAGAAGCTGCCGGCGCGACCTGGATCCTCCCCCCCCAGTCCCTGGACGAGCTGGCTGTCTCGACCCTTGGCAAAGATCCGGAGCAGGTGCGGCGTATCGCCGGCTACTTTTCCCGAGTCAAAACGGCCGACCTTGCGGCGGAGCTGGCGGAGCTGCTCGCCATCTATTGGAATGCCGATGCCACCGTGGCGATTGACGCGCTGCTGCGACGCCCCGATGGCGATCCAGGCCAGCACGGGACCTGGCACGGCATGTACTACACCGCCTTCCTCAGCGCCTTCGGGAACTGGAAGATCAAACTTTTCAGCCCGGTGGAGGCCCAGCGCGGACCGCCGGAATTCGTGGAGGTGAGCCAGTTTCCGACCGATACCTGGGCATGGTACGACCGGATTGACCGTACAGCCACCTACGCGGCCTACTGCCATCGCGACCAGGTCGTGGTGGTCAATCTGGCAGCGAGCTTTGCGGTATTTGCAGCAGTGGCTGGGGAAGTACCAGGATTCGGGACATTCTGGTCCAAGGTCGAGTTGCTGCTGCTGGCGCTGATCGGATATCTGGTCTACGGGAATCGCCATCGACCAGTAACCCATCACGACCGCTGGCTGCATTTCCGCCAGTCGGCTGAAGCCTTGCGACTGAGCGCGGTCCTGCACCCCTTGCTGGCCAACCTGCCGCTGCTGCATCGCAGTGTGTGGAAATACGATGGCTTCGGGACGCAGCCAGTGCTCGACAAGCCGTTTCACTGGCTCGTAATCCAGTTGCTGCGCGATGCGGGCATACCGGGCGAGAGTCGCCCGCATTGCATCGAAACCCGGTTTCACGACCTGGCGGACAGCCTCGATGCGCTGATCCGAGACCAGGAAACTTACCACGAGCGCAACCGACGCCGTTACGAGCACACGCATCACCGGCTCCGCACCATAATCGCGGGCATGTTCTGGGCAGTGTTCCTGTGGGTCGGCTTTAACCTTGCGGCTGGCGATTGCGATGTACCACCCGAGGTGTTGCGCCCTGTCTGCGCCGTGAAGCATATGGCTCATGAGCTGCACTTGGCACTCTTCCTGACCGCATTCCTGCCGGCGCTTGCGGCCGCGATGCACGGGATCGCATCGAAGGCGGAACTGCAGCGCCTGACCAAGAATTCCGACCGCATGCACCGGCAGTTGGCGATGCTGCGACGTCCGCTCGAAAGCGTGCGCCACCGCCGCGATCCGATGGCGCTGCGCGCCCTTGCCATTCAAGCTGCCGAGACCATGTATGCCGAGCATGATGCCTGGGCCGAGCTGATGGCTGACCAACCGCTCGAGCTGGTATGAAACCACTGGACATCGCCGCTCAGCCCGGGGCCTTTCTCGCCGTTAAGCGCTCGCTGCCTGTCACCGTCGAGTTCGCCGAGCAGGACGGCATACTCGACACCCGGGAGGGGGCAGTGCGCTATCAGGCCGGAGACGCCATTCTGACAGGGGTCGAAGGCGAGCGCTGGCCGGTTCAGCGGGAACGCTTCCTCGCATCCTACGACCCCGCCGCGTCCCTGCACGTGGGCGAAAACGGTTCCTATGTCAAGCGCCACAAGACGGTGTTGGCCTGGCGTAGCAGCACAGCGATCGAGATTGTGCTGTCGGGCCAGCGCGGTATCCTGCAGGCGAATGCGGGCGATGTCATTGTTGATTATGGTGGTGACGATCTGGCGGTGGTGGCCGCGTCGATTTTCGAGAGCACCTACCAGCGCGTGGAGGCGCTGCACGGACCAGCAAGTGAAAACACATAGATAAAGGCAGTTTTCATGATCGATAGCGATACGCTGCAACGGCATCCGTCCAGTGCAGGAACCAGACGACCAAGGACGTCCTGACTCGCCTCGCAAGGTGAGTTGCCATCGCCTCGCGGCTGCTTTCTAGTCACGCGGTCATCCAATTCTTCCCGAAGTAGATGGTCCTGATTGGCGCGGCCGAAAACCAGCCAACTCGGCGCGCGATTGCGAAATGCTGCTGTTGGGTTCTCATACCTAGGTTGTGCGTTCGGTACTGCGTCTTACCTTGGCTGAACGCGGGTTGGACGACTCGCTTTCCACTAAGGTCTGCTTTGGGTCGACAGCGGACGTACACAGCCGTGCTTTGGCAGCTAAGATGGCGGCCGTGTTCCCAAACGGATTGATGCCATGGCCCGAGCACTTCTTCCCGAAGACCTTTGGTCGCTTGTAGCAGCTCATCTTCCGACCCACAGTAGGTCGCCAAAAGGCGGACGGCCACGTCTCAACGATCGCGCGACCCTAACTGGCTTCCTGTTTGTGCTAAAGACCGGGATACCATGGGAATATTTGCCGTGCGAACTCGGCTGCGGCAGTGGCATGACTTGTTGGCGTCGGCTTCACGAGTGGATGCAAGCCGGCGTTTGGCAGCACGTCCACGAGGCAGTTCTTCGGCGGCTGCGCGAGCACGACCAAATCATGTGGGATCGAGCTTGCGTTGACGCTGCCAGCGTACCCGCACCTGCGGGTGGCGAACACACGGGCAGAAATCCTACTGATCGTGGCAAGCTCGGCTGCAAACACCACCTGCTCGGAGATCAGCGCGGGCTGCCATTAGTAGCCAAGATCTCGGGCGCCCAGGTACACGACTCACGTTTTCTTATTCCACTCGTCGAAGCTATCCCAGCGGTTAAAGGACTTTGCGGCCGTGCACGGAAACGTCCAGGTAAGCTGCACGCCGATCGGGCGTACGCTTCGCGAGCACATCGGGCTTGGCTGCGCCGACGAGGTATCGCAGCACGTATCGCTCGATATGGTGTGGAGTTCCGCGAAAGGCTCGGCCGATGGTGTTGGGTTGTTGAGCGCACCTTGGGATGGCTACACCGCTTTCGCAGATTGCGCATCCGGCATGAGCGGCGAGCAGACATCCATCAGGCATTCCTTACGCTCGCTTGCTCACTTATCTGTTGGCGGTACGTCGAACGGTTTTGTTAGGCGCTCTAAGTGCAGCAAAATATAAGCAATGATTTCGATTAGATAGACTAGACTGAATCGCCACGACTATCGTAGACACTCCTGAGCCATAATGTCGGGCACAAGGAGAAGATATGAGCGGTAAGCGGTACACAGAGGAATTCAAGATTGCAGCGGTCAAGCAGGTGGCGCAGGGCGGTCACCCAGCGAGCGAAGTAGCGGCACGGCTCGGGATAAGCATCCACAGTCTGTACGCCTGGACGAAACGCTATGGCGTACCCGAGGCGGAGCGCAAAGCCGTCGATGCCCAGTCCGATGAGATGCGGCGCCTGAAGGCCGAGCTCAAGCGCGTCACGGAGGAGCGTGACATATTGAAAAAGGCCGCGGTGTACTTTGCCAAGACGTCCGGGTAAGGTACACCTTAATTGCTCAGTTACAGGACCAATTCCCGGTGCGCCTGCTGTGCAAAGTGCTCGAGGTGCATCCGAGCGGCTTCTATGCTTGGCGCCTGAATCCTGAAAGCAAGCGGGCCAGAGAAGACAAGCGTCTACTCGTGCCGGTCAAGGAGTCATGGCTGGAAAGCGGCAGCGTGTACGGCTATCGCAAAGTCAGCGACGATCTGCGTGAGCTCGGTGAACAATGCGGCATCAATCGCGTCCACCGTCTTATGAGGTCGGCCGGGATTTGTTCGCAAACCGGCTACGCCAAGCGCAAATACAAGCGCGGCGGCGCGCCTTCGCTAGTGGCGCCCAACCATCTTCAACGCCAATTTGACGTGCAAGAACCCAATCGCGTCTGGGTAACAGATATTACGTACATCCGCACTTATGAGGGCTGGCTCTATCTGGCCGTGGTGCTTGATCTGTTCTCGCGCCAGGTAATTGGCTGGTCGATGAGTTCACGCATCGATCGCGAGCTGGCAATGAATGCGCTTTTGATGGCGGTCTGGCGGCGGCAGCCCAAGAATACGGTGATGGTGCATTCTGATCAGGGCAGTCAGTTCAGCAGCTATGACTGGCGCGACTTCCTGGACCAGCACAATCTACAGCAAAGCATGAGCCGACGAGGAAACTGCCACGATAACGCCGTGGCCGAGAGCTTCTTCCAGCTCTTAAAAAGGGAACGAATCCGACGCAAGACTTACGGCACCCGGGACGAAGCAAAGCAGGATGTCTTCGATTACATCGAGATGTTTTACAATCCGAAGCGCCGGCACAGCTTCAGCAATGACTTGTCGCCGGTCGAATATGAAAAGCAGTATTTCCAGCGGCTCGCGAGTGTCTAGGAAACCCGTGGCGATTCAGGTGTCGCGGCGAAGGCAACCAAAGCGGCAGTCAGAGCGGAAAACAAAGCGGCAAGAATAGGCTCAAAGTAGACCCTATGTAGTCAGAAAGTACGTGTATAATCAGGCGCTTACGCTAACTTTCGCACCGGCAGGAAAAGCGGCAAAATTATGTACAATTCCCCTCATCAATTTGAACCTCTTATGTTGACTGACCGCCAGCTCGAGGAGGTTCTGCCTGTTGCTGAGAGGGTGGTAGCCTCGTCCATTGCGCTTAGGTCAGCAGTCCATGAGAGCACAAGGGCAACTCTGCGCGAGCTTGTTCGGCAGATGAACTCGTACTACAGCAACCGCATCGAAGGTCAGAGTACTCACCCGTACAACATCGAAAGCGCCCTGAAAAATGATTTTTCGCATCGTCCGGATGAAGCACGACTGCAGCGGATTGCGAAGGCCCATATAGAAGCGGAGAAAGAACTTGAAAAACATACGCACGTTACATCGCCGTTGAGCTCATCATTTCTGATCGCGGCACATCGTACACTTTATGAAAGACTAGACCTGTCTGACCGGATCTCTGATGATGGAGAGGTAATAGTTCCTGGTGAGTTAAGAAGCCGGGAAGTATCGGTCGGGAATCATATTCCTCCGAAAGCGAGCGCCATTCCTGCGTTTCTCTATAGGATCGATCAGGTGTACGGGACCGTGCGGGGCTGGGAACGCCTTCTGATCGCTGCTGCGTGCGCCCATCATCGTCTAGCGTGGGTGCATCCTTTTTTGGACGGAAACGGCAGGGCAACGCGCTTGCAAAGCCATTGCGCGATCTGGAGGCTGTCCGAAGGGCTGTGGTCTACCAGTCGCGGCCTTGCACGGTCAACTGATGCATATTATTCCGCGCTGACAAATGCGGACTCGCCCCGTCGTGGGGATTTGGATGGTCGCGGTAACCTGAGTGCATTGGGATTACTCGAGTGGGTTAAATACTTTCTCGCAGTCTGTGATGACCAGTCTTCATTCATGTCGAAAATGCTTGCGCTCGACGGAATCAAGCAGCGCATCGAAGCGCTGGTTATTTTCCGTTCGACGATGGACAAGTCGATTCGACGTGAAGCGATTCTTCCACTCATCCATGTATTCGCTCTGGGGCCCGTCACGCGCGGTGAATTTTCCCAGATGACCGGACTCGCCGAGCGTAGTGCACGCTCCCTGATTTCGAAACTGCTAACGAATCGCCTGCTGGTCAGCGATTCGCCCTACGGCCCAGTTCGTTTCGGTCTACCGCTGGATTCTCTGGGGATGCTTTTTCCAAGTCTTTATCCTGAAGTTAATTTTCCGGTAACGTAACGTTCAAAGCCTTGGAAAAATGGCTGCCAACAAATTCAGTGAAGCCAAACCCCGTATCGCTGCCGTTGTGAATGGGTTTGCAACCGGTATTTGAAGCAGATCGATATATCCGGTCTGCTGGACGAGCATCGTGAGAGCTGGAATCTTTCTAAAAGTCTGACCGGTCCAGTATTTGCGAGAAGACTTGTGGATGCAAAGATTCTGCGTGAGCACGTTTTTCCATTCCCTCAGCGGAAGGAGAAACGGTTTGCAAAGGTAAAGATACCGATGCTTGAGGTCCTGCAGTCGGTCAGGAACAATGCATATTTCACTCACGCGTTCGCAATGCAGGCACACCATATATCGCAACCAGGACTCTGCGATATTTACCTTAATTTCGAGCAGCCTGCACACGAACGTGGCGGACTACCTGAGCAGAAGAGCATCGATTTAGCATTCAGGTCAAAACCGAGGTGTACAACGAACTTCATACAGTTTGATAATTATAAGATTGTTATGCTGAATGGAATGTCTACCGGTTTGCTTGGAGTTGAAACGCTCGGTGTTAGGACGGTTCATTCTGAGCCCGCAACTGTCAGGGTCACGGATCTTGAAAGAACACTGATAGATATTGTGGTCAGGCCACACTACGCCGGAGGGGTAGAGAATGTGCTTCGCGGCTTTATATTGGCTCGGGACCGTATTGACATTGAAAAGATGGCGGGATATCTGACAGCGCTGGACTACGTGTACCCGTACCATCAGGCAGTAGGATGGTATCTTAGCCAAGCAGGCTTTAGTGACGGGCAGCTTGCGTCATTTCGGGTACGGCCGCGTGACCGGAACTTTTACTTGGCACATCAGATGACAGCCCCTGTTCTTGATGAACATTGGAAGATTTATGTCCCCAGGAACTTTGGTGCAGAACGGGGACTCTATCTGGAACCGTGAAGCAGATAGCTCTATGGAGCAGATCCGGACACGTCTTAAACATCATAACTAGGTGTTCTATCCGTCAATGCGGAAGACCAATTACGGTATGCAACCGTACGCAAGGTGTTCCGCTTTTGAAAGTCTTCAGTCATGTCGAGACAGAACATCCGCATTTTCATCTGCTGCAGGCGGGAACGGTTGACTTGACTCGACATTATAATTGGTAATGTCGAGTTAAGAAGATGCTTCGCATCGACTGGAAATACCGGCCAGTATGGATAGTTAGATTGGCAGAACTGGCAGCATCGCAAGATAGTACTACTGCCATGAGCCGACCGTTCCGAACTGGGTGTTGGGCCTACCCTGGTGCCGTACTATGAAGCGCGGAGATCGGCGAGAGGGATCCCGCCATCAAGCCAGACCTTGATCCAGGCAGGCTTGCGGCCAATGCCATTCCAGGTCTGCGTTTCATCGTCGGGATTGACGTAAATGGCTGTCGACCTGCGTTCCTTGCGCGGATTTGCCATGAGTTGTTCGATGGGGATACCTGCCTCACGGGCGATTTCGTGGATCCTGCGCCGGGCTTCTTCCAGCAGCTTCGTTTCGGCGGCGCTGATCTGGTCTGCGACTTTATTGTTGAGCAGGCGCAACTCGGCCAGTGAGTAGGTGTTCAGGTTAATTTGCCGGGTATTGGTCACTGGGTCTTCTCGTTTCATATTGGATGAGCGTGACGCATACGATGTCGATACATCGATTGCTGTGCCGGCTGGGCGCGGCAGCGCGCGTCACAATGGCGCATTCGAACGCACTTCTTGTGGCTCGACAGGTGGGATAGCGCGCATTGTAATCATTCTTAGACGAAACCTTCAATCCCCGGTCGCCTTGCGACGCTCCGTTACAGCCGGCGACACCACGCTCGGCCGACTTTATGACGAACCCGTACCGTCCCTGTACAACCTCACCTATCGATTTCGAACTGATCCGGAAACCACGCGATACCTAGACTTCCGAGGCCTCGTTTTGCCGCCCAAAAGCTGTTCCACGTGCTCGGTTGGGGTATCTCTTCAGTAGTTTACTTAATAATGGCTAAGGTAACTGCAGTCATTGCGGCGGTACAAATATGTGTTCGCACCCATCGGCAGCTGAAGCTGCGTGGTTGGGCTAGCTGCGCAAATCAAGCAAGTATAGACTTCGGTAACTTGCTTACTGTTGAGAAGGAATAAATGGGCCGCAGTTACGAAATCCATCCACGACCGGCGGATTTGGGAGCTGGTTGGAATCTAAAGCTGCTCGAGAACGGACAGGAGGCAGGCGGAGGCGTCTTTCCGGTCGAAGAGGAAAACGCCTCCGCAGGGATCGCGTGGTGGAACGGGTTGACCGAGGAGAAGCGCCGACACTGGCTGATGATGGCTGCTTCAGCGATACCCGCCGCCGCACGCCATGCTTACCTCTTGGCAGAGGCGTACAACGAAGCGCTTGACGAGGCTGAATCGTGGGTCGGTGTCAAATCCTGACCGACCCGCGTCCGTACAGTATCCAGTACCCTCATCATTGCATTATCGGCATGGCCACGGCAGTCACGCACGTCAGGTTTCGAACGAACACAAATCTTTCCTAGTGTCGAGCTGGCTCGTAGGCGATCTGGAACCGCTGTGCCAACTGCACGAGACGCTTGTCTTGTGTCCATAACTGGGCGCCTGGCGTCAGCAGGGCCGACGCCAGCAGAGCCAGGTCGACCAGGCCACATCCCAGCCCAAACAGCTGTTCACGCTCGATCAGTTCTCTCACTTCGTTGAGACTCGCTTGCCGCGTTTGCGGAAGCATTCCGATGTCACTCAGCGTGCGCGCCCGCGGCGCTGGCGGCGTACCACATGCCAGCTCTGTCACGATCATCGGATGCGTTAACGCCAGATCCAGCGTCAGTAAATTGACGAGAGCCTCGTTGCGGTGCCGAAAATGATCGACCCATACCGAGGTGTCGACCAAGACACCGCTGGTCATACCAATTCAGTGCCGCGACGCGGCACCTCAGGCATCTCCGGTGACGCGCCGCCAAGTGCTGCGAGACGTTTTGCCGCCTGCACCCGAACAAACGTTTTGATGGCTTCCCGGAACAGGTCTGCCCGGTCCATCTCCGGGTCAGCCATGTCCAGGGCTTTCGCATACAGCTCATCGTCGATTGTGACCGTCGTCCTCATACCACCTCCCGCATCAAATATGGATCAATTTTGCATCAGATTCAGCATCTATGCAAGGGAGGTGGCGTGCGCCAGGCTTGCGAAGCGCTATCGCGGGTTCAGGTTGGGTAGCTGAACTACCGTCCGATGAAGGAAATGTGTGACTAGTTATGAAGCAAATGTGTGATTGTCCGAAGGCGATGAAGTAAATGTGTGATTGTTTTGTATGGGCAACTCTATACAGGTATCGTTGCTATACGCTAGGGACAGGCGCTGGGACGTAAACGATACTTAACGGATCGGTCAATGAGCTGACCGTGCTGATTGATGGACTCTGCGAGGTATGCGCGCAAGCTTATACGTCAAAGCACAGCCCTACTTTCAGTGAGTGAAACATGCGAGTCATCGGGAGCACCCGGTGGACGGTATCAGCCAGCATCTGACATTATGGGAATAATGTCTGACTTAGCCTCGTCAACAACCCAATGCGACCGCGCAGTGAGTGCCGCTCTCAGATCACAAGTACCGTCATATAGTTCTTTATTTTGGCAACAGCCCAGCTAGCATCAGATCGACAAGGGTCTCAAGGAATATCACAGGGTCGGGGACGAGGTGATTCGATGGCTGAACCACGTTATTCCACATGGTCAGCATGAGCATGGCCGAAGTAAGCACATGGGTGGCCAGGGCAACGTCGACCTGCCGGAACTCATTTCGGGCTATTCCGCGTTCGATCACTTTGGCAATCAGTCTCCTATCGCGATCGATCACTTCAGCACGGTAGAACATAGCCAGCTCCGGGAACTGATTAGCTTCCGCCGTAACGACCCGGATCAGGCCGGCCCCCTTTTTTACGCCGACATGCACCCACCACTGCAAGACCGCGTGCCGCATGAGCTCGGTGCTATGCCCTTCGAACTCGGCAAGCAGGGTCTCGATCTCGGCAATGGCGGGAACGACACCGGCGTGCACTACGGCCTTGAAGAGTTCTTCTTTACTCTTGAAGTACAGATACAAAGTGGGTTTGGATACGCCAGCACGGCGGGCAACGTCCTCAAGACGAGTCGATGCATAGCCTCGCTCGACAAACAGCGCGAGCGCTGACGCTATCAGCTCTTGCGGGCGCTCTTTTTTGCGACGCACCCAGCGCGATCTGCAGCTTATATTTGCCATCGTTCTCAGGAGATGCAAGCGTTAGCGTTTTGCACTGAGCAGCAGGTGTATGTACATGCTCAGGTCAAGATCTTCCCTCGCTGCCGGTCCTGACCGCATTGCGCGTCACCGCAAATGGCCTCAGGCCCGACCAGCAGAGCCAAATAGCCACCAGCGCAGTCGGCAGCACGGTCGCGCTGAGCGCGTAATGCAGCCTGGAGCCGCCGTGAAAGGCATGGTCCGACACCAGGGCAACCAGCGTGGGGCCCAGGCCGATGCCAAGCAATCCGGCGATCAGCAGGTACACCGAAATGGCCTGGCCCCGCATATTGTTTGGACACACTTCCTGGATACACGCCGGCGCCGCGGCCTGCGAGATGCTCAGGCCAAATACGGAAACACCGAGCATGACGAATGCCGCCGTCGCGCTGCCAGCCAGCGGCCACAGCACGGCCATCGGCGCGCAGATCACGGTGCCGACCAGCGCGACGCGAAAACGCGCGGCTTCGACCTTCATGCGCAGCCAGCGGTCGCTCAGGAAGCCGCTGAACAGGGTTCCGCTCAGGCCGGCCGCGGCAATGATCAGGCCGAGGACGATGCCAGCCCGGCTGACCGGCATGTCGAAGCGCCGCTCGAACAGCGCCGGCGCCCAGGACAGCATGCCGTAGCCGATCATGGCGAGCAGCGCCGGATAGGTCAGCAGGCGCGCAAAGGTCCGGCGATGCTGCTTCAGGAAGGCGAGGAATTCGCCGACCGAGCAAGCCTCCGCCTTGGCACTCAGTTCGCGGCGCACCGGCTCGCGTACGGTCAGCAACAGCAGCGCGAGCCCGATACCCGGCGCCGCAGCAGCAAGAAAACATATCCGCCAGGCCGGCAGCAGGCCGAGCATGGGCAATTCCATCCCTTCGTTCGGAATGGCGCCCAGCAGCCAGCCGCCGAGCAGCATCGACGCACCCGAACCCACCGCCAGCGAGGTGTAATAAAAGGCGAGGGCGCGCCCGCGGCGCTCGGGCGCGACATAGTCTGCAATCATCGAATAGGCCGCCGGCGCCAGTACGGCCTCGCCAACGCCGACGCCCATGCGGGCAATGAACAACATCGTGTATGAACCGGCGAAGGCGGATGCCGCCGTCATCGCGGTCCAGAACAGCATGCCCCAGAAGATCAGGTTGCGCCGTGTCGCGCGGTCGACCATGCGCCCGAGCGGCAGGCCCATCAGCGTATAGCAGATCGAGAACGCGTAGCCCTGCAGCAGGCTGAAAGCCGTGTCCGAGATGGCGAACTGGGCACGGATCGGACGCACCAGCAAGGCCGGCAGTTGTCGGTCCAGTTGGGAGAACAGGGTGATCAGGAACAGTACGGCGATCACGTAAGCGGCATATTGCAGGCTCGGATATGGCGCATCGAGCCGTTGCGGTGGGAGATTGTCCATGGCGTTTTCCAGTGAAGGCAGGCTCAGAAGCGGTAGTCGACATTGATGCCGAAGGTGCGCGGGTCGCCCGGTGTCTGGTTGTTATATCCCTGCAAGAAGAACGAATTCGAACGCGCCCAGTAATACTTGCCTCCCAGGTTCTTGCCCCACAGAGAGACGCGGGTGTTGGTGCCGGGCAGGTTCAAGGTGAACAGCGCGTTGAGCAAGCCATAGCCCGCCTGGGTGTTCGATGCGACCTGGCCCGGATTCAAAGGACGGAAGGGCAGGGCATTCGTATTGACAGGCTGGAAGAACATGACAGCGGAACGCCAGTTATAGTCGAGATGCAGGTCGAGGCGCCCGAGCGGCGTCGCCAGCGGATAGTCGGCGGCCAGGGAATACGTCTCCTTTGCCGTGGTGACGAAGGACAGTCCCTGGAAGGGACCGTTGTCGAACTCGGGATCGGTGAGCCCGATGCCGGCCGTCAGGTTCAGCTGACCCAGGCGCAGTTGTGCGTCCAGTTCCAGGCCCTTGACGGTCGCGTCGCCGGCGTTGATCACCGAACTGACGGTCGTGCTGCTGCCCGGTGGAAGGTGAGGGGCGATTTGCTGGATGTCGCCGTATTTGGCAATGTAGGCAGCGAGGTTCAGGCGCAGCCTGCGCTCGAACAGCTCCGTCTTGGAACCGGCCTCATAGGACACGACTTGCTCCTTGTCGAAGGGATCATAGGCGAAGCGGCTGGTCCCGCCGGCGGGCTGGAAGCCGCCGGAGCGGAAGCCTCGCGACACCTTGCCGTACACCAGGGTGCCATCCCCGAACTTGTAATCGAGGCCGAGCGTCCAGGGGGTGTAGTCCGAGCGCAGCGTCGGCGGCACGTAATGGCAGCCGCCCTGGTCGAGTCCCGCCGCAGCCAGCGCGCAGCCGCCGCTGCCGGCCAGCTGGGCGCCGGTGGTGGTCAGATAGCGCGGTGCATGGTAGTCGACGTCGCGCCTGTCCTTCACCAGGCGCGCACCGGCCGTCGCCCGCAGGTTCGGCAGAATGGCATAGGTCAGCTGGCCGAAGATACTGCTCGAGGTCTGCTCCGAATCGAATTCGTTGAGGCGCCCCAGCGCCGCGGCGCCGGACGGGGTCGTCACCAGGCTGCTGTCGCGCAGCGACTCGGTAAAGTAGTAGGCGCCGGCGATCCAGTCGAGGCGGTCGGAGAGGGCGCTGCCATACACTTGCAGCTCCTGCGTGAACTGGTGGCCGCTCACGCCGTAACGCTGCAGCTGGTTGACGAAGGCCGGTGTCGCGTCCAGGTCGTAGCCGCTCACCGTGTCCAGGTGGCGGTAGGCGCTGATCGACTTGAACGTGGCGGGGCCGGTATTCCAGCGCAGCGTGGCGGTGGAGTTGTCGACATCCGTCGTGTTGGCAGGGTTGAAGCCTGCGTAACTGGTATATCCCCCGCTTTGCAGGTACTGCGCGACCGGGGCCAATGACGCTGCGGCGACCGCGGGATCGAAGTAATTGACGATCCAGACCTGGGAAGCGGCGTCGCTGCGGAAGCGGTCCCAGGTCAGGTCGAGCAGGAGGTCGCGCGTCGGCCGGGCCCGCAGCGAGGCACGCACGTACCGGCGATCCTCGTCGCCCAGTTGCTGGCCCAGCGTGGCGCTGCGTCCGTAGCCGTCGTGCTGGAGGGCGTCCACCACGATCCGCGCCGCCACCTTGTCGCCGAGCGGGATGTTCAGGACGCCGCCCAGCGCGCGCTGGTCGAAGTTGCCCGCGCCGACCCGCAAGCTACCCTCGAACGCCTGCTTTGGCGCCTTCGTCGTCATGTTCAGTGCGCCGCCGATCGTGTTGCGGCCGAACAGCGTACCTTGCGGGCCGCGGATGACCTCGACCGATTCCATGTCGACCAGCGCCGCGTTGGCGCCGGCCGTACGCGCATAATAGACGCCGTTGACATAGATCCCGACGGTCGGGTCGTTGTTCGACGAAATCGAGGTCGGGGCGATGCCGCGCATGCCGATGATCATGTTGTTCTTGCCGACCGGCGTGTCGACGATCAGGAGCGATGGCGCATTCGCACTGAGCGCCTTGACGTCGACGATCTGCTTGTTGGCCAGTTCGGCCGTGCCGATGGCGGTCACCGCCGCCGGCACGTCCTGCAAGGCCTGTTCGCGCCGCTGCGCGGTGACCACGACCTTGGCGACCGGCGCCGCCGCCTCCGCGGGCGTGGCGTCGAGTTGCTGCTCCGGCGCCGCGGTGGGCGACGCGGCGCAGGCCGCGCCGCCGATCATCGACATGGCGCAGCTGCCCGCAAGCAGTCCTGCCTTCGCAAAATGGGTCATGCATGGTCTCCGTGTTTTTATGGGTGTGACGAACCCGCCCGGGCCAGGCGCAGGGTGCGCAGGCCGGGTCGGTATGACAAGCGATGCGATGGCGGCGGAGCGGGGCGATCGACGATCGCGCGCTCGCCTGTTCTACTGCGGACTGCGGCAGGAAACGGCGATCTTGTTGCCGTCGGGATCGCGGATATAGGCGGCGTAGGCGTCGGGAGCGAACGGGCGCGGCCCGGGCGCGCCCTCGTCGGTCGCGCCCAGTTCGATGGCGCGGCGGTGGAATTCCGCGACGGCTGCGCGGCTGGGCGCGGCCAGGCCGATGGTGAAGCCGTTGCTGGCCGTGGCCGGCTCGCCGTTGCGCGGGTAGCCGACCATGAACTGCGCCGCGCCGATGCCCCAGCCGCAGATGCGTCCGCTGACACCGAGCAGGCGCGCGTAGCCCAGCGGCTCGAGCACGTGGTCGTAGAAGGTCTTGGCGCGTTCCAGGTCCGTCGTGCCCAGTGTAATGTGGGTCAGTATCGTCATGCCGGTGTCTCCAGGTTGAGTAAAGAAGCGGCGCGATCAGCGCTTGCTGACCTTGATGTCGGTGCGCTCGAGGTCCCAGGTGGTGGCAGTGCAGCCTTCCTCGCGCAGCTGGTATTTGAGGACCCGGCCCTGGGGATTCTTCGGCATCGCATCGCGGAACTCGATATAGCGGGGCAAGGCGTAGTAGGGCACCGCATCGACCGCCCAGTGGAACAGGGCTTCCGGCTGCAGGACGCAGCCGGGTTTCAGGATCGCCGTGACCTTGACGTCGTCCTCGCCGCGCTCGGACGGAACCGCATGCACCGCGACCTCCTCGATGTCGGGATGGACGGCGAATGCCGACTCCATTTCGAAACTGGAGATGTTCTCGCCGCGCCGGCGCAGGTAATCCTTCTTGCGGTCGACGAAGTAGAAGAAGCCGTCGTCGTCGAACTTGCCGATGTCGCCGCTGTGGAACCACATGTTGCGCATCACCTTCATGGTGTCCGCCGGACGTCCCCAGTAGCCCATGAACATGATGTCGGGCCGCAGTGGGCGCACGACGATTTCGCCAGGGGTGTTGGCCGGCAGCTCGCGGTCGAGGTCGTCCACGATACGCACGTCAAAGTCAGGAATGCGTTTGCCGGACGAGCCGGGTGCGGCGTACTCGCCGCCGGCCAGCGAGGTGATGACGCTCGCCTCGGTCAGTCCATAGCCATTGCCGCCGACCTGGCGCGCACCGAAACGCTCGCGCCAGACCTGCTTCGTCTCCTCGGTAAAGGGATTGCCGCGCACGGTATGGATCTGGCCGACGCAGCGCCGCATGGCCTCGCTGTCGGGAGCCTGCGCCAGCAGGCCGCCCATGCCGCCGAGGATCGAGGCGATGGTGGCGCCGCTGCGCTCCACCTCGGGCCAGAAATTCGACACCGAGAAGCGCGGCACGATCGCGACGCGCGCGCCCACCATGATGTTCGACAGCACGCCAACGCACATGGCGTTCATGTGGAACAGCGGCAGCGGGGTGATCGTGATGTCCTTGTCGGTGGCAGGCCCCGCGCGCAGCTGCAGGCGCGCCAGATTGCACATGTAGTTGTAACTCAGCATGCAGCCCTTCGACGGGCCCGTGGTGCCCGAGGTGTAGACGATGCAGGCCAGGTCCGATGGCGCCGGCTTGACGACGATCGGATCGACGCACTGGCCGCGGTATTCATCGAGCGGTGCAATGCGCACCGGGCACGCCGGGTGGCTTGCCAGCGCGCCGCGGTACAGGATCACCGTGACATCCGGCAGGCCTTCGGCGACCTGGGCGATGCGCTCGACATAGTCGGCCTCGCATATGACGATGCCGGCGCGCGCATCGGCGATCTGGTGGCGAAGGAACTCGCCGCGCAGCGCCGTGTTGACCGGCACGCTGACGGCGCACAGCTTGTTCGCTGCGATCCAGGCGGTGACGGCGTCGATATTATTGTCGAGCATGGTCAGGATCGTGTCGCCCGCCTTCAGTCCGAGCGCAGCCAGCGAGTGCGCCAGTCGGGTCGACAGTTGATCAAATTCGCCATAGGTGGTCAGTTCGCCGCCAAAATCGAAGAGCACCCGCTCGGGATGGGCCGCAACGGCCCGATCGAGCGCGGCGATGACGGTATCCTGCTGTCCCAGCGACCAGGTCTCGGGATTGCCCATTCCAGCCATTTTGCCTCCTGTTGTCGGGCTCCGCCGAATGGCCCGGCAGGCTCCCATGCGATTAGTTGTGAGACGAATATAAACAGAATCGCGAAAAGTGTCAAAGTATTGCGTGGTCTGGCGCCATTCGAACTTCTGCGCGTGCGGTCCTTGCGCTACAATCCAGGTACGAAAAATATGCAATGAGGGAGTAGATCGATGACGGCTGCCGTCAAATCAAAGAAACCGACGAGCGCCGCAAAGGCAGGCGGTCCACGCGCGGCAGGCGCCCGCGCCGTCCCCGCGGTTCGCGTCCGGGCCAAAGCGGTTGCTGCTCCCGTGGAGCAGACGCAGGCAAGGGTGCCGGCACCGGCCGCGAAAGCGGCGAGAACCACGAAAGCGGCGAAAGCCACGAAAGCCACGAAAGCATCACCGGTTGCGGCCGCACGGCCCGCGCCCGCGCGCGCGAAGTCCGCCGCGCCCCCGCCCGCGCCTGTCGAGAAGGCGAAGAAGGCCGCACCTGTCGAGAAGGCGAAGAAGCCTGCCACGGTGCGCACCAGTTCGGCGCCGGTCAAACTGAACAAGCGCTCCAGCGACACGATCGCCAGGATTCTCGCGACGACGGAAGAGATCATCCTGCAATCGGGCGCCGAGCGCATCTCGATCCTGGACGTCTGCAGCGACAGCGGAATTTCGCGCGGCACCTTCTACCGCTATTTTTCGTCCCAGGACGACCTGCTCGATGCGTTTTCGCGGCATAAGCGCGACCAGTTCCATGCCCGCCTGATCGAGGCGACGGCCGCATCCCAGGATCCCGACGAACGCTTCCAGGCGGTGCTGGGCTTCATCGACGACTACCTCGAGCGCAGCCGCGCGCGGCGCCTGCTGCTGGTGGCGCCGGAGTACGCGACCCGCTGGTTCCAGCGCATCTTCCACGATTCGGTGCACCGCTTCCAGGACGTGCTGGCGCCGGTGTTCGACGCCTGGGAAGAACGCCGCGGCATCGTGCTCGACCGCGAGCTGATCGGCGAGCTGATCGTGCGATTCATCCTGAGCGACGTGCTCGTACCGTCCGGCGCCGACCGCCGCAACCTGATGCGGCGCATGGAGCGCTTCGTCGTCATGCTGCTGTCGGGCCGCGTCGCGCGCCGCTGAGCGCCCACGCTTTACCTCGGGTAAAACTGTTCTTCAGGCTGTAGGCCCGGCCTCGTGCTTCAATCCGGCGGAGTTCAAAACAAAACCGGAGGAGACAGGATGAATCGGGACAAGCAATACGACGTGGCGATTGTCGGCGGCGGACACAACGGCCTGGCCGCCGCCTGCTACCTGGCCGAAGCGGGAAAAAAGGTGGTTGTCATCGAAGCGCGCGAAAAAGTCGGCGGCATGGCGTCGAGCGGCTACCTGATTCCTGACGCGCCTCAGCACCTGATCCATCCCTGCGCCCTCGACCTGATGTCCTTGCGCGTCCATCCGATGATGCCGCAGGAGCTGCAGCTCGAGCGGCATGGCTTTCGCCAGGTCGAGATGAACCCTGGCTACGTCTATCTCCACCCGGACGGCAATTCGCTGGTGTTTGGCCGCAGCGCGCAGGACACCGCGGCCGAGATCCGGCGCTTCTCGGCGCGCGATGCCGACGAGTTTCTCTCCCTGATGACGCTGGTGAACGCCTTCATCGACGTCGCCATCCCGATGATGCGGGTCGACCCGGCCCAGCGCAACCTCGGCGCCAAATGGCAGGCCTTCCGGACCATGTTCAGGAACCGCGCGCTCAAGCCGGAGCTGATGGCGCTGATCGGCAGCCCGGCCTACACCTCGATCATGGAGCGTTTCGAGCATCCCGTGACCCAGTCGGCCCTGTGCTGCCTGCTCGGTGCTGCCGGACCGATCGCCGGCGAAGCGACCGGCATTTACTTTGCGCTGCTCGGCTTCATCCATCGTTTTGGCCTGGGGCGCGCGGTGGGCGGCATGCAGACCCTCTCGAACGCGCTGGCCGCGCGCTTGCGCGAGTTGGGCGGCGAGATCATGACCGGCGCGCCGGTCGCGGAAATCATCGCCGAGGCGGGTGTCGCAAAGGGCGTGCGCCTGAAGAGCGGCGCCGTGATCGGTGCGCGCGCGGTGATCGCCTCCATCCATCCGAAAATGGCGCTCGAGATGGTCACGCCCGGGGCACTCGACCGCCGTACGCTGACGCGCGTGGCGCTGGCGCCGGCGAATGCGCATGGAGCGTCGCCGCTGAAAGTCGACGTCGCGCTTTCGGGGCAGGTCGCGTACAGCCGCCATGAAGCGCTGCGCCCGGACGGCCTGAGCCTGCGCAAGAGCGTGCTCCTGATCGGCACGTCCGATGCGGTCCTCGACAATTTTCGCGCGGCCGCGCGCGGCGAAGTCTCGCCCTTGCCCTACATGTGGATCACGGCGCCGAGCGCCGTCGACCCGGGCCAGGCGCCGCCGGGGCAGGATGTGGTCTACCTGTACCCGGTGGCGATGCCGGTCGAGCCGCGCGAGGGCTGGAACGCGATTCGCGCACAGGTCGGGCAGCAAGTGATCGACCAGGCATCGCAGTACATGGACGGACTGGCGAGCCACGAGATCGGGCGCAGGATCGAAGCGGCGCCCGACCTCGCCGAGCGCCTGAATGTGCACCGCGGCTGCGTGGTGCATATCGATACCAGCCCGGCGCGCAGCGCCTTGATGCGTCCCGCCGCGGGACTGGGCACCGACAAGCTGCCGCTGGCCGGCCTGTTCCTGGGCGGCGCCGGCACCCACCCGGGCGGCGGGATCAACGGCCTGCCGGGTCGGATCGCAGCGCGCCGCGTCAGCCGCTTCCTGGCGCCTTGAACACAGCGACGGGGCGTGTCAGCGGATGTTCGCTGCTGCGTTCGCGTTCGAGCGCCGAGAGCACGAAATCGACCGAGAAGCGGCGCCAGGTCTCGGCGTCAGGCGCGCTCGCCATGTCCAGGCCGCACAGCGTCGACACCGTATAGCGGTTGACCCAGGCGCTGGTGGTGGCCAGCGCGGCGACGGCGAGCAGCATGTCGGGATCGACGTCGGCCCGGAAGTCGCCGCTGGAGATGCCGCGTTCGAGCGTTTTCTTCAGCTTGAGCCTGAGGCGCGGCGCCAGCTCGGTAAAACTGTTGCGCGGCGTTGCCCGGCTTTCGTGGAAACGGATGCCTTCCTGGGCCAGCGCACTCAGTTCGCCTTCCTCGTAAGGCTGGACCATCCCCTGGAGCAGGGCGCGCAGTGCCGCGCGCGGCGCCAGGTGGTCCAGCTCCAGCGTCACCAGTTCGTTCATCGCCTGCGCCGACGATTCGTCCAGCACGCAGGCGAACAGCTCCTCCTTGCTGCGGTAGTAGTGATACACCAGCTGCTTGGTCACGCCCGCTGCCTGCGCGATGTCGTCGACACGCGCATCGGCCAGGCCCTTGCCAACGAATTCGCGCCGCGCCGCTTCGAGGATCCGCTTGAGCGTTTCGCGCTTGTTCGGCAGCGCTTTCGGCGGCGCACAACTGTCCGGCAGCTCGTTCATTGTATCGCCCTGGTGGTCTCGGTTCAGCCAACTTTACCCCGCCGCTTGACTAATGGTCAAACAAAGTTGCCACAGCCAGCCGCGCCGGTACGGCCCGCCGACGCTAATATGTGAACACTAAATAAATATATGTCCAGGTTCTCTGGCAGCCCGCCCGAGCGCCGCTGGGCTGAAGGAGGCAACCGTGAATCAAACAATCGACGATCAATCGCTGGAACGCGCCTATTCCGCGGTTTCCGACACCTACAAGGGCGCTGGCGACATTCACGCCGCCTGCCGCTTGGCGCGCTCCGAATCACCGATTTACATCGGCGATTTCGTCAAGCAGTTCGGCGTGCCCACGAATGCCGGCTTGCAACAAGGGACGCGCCCCACCTTCGCGTTGTTTCGCCACCAGGACATCATGGCCGTGCTGCGCGACGCGACCAACTACACCAGCGGCTTCATCGCCGAGGGACTGGGTGCATTTTTCGACGGCTTGATCGTGCTGGCGATGGACGGCGAGCAGCACCGAAAGGTAAGGGCACTGCTTCAGCCGGCGTTCATGCCGGAGACCGTGAATAAATGGCGCGACCCGATCGACAATGTCATCCGCAAGGACTTCCTCGAAAAGATGATTCCTTTGAAAAAGGCGGATCTGATGGAATTCGGACTGGGTGTGCCGATCCGCGTAATGTATGCCTTGCTGGGCTTCCCGACCGATAACAAGGAAAAATACCGTCAATACGCCGCCTGGGCTCTTGCGATGGTCGGCGGAAACCAGGTGGACAAGGAGCGTTTCGAGGAAGCGCGCCGCAGCGCGGGGGTCGCAGTCGCACGTTTGTACGAAGTGATCCACGAAGTGGTGGTGCAGCGGCGCGCACAGGGCAGCCAGGGCGACGATGTCATCGGCAGGCTGCTGCGCGCGGAACACGAAGGCCGCATGCTCGACGATCATGAGGTGACTACTTTCGTGCGCTCGCTGCTGCCGGCGTCCGGTGAGACGACGACGCGTACCTTCAGCTCGGTGATGACGCTGCTGCTGACGACCCCAGGCCTGATCGACCGCGTGCGCGCCGACCGTTCGCTGGTGCCTAAGCTGATCGACGAAACGGTGCGTTACGAGCCGGTTGCCACATTCAAGATACGCGAGACGGCGAAAGAGGTCGCGTTCCATGGCGTGACGATCCCCAAGGGTTCGTTCATCCAGTGCATGGTGGTGTCGGCAAACCGGGATGAGGAAGTCTTCGAGCATCCCGACGTCTTCGATATCGACCGCCGCACGAAACTGTCGTTCGGCTTCGGCTTCGGACCGCACATGTGCATCGGCCAGTTCGTCGCCAAGCTGGAACTCAACTGCGCCATCAACGCGATACTCGACTTGCTGCCGAACTTGCGGCTCGACCCGGACCACCCGGTCCCAGTCATCGAAGGCGCCCAGCTGCGTGGCGCACCGCATATCCACGTGCTCTGGGACTAAGCCATGCGGACCTTTACGACAGTTCCGCAGCGCGGCGATTTCGATTACCAATGCCTGGTCGCTCCACAGCAGGTAAGCGGTGCCGGCCTGGCCGACCTGCGCGACCACTACGGCCTGAAGCTGACCAAGCACATGCCCTTCGGCTGCGTGCGCGACGAACAGGGCGAGATCTACGCATTCGTGCGCGCCCTGAATGCACCGGACAGCAGCCCGAATCCGACCAAGTTCATCTACCAGTCGACGCTGGTCGGCGACGGGCGCCACATCCGCATCGACAAGGAAAAGAGCGGGGCGCAGGCACTGACCATGTTCCCGCAGCGCTGGCTCGACAATGACACGGCTGGCTGGTCCAGCCTGGAGGACGAGCCGGGCCGGCCGTGGCGGCTCACTGCCTCGGGCACGCAGTTCAGCTGGAAGGAGGAGGGCTTGTTCGAGCTCACCGGCAGCTTGCTCGGCAAGGGCATGCAATGGTACCTTCCGGGCCGCGACTGGGGCACCTTCTACGTCTCGCAACTGTACGACGTGGCCGGCACCTGCGAAGGCCGCGCCGTGAAAGGAATCATCACCCTCGACCAGGCCTGGATGGCGGAAGGCGGCGCCATCCACTTCCAGAAGGACCTGGTGGTCAACAACAAGATGCACGTCATCTGGTGGACTTTTGCTACCGTCTACACCGACGGCAGCTGGGACAGCGGCTCTTTCATGGTCGGACATGGCAAGCTGGGCTACGCCATCTTCCAGAACGAGAAGGGCGAGATCCGCTGCACCACCGATATCGAAGGCCAGGTCGTGCACAAGCCGGGTTCCTATTTTGTCGAGAGCGCGCACATAGTCCTCGACGGAGCCGAGCGTTGGGAATTCGTGCCGGACCCGAAAGGCGAAATGATCGACTTCGTCGGCGGCTTTCCGGTCACCGCCCAGCAGGAGGGGCGCTGGCGCCGCGTCGGTGACACGCGCGAACCGGACCGTTCGCTGGGCTGGGGCGAAACCGACCGCCGCAACGGCAGCGCGCGCGACGTGCGCGGGTCCGAAACCGATGCGGGAGGAGCCGCATGAGCATGGACGCAGACAGCATCCGCCGTTTCCTCCACGCCCAGGTGGCATGCTGGAACGCCGGCGACCAGGACGGCTTCCTCGCGGCCTACCGCGCGGCCGCTCCCGGCGGTTTGACCATCGAATACGTGGGGCGGCCGGCCTCGGATGGCTGGCCGGTGCTTGCGGCGATGTGGGAGCGGCAGAATGCCGCCATCGCGGTCGAGGAGGTCGCGGCCGTCATCAGCGGCAACGAAGCCGCTTGCCACAACCGGAACAGGGTCAAGGGAACGGAACGGGTGATCGAGACCATCGAGCTGTACCGCTTCGACGAGGACGGCGGGCTGCTGGTGCGCTACTTCGTCGGGCCCGCTTGAGGAAATAGCGGAGACGGTCGACATTTTTCCAAAACATGTATATATTGAACACAAATCGCATTTATGTTCACTAAAACCATGGCCGCGCCAGATCGTTCGAAGCGACAGCGGCGCAGGAGACATGATGACCGGACCCCAGGCGTGCCGTAGCGGGAGGCTGGCGTGACGCGGCTACCGCTGGTTCCATTAGCCGAGTTCCCGCCGAAGCTCGCCGCTGCGCTCGAGCGCGGACGGGCCAGCCGGATGCTCAGTTCGCCGGTACCGGTCCAGGTCTGGGCGCACCGCCCGGACCTGGCCGAAGCATGGCTCGGCGCGCTCGAAGCGATCCACCTGCGCGGCGTGCTGCCGGGGCGGCTCAGGGAACTGGTGCGCTTGAAGATCGCCTCCATCACCAATTGCCAGGCGTGCCAGCTCGCCCGCAAGGACGACTCGGTCAGCGAGGACGACATCGCCTGCCTGGCGCACGACGATCCCCGTTTCAGCCCGGCGGAGCAGGCGGCGCTCCAATACGCCACCCTGTTCGCCGCCGACTACATGGCGATCGGCGACGATTTGTTCGATACGCTCAAGCTTCATTTCAGCACAGCCGAGATCGTCGAGCTCAACATGTTCTGCGCCCTGATGCTGGCCGGCGGGCGCATGACCTATGTGCAGCAGGCCTACGCAGGGGATCGCTGATGGACACGCCTATCCTCGGGAACATCCGCGTCATCGAGTTTGCCAGTGGGATCGCCGGGCCGTCGGCGGGGCTGCAGCTCTCCGAGGCCGGGGCCGAAGTCATCCGCATAGAGACGCCGGACATGGCCGACGATGCCGGGTCGGTGCTGTTCTCGGTGCTCAACCGCGGCAAGCGGCGGGTGGCGCTCGATCCTAACGCGCCGGAGGGCCGGGCGGCGCTGGCCGGGCTGCTCGCGGGCGCCGACGTGCTGCTGCACGACCTGACGCCGGCGCGTGCCTCTCACCTCGGCCTCGACGATGGGCGCCTCGCGGCGGCATATCCCGGCCTGGTCGTGTCGGCGATCGGCGGCTGGCCGCGCAGGCATCGTCTCGCCGAGGCGCCGGCACGCGAGACCCTGGTGCTGGCGCGGCTCGGCCTGCTCGACGAGCAGCCCGGCCACCGTCCCGGCCCCGTGTTCGTGCGCATGCCCTTTGCCGCCTGGCTGGCCGCATGGTTCTGCGCGATCGGCGTGATGGCGCGCCTGATTGCGCGCCGCCGGGACGGGCGCGGCGGCATCGCGCACACGAGTCTCGCGCAGGCTGCACTCGCACCGATGAGCATGCACTGGTCGCGGGCGCAAACGCCAACGCCGGTGTTCGCGAAGGGGCTGTCCAAGAGCACGCCGATCCCGCTGCACCGCTGCGCCGACGGCGAATGGGTGCACGTCCACTATTCACCGGGCAAGGCGCCCTGGATGGCGCAGGCGCTGGCCGCGCTGGGGCCGGAGGCGGTTGCCGTCGAAAATGCGAAATATCCGCCCAGCCACGTTGCCCCGAACTTCGGCGCCAACAAGGCCATCATGGCGACCCGTCAGGCACGCGACTGGGTCGGGCACTTCTGGCAGCATGACGTCGCGGCCCAGGTGGCGGCGCCCTTCGGCGCCATCTACGCCAGCGAGCAGGCGCGCGCGAACGGCTATGTGGTCGAAGTCGACGACAGGGCGCGGGGCAGGGTGCTTCAGCCCGGCCCGGCCTACCTGACCGAACCACCGCCGGTTGTGCGCGGCGCGCTGGCCGACCCGGAGCACGGGCCCTTGCATGTTCCCCCGCGGCCCGCGGCGGCGCCGGTGGCCCCTCCCGCACCGGTCGCGCCGCTGGTCGGCATGAAGGTGCTCGATCTCGGCGCCTACCTGGCGGGTCCCTTCGCCACGATGCTGCTCGCCGACCTGGGGGCCGAGGTGATCAAGGTCGAGCCGCCGGCGGGCGACGCCATGCGCAGGCTGGAACGGATCTTCGCCGGCACCCAGCGCGGCAAGCTGGGCGTCGCGCTCAAGCTGGGCGAGGCCGGCGCGGGAGATGCCCTCGACGCGCTGGTGCGCTGGGCCGACGTGGTCCACCACAATATACGGCTGCCCGCCGCGCGCAAGCTCGGGATCGATTACGCGACTCTGAAGGCGCAAAACCCGGCGCTGGTCTACTGCCACATCAGTTCCTATGGCCCGAAGGGCGAGCAGAAGGACTGGCCGGGCTTCGACCAGCTGATGCAGGCGGCCTGCGGCTGGGAAGCCGAATGCGGCGGGCAGGGCAATCCGCCGATGTGGCTGCGCTTCGGCGTGGGCGACTACCTGGCCGCCCTGTCCTCGGTCTTCGCCGTGCTGCTCGCCCACTACCGCCGGCAGGAGAGCGGGGGAGGGCAGGCCGTCTGCGCCTCGCTGCTCGGCGCCACCTTGCTGACCGTGGCGGAAAGCGTGATGCTGCCCGACGGCTCCACCACGCCAGTCGCGCAGCTCGACCAGGCCCAGACCGGGCTCTCGCCCGCCCATCGGATCTATCGCTGCCTCGACGCCTGGCTCGCCGTCGCCGCCGCGGGAGCACGCGAGGAGGCCGCTTTCGCCGGCCTCGCGGGAGACACGCGGCAACAGTGCGAAGCCTGGTTCGCCGGACAGCCGCGTGCATCCGCGCTGGCTGCCCTGCGCGGCGCCGGCGTGCCGGCCGAACCGGTGCTGGAAGCGCAGGGCGAGGCCTTCCACGACGATCCGGACCACGCCGCGGCCGGGCTGCATGCTCGCTACCGCCATGCCGTGTATGGAGAACTCGAACAGGTCGGCGCCTACTGGGAGTTCGGCGACCTGCCCTTGCGCCTGGACCGTCCGCCGCCGGCGCTGGGTGAACACAGCCGCGAAGTCTGGGAGCGGCTCGGGCTCGGCCCCGAGCGGATCGCCGCTCTGGAAAAGCAGGGACTGACCATTTTATGAACGCATCCGGGGCTAGCGTATGAACGAACTCGATTTTTCAGGCAAGACGGTACTTGTCGTCGGCGGTTCCAGCGGCATCGGCAACGGCATCGCCCAGGCCTTTCGCCGGCGCGGCGCGCAGGTGCACGTATGGGGCACGCGGGCCCGGGCAGCCGATTACGCCGATTCCCCGGACTCGGATCTCGAGGGCCTGCATTACGCCAGGCTCGATGTCGGCGACGCAGCGGCGGTGGCCGTGGTGGAGGTGCCCTTCGAACGGCTCGACGTGCTGGTCTGCGCCCAGGGCATCGTGCGCTACCGGAGAGAAGAATTCAAGGTGCCGGCCTTTCGCGAGGTCGTCAACGTCAACCTGGTCAGCCTGATGGCCTGCGGCGACCGCTTTCACGACCTGCTGGCGCAAGCCAGGGGATCGATGATCATCGTCAGTTCCGCGGCGGCCTTTCATTCGACGGTCGGCACGCCGGCCTACAACGCCTCCAAGACCGGCGCCTACGGCCTGACCCGCACGCTCGGCGAAGCCTGGGCCGGCGACGGCATCCGGGTCAACGGCATCGCGCCCGGCCTGGTTGCCACCAAGCTGACCCGGGTCACCACCGACCACCCCGAGCGGCTGGCCGCCTCGCTGAGAAAAATACCGCTCGGCCGGCTCGGCACGCCGGACGACATGGCGGGCGCCGCACTGTTCCTCGCTTCTCCGCTCGCCGCCTACGTACTCGGCCAGACGCTGCTCGTCGACGGCGGCCTGCTGCTCGCATGAACCTGTAACCCGGAGACTGACATGGCATGGGATTTTGAAACCGAACCCGCATTCCAGGCGGAGCTCGACTGGATGACAGCATTCGTGCGCGAGGAAGTCGAACCGCTCGAGCACGTGCTGGGCAGTCCGTGGAATATCCACGATCCGCGCTTCGCGGCGCAAGTGCGTCCACTGCAGCGGCAAGTCAGGGAGCGCAGGCTGTGGGCCTGCCACCTGGGTCCGGAACTCGGCGGCGCCGGCTACGGGCAGGTCAAGCTCGGGCTGATGAACGAGATCCTGGGCCGCGCGCTGTTCGCGCCCATCGTCTTCGGCGCCCACGCGCCCGATTCGGGCAACTGCGAGATCCTCGCGGCCTACGGCACGCCCTTCCAGAAGGAGCGCTTTCTCGCGCCGCTGCTGGCGAACGAGGTCGTCTCCTGCTTTGCGATGACCGAGCCGCAGGGCGGCGCCGACCCGAAAGTATTTACCACGCAGGCAGTACGCGACGGCGACGGCTGGGTGATCAGCGGCCAGAAATGGTTCGCCTCGAACGCGCGCTATGCCGATTTCTTCATCGTGATGGCAATCACCGATCCCGAAGCCTCGACCTACCGCGGCATGAGCATGTTCGTCGTTCCCGCCGATACACCCGGCATCCGCATCATCCGTAATGTCGGCGTGGCGGACGATCCGGAAGCCACCCACGCCTACCTCGAGTTCGATGGCGTGCGCGTCGGCGCCCAGTACATGCTCGGTGCGCCCGGCGAAGCCTTCGCCATCGCCCAGGTCCGCCTCGGGGGCGGGCGCGTGCATCATGCGATGCGCGTGATCGGACAGGCGCAGAAGGCGCTCGACGCCCTGTGCGAGCGCGCGCTCTCGCGCAGCACCCAGGGTTCGCTGCTGTCCGACAAGCAGATGGTGCAGGAGAAGATTGCGGATGCCTGGATCCAGCTCGAACAGTTCCGGCTGCTGGTGATGCGTACCGCCTGGCGCATCGACAAGTACCACGATTACCAGAAAGTGCGCAAGGACATCGCCGCGGTGAAGGCGACGATGCCGAAGGTGCTGCACGATATCGCATCGAGCGCGCTGCAGGTGCATGGCTCGATCGGTGTTTCGACCGAGATGCCTTTCGTCGGGCTGATCGTGCGTGCCTATCAGATGGGCCTGGCGGACGGGCCGACCGAAGTCCACAAGGTGACCGTGGCGCGCCAGCTGCTGCGCGAGTACGAAGCCTGCGCGGACCTGTTCCCGGCCTACCACCGTCCGACCGCCGCCGCGGCGGCAGCGGAAAAATTCCGCGCGGCGCTCGTATGAGCGGGGCGGGCGCCGATACCGTCCTCGACCTCGAGGCGCTGAGGACATGGATGGATGCGCAGGGAATCGGCGAGGGAGCGCTGCGCGCCGCCACGCCGCTCACCGGCGGCACGCAGAACGTGCTGCTGCGCTTCGAACGCGACGGCGGCGAGGCCTGGGTGCTGCGCTGTCCGCGCCCCGGCGCGCTGGCCGATGGCGGCAAGGCTTTCCTGCGCGAGGCGCGCCTGCTGCGGGCGCTGGCCGGCAGCACCGTGCCGCATGCGGCGCTGGCCGCTTCCTGCGACGACGCCGGCGTGCTGGGCGTGCCGTTCTACCTGATGGCGCCGGTGGACGGCTTTACGGCGACTCCGGAACGGCTGCCCGCACCCTATGCGACCGATGCCGCCTGGCGCCGCGAGATGGGATATGCGATGGTCGATGGCCTGCTGCGGCTCGGCGAGATCGACCCGTGCCAGGCCGGACTGGCCGACTTCGGCAAGCCCGAGGGCTTTCTTGCGCGCCAGGTGCCGCGCTGGCTGCGCCACCTCGAAGACTGCGGCCGCCACCCTGGCTGGCCGGGGCCGCAGTCACTGCCGGGCGTTGGACGCGTCGCCGATTGGCTCGGCATGCACATGCCGGCCGACTTCACGCCCGGGATCCTGCATGGCGACTACCATTTCGGCAACGTGATGTTCCGCCGCGATCATCCCGAACTCGCTGCGATCATCGACTGGGAGCTGGCGACGATCGGCGACCCGGTGCTCGATCTGGGCTGGCTGGTGGCCACCTGGCCCGATGCCGGCGGGCGCGGCGCCGGGACGATCCGCATCGAGCCGGCGCAGGGCCTGGCCTCCACCGGCGAACTGGTCGAGCGCTACCGCGCGGGCAGCCGGCGCGACCTCGCCGCGATCGGCTGGTATGTGGCGCTGGCACGCTTCAAGCTCGGCATCATGCTCGAGGCAAGCTATGCGCGCTCCTGCGCCGGCCAGGGCGACCCGGACACCGGCGCGGTACACCATGCGTCGGCCGTGCGCCTGTTCGAACAGGCGCTGGCCGCCATCGAAAGCGCGCATGCCTAGCGCGGCAGCGCTCCTGCGCAAGCCGCACGCGGCGCTGGCCGCCATGCTGGCCTGCCAGGTCGGCCTGCACGCCTGCGCCCAGGGCGTGCGGCTGGCGGCGCCCCTGAACGTGTTGGCCCTGGGCCGCTCGGCCTGGTCGGTGGGCCTGGTCATGACGATGTTCGCCGTGTTTCCCGCGCTGCTGGCGCTGCCGGCGGGGCGCCTGGCAGACCGGCGCGGCTACCACCTGCCGGTGCGCATAGCCGCCGGCTGCGCGCTGGCCGGCACGCTGCTGGCTGCGGCAAGCCAGAACCTGTTCACGCTGTGCGCGACCGCTGCGCTCAGCGGTGCCGGCTCGGGCTTCGGGATGATCGCGATCCAGCGCAGCGCCAGCCGCCTGGCCACGGGCGACACCGAGCGCCTGCGCGTCTTCAGCTGGATCGCGCTGGCGCCCGCCATTGCCGGCCTATTCGGCCCGATGCTGGCCGGGCTGCTGATCGACCATGCCGGCTTTTCGTCCGCCTTCCTCGTTCTGGCACTGCTGCCGGCGGCCACCTTGCTGGCGGCCCAGGCGGTGCCGGTCGAGCCGCCGCGTGCGGCCGCGGCGCAGGCGGCGCGGAAAGCCTCCGCATTCGACCTGTTGCGGCTGGCGCCCTTGCGCCGTCTGTTGTTCGTCAGCTGGCTGGTGTCGCTCAGCTGGGACGTCCATGGCTTCGCGCTGCCGCTGCTGGGCGTCGAGCGCGGCCTGAGCGCCTCGGCGCTGGGCATCGTCCTGGCCGCGTATGCGGTCGCGTCGATGTCGGTGCGCCTGCTGATGCCGCTGCTGGCAGGGCGTCTCTCCCGGGGCACGCTGCTGGCGGCCGCGCTGCTGCTGACTTGCGCGGTATTCGCCACCTATCCGCTGCTGCGCAGCGCGTGGGCGATGGCGGCCTGCGCCGCCGTCCTCGGGGTCGCCCTGGGCATGGTGCAGCCGGCGATCATGACCACGCTGCACGAGCTCACGCCGCCGGAGCGGCACGGCGAAGCGCTGGCGCTGCGTTCGATGGCAATCCACGTCTCCATGGCCGCCATGCCCTTGCTGTTCGGCGTGCTCGGGACCGCGGTGGGGGCGCCGGTCCTGTTCTGGCTGATGTCCGCGGCGCTGGGCGCAGGCAGCGTGCAGGCACTCAGGATCGGCCCGCATCGCACGTGATCAGGGCATTCGACCAACTGAAGGAGGGGATATGGAACTGAACGGCAAACGGCTGATCGTTACCGGCACGGCCGGCGGCATCGGCGCGAGCGTCTTGCGCGGCCTGGTGGCGGCCGGTGCGCAGGTGGCTGCGATGGACGTCAACGACGCGGCGGGCAGGGAAGAGGCGGGCCGTGCGGACGCAGCCGGCCCGGGCGCCGCCAGCTATTTTCACTGCGACGTGGGCCTGCGCGGCGAGGTCGATGCCGCGTTCGGCGCGGCCACGGCCTGGCTGGGCGGCCTTGACGGCCTGGTGAACATCGCCGGCATCGAACGGGCGGCTCCGGCAGAGTCCATCCTCGACGCCGACTGGGACCTGATGTTCGACGTTAATGCGCGCGGCACCATGAATACCAATCAGGCGGCGTTCCCGCACCTGCGCGAGCACGGTGGCCGTATCCTGAACTTCGGCTCGGCCGCAGGGGTCATGGGACTGCCCGGCTGCGCCCATTATTCCGCCGCCAAGGCGGCGGTGCTGGGCTGGACCCGGACCGTGGCCAAGGAGTGGGGCCGCCACGGCATCAGCGTGAATGCCGCTGCGCCAGGGATGTGGACGCCGATGTACGAAGCGCACCGCGCACGCATGGATGCGCAGGCGCTGGCCGCGCACGACGCGATGATGGCCGGCCTGATCCCGCTCGGCGGCAGGCTGGGCGATCCGGACCGCGACATGACGCCGTTTGTCGTCTTCATGATGAGCGACGGCGCCCGCTTCATCACCGGCCAGACCCTCGCCGTGGACGGCGGCCTGATGATCCCGTAGCGCAGCCAGCCCAACGCGAATTGCTTGGCAATCCTCCAGAAATAGAGCACTATCTGCAAAAGTGTTCAACTAAAGGTCCGCGCACCACCAGGACCAACAACCGGAGGATGACAGCATGAGCAGTGTGAAAGAAGTGAGTCTCGAGAGCGCCTATTCGGGCGTGGCCGACAACTACCGCGGTGGGGATGTCGACCTGCACGCGATCTATCGCGACATGCGCAGGAATTCGCCCATCATCGCCGAGAACTTCATGGGCAAGCTCGGCGTGCCGAATATTGCCGGTCTCGACGCGAACCGGCCGACCTTTACCGTGTTCAAGTACAAGGAAACCATGGCGGTGCTGCGCGACGCCGCCAACTACACCAGCGGCTTCATCGCCGAAGGCCTGGGTTCCTTCTTCGACGGCCTGATCCTGACGGGCATGGATGGCGAAGCCCACAAGAAAGCGCGGGCGCTGCTGCAGCCGATCTTCATGCCGGAGGTCGTCAACCGCTGGCGCGATTCGAAAATGGATCCGATCCTGCGCAAGGAATTCCTGGCCGAGCTGGTGCCGAAGAAGAAGGCGGACCTGATGGAATTCGGCCTGTACTTCCCGATCCGCCTGATTTACGCGCTGATCGGCTTCCCCGGCAGCGAACCGGAAAAGATCAAGCAGTACGCCGCCTGGGCGCTGGCGATCCTGGCCGGTCCCCAGGTGGACGCGGAAAAGGCGGCGCTGGCCCGCAAGGCGGCCATGGAGGCGGCCAAGTCGCTGTATGACGCGACCCACGAGGCGGTGGTCGAGGTGCGCCGCAACGGCGCCAACAGCGATGACCTGATCAGCCGCCTGATCCGCGCCGAGAGCGATGGCCGCAGCTTCGACGACCACGAAGTGACCACCTTCGTGCGCTCACTGCTGCCGGCGGCGGCCGAAACCACCACGCGTACCTTCGGCACCCTGATGACGCTGCTCCTCGAGCGCCCGGCGCTGCTCGAGCGCGTGCGCCAGGACCGCAGCCTGATCCCGAAGGCGATCGACGAGGCCATCCGCTTCGAACCGGTCGCCACCTTCAAGGTGCGCCAGGCCGCGCAGGACCTGGAACTGGCCGGCATGGCCATTCCAAAAGGGGCGATGGTCCAGTGTATCGTCAGTTCGGCCAACCGCGACGAGGAAGCATTCGAGAACAGCGAGGAGTTCGACATCGACCGCAAGCCGAAGCCTTCGTTCGGCTTCGGTTTCGGCCCGCACATGTGCATCGGCCAGTTCATCGCCAAGACCGAACTGCAGGTGGCGGTCAACGCCATCCTCGACCTGATGCCGAACCTGCGTCTCGATCCGGACATGCCCGCGCCGATCATCACGGGCGCCCAGTTGCGCGGGCCGAAGCACGTACACGTGCTCTGGGGTTGAATCTTCGGTATTTTTATGAACAGAAAACGAAAAAGTGTTTAATAAATCCGTTTTCTGTTCTAGAATTGAAGCCAGAACAAAACCATTCGCTGCTTGTACGAATCACATTCTCGGAGACAACGATGAAATATGAAGACCTGATCCTGGTCAGCGTGGACGACCACGTGATCGAGCCACGCGGCGCATTCGACCGCCACATGCCCGCCAAATTCAAGGGCCGCCAGCCGAAGGTCGAGTCCATCAAGGGACGCGACGTCTGGGTCTTCGAAGACCGCGCGACCGGCTACATGGGCCTCAATTCGGTGGTCGGCCGTCCCAAGGACGAATACGGCATGGAGCCGCTCTCCTACGAGCAGATGCGCCGCGGCACCTGGGAGGTCAAGGCACGCGTCGACGACATGAACGCCAACGGCGTCCTCGGCTCGCTGTGCTTCCCGACTTTCCCGGGCTTCGCCGGTCAGCGCTTCCAGGTAATGAACGACCGCGAGGTCAGCCTCGCCGCGATCCAGGCCTACAACGACTGGCACCTGCACGACTGGTGCAACGCGGCACCGGGCCGCTTCATCCCGCTCATGATGGTTCCCTGGTGGGACATGCAGGCCGCCGCCGCCGAAGTCAAGCGCCTGGCCGACCAGGGCGTGCATGCGCTGACCCTGTCCGACAATCCGACCGTGCACGGCTACCCGTCGATCCATAATGCCCACTGGGACCCGCTGTGGAAGGCCTGCGCCGATAACGACGTCGTGATCTGCTGCCACATCGGCACCGGCGTCAAGGCGGCCCACGCGTCCGACGAGTCGCCGATCGACGCCTGGATCACCTCGATGCCGATTTCGATCTCCAACTCGGCGGCGGACTGGATCTGGGCGCCGATGTGGAAGAAGTTCCCGAAACTGCGCATGGCCTTGTCCGAAGGCGGCATCGGCTGGATTCCCTATCTGCTCGAGCGGGCCGACTTCACGCACAGCCACCACCACGAGTGGACCAATTCCAACTTCGGCGACAAGAAGCCGAGCGATATCTTCAACGAACACATCATCACCTGCTTCATTGAAGACGCGTTCGGCCTGAAGAACCTCGACTCGATCAATGTCGACAAGGTCACCTGGGAATGCGACTATCCGCACTCCGACTGCACCTGGCCGAATTCGGCAAACGTGTTCTGGAGCCAGGCCCAGCACCTCTCGGACGAGGTCATCAACAAGATCACGCACCTGAATGCGATGCGCGAGTTCTCCTACGATCCGTTCTCGGTCCTGGGACGCGAGAACTGCACCGTCGGCGCGCTCAAGGCGCAGGCCACGCACGTGAGCATCGAGCCGGCGCTGGGCCTGGGCGGCGCGGCACCGGAGCGCGACCCGAGCCGCCCGGTCACCTCCGGCGACATCAACAAGATGTTTGCCGCCGCCGACGCCCAGACCGCGCTCTGAGCATCCGCTGACGGGAAGGGCGACCTTCCCGGGACCTGGCCGCATCGACAGCGGCCAGGAGTCCGACTCCAACGCATGACCGCACATGTCCATCGATCAGTTCACATTCAGTCCCATCCCGCCTGAGGCCGAGGCCATCCGTGCCGAAGTGCGCGTCTTCCTGGCCGAAGCGCTGGCAGATTACCCGCCAACCCGGCGTGCCGAATCCTGGATGGGATTCGATGCGCAGTTCAGCCAGCGCCTCGGCGCCCGCGGCTGGATCGGGATGGCGCTGCCGAAACGCTATGGCGGTGCCGAGGCCAGCCCGTTTGCCCGCTATGTGGTGATCGAGGAGCTGCTCGCCGCGGGGGCTCCCGTGTCGGCGCACTGGTTCGCCGATCGCCAGAGCGGCCCGCAGATCCTGCATTACGGCACCGACGCACAGAAGGCCTTCCACCTGCCCGCAATCTGCCGCGGCGAGCAATTCTTTTGCATCGGCATGAGCGAGCCCAATTCCGGCTCCGATCTCGCCTCCATCAAGACCAGTGCGCGCCGCGTCGGCGACAAATGGGTGGTCAATGGACAGAAGGTGTGGACGACGAATGCGCACCGCTCGCACTACATGATCGCGCTGGTGCGCACGGGCATCGACAGCAAGCGCAACGAAGGGCTGTCCCAATTCATCATCGACCTGTCACTGCCGGGCATTACGATCCGCCCGATCAGGGACCTGACCGGTGCGACGCATTTCAACGAAGTCTTTTTCGACAACCTGACGCTCGATGCAGACGCCCTGATCGGGCTTGAGGGGCAGGGCTGGGCCCAGGTCACGGCCGAACTGGCCTTCGAGCGCAGCGGGCCGGAGCGCTTCCTGAGCTCGATCGCCCTGATGCATACGCTGATCGAGGCGGTCGGCGCCGAGCCCGACGCCTTCCAGGCACGCGAGCTCGGACGCCTGACGGCACGCCTGGTCACGCTGCGCCAGATGTCGCTCGCCGTCACGGCCCAGTTGGCGGCGGGGCGCAACCCGGCCTGGGAGGCGTCGGTCGTCAAGGAACTGGGCACCACGTTCGAGCAGGAACTGCCGGAACTGGCGCAGATGCTGCTGGACGCATCGCCGACCACCCGCGGCGGCAGCGAGCACGCGCGGGTACTTGCCTACCTGACCCAGGAGGCTCCTTCATTTTCACTGCGCGGTGGCACGCGCGAGATACTCCGCGGGATCATCGCGCGCGGTTTGGGAATGCGTTAATCATGAGACAAATGTTCGATTCAACGGTCGAGCGCCTGTTCGCCGACCTGGCCAGCCCCGCCGCGGTGCTTGCGTGCGAGGGTGGCGCCTGGCCGCAGGCCATGTGGGACGCTGTCGAGGAGTCAGGCTTTCCGCTGGCGCTGGCGTCCGAGTCCCTGGGTGGCGCGGGTGCCTCGTGGGCGGACGTCTGCGGCGTGATCCGGCTTGTCGGCCGCTTCAACCTGCCGCTGCCGCTGCCGGAGGCGATGCTGGCCAACTGGTTGCTCGGCGTGGCCGGCCTGGCGCCGGCCGCAGGGGCGGTCAGCGTCGCGGGTTGCGGCAGCTTGCGCCTGCGTGGCGGCCTGGCCAGCGGCGAGGCGATCGATATCCCCTGGGGCGGCGCCGTGCCCTTCGTGGTCGCGGTGACTGGCGGAGCGGAACCGACGGTGGTGGTGTTGCCGACTGAAGCGGCGCGCCGCCAGGACAGCGCGAACATCGCAGCCGAGCCGCGCGCGACCTTGCTGTTCCAGGACGTGGCGCCGGTCGCGCACGCGCCGCTGCCTGCGGGCTGGCCGACCGACGTACTGCTCCTTGGCGGGGCCATGGTACGCGCCGCGCAGATCGCGGGCGCCATGGAAGCGGTGCTGGCGATGGCCACGCAGTATGCCGGCGAGCGTGTCCAGTTCGGCAAGCCGATCGGCAGCTTCCAGGCCATCCAGCACCAGGTGGCGGTCCTGGCCGAACAGACGGCCGCCGCTGTCATGGCATCCGAAGCCGCGTTCGCGGCCGCCGAGACGCGCATCGTGCGCCTGCAGGCCATCGCCGCCAAGATCTGCGCCTCAGAAGCCGCCGGCGTCGGCGCCAGCGTCGCCCACGCGGTACACGGCGCGATCGGATTCACGCACGAGCATGCGCTGCACCTGGCGACGCGCCGCCTGTGGTCCTGGCGCAGCGAGTTCGGCTCGGCCACGGCCTGGTCGCAGCGCCTCGGCCGCGCCGTGTGCGCCGCCGGCCCGCACGGCTTCTGGCCCGGCGTGACTGCCGGCCATTTCGACACTTTGCAGGAGCTTCGCGCATGAAACCGTTTCTGGCAATCGAGCGCGATGGCGCAATTCTCACCGTGCGGATGGACAGCCCGGAAACCCGCAACGCCCTGAGCCTGCCGTCGCAGATGCAGGAATTCGTCGACATGTGCGCCATGGTGCGCGCCGACCGCGGCATCAAGGTCGTGGTCCTGACCG
The DNA here is from genome assembly GCF_042655665.1 of Massilia suwonensis. Classification (NCBI taxonomy): domain Bacteria; kingdom Pseudomonadati; phylum Pseudomonadota; class Betaproteobacteria; order Burkholderiales; family Oxalobacteraceae; genus Massilia; species Massilia suwonensis. Next base: position 52,325 of record NZ_JBHSMR010000010.1, read on the forward strand.
GGAACGGGCCGGCCTTTTGCGCCGGCGGCAACGTCAAGGACATGGCCGAGCGCGGCGGGATCTTCGCCGGTTCGCCCTACGAGGTCAGCGAGAGCTACCGCAACGGCATCCAGCGCATTCCGCTTTGCCTCTACAGCCTGGAAGTGCCCGTGATCGCGGCCCTCAATGGCCCGGCCATCGGCGCCGGACTCGATCTCGCCTGCATGTGCGACGTGCGGGTGTCCGCGGACACGGCCAAATTTGCCGAGAGTTTCGTCAAGCTGGGCATCGTGCCTGGCGACGGCGGCGCCTGGCTGCTGCCGCGCATCGTCGGCATGCCGAAGGCCAGCCTGATGGCGCTGACCGGCGACACGATCGATGCGCAGGCCGCGCTGGCCTGGGGCCTGGTCACCGAGGTGGTGCCGGCGGCCGAGGTCATGGAGGCAGCGCTGGCAATCGCGCGGCGCATGGCGGCGAATCCGTCGCACGGGCTGCGCCTGACCAAGCGCCTGTTGCGCGAAGGCCAGCATATGCGGCTCGATTCGCTGCTCGAGATGTCCGCCGCCTACCAGGCGCTGGCACACCATACCGAAGACCACGCCGAGGCGGTGTCCGCCTTCCTCGGCAAGCGCGAACCGCAGTATCAGGGACGCTAGATCCCGGCAATCATCAGGAGACACAATCATGCGCAGCGTATTCCGGGACGACCATCACATGTTCCGCGAGATGGCCCGACGGTTCATCGAGAATGAAATCGTGCCGCACCTGGCCGAGTGGGAGCATGCCGGCATCGTGCCGAAGTCGGTATGGCGAAAGGCTGGCGAAGTCGGCCTGTTGTGTTCGACCGTGCCCGAGGAGTACGGCGGCGCCGGCGGCGATTTCGGCCATTCGGCGGTCATGATCGAGGAGCTGGCCCGGGTGAACGCTACCGCCATCGGCTTCACCACGCATTCGGAAATCGTCGCGCCCTATATCGTGGCCTACGGCAGCGAAGAACAGAAGCGCAAGTGGCTTCCTAAAATGGTCAGCGGCGAGATGATCGGCGTGATCGCGATGAGCGAGCCGGGCATCGGTTCGGACCTGCGCTCGATGCGCACCAGCGCCCGGCGCGAGGGCGACGACTACGTGGTCAACGGCCAGAAGACCTTCATCACCAACGGCGGCAATGCCGACCTGATGGTCACGGCGACCAAGCTCGATCCGGGCGCGAAGGAACTCACGCTGATCTGCGTCGAGGCCGAGCGGCCGGGCTTTTCGAAAGGGAAGCTGCTGGAAAAAATCGGGCTGAAGGGCCAGGATACCTCCGAGCTGTTCTTCGACGAGGTGCGGGTGCCCGTCAAAAACCGGCTCGGCGAAGAGAACAAGGGCTTTTCCTACCTGACGCACCAGCTGGCCTGGGAGCGCACCATCATCGGCCTGCGCGCCGCCGCCTGCATCGAAGCGCTGCTGGACGACACGCTGGAATACGTACGCGAGCGCAAGGTCTTCGGCAAGACCGTGTTCGATTTCCAGAACACGAAGTTCAAGCTGGCCGAGTGCAAGGCGCAGGCGACCATGCTCAGGGTCTTCGTCGATGACTGCCTGGGCAAGGCCATGCGCGGCGAGCTGTCGCCGGAAGTGGGCGCCATGTGCAAGCTGCTGGGGTCCGAAATGCAGGGCAAGGTCCTCGACGAGCTGCTTCAGCTGCACGGCGGCTATGGCTTCATGAGCGAATACAAGATCAGCCGCGCCTGGGTCGACGCCCGGGTGGCGCGCATCTATGGCGGCACCTCTGAAATTATGAAAGAGATTATCGCCCGCTCGCTGTAGCCAGTTTGGCCGCTTCCACGTTTCCAGGCCGGTCTTTCTCCACGTCCCGCAGCGGGACGGGAGACCGCTCGCCTGCACCGTTCATAAACCATCAGGGAACCCGTCATGAATTCGCCGCTCACCGCTGAAGCAGGCGCCGCCTTGCGCGCCGTCGCCCTCGACGACAAATACACCGTGGACCAGGGCCGCATTTTCCTGAGCGGGGTGCAGATGCTGGCGCGCCTGCCGATGCTGCAGAAGGCGCGCGACCGGCGCGCAGGACTGGACACGGGCGGCTATGTGTCCGGCTACCGCGGCTCACCGCTCGGCGGCCTGGACCTGGCCTTGTGGAAGGCGAAGAAGCATCTCGACAGTCACGACGTCGTGTTCCAGCCCGGCCTGAACGAAGACCTGGCGGCCACCGCCGTGTGGGGCACGCAGCAGGTGAACCTGTACGAAAGCGCGACCCGCGACGGCGTGTTCGGCATGTGGTACGGCAAAGGCCCGGGTGTCGACCGGTCGGCCGACGTCCTGAAACACGCCAATTCGGCCGGGACCTCGAAACACGGCGGGGTGCTGATGCTGGTCGGCGACGACCACGCCGCCAAGTCCTCGACCGTCGCCCACCAGTCCGAGCACCTGCTGATTGCCTGCGGCATACCGGTGTTGTACCCGTCGAGTGTGCAGGAATTCCACGACTACGGCCTGCATGGCTGGGCGATGAGCCGCCATGCAGGGCTGTGGGTGTCGATGAAATGCGTCACCGACGTGGTCGAATCGTCGGCCTCGATCGAGATCGACACGGGCGCCATGCAGATCGTCATTCCCGAGCCGCCGCCGCTCGAAGGCGGACTCGGGATTCGCTGGCCCGACGCGCCCCTGGACCAGGAAGCGCGGCTGGTCGACCACAAGTGGTATGCAGCGCTCGACTACATCCGCGCCAACAAGCTCAATAGAATCATGGTGGACGCCCCGGAAGCACGCTTCGGCATCGTGGCGGCCGGCAAGGCCTACCTCGACCTGCGCCAGGCGCTGGCCGACCTGGGTATCGACGACGAAGCCTGCCGCCGGATCGGCATCCGCATCCTGAAGGTGGGCTGCGTCTGGCCGCTGCATGCGGAGGATGTGCAGGAGTTCGCCGCCGGCCTGGACGAGATCCTGGTGGTCGAGGAAAAGCGCCAAGTTCTCGAATACGCGATCAAGGAGCAGCTCTACAATTGGCCGCACGCGCAGCGTCCTCGCGTGTATGGAAAGTTCGACGAGCGCGACGGAGCGGGCGGCGAGTGGTCGGCACCACGTGGTCAATGGCTGCTTCCGGCGCGCTACGAATTGTCGCCCGCGCTGATTGCACGCGCGCTCGCGCGCAGGCTCGGCCGGGCCGGGCTGCCGGACGACCTGTGCACGGCGATCGAGGCGCGCATCGCCGTCATCGATGCCAAGGAGCGCGAAGCGGCGCGTCCCCGGGTGACGGCCGAGCGCAAGCCCTGGTTCTGCTCGGGCTGTCCGCACAACACCTCGACCCGGGTGCCGGACGGCTCGCGCGCGCTGGCCGGCATCGGCTGCCACTATATGGCGCTGTGGATGGACCGGAACACCGAGACCGTCACCCAAATGGGCGGCGAGGGCGTCAGCTGGCTCGGTCAAATGCATTTCACGCGCGACAAGCACGTCTTCGTCAACCTCGGCGACGGCACCTATTTCCATTCGGGCCTGCTGGCCATCCGCGCTGCCATCGCGGCAAAGGCGACGGTGACCTACAAGATCCTCTACAACGATGCGGTGGCGATGACAGGCGGCCAGCCGGTGGACGGCACGCTGACGGTGCCGCAAATCGCACAGCAGGTGGTGGGCGAGGGCGCCGTGAGGGTCCTGGTCGTCAGCGACGAGCCGGAAAAATACGGAGACCGGACCGGCTTGCCGCCAAGCGTGACCGTGCATCACCGCGATCAGTTCGACGCCTTGCAGCTGGAGTTGCGCGAAGTGAAGGGCGTGTCGGTCCTTATCTACGACCAGACCTGCGCCACCGAGAAGCGCCGCCGCCGCAAGCGCGGCGACTACCCGGATCCGGCCCGGCGCGCCTTCATCAACCCGGCCGTATGCGAAGGCTGCGGCGACTGCTCGGTCAAATCGAACTGCCTGTCGGTCGAGCCGCTCGAGACGCCGCTGGGAACGAAGCGCAAGATCAACCAGAGCTCGTGCAACAAGGATTTCTCCTGCGTGAACGGTTTCTGCCCGAGCTTCGTGACCGCGGAAGGGGCGCAGCTGCGCCGGCCCAAGGCGACCGCCGTCGATGTGCCGCAGCAGCCGCTCCCCGAGCCGGTACTGCCGCCCCTCACCGGCGTGTGCGGCATCGTGGTGCCCGGTGTCGGCGGCACCGGGGTGGTGACCGTCGGCGCGCTGCTGGGCATGGCCGCGCACCTGGAGAACAAGGGCGTCAAGGTGCTCGACATCACGGGGCTGGCGCAGAAGGGCGGGGCGGTGCTCAGCCATGTCCAGATCGCGGCGCACCCGGAACAGCTGCACGCGACGCGGGTACCCATGGGGGAGGCTGCGGTGCTGATCGGCTGCGATGCAATGGTGGCGGCATCTGGCGACGCCCTGTCGCGCGTGCGCCACGGCCGCACCCGTGCCGTCGTCAACAGCGCCTCGGTGCCGGCGGCCGCCTTCCTGTCCAACCCCGACTGGACCTTCCCCGGTGCGGCCGCCGAAAGCGATGTCCGCGCCGCCATCGGCGAGGGCTGCGAATTCATCGACGCCAACGCACTTGCCCTGCGGCTGTTCGGCGACAGCATCTACGCCAACCCGCTGCTGCTGGGGTACGCGTGGCAGAAGGGCTGGATTCCGCTGGGTCGGGCAGCGCTGCTGCGCGCCATCGAATTGAATGCGGTGTCGGTCGAAAAGAACCAGGCGGCATTCGAGGCTGGCCGCCTGGCCGCGCACGATCCGGCCATGCTGGCGAAGGATGCCGCCCGGCCCGCGGGGAAAGCCGTCGTGATGGCGATGCCGGTCACGCTCGACCGGCTCGTTACGCAGCGCGTCGACTTGCTGACCGCCTACCAGAACGCCGCCTATGCGGAGCGCTACCGGCTCGCAGTGGAACGTCTTCGTGCGGTGGAAAGCAGGATCGCCGCGGGCGGCCGGCTGCTCCTCACCGAAGCGGTCGCGCGCAATCTCGCCAAGCTGATGGCCTACAAGGATGAATATGAGGTCGCCCGGCTGCATGGCGCCCCCGAGTTTCTCGAGGAACTGCGCAAGCAGTTCGAGGGCGAGCCGGGCAAGGACTACACGCTGAACTTCCACCTCGCGCCACCATTGCTGGCCCGGCGCGATGCCGGCGGCAAGCTGGTCAAACAGCGCTTCGGCCCGTGGATGATGCAGGCCTTCAGGGTGCTCGCGCGTTTCAAGGGATTGCGCGGCAGCCTGCTCGACCCCTTCGGCAAGACCGCCGAGCGGCGCCGCGAGCGCCAGTTGGTCGACGAATATTTCGCGCTCGTCGACATGTTCTGCGCAAACTTGAGCCCTGAACGCCTGGATACCGCTCTCGAGCTGGCGCGGCTGCCCGAGAAAATCCGCGGCTATGGCCATGTGAAGGAAAAAGCCATGGACGCGGCGCAGGAAAGCCGCGCGCTGCTGATGGCGCTCTACGATGCGCCTGCAACCCGATTACAGAAAGCCTGAGGAGATGAAGATGAAAGTCCTGGTACCCGTCAAACGCGTGGTCGACTATAACGTCAAGGTCCGCGTCAAGCTTGATGGCAGCGGCGTGGATATCGCCAACGTCAAGATGTCGATGAACCCGTTCGACGAAATCGCGCTCGAAGAAGCGACCCGTTTGAAGGAAGCCGGCAAGGTTACCGAAGTGGTGGCCGTCTCCGTCGGCGTGGCCCAGTGCCAGGAAACCCTGCGCACCGGCATGGCGATCGGCGCCGACCGCGGCATCCTGGTGGAAACCGCCGGCGACACCGAGCCGCTGGCCGTGGCCAAGATCATGAAGGCGCTGGCCGACAAGGAGCAGCCGCAGCTGATCATCCTGGGCAAGCAGGCGATCGACGACGATTCGAACCAGACCGGCCAGATGTTAGCAAGCCTGCTGGGCTGGCCGCAAGCGACCTTCGCCTCGAAGGTCGTGCTGGAAGACGGCAAGGTCACCGTGACCCGTGAAGTCGACGGCGGCCTGGAAACCGTGGCCCTGACCCTGCCGGCCATCGTCACCACCGACCTGCGCCTGAACGAGCCGCGCTACGTCACGCTGCCGAACATCATGAAGGCCAAGAAGAAGCCTTTGGCAACGATCAAGCCTGAAGACCTGGGCGTCGACGTCGCTCCGCGCCTGAAGACCCTGAAGGTCGCCGAGCCGGCCAAGCGCTCGGCGGGCATCAAGGTGCCGGACGTCGCCACGCTGGTGCAAAAGCTGCGCCTTGAGGCCAAAGTCATCTAATAAATAGGAAAAAATCATGGTCGCACTCGTTATTGCTGAACACGACAATGGCTCGCTGAAAGGCAGCACCCACCACACCGTGACCGCGGCCGCCCAGTGCGGCGCTGGGTCTGGGAATGAGGTCCACGTGCTGGTCGCCGGCTCGAACTGCGGCGCCGCCGCCGAAGCCGCTGCTAGAATAGCCGGCGTCTCGAAAGTGCTGGTCGCCGACGCGCCGTACTTCGCCGACGGCCTGGCCGAAAACGTGGCCGAGCAGATCCTGGCCATTGCCCGCTCTTCCTCGGACACGTACTCGCACATCCTGGCGCCTGCCACCGCCTACGGCAAGAACATCCTGCCGCGCGTCGCCGCCAGGCTGGACGTGGCCCAGATCTCGGAAATCACCAAGGTCGACTCGCCTGACACCTTCGAGCGTCCGATCTACGCCGGCAACGCCATCGCCACCGTGCAGTCGAGCGACAGCGTCAAGGTCATCACCGTGCGCGGCACCGGCTTCGATGCCGCAGCAAGCACCGGTGGCTCGGCTTCGGTGGAGCAGGTCGCTGCCGCTGCCGATTTCGGCAAGTCTTCTTTTGTTGGCCGCGAGCTGGCCGTCTCAAGCCGTCCGGAACTGACCGCCGCCAGGATCATCGTCTCCGGTGGCCGCGGCATGGGTTCTAGCGACAACTTCAAGCTGCTCGAACCGCTGGCCGACAAGCTGGGCGCGGCCATGGGCGCCTCGCGCGCCGCCGTCGACGCCGGCTACGTGCCGAACGACTGGCAGGTCGGCCAGACCGGCAAGATCGTCGCCCCGTCGCTGTACATCGCCGTCGGCATCTCGGGCGCGATCCAGCACCTGGCCGGCATGAAGGACTCGAAGACCATCGTCGCCATCAACAAGGATCCGGAAGCGCCGATCTTCTCGGTGGCTGATTATGGTCTCGTGGGCGACTTGTTCGAGCTGGTTCCTGAGCTGACAGAGCAACTCCGCCAGTAATCGGCATAGTGTGGCCGGACGGCCAGGGTGATGAAGCCGAAAGCATCGACTTTCACCCGCCGTGCCGGTCCGGGTGCAAGGGCAATCTCCATCGACGATCCGGATTGCATGTTTCACTCAGCGCGTTCGATGCGCGTTCGCAGCTGTTCCAGCAGTTCGGCGGCCTTCGTCAGAGCTTCTTCGGACAAACCGTCGACCATGGCAAGGCGGAAGGCATCAGCTTCTTTGCGCACCCGTGCATACAGTGCGCGGCCGTCATCGGTCAGTTGTGCAATCTTGACGCGCCGGTCGATCGAGCAGGGCGTGCGCCTCACGAGACCGTCGCGTTCGAGGCGATCGAGCATCGACACCAACGACGGTCCCTCGATGCCGAGCAGGTCGGCCAGCATCCGTTGCGAGGGCGGCTCTGTGGCCTTGGCGATCATTGCGATCGTCATCCAGCCCGCCTGGCCCACGCCCAAATCTTTCAAGCGCGCATCGAGCGCGAGGCGCCAACTGCGGGCGGTCGCGTGCAGGGCAGCGGCAAAGCGTTCGGTCTGCGTTTGAGGGGTCTGGGACATGGATAGGCCCCGGTTCAGGGCAATGCTTTTCGGATGTCGCGTTCATTGCAACACCGGTGACCTCATTCAGAGCGAAAATGCTGGAGCACGGCCGTGGCAATACTGCGACGCCGGCAGGCGGTTGCACTGCCGCCGGCAGAAGACAATGTCGATCGGGCCGTTCGCCAACATGACGTTCAACGATCGAACACTTCCTCCGGCGAGCGCACGCTGGTGCCCAGGATCGGGCCGACCAGCTCGTGTCCCCAGGTGGACAACTTCTCCGGGTTCAGCTCGTAGCCGTCGTCATGCCAGGGTTCGAGCTCGACGATGCATTCGATCGCGAAGCCCGAGGGCGTGAAGTGGTAGAAGGACATGTGCGGGTCCTGCGTATGCTGGCCCAGGGTCATCATCATCTGCAGGCCTTTCTTGCGCACCAGGTCGTAGGTCTCGCCGACGTCGCGCACCGAATTGACGGTGATGCCGATGTGCTGCACCCCGGCCTTGCCGGGGCCGAAACCGTAGGCGATGTCATGGCTGGTGTGCGTGTTGAGCTTCGAACGGAAGAAGCCCGTCTTGCCCTTGCCGGCGCCGGCGCCGTAGTAGCGCATGCCCATGACGGTGGTCAGGAAGTGCTCGAGCTCGGGCGTGTATTCGGGCGTGATCAGCACCACGTGGCCGACGCCGCGCTCGCCGCAGGTAAAGCCGCCGTGGGGACGGCCCGGCTGGAAGGAGCGCGGCATCCATTTCTGGGCATAGAACAGTTCGTGCTGGTAGCCGACCGGGTCGCGGAAGCGGACGAGTTCCTTGACGCCGCGGCGCTCGCGCAGGGATTCATCGGCAAAGGTGAGCTCGACGCCATGTTCGCGAAAGCGCTCGACGGCGGCGTGAAACTCGAGCTTGCCCTTCGCTTCCCAGCCGATGTAGGCAATCCGGTCGATCTTCCCCGGGTGAAAGGCAAGCCGGTGGCGCCGGTCGTCCATCTTGAAATAGAGCGAATCCGAATCGCCTTCCGGCGATGAGGCGACCTGGAAGCCCATCACTTGCGGGCCGTAGTCGCGCCACGCGTCCAGGTTGGCGGTCTCGAAACCGAGGTAGCCGATACCGATGATGTCCATTGATTCTCCTGTTTTAACGTAACTCAGATCGCGAGCAGGCCGCCGTCGACCACCAGGTCGGAACCGGTCATGAAGCGGGCCTCGTCGGAGGCGACATACAGCGCCAGCGACACCACTTCTTCCGGCTCGCCCGGACGGTCCTGCAGCACGCCGTCGAGGATGATGCGGCGCGTGACGGGATTGTCGACGAAAGCGGCGGTACCGGGGGTCTTCACAAAACCCGGGCTGATGCTGACCGCGCGGATGCCCAGCGGCGCGCCCTCGACCGCTATCTGCCGGGTGAACGAGACGACTGCGCCCTTGGCCGCGCTGTGGGCGCTGATGCCGGCCGCTTTCGAGCCGCCCCAGGCCGCCGTCGAGGCGATATTGATGACCACGCCGCCGCGCACCGACAGGTGGCGCCAGGCGTATCTGGTGGTGAAGAAGATGAGATCGAGTTCGTTACGGATCGTGAAATGCCAGTCCTCGACCGACATCTCGCCGACGCCGCCGAATTTCGCGGCCGAGGCGTTGTTGTAGAGGATGTCGATGCGGCCGAGTTCCTCCGCCGCGGACTCGACCCAGCGCCGGGCCTGTTCATGATCGCCGAGGTCGACCGGCGCCAAGCCGTGCAGGGTGAATCCCTCGGCCGCCATCAGGCGCGCGGTTTCTTCATGGGCGGCGCGATCGACGTCGCAGCCGACGACGATGGCACCCTCGCGCGCGAAGTACAAGGCCGCGACGCGGCCCTGGCCACCGCCGGTGCCCGTGATCAGGGCGACTTTTCCAGCTAGTCTGTTCATGGGTTATTCCCGCAGGTAGGCGTCAAGCCATGCGCGGGCTCGCCTTGCACCGTTCGATCCGGCTGCAAGTCGGCCCTGCGCCTGGCGCGCACGCCAGGTTGGAATGTCAGGCCGGCGCCTGGACGGCGATCGCCTCGGCCGGGCAGGCGGCGGCACCTTCGCGCGCCGACTCCAGCAGTTCGTCCGGGACGACGTCGCTGTCGACGTAGACGATGCCGCCTTCGTCGAGCTTGTAGACTTCAGGGCAGATGGCGGCGCACAGGCCATAACCGCAGCACTTGCTGCGTTCGATGATGACGCGGTGAAGAAGTTGGTCGCTCATGATTCGTCTCTTTAATAATTATCCGACCGCGGGGGTCTGTGAGACGATTATGCACACAAATCGAAAATCTGTCACGTTTTGTGGTTGGCGTTTTTTAGAACAGGATATTTCCGATCTTTCCGGCAACTTTTCTCAAGGCCGCGCCGAGTTTGTCGATTTCCTCGCTGCCGTGCTGGCCGCGGAAAGTGACCGCCGACACGGCATAGGCGATGGCGCCGTCGCGGTCGGCGACGGGCGCCGCCACCGCCAGGATGCCAGGCGAAAAATAGCCGTCGTCGACGGCCCAGCCCTTGATGCGCGCATCGGCTACTTGCTGGCGGTATTCTTCGAAGCCCAAGGGGCGCGGCCAGCGTATCTTGTCGAAGGCTGCGCGCAGGCGCGCCTCGTCGAGTTCCAGGTGCGCGGCAAACAGGCGGCCGCTGGCGCCCATCAGCATGGGCAGGCGCTGCCCGATCGCCATGTCGATGCGCAGGTCGCCGGGGCTGGTTTCCGAACTCACCAGCACGATGCGATCGCTGCCCATGCGCCGCCACAAGGTCACCGTGACATGGTGGGCCGCCGCGAATTCCTGCATCAGCGGGCGCACCACCTCAAGCCGCTGGCCCTGCGTCACCAAGTGCTCGACCAGCTTGGCCAGGCCCAGGCCCGTGGAATAGGTTTTCGAGAGGGGATCGAAGTCCAGCATTTCCTCGGCGACCAGGGTGCGCAAGGTATTGAAGCAGGTGCTGGGATTGAGCGCCAGCTCGCGCGCGATGTCGGCCGCGCGCTCGGGCGAGCCGGAAGCGGTCAGGAAGCGCAGGATGCGGATCGCGTTCACGACCGGTTTGACGATGACGCCGGTGGCCAGCTCGGCCCGCTCTTCCTTGTTGGTGTTGGTGGCCATGCGGCGCTCCAGTGAACGACCAGAGCGACAGTGCGCAATCGAGTCGATATTTAAAATGTAATTCTAATATCAGAATCGGTTGCCGACAAGCGCACACGCCCCGAGAGAACGCGGCAGTTGCGATTCAATCGCGGACCAGCAGCAAACTGCCCCCGAGCGGGCCGCCGCCCGAGGCCGCCACCGCTACCTTATGCGGCGCGACCTGGCGCGCGCCGGCGCGGCCCCAGAGCTGGCTGCAGGCCTCGTGGACATAGCCGAGGCCATGGGTGCGCCCGCCCGACAGCTGGCCGCCGTTGGTGTTCACCGGCAGTTCTCCCGTCAGCGCGATGCGCCGCCCCCCCTCGACGAAGGGGCCGCTCTCGCCGCGTGGGCACAGGCGCAGGCCCTCCAGCCACATCATCGTCAGGATCGAAAAGCCGTCGTACAGCTGGGCATTGCCCACTTCCGCAGGCTTGATATCGGTGCGCGCCCACATCATGTCGCCGCAGTCGCGCGTGGCCATGGCGGTGAGGTCGAGCTGGTCCCAGGACCAGGGCTGGTGCAGGGCCGCACCGATGGCCTCGATGCGTACTGGCGGGTTCGGCCCATCCTGCGCCGCATCGACGCGCGAGAGGATGATGGCGGTCGAGGCGTCGCAATGGACGTCGCAGTCGAGCATGCGCAGCGGCGTGGAGATCATGCGCGAGGCCATGTAGTCGTCCATGCTCAGCGGTGTGCGGTAGACCGCCTTCGGATTGAGCGCCGCGTTGGCGCGGCAGGTGAGGGCGATTTGCGCCAGTTGCTCCGGCGTGGTGCCGTAGTCGTGGAAGTGGCGCTGCGCGTACATGGCCATCAGGTTCACGCCGGAGAGGACGTTGAAGGGCGTGTACCACTGCCAGGCGGCGCTCGTATCGCGCCCGACGGTCTTGCTGGTCAGCGCGCTGGCGCCCTTGTCGGTCTGGCGCCGCGTCGCCTCGGTGATCGTGCGGAACACCAGCACATGGCGGCACAGGCCTGCGGCGATCGCCATCGCGCCATTGATCACCCCGGCCAGCGGTCCCGGGCCTTCGTAGCCGCCGCCATACCAGTTCACGTTCAGTCCGAGGGTGCCGATCAGGGCATTCGGGCCGACCGGCGAGAAGGCGTCGCCGTTGTTATTGTCGCCGGGCCAGCAAGATACGCCATCGATGTCGTCGCGGCTCAGGCCGGCGTCCGCGATGGCTTCCAGGCAGGCGTCGAGCGTCAGGCGCATGGCCGACTTGTTCGACGGGCGGCCCACTTCCGATTGGCCGATGCCGGTAATCGCCACGTCTTTTTCGTAGAGTCGATCGAACATCATGCGGCCTTTTCAAAGAGGGGGAGCCAGACGTCCTCGACCTGCTCGAAGCAGACACTTACCGGCATGTCGATGAATACGTCCTCGGGCGCCATGCCGACGATGTTCGTCACGAAGCGCAGCCCGGCCTGTTCCGCCAGTTCGACGATGGCCACCACGTAAGGATCCTTCAGGTCGGCGTGCCAGGGCTGGTGGTTGACGGTAAAGGTGACGACCTTGCCGGCCCCGGATACCGCTTTTGGCGCCACGTCTTCCGACAGGCAGCGCGGGCAGATGGGAGCGGGCGGATGGAAGAACCGGGAGCACTCGCCGCAGTGGTGCATGCGCAATTCCTTATCGGCGCCGCCCTGCCAGAAGGCGCGGTTCTCGGGGGTCAGTGCAGGAAGTTTTCTGGTCATGCTGAGGCCTTTCAACACGCGTCGGCGTGGGCTGTCGATGCGAAGATTCTACAACTATGTAGACAGAAATTGAAAATATGTTTAAAGTTTTCACCAAGCTGTCCCGGTTTCAACCGCTTTACACTCGAAAGCCAGCCATGACCGCAAGACTCGATTCCCGCATCATCGTCGTTACCGGCGGCTTCGGCATCCTCGGCCGCGCCCTTGCCGAACGCCTGCTTGAAGAGGGCGCGCGCGTCGTGCTGCTCGACCGCGCTGCCGCGCCGGCGTCGGGGCTGCCACAGGTGGCGCTGGCGCTCGGCAGCGTCGAGCTCGGCGACGAAGGCGCCTGCCAGGCGGCCTACACCCAGGTCCGCGAATTGCTGGGCGGCGTGGACGGCGTCGTCAACGTCGCCGGCGGTTTTACCTGGGAGACGCTCGAGAGTGGCGCCCTGGCCTCCTGGGACCGCATGTACGAGACCAATGTCCGCACCGCCGTGTCCAGCTGCCGGGCGGCGCTGCCGCACCTGCTGGCGCGCGGGGCCGGGCGCATCGTCAACGTCGGCGCCGCCGCTGCGCAGAAGGCGGGCATGGGCATGGGCGCCTATGCCGCATCGAAGGCGGGCGTGGCGCGCCTGACCGAAGCGCTGGCCGAAGAACTGAAGGATCGCGGCGTCACCGTCAACGCGGTCCTGCCGAGCATCATCGATACCCCGGCCAACCGCAGCGACATGCCGGACGCCGACGCCAGCCGCTGGGTCGCGCCAGGCCAGCTGGCCGCGGTGATCGCTTTCCTGCTGTCCGACGAGGCGGCGGCAATCACCGGCGCCTGCATTCCCGTGAGCGGCCGGGTGTAGTCGCCACTGCGCGCCCGGGGCACGGGCGCCCGATCCATCCAGAAGAGGGTGCAGCCGTGACAGAGCGGCATGCGCCCCGCAACGGAGACACAGAACATGAGACTCGTTACCTACCGTGACGAACGCGGCGCGATGCGCCCGGGCGCCCTGATCGAAGCCGACAGCGCCATCGTCGACCTGGCCAGTGCGGCGCAGGACGCCGGCCTCGGCCGCTGGCCGGCGTTCACCAGCATCCTGGCGCTGGTCGAGGCCGGGGACGAGGCACTGGACGAGGCGCGCCGCCTGGTCGCACGTGCGCCGTCCGGATCCGTGATCGAACGCGCCGGCGTCAAGTTGTGCGCCCCGATCCAGCCGCCGCCGCAGATGCGCGATTGTTCCTGCTTCGAGCTGCACCTGAAGCAAAGCTTTGCCGCCGCCCGGCGTGCACGCGTGGCGCACTTGCCCGATCCCGAGGAAGCGCTGGCGCAGATGAACACGCGCGCCGACGAGCGCGTGCTCGCCACCTTCAACCGCCAGCCGATCTATTACAAGTGCAACCGCTTCGCCGTGATCGGCCCGGACGAGGACGTGATCTGGCCAGCCTACAGCCGCGCGATGGACTTCGAGCTCGAATTCGCCTGCTATATCGGACGCAAGGCGAAGGACGTACCGCGCGAAAAGGCGCGCGAGCATATCGTCGGCTACACCATCTTCAATGACATGAGTGCACGCGACACCCAGGCGCTCGAAATGGCCGGCATGCTCGGCCCCGCCAAGAGCAAGGATTTCGATACCGGCAACGTCATGGGTCCCTGCCTGGTGACGGCCGACGAATTGCCGGACCCTTATGACCTGAGCATGATCGCCCGCGTCAACGGCGAGGAGTGGGGCAGGGGCAGCACGCGCGACATGCGCTGGCAGTTCGACGACCTGATCGCCCATATCTCGCGCTCCGAAACCCTGTATCCGGGCGAAGTGCTCGGTTCCGGCACGGTCGGCAACGGCTGCGGGCTGGAGCAGCTGCGCTACCTGAAACCGGACGACGTGATCGAACTCGAAGTCGAGGGCATCGGGGTCCTGCGCTCACGGATCGTCAAATTGTGAACCTGCACGGCTGAAGCATTGACTGAAGCATTCGAGGGCGCCACCTGCCGGCAGAGCCAGGGGCGCCGATTCCAAACGACCTTCGAGGAGACAAACATGGTCGGCACAAAAAACGGCGCGGCGATCGATTTCGTCGAATTCAGGCAAGCCTGGCGTGTCCTGCTGCTGGCGATCGCCGGCGTCATGATCAGCATTAATGCGGCGCTGCTGTACGGCTTCGGAGTGCTCGTGATTCCGCTGCAGACCCAGTTCGGCTGGGACCGGCCCGCCCTGCAGGCGGCGATCAGCTTCCTCTTCGGCGGCGCCGTGATCGGCCTGCAGCTGGTCGGCTGGCTCAACCTGCGCTACGGGATCAAGCGCGTCACGGTCGTATCGCTGCTGACGATGGCGCTCGGCTACCTGGCCACAACGCAAATCGGCGGCTCGGTCTGGACCCTGTATGCCGCCTTCTTCCTTCTGCCGATCGTCGGAATGGGCGCGCTCGCCGTCACCTGGACCCAGCTGCTTGCGCTCTGGTTCGTGCGCAACCGGGGCTTGGCGCTGGCGCTCGGCCTGTCCGGCACCGGGATCACCGCAGCGGTGACGCCGCCGCTGTTCGCCTGGGGCGTGGCGCAGTGGGGCTGGCAGGCGCCATTCGTGATCCTGGCGATCGTCAACGTGGTGATCGGACTCCCGCTGACGCTGGCCTGGTTCCGCCTGCCGGACGTGCGCGCCGCGGCGAAAACGGCGGGCGGCGAACCGGTCGCGCTCGAGGGCATGAGCTTCCGCGCGGCGCTGGCTTCGCCGAAATACTGGGTCTGCAATATCGCACTGTGCCTGGTCGTCTCGGCCGTCATGGGTGTCGTCACCAGCACGGTGCCGATGCTGCGCGACCGCGGGCTGGAGCCTGCCAGCGCCACCGCGGTGTTCGCGTGGTTCGGCATCGCGCTCGTGGTCGGGCGCCTGGTGGTCGGCTACCTGCTCGACCGTCTCTGGCCGCCTGCCGTGGCCGCGATCAGCCTGGCGTTGCCTGCTGCGGGCTCCTTCATTTTCCTGTCTGGCAGCACGGACATCGCGCTGCTCTCTTGCGCTGCGGCGCTGGCGGGCCTGGGCGCAGGCGCCGAATTCGATATCGCCGCCTTCCTCATGGCGCGCTATTTCGGGCTGAAGGACTATGGCCGCATCTTCGGCCTGCACCAGGGGCTGATCACGGTCGCTTCGGCGGCGGCGCCCCTGATGTTCGGGGCCATGTTCAGTGCGACCGGCGGCTACGCCACGATGCTGACCTATTGCGCGGCCAGCACGCTGATCGGGTCGGCCATGCTCCTGATGCTCGGACGCAGCCCGCAGGCCGCGGTCCGGCCGCAAGTGGCCGGCGCCTGAACGTTCACTCCAAACCGGGAAACAACATCATGTCGCTCAATAGTGTCGTCATCGCAGGGGCCGGCCACGCCGGCGTGCAGGTCGCCGTGTCGCTGCGCCAGGAAGGGTTCGACGGGCGTATCGCACTCGTCAATGACGAACCCTGGCTCCCCTACCAGCGCCCGCCTTTATCAAAAGCTTTCCTGCTGGGGAAGATCTATGCGTCCGCGATGCAGTTCCGCAGCGACGCCTTCTATGTGGAGCAGCGCATCGAACTCGTGGCCGACCGGGGTGCGGCCATCGACCGCCAGAACCGGCGGCTGGTGCTGGCTTCCGGCGCAGCGCTCGACTACGATCACCTGGTGCTGGCCACCGGTGCCCACAACCGTCCCCTGAACCTGCCGGGGGCGGAGCTGGCCGGGGTGTTCGGCGTCAAGACCCGCCTCGATGCGGAAACGATCGCGCCGCTCCTGAAAACGGCGAAGCGCGTGGTCGTCATCGGCGCCGGCTTCATCGGGCTCGAATTCGCCGCCGTGGCGGCGGCCGAGGGCGCGGCGGTCGAGGTGCTGGAACTGGGCGAGCGGCCGATGGCGCGTGCAGTGTCGCCCCAGATGTCCGCGCTGTTCCGCGCAGCCCACGAATCCTGGGGAGTGCACTTCAACTTCCGCTGCGGTGTGTCGGAGATCGAGGGAGACAACGGCAAGGCGGTCGCCGTCATCACCGCCGACGGCCGCCGGCTGCCGGCCGACCTGGTCGTCTACGGCATCGGCGTGATCCCGAACGTGTCGCTGGCGCTGGAGGCGGGGCTGAACATCGACAACGGCATCAAGGTGAGCGCCAGTCTGCTGACCTCCGACCCGAACATTTCCGCGCTTGGCGATGTCGCCGCCTTCCCCTGCCTGCAGAACGGGTCGCAGCTGACCCGCCTCGAGTCGGTGCAGAATGCCGTCGACCAGGGCAAGCTGATCGCCGCGCGACTGGTGGGCAAGCCTGCGCCGTATACCGCCTTGCCGTGGTTCTGGACCGACCAGGGCCGCCTGAAGCTCCAGATCGCCGGCCTGGCGCTTTGTGCCGACAACCATGTGGTTCTCGGGGATGCCGCCGCCGGCCAGGTCTCGGTCCTGTGCTTCCGTGGCGAGCTGCTGCTGGCGGTGGAGTCGTGCTGCCGCGCGGGCGACCACATGGCGGCGCGCAAGATCCTGTCGCGGCCTCCCGCGCTCACCCCGGCGGTAGCGGCCGCGCCCGGCTTCGACCTGAAGGAATGGGAGGTGGCCAACCGCTGATGAATGCTGTTTGCCCGCCCCTGCGGCAGACCGAAGGCTCGTCGAATCACACTATTCAATAACAACGAGAGAAAGTGGAGACAAACGTGAGCAATAAATCCGTGTTGGAAGTCCCGGGCATCCCTTGTTCACTCGTGCTGGCGGCCCTGTTGTCGGCCTGCGGAGGCGATGGCAAGGAGCCGCCCGTGCCGGAGGCGCCAGTGGCGCAGGCGCCATCGACTCAGGCTTTGGCACCTGCCCTGTCCTGCAGCACCGGCAGCCTGCAGGCGGGCGCGGTCGGCGCGACCCTGACTGCGGCTTCCTTGGTCACCGCATCGAACGGCACCTCTTACTGTCGTGTCGACGGCCACATCACCACGCAAGGCCCGGCGGCCACCAGCAATCAGGTCAGGTTCATCGTGGCGATGCCGCAGTCGTTCAAGGCGCGCTACTTCTTTGCGGGCGAAGGCGGTTCCGCCGGATTCATTCCTGCGCCCGATGAGAAACTGCTGGCCGGGGGCTACGCGTTTGCCGGGAGCGATGCGGGTAGTCCAACGCCCGGGCTGAACTGGATGTTCGCCGCTGACCGGACCAAGGCCACGGATTATGACCAGCGCGGCGTGCATGTCAGCTCCGCCACCACGCAATCCTTGGTGAGCGCCTACTATGGCCTGAAGGATGCCGCCAACGCCAACCGCAAGATGTACCGCTATTTCGATGGTTGCTCGGGCGGCGGGCGCATGGGTCTCGTGGCAGCCTCCGCGTACCCGGACGATTTCGACGGTTTCGTGGTGGGAGCGCCCGGCCTCAGCGTGAACAACCAGGTGATGTTTGGCAAGGTGAGCAAGTACCTGATCGACCATCCCGATGCCTGGATATCGCCGACGCAACTGCAAGCACTTGACGCCGCACTGTTGCAGAAGTTCGATGGGGTCGACGGCGCCGTCGACGGCCTGATCTCCGACGCAGGAAAGGTATCCATCGATGCGTCGATGTGGGCCTTGTTCACCCCGGCCCAGCAGGGCTTGCTGCGCATCGTGGTGGACGGGATGAACGACTTTGGACAGACCTATCCCGGCTTCACGCTGGGGAACCCGAACGGGTGGACTGCCTTCATGTTCGGTGCCACGCCGCCGCCGTGGTCGATGAATCCGGCGGACGCTCGCCTGCCGCCTGCCAGCTACCTTGTCTTCGATTCGACGTCGCGGGGCATGTTCGGCCCGACCTACGACTTCGCCACGCAATTCAGCTTTGCCGACAGCGTGGACGTCAATGGCTGGAATGCGATGTACAAGAACGTCTATCCCGCATCGGGAAATATCAGGGTGGCCAATCTGAACCCCTTCTTCCAGCGCGGCGGCAAAATGCTGTTCTGGCATGGCACGGCCGACAATGGCATCTCCTTGACCGACACCCAGCGCTTTTACGGTGACCTGGCCGCGGTGCAGGGTGGGCAGGCAAAGCTGTCCCAGATGGCCCAGCTGTTCGAAGTGCCCGGTACGCAGCACTGCGGTGGCGGCATCGGTGCGCAGGACGTGGCGTCCCAAGCGCTGCCGGCGCTGGTCGACTGGGTGGAAAACGGAAAGGCGCCAACTCGGCTGATTGGCAACCGCGCAGCCGGTGCCGCCCTGCCGACACGCAGCTTCCTGCTCTGCCCGTCTCCGCAACGCGCGGTATTCCGGGGTGGGGTAGCAAACCCAGGCGGCCTGGATGTCAACAAGGCGGAGAATTGGGACTGCAAGTCATCCTGAGCGAGGCGCGAGGGTGGAGGTTCTGGATCAGCCTCCAGGAGCAGGGGCGCGGTCGAAGTCGGCGAGCCAGTCGCGGTCGTCGAAGGCCAGCGCTTCCGGGCGCGCCGTGAAATCCCAGGTCGAGCCGACGATGCGGATCGCCTGGGGGGCGCGCTGTGGCTGCTGCGCGTAGCAGCGGCCGGTCAGGTGCGCATGCGGCTCCTTGTCGATGTCCTTCAGGCGCCCCAGCGAGATCAGGGCGCAGCGGCGCAGCACCAGCGCCGCCTCCGCTTCTTCCACCGGCAGGGTCGTGAGCGCCCAGCGCGCCATCCCCTGGCGCATGTCGACGCCGGCGTAGGGCGCCGGGCCGAGGATGGCGCTGCCCTCGACTTCCCAGTCCAGCACGAGAACGCCGTCGCGCATCAGGCGCGCATGGGTACGCCCATCTACATGGCGCGGGATTTCGATATCGAAGCGGCGCGCCGTGTCGCCGCGGCTGGCCGCGGCAATCGCCAGGCCGGCAAGGTCGAACATGTGGGTGCACTGCTGGGTGGCGTCGGTGTGCAGGGTCACCGAATTGGCGACCCCCTCGAGGCGCATGCCGGCCAGCTTCTGCAGTTCAGGCGCCGCGCCGGGGCAGGCGGTGAAGGGATGGCGCGGCGTTTCGCCGCGCACGGCCGTCACCACGCCGTCACGGTAGTCGACCGCGACCCGGAAGTGATGAAAATCGTCCTCGAGTGCGGCTCGAACCTGTCCTTGCCTCAGGCCGTCTGCTGCGCCGTGTTGCCCGATCAATTCGATCCGCCTGCGAAAGCATTGCATATTGAATTTCCCGATAGGGGTTATTTGCACGAATGTGTACAATAACAGAAAAAATGTTCAACAGTGAGGAGGCGGGCATGGGACTTCTGCAGGATAAGGTAGCGCTGGTCACCGGCGCCGGCGGCGGTATCGGACGCGGCGTGGCACGCCGGTTCGCGCGCGAAGGGGCGGCGGTGGTGATCGCCGAAATCGACCGCGAGAGCGGGGCGCAGGTCGCGCGCGAGCTCGAGGAGCTGGGCGGGCGGGCCCTGTTCGTGCATACGGACGTGCTGCGCAAGGAATCGGTGCAGGCGGCCGTGGCGGCGGCGGTCGCGCATTTCGGCGGCCTCGACATCCTGGTCAACAATGCCTTCGTGCCGACCCCCAACGTGCTGTTGGAGGACAAGACCGACGAGATGCTGGAGCAGACGCTGACCTCCACCATCAAGGCCAGCTGGTGGGCAATGCGTGCGGCGCTGCCGCACATGCGCGAGCGCGGCGGCGGCAAGGTCGTCAACTTCTACTCGATCGACGTCGAGATCGGCGCCTGGCTGCATGCGGACTACAATACCGCCAAGGCCGGCATCGTCGGCCTGACCCGCAGCGCGGCGGCCGAGTGGGGGCGCTTCAATATCACCGTCAACGCGATCGCGCCAACCGCAATGGGGGCGACTTTCCACAAGCTGGCGGCCGAGAATCCGGGCTTCGCCGAGCGCGCGGCGGCGATGCGCCCACTGGGCCGCTGCGGCGATCCGGAAGAGGACATCGGCCCGGTGGTCGTCTTCCTGGCGAGCGACATGTCGCGCTACGTCACCGGTGAGTCCTTCCATGTCGACGGCGGCCTGCACCTTCCGGGCTACAACTCCCGGCCCGCGCACGTGCCGGTGAGGGAGGCCTGACAAGGTGGAACTCGAGAGCGCCGCCAACCCCATGCAAGCCTTGGCGCCCACCGGCGCACTTGGCGACACGCCCGTAAAGACCATTGGACGTGCCGAGGCCACGGTCGCCGCCATCCTGGCGGCGACCGAGCAGATCGTCCTGCGCGAAGGGTCGGAACGTATTTCGATACTCGACGTGTGCCAGCTGGCCGGGGTGTCGCGCGGGACCTTCTACCGGTATTTCAGTTCCCAGGACGAGCTGCTCGACGCCTTTGCCCGTCACAAGCGCGCCTCCTTCCAGCAGGCGATGGCGGACGCCGTCACGCCCCATGCGGAGCCGGCCGCGCGCTTTCATGCGCTGGTGCGTTACCTCGACAACTACGCCGCCCACGGCCAGGCCCGGCTGCTGCTGGGCGCCGCGCCCGAGTACACGCTGCGCCTGTTCGGGCGCCTGTTCAACGAATCCCTGGTACGCATCGAGGAGCTCATGCGCAGCGTGTTCGATGCCTGGGACGCACGCCTGGGCATCCGCATCGACCGCGAACTTGTCTGCGAGCTGATGATCCGCTGCGTGCTGAGCGAGCTGGTGGTGCCGCACAAGAGCCCGCAGGACGGCGTGCAGCGCATCGTGAGTTTCCTGTATTCGATCGTCGATTGCGAGGCGCGCGCGCTGTTGCAGAATCGCCCGCAAAAATAAAAGTTAAACAGAATTGCCAAATCTGTCTATCTTTGGCATGATGGGTCCTGCTGCAACAGCACCGACCGCGTGCGCCGGATGGAGACATGAAGCTTGTGGGCAGGCTGGTGACGGCCGTCCGATGTGTCCGGCCGATGGCGCCCCAGCGTCGGGATAACCAATCGTCACAGGGAGACACCCCATGCTCATCGATCTTCACGCCCACGCGCCGCACCCGGACTACTACGACCAACACCCGCACTGGGGCCCATTCTTCGAAAAGCGCCCGGACGGCGACATCAAGCTGCGTGTCGGCCACTGGATCCTCTCGCTCGGTTCGCCGGAACGCAAGGCGGCACTGAGGAAGGCCAAGGCCGAAGGCAAGGACCTCGACATCAACCAGTACCTCGAGCGCTGGGCCGATCCGAAGACCCGCCTGGCCGGCATGGATGCCGCCGGGCAGAGCGCGCAAGTGGTCTCGGTGCCCTCGCATTGCTACATGTACTGGGCGGAGCCGGAATTTGGCGTGCCCTTCGCGCAGAAGGTCAACGACGTGATGGCGGAATACTGCTCCGCCGCGCCGAACCGCCTGATGGCCTGGGCCCATGCGCCGCTGAACGTGCCGCTCGAGGCGGCCAAGGAAATCCGCCGCGCCTGCACCACCCTCGGCGCCAAGGGCCTGGTGGCGGGCGGCGCCAATTTCGGCGGCCTCGAGTTCGACTCGCCCGAGATGGACCCGGTGTGGGAGGCCCTCTGCGACGTCGACCTGCCGATGTTTGTGCACGGCTATAACCAGTCGGTGACCTGGGGCGAGCAAGCCAACACCGACCGCTACGAGACCACCGCCATCGTCGGCATGAATTACGACGAGACCAAATGCTTCTGGAACATCATCAACGGCGGTGTGCTCGACCGTTTCCCGAACCTGAAGATCTACATCACCCACGGCGGCGGCTTTGTTCCCTATCAGCTGGGGCGCCTGGCGCAGACCAATCCGAACCTGGACGTCTCGCACAACAAGAAGCCGGTGCTGGACTACATGAAGAACTTCACCTTCGACGTCGAGCTGCACGAGCTGCCGATGCGCCAGGCCATGATCGAAGTCATCGGCGCCGATCGGGTCGTCTACGGCTCGAACTTCGGCGGCAGCGACGCGGTGCGCCATGACCTGACCGATGGCCTGCGCCTGTCCGACGAAGATCTGCAGAAGATCCGCTGGAAAAACGCCTGCGAGCTGCTGCGCATCGACCCGGCGACCCTGGTCGAGGTGGCAAAACCGGCGGCGATCGCAGCATGAAGATCGCGCGCTGCACCGCCGGAGGTAGCCCCTTCTGGGCGCTGGTCGACAGCGAGGCCGGGACGCTGCGCGAGATCGCCGGCGCCTTCGCAAGCTGGGGACCGGCGCTGACGCGTGCGATCACCGCCGGCCGCGCCGGGGAAGGGCAGGCTGCCTTGCCCTTGTCGGGCACGATACGCCAGCTGGCCGATGTGCGCTTGCTGGCCCCGGTCGAGCCGGTCAACCGGGTGGTGGTAGCCGGGGCCAATTACGCCAAGCACCTGGCGGGCGACTTCGGCCTGAAGTCGCCCGCGCAGCCGATCGCTTTCCTGAAGGCCTATGGCGCGCTGATCGGCGCGAACGACCCGATCCGCTATCCACCGCTCACCAGTGAACTCGACCACGAAGTCGAACTGGTCGTGGTGCTGGGCGATGCGCCGGCGAATCTGGAAGACGCGCTGGAGAACCCCCTGGCGGCGGTGCTCGGCTACACGGTCGGCAACGACGTGTCCGCACGCGACCTGCAGCGCAGCGGCCCGGCCGGCATCGGCATGGACCTGTTCGCGGCCAAGAGCCAGGACCGCAGCACCGGCGTCGGCCCCTGGATCGTCACCCGCGACGAGTTCCCGGCCGGGAGCCCGCAGCTGCGCCTGACGCTCAAAGTCAACGGCCAGACCCGCCAGGACAGCACGACGGCCGAAATGACCTGGGACGTAGCGCAGTTGCTGCGCTTCGTCGAGCAGCGTTCGAGCTTTGCCGCCGGCGACATCATGTTCACCGGTTCGCCGGCGGGCGTCGGCCAGGGCACCGGCCTGTACCTGAGGCCGGGCGACGTGGTCGAAGCGAGCGTGGAAGGGATCGGCACCATCAGCAACGTAGTCGGGCCGAAGCCCGGCGCTTGAGGAGACAAGAACAATGAGCGACAAGAACCAAGTGGTGGTCGTCGTCGGCGCCGGCCTGATGGGCACCGGCATCGCGCACGCCTTTGCCGGCAGCGGTTACGTGACGCGCCTGGTGGACAGCAACGGCCAAGCGCTGGACAAGGCCCTGCATGCCATCCATTCTATCCTCGACGGCGGAGTCCGGCTGGGCAAGCTCGCGCCGGAGGCGGCCGAGGCGGCCAAGGCGCGCCTCACCGTGCATACGGCGCTGGCCGAGGGCGCAGCCGGCGCGCATCTGCTGGTCGAGACGGTGTCGGAAAACCTGGCGCTGAAAAAGGCGATCCTGGCCGAGGCGGCGCCGCTGCTGTCCGAGGGCGCGCTGCTGGCGACGAATACCTCGGCGCTGTCGGTGACCGAAATCGCGGCCTCGGTGCCGCATCCGGAACGCGTGATCGGCATGCACTTCTTCAATCCGGTGCACAAGATGAAGCTGGTCGAGCTGGTGCTCGGCATCGCCACCGACGAGGCGACGGTCGCGCGCAGCCGGGCCTGGGTCGACGCGATCGGCAAGACCGCGATCCTGGTCAACGAATCGCCGGGCCTGACGACCAGTCGCATGTCCGCCATGCTCGGCAACGAGGCGATGTGGATGCTGCAGGAAGGCACCGCCAGCGCCGAAGACATCGACACCGCGCTGCGTATGGGCTTCAACCATCCGATGGGACCGCTCGAACTGGGCGACCTGACCGGCTGGGACACGCGCCTGTCGGTGCTGCGCTATCTGCATTCGACGCTCGGCGAAAAATTCCGCCCATGCCCGCTGATCATCAAGATGGTGGCGGCGGGACGCCATGGGCGCAAGACCGGCCACGGCGTCTACCAGTACGACGCGGCGGGCCAGCGCGTGCCTGGCTCGGGCCTGAAGGCGAGCAATCTATGAAAGACATCTACATCGTCGAAGCTGTCCGCACGCCCGTCGGAAAATACAAGGGCAGCCTGGCCGGCGTCCGTGCCGACCACCTGGGCGCGCACCTGCTGGGTGACATCGTGCGCCGCGCCGGTATCGAGGCCGCCGACGTGGACGAGGTGATTTTCGGCTGCGTGACCCAGGTCGGCGAGCAGTCGGCCAACATCGCGCGCACCGCCTTGCTCGGCGCCGGTTGGCCGGCGTCGATTCCCGGCCTGGCGATCGACCGCAAGTGCGGCTCGGGCGAAGTGGCGGTGCACCTGGCGGCAGGGATGATCGCCGCCGGCGCCGCCCAGGTGGTCGTCGCCGGCGGCGCCGAAAACATGAGCCGCGTGCGGATGGGGGGCAACCGCGAGATCTATGGCGAAGCCTTCGGCTGGATGGCGTCGGACAAGTGGGAGCTGACCAGCCAGGGCGAGGCGGCCGAGCGCGTGGCCGACAAGTGGGAGCTCAGCCGTGCTCAGCTGGATGCCTACGCGGTCGAGAGCCACCGCCGCGCAGCGGCAGCCACGCAAGCAGGCTACTTCGAGCGCGAAATCGCGCCGGTGCCGGTGGCCGCCCTGATGGAGCGCGGCCATGCCGAGCCGGTGCCCGAACTGCTCGCCCACGATGAAACCATTCGTCCGGGCACGAATGCGGAAAAGCTGGGGACGCTGAAGACGAGCTTTCGCGAAAACGGCAAGCTCAGTGCCGGTAATTCGTCGCAGATTTCCGATGGCGCCGCCGTACTGCTGCTGATGTCGGGCGCGGCGGTCAACCGCCTTGGCGTCAGACCGCGCGCACGCATCCGCGCCTTCACGACGGTCGGCTCCGACCCGACCCTGATGCTGACCGGCCCGGTGGCCGCCACGCGCAAGGTGCTGGCGATGAGCGGCCTGGAGGCGGGCGACATCGACTTGTTCGAGGTGAACGAAGCCTTTGCTTCGGTGCCCTTGATGTGGGCGCAGGAGCTGGGAGTCGGGCAGGAGCGTCTGAACGTGAATGGCGGAGCGATCGCGCTCGGCCATCCGCTGGGCGCGAGCGGCGCACGCATCATGACCTCGCTGCTGCACGAACTGGAGCGGCGCAACGCGCGCTACGGCCTGCAGGCGATCTGCTGCGCCGGCGGCATGGGCACGGCGACCATCATCGAACGCATGTAGCAGGACAGGGCGGCAGGACCGGCCCAGAACCGGCCGCCGTCGACAGGCAGTACACATAACAGGAGACAGCAATGCATATCGACCTGAGCGGCAAGCGGGTGATCGTCACCGGCGCCTCGCGCGGCATCGGCCTGGCCATCGCCCGTGCTTTCGCGGCGGAAGGCGCGCGCGTCGCCATCTGCGCGCGCGGCGGCGAAGCGCTGCAGGCTGCAGCACGCGAACTGGCGGGCGGCACGCACTGGGTCATCGCGCGCGAAGTGGACGTCACCGACACCGCCGGGGTCCAGGCCTTCGTCGCCGAAGTGGCCGAGAGCTGGGGCGGCATCGACGTCCTGGTCAACAACGCGGGCCAGGGACGCGGGGGCAATCTCGACACCCTGACGCCCGAACAAATCCTCGAGCACGCCAACATCCTGCAAATGGGGCATTTTCGCTTCGTGCAGGCGGTGGTACCGCACATGCGGCGCCAGCGCTGGGGCCGTATCGTCGAGATCAATGCGCTGGCCGGCGCATTTCCGACACCCGACGGCATTCCTTCGGTGATCAACCGCGCCGCCTGCCTGGCCTTGTCGAAATCGCTCGGCATGTCGCTCGCGAAGGACAACATCCTCGTCAACTCGCTGAACATGGGCTGGATCGATACCGGCCAGTGGGACCGCCACTACCGTGAAGTGGGACCAGGTGTCTCGCGCGAGGAATTCGACGCGATGGTGCTCAAGGTCGTGCCCCTCGGACGCTTCGGCAAGCCCGAGGATGTGGCCGGCATGGCGCTGTTCCTGGCGAGCGACTACGCCTCCTTCATCAGTGCCGCGTCGATCGACATCGCGGGCGGGCTGCAGGGGCAGATCGCCTACTACCCGACGCTCAAGCGCGACTTCACCGAGATGGTCCAGGCCCGCAATCTGGCTGCCGGCGTCCCTTGATGCGTGGCGCGAAAGCCACTGGATTACCCTCCGACAATTCTCAATACAGAATCTTCGGCAAACTGTAGAATTGCATGGGAATTAGGGCTACAATCAAAACGTCGTAAAAGTCTTGTATCCGTTGGGCCGAAGACAGTCGAGCAGCACGGTTCACTGGAAGGACTTGCAAGCAGTGCTGAACGATTTCTAAAAGCGGTCATAACCGATACAACAGGAGACAGTTCCATGAACCAAAGAAGCGGTGTCCCATCGCCCGCCGGCCTCGCGCTGCGCGCTATCCCGGCAGCAGCGGCAGCGGCAGCGGCGCTTGCCTGCGCCTTCCCCGCGCAGGCAACCGAAATCGTGCTCGCCAACCCCGACATCAAAATGCGTCTCGACGCCACCGTCCGCTACACGGGTGGCTTCCGGATGGAAGAGCCGGACCAGCGCCTGCTGCGCAACTACATCTACGACGAGGGCGATTCGAAGTTCGACAAGCACGACATGGTGACCAACCGTGTCGACCTGCTGACCGAGTTCGACGTCAGCTGGCGCAACAAGATCGGCGCACGCGTCTCTGCTGCCGCCTGGTACGACGAAGCCTATGACGACCATTCGGTGCGCTCGCCCGCCGGCTTCCTGACCGCCTACCGCAACGCCACCTACAACAACGAGGTCAAGCGCTACGTTAACGGCCCGTCCGGCGAAATCCTCGATGCTTTCGTCTGGGGGAACGTCGACCTGGGTCCGGTGCCGGTCAATATCAAGGTCGGGCGCCAGACCAACGTCTGGGGCGAGGGCCTGCTGCTGGGCGCCCATGCGATCTCCTACGCGCAGTCGCCTGTAGACGGGGTCAAGGCCGCGATCAACCCGGGCGTCGAAACCAAGGAAGTATTCCTGCCGATCGGCCAGGTCTATCTCAGCGCCCAGGTCACCGATGCGCTGACCCTGGTGGGCCAGTATTACTACGAGTGGAAGCCGACCCGCATCCCGCACGCAGGCACCTACCTGATGGGCGCGGACACCGCGCCGTCGTCGGACAACCTGGTGTTCCCGGTTCCCGGCGTGGCCGCGCAGCTGATCGAGGCGCGCAAGCCCGGCGACCATGGCAACTGGGGCGTGGGCGCGCGCCTGAACGTCGAGTCGATCGAATCGAATTTCGGCGCCTACTACCGCCGCTTCGACGATTACTCGCCTGAGCTGGGCGTACAGCTGCTCAATTTCAGGGGGCCGTTGCCGACCCAGGCGCGCTTCCTCTATCCGGACAAGATCGACCAGTACAGCCTGAGCTTCAGCCGGGTGATCAAATCCGTGGCGGTGGGCACCGAGCTGTCCTACCGCAAGAACGGCGCGCTGAACACGCCTGCCTCGGTCCTCACCCCGACCGGCGCGCGCGGCGACACCTGGCACGCCGTCGTCAACGGCATCTACATGCTGCCTGCGACGCCTTTGTGGGCCACCGGCACCCTGGTGGGGGAACTGGCCTACAACCGCCTCGACAAAGTCACCACCAACCCTGCGCTGTACCGCTCGGTGGGTGCGCCGAGCTGCGTCGATTCGCGTACCGGCGTGGCGGGCTCCGGCACCAAGGACGACGGCTGCTCGACCAAGGACGCATGGCAGATGGCATTGCGCTTCACCCCGCAATACCTCAACGTCCTGCCTTCGTGGGACCTGGCACTGCCCGTCAGTGCGACCTACGGCATCTCGGGCAACGCGCCATCGTCGGGCGGCGGGACCGAGGGCGAGCTGCGCTGGTCGATCGGCGCCACCGCCACGTATGCATCGAAATATGAATTCTCGCTCCTGTATGCCGACCGCAAGCTGCCCGTCCGGGAGCTGAACGGCAGGATCACCGGGGGCGCGGCACACAGCAATTCGTCGGTCGGCGTCATCGACCGCGGCTGGCTGTCCTTTACCTTCAAGACGGCATTCTAAAGCGCCGCAAACAGGAGACAAGACATGAAAACCAATCGCATCACGCATCCGATTCTTGCAGCACTGCTGGCCGGTCTCGCCACCGGCGCCCAGGCCGAAGTGACCGCCGACGAGGCCAAGCAGCTCGGCTCCACGCTGACCCAGCTCGGCGCCGTCAAGGCCGGCAACAAGGAAGGCACCATTCCGGCCTACACCGGCGGGCTGACCAAGGCGCCGCCAGGCTTCAAGGCGGGCAGCGGCGTCTGGGCCGACCCGTTCAAGGACGAGGCGCCGTTGGTGCGCATCGACGCGAAGAACTGGCAGCAGCATGCGGACAAACTGTCCGACGGCCAGAAAGAGCTCTTCAAGAAGAACCCGGGCTTCTACATGGATGTGTACCCGAGCCACCGGACGGCGGCAGTGCCGGAAGACGTGCTGGCCAAGACCGTGCGCAACGCCACTACCTGCAAGACCACCAAGGGCGGACTCGGCGTCGACCAGGCATGCCGCGGCGGCATTCCATTCCCGATCGCGAAGTCCGGCCACGAGATGATGTGGAACCAGCAGCTGCGCTACAAGGCCGACACCACGACGCGTTCCTCGCGTTCATGGGTGGTCGATTCGAGCGGCAAGGCGGTCATGACCTCGCAGCAGCAGACCTTCGAGGAAACGCCGTACTACCACGCGAACCTCGATGGACGCGACGAGCAGATGTACTGGCGCACCTATTCGGTCAACAGCGCCCCGATCCGCAAGGCCGGGGAAGTGACCGGCCTGATCGACTTCCTCGACCCGACCCAAAAGCCGCGCCGCGCCTGGAGCTACGCGCCGGGCCAGCGCCGCATCAAGCTCGCTCCCGAGTTTTCCTACGATACGCCCGTCGCCAGCATGGGCGGCGTGACCCTGTTCGACGAGCTGTTCGTGTTCTCGGGCCAGATGGACCGCTTCGACTTCAAGCTGGTCGGCAAGAAGGAAATGTACGTTCCCTACAACGCCTACAAGCTGTACTTCGGCTGCGGCGTCGAAGAGCAGTTCAAGGAAAAATACCCGAACCCGGCCTGCTGGCGCTGGGAGCTGCACCGCATGTGGGTGGTCGAGGCCACCCTCAAGCAGGGCTTCCGCCACGCCTACGCCAAGCGCACCTATTACATCGACGAGGACACCTACGGCGCGATGCTGTACGACGCCTATGACCGCAGCGGCCAGCTGTACCGATCGATCTTCAATTCGATGATCCAGCTGTACGACGTGAATGCGCCGTACACCGTCAAGAACGTGATCTTCGACTTCAACAAGGGCATGTACGCCCTGGTGAACGACGGGCTGGTCGGCGGCTACGGGGTGGTGACCACGCCGCGCTCGAACCGCGACCTGAACCCGGAAACGATCGTGGCCAAGGAAACCGCGCGTTAAGGGCGAACCTGCCTGTACGCCTGGCGCGGCCGCAGCGGCCGTCGCCGGCTGGCCTGTCCTGGACCCGGCCTGCGCCGGGCCCGGCGACGGCCGATCGTCTTCATGCATCCGGGAGTTCGCCTTGAACAGCTTTTCACCTTCCTCATCATGGCCGGTGCGACGTGCAGCGGCCCTGTGCGGCGCGCTGGCCGCTGCGGCGGCGCTGGCCGGCGCCCCCGCAGCCAACAACACCGCCGACGTCCTCGATCTGCCCTCGGCGGTCTCGCCGGCCGCCCTGAAACGCCCCATGTCCGGCATTGCCGTGCAGGGCAACAGTGCCGTCGCGGTCGGCATGCGCGGCACCATCCTCGTCTCGGCTGACGCCGGCGCGACCTGGAAGCAGGTGGCCGCGCCGGTCAGCGCCGACCTGACCACGGTGCGTTTCACCGCCCCGAATCAGGCCTGGGCCCTGGGCCACGACGGCGTGGTCCTGCGCAGCGCCGACAGCGGCCTGACCTGGACGCGCGTACTGGACGGGCGCAGCCTGCTGGCGCTCCTGACGAAGCATTACCGGGCCTTGCAGGCCTCCGGCAACGCGGACGCCGCCGCGGTGCTGCAAGAGGTGACGGGCGCCGCCGAGCAATCGGCCACGCCCGGCGTGCTGTCCTATCCCTTCCTCGATATCCGCATCGGCGCCGACGGCACGGGCTTTCTGGCCGGCGCCTTCGGCTTCCTGCTGCACACCCGGGACGGCGGCAAGAGCTGGGAGCCCTGGCTCGAGCGGGCAGGAAACGACCGCCGCATGCACCTGTATGCGCTGGAGCAGGGCGCCGACGGCAGCTTCTACCTGGCCGGCGAGCAGGGCCTGGTGCGCCGCTACGACGCGGCCGCCGGCCGCTTCGTCACCCTCGAGACGCCGTATGCCGGCACCTTCTTCGGCTTGCAGGCGAGCGAAGCCGGCCTGATCGCCTTTGGCTTGCGCGGCAACGCCTACCTCAGCGCGGACCAGGGCGCGAGCTGGAAGCAGCTGGCGCTGGGCACCCAGGCGACCGTCGTCCAGGCGCTCGCCTGCGCGCCCGGAGAACTGGCCTTCGTCACCCAGTCGGGCCAAGTCCTGCTGAGCCGCGATGCGGGCGCCAGCGTGCTTGATGCCGGGCTGGCGCGCGCCGGCGAAGTGTTCGGCGCGGCGCTTGCCGGACCGGGGCAGCTCGCCCTGGCCGGCGCCGGCGGCGCCAGGATTGCCCGGATTCCGGGCTGCGGGGCGGTTGCCCCGACAATTGGAAAGAACTGACATGGCAGCGCACACCGAACAACCCCGCATGCCCGTGATCCGGGACGTGCAAGACTTCGACCGCCGTTCCGGCAACCTGCTCGAACGCGTCATCTTCAACAACCGGGTGCTGGTCCTGCTGGCCTGCCTGCTGGCGACCATCTTCCTCGGCTATTCGGCAACGCGCATCAAGGTCAATGCCAACTTCGAGCGCATGATCCCGCTCGGCAGCCCGTATATCCAGAACTACCTCGAGTACAAGGACCAGTTGCCGGGACTGGGCAACACGGTGCGCGTGGTCATCGAGAACAAGACCGGCGACATCTATGACCCGGCCTACCTCGAGGTCATGCGCAAGGTGAACGACGACCTGTACATGATCAACGGCGTGGACCGCTCCTGGATGAAGTCGATCTGGATGCCGATCGTGCGCTGGCGCGAGGTGACGGAGGACGGCATCACCGGCGGCCCGGTCATGCCGGCCCAGTTCGACGGCAGCGCCGCCGAGGTGGCGAAACTGCGCGACAACGTCGTCAAGGCCGGCATCGTCGGACGCCTCGTGGCGCTCGACATGAAGTCGAGCATGATCGTCGCGCCCCTGCTCGACACCGACCCGAAGACCGGCCAGCCCCTCGATTACGGCGCCTTCTCGCAGAAGCTGGAAGAAAAAATTCGGGCCTACGAGAGCGACAAAATCGGCATCCACATCGTCGGCTTCGCAAAAATCGTCGGCGACCTGATCGAAGGCCTGAAGTCGGTGATGCTGTTCTTCGCCGTTTCTGTCGCGATCGCCACCGTCTTCGTCTACCTCTACACGCGCTGCGTGCGCAGTACCGCGCTGCTGGTGACGGCGGCGGTGCTCGGCGTGGTCTGGCTGCTGGGCCTGATGCAGCTGCTCGGCTACGAGCTCGACCCGTACTCGATCCTGGTGCCCTTCCTGATCTTTGCGATCGGCCTGTCGCACGGCGCCCAGAAAATGAACGGCATCATCCAGGACATCGGCCGCGGGACCCACAAGTACGTGGCGGCGCGCTACACCTTCCGCCGCCTGTTCGTCGCGGGCGTGACCGCACTGCTGGCCAATATCGTCGGCTTCGCCGTGCTGATCATCATCGACATCCCGGTGATCCGCGACCTGGCCATCACCACCAGCATCGGCGTGTCGGTACTGGTGTTCACCAAGCTGTTCCTGATCCCGGTGGCGCTGTCCTACATCGGCATCGGCGCCAAGGCGGCGCAACGGGCGCTGGAAGAAGACCAGGAAATGGCCCAGGGCCGCTCGCTGCTGGGCCGGATCTGGGGCCGGCTCGACGCTCTGACCGAAAGACGCTGGGCGATCCCGGCGATCGGCGCGGCGCTGGCGGTGACCGTCGTCTCGGCCTTCGTGATGCAGGACCTGCGCATCGGCGACCTCGACGCCGGGGCGCCGGAGCTGCGTCCCGACTCGCGCTACAACCGCGACAACGCCTACATCACCTCGCATTACGGCCTGTCGAGCGACCAGTTCGTGGTCATCATGAAAACGGCCGACGAAGGCTGCCGGCTGTACTCGGCGCTGAACAAGATGGATGGCCTGGCGCAGCTGCTGCGCGAAGATCCGGCGGTGCAAACCACCACCTCGCTGGCCGAGACCGTGCGCTTCACGACGGCGGCCATGACGGAGGGCAGCGGCAAGTGGATGAGCATCAGCCGCAACCAGTCGATCACCAACGGCGCCATGACGGCCGCGGCCATCGCGACGCCCGACATCACCAACCAGAGCTGCTCGGTCTCGCCGCTGGTGGCCTACCTGGCCGACCACAAGGCCGATACGGTCGCGCGCATCCTCAAGACCTCCGAGCAGTACGCCCTGGCGAACAACACGGCTGCAGGGGACAAGGAACCGGTGCAATTCCTGCTGGCGGCCGGCAGCGCCGGCATCGAGGCGGCCACCAACATCGAGGTCAGCAAGAGCATCATCACGATGTACCTGGCGGTGTACGGGTCGACCGCGCTGCTGTGCCTGATCACCTTCCGCAGCCTGCGCGCCACCATCGTCGCCCTGATTCCGCTGGTGATCACCACCATTCTCTGCAAGGCCCTGATGGTCTGGCTGGGCATCGGGCTGAAGGTGGCCACGCTGCCCGTGATCGCGGTCGGCGTCGGCGTCGGGGTCGACTACGCGCTGTACCTGCTGTCGGTGCAGATCGCCTGCCAGCGCCGCGGCGACAGCCTGCGCGCCGCCTACCGCCGTTCGCTCGACTTCACCGGCAAGGTGGTGGCGCTGGTCGGCATGACGATGGCGGCGGGCGTGGTCACCTGGGCCTGGTCGCCCATCAAATTCCAGGCGGACATGGGCATCCTGCTGACCTTCATGTTCCTGTGGAACATGCTCGGCGCGCTGATGCTCACGCCCGCGCTCTCGTACTTCCTGCTCAATCCCGACAATGCACGCGGCAAGGCACGCGTGAACACTACCCTGGAGAAGACTTATGTTTGACCTGCTGCTTTCCGCGGACATGATGCTGCCCGATCCTGACGGCATGACCGACCTGCTGGTCCGCAAGCTCGGCGTGCACAGCCACCCGAACTGGCGCCAGGCCTTCGACAACCATCCGTACATCGCCCATTTCCTGCGCGTGCACAAGTCGCTCGCAGTCTCGCCGACGCGCCTCGAGCCGCAGTGGCATCTCGATTTCGATAATCCGGGTGACCCGATGTTCCACGAGTTCCTGGAAAGCCTGAAGGACTACCAGGGACGGCATCGCCCGATGCTGACGCATTCGGTGGTGCTGGCGCTGCAGGGGCCGAAGTTCGATGCCTTCGTCGACAAGCTGATGCGCCGCGGCCTGGCCTTCCGCATGGCCCAGCGTACTCCCGAGATGCCCTTCGACCGGCTCTGGCTGGGCGCCACGCCCGAACGCCCGCGCTACTCTCCCGAGGTGGACGGCGGCCTGTGCATCGAGGTGATGCCGACCGAGCCGCTGCAAATGCCGGCCGAGACCTTTGCCACAGAGCCGGCCCGGCCGCGCGACCCGAAGCCGGGCGAGATGGTGCGCGTGAGCGCGCGCGCCTTCCTGGTGCGCGACCTCGACCACACCTTGCGCTGCTGCTCGAAAAACCTGGACTGGGAGCCGGAGGGTGGCGTCGAACTGCTGGGCCGCGAGGGCCAGCGCCGCGCCGTCATGCCGTTCACGGTCGCCAACAGCGCCGCGCTGCACGTGATCCAGCCGACCGCCTGGGACACTCCGGCCGCGCACTACCTGAACAACTGGGGACCGGGCCTGTATTACATCCGCATCGCGGTGAACGACCTACGCGCGAAAGCCGAGGACCTGCGCGAGCGCGGCACGCGCTTCACCTGGGTCGAGGAATCGGAAAGCGCGGGCGGCCGTCCCCTGATCCGGATCGACGCGGCCGAGTTGCGCGGCCAGCTGGTCGAGTTCGAGGAGGCGTGAATGGACAGGCTAGCTCCGAACGACACGGCGGCGCTGCACACGACGGTGGTCAATGACGCCGTCAGCATTGAGCGCGAAGAAGGGCTCGGCTGGGTGGTACTGACCCGGCCCGGCCAGATCAATGCCATCAACGACGACATCCGGCATGGGGTGCCGCAGGCGCTGCGCGAACTCGACGCGGACCCGGCCATCCGCGTCATCCTGATCCGCGGCGCCGGGGAACGCGGCTTTTGCGCCGGCGCCGACATCAAGGAAAAGCGCGCGACGGAGACTGCGATCGAAGTGCGGCGGCGCATGCAGGGGGCGCGCTGGATCGAGGCGATCGACGCGGTGCAAAAACCGGTGATCGCGGCGGTGCATGGCTACTGCATGGGCGGCGGCCTGGAACTGGCGCTGGCCTGCGACATCCGCTATGCGGCGCCCGACGCGGTGTTCAGCCTGCCGGAGACGGCGCTCGGCCTGATCCCCGGCGGCGGCGGCACCCAGCGCCTGGCGCGCGTGGTCGGCCCGGGCCGGGCGATGGACCTGCTGCTGACCGGCGAGCGCCTGAGCGCGGGCGCCGCGCGCGACATCGGGCTGGTCACGCGCATCGCGAGCGAATCGGGCACGCTGCAGGACGAGGTGCGCGCCTTTGCGCTGCGCATCGCGGCGCGTGCCCCGGCGGCCACGCTGTCGGTCAAGCGCGCCGCACGCAGCGCCGGCGAGCTCGAACTGAAGCAGGGGCTGGACCTGGAGCTCGACCTGTTCGCCATGCTCAAGCCGAGCGAAGACGCACGAGAAGCCGCGCTGGCATTCAGCGAAAAGCGGCCACCCCACTTTACCGGCCGCTAAGCGCCGTACCCGAGGAGACAAGAGCATGAGTGACAAAAAACTGGCCGGCCGGGTAGCCATCCTGACCGGCGCCGGCGGCGGCCTGGGCGCCGAGGCGGCGCGGGTGCTGGCTGCCCACGGCGCGCACGTGGCGATCGTGGACATCGACGGCGAGGCCGCGCAGCGCGTGGCGGCGGAGATCGAAGGGCAGGGCGCGCAGGCGCTGGCGGTACGCTGCGACGTGTCGCTCGAAGCCGAGGTGCGCAATATGGTGGAGCTTGTTGTCGGCCGCTTCGGTCGCGTCGACATCCTGCACAACAACGCGGCGGTCCTGAGCGTCGAACAACGACAGCGCGACCGCGACGTGATCAACATGGATGTCGAGGCCTGGGACCGTGCGATGGCGGTCAACCTGCGCGGCGCCATGTTATGCAGTAAATACGCGATCCGGGAAATGCTCAAGCATGGCCGCGGTTCGGTCATCTTCGTCACCTCGGGCCTGGGCGTGCAGGGCGACCTGTCGCTGTCGGCGTACGCGGCATCGAAGGCGGCCCTGATCATGCTGAGCCGCTCGGTGGCCGCCCAGTACGGCAAGCAGGGCATCCGCTCGAACGCCCTGCAGATCGGCCTGGCGCCGGCCGAGAATGCGCACAAGAGCATGCCGGCGCCGCTGCTCGACATCCTGCGCGAGAACCACCTGACGCCCGAACTCGGAACGCCGCGGCAGATTGCCGACGTGGTCGCCTTCCTGGCATCGGACGAGTCGGCTTTTGTGACCGGCACCACGCTGGTGGCCGACGGCGGCTTCGGCAGCCATACGCCGTCGCTGGTCGCGATGAAGGCACTGTTCGCGCAGACCGGCGCAAAGGGGATGTGATGAAGGCCGCCATCATCCATGAACGCGGCGCCGCGCCCGTCGTCGGCGAATTCCCGGCGCCAATCGCGCAGGACGGCGCCGTCCTGATCGAGGTCGATACCGCGGGCCTGGGCGGCTGGGACGTGCTGGGCGCGTACCGGCTCGGGGTGCAGTACCCGTGCGTGATCCGCGGCGAAGGGGTCGGACGCGCGCCGGACGGACGCCGCGTCTACTTCGGCGAACGCTCCGTGCTGCCCTACGGCGCCTGGGCCGAGCGCACCCTGGTTCCGGCCGAGGAAGTGTGGGACGTGCCGGACGACGTCGACGACCGCACGGCGATCACGATGGGCATTGCGGCCACCGGGGCGCTGGTGCCGCTCGAGCAGGCCCGCATTCAGCCCGGGGAACAGGTGCTGGTGCTGGGCGCGACCGGGACGCTCGGGCAGATTGCGCTGCAGCTGGCGCGCCACCTTGGGGCGGGCCGGGTCGTGGCCGCCGCGCGCTCTGTCGAGGCCCTGGCGCGCCTGAAGGAGCGCGGCATTGCCGACGAGGTGGTGGCGCTGGGCAGTGCGGACGATGCGGCCGCGCTCAAGGCGGCGGCCGGCGCGGGCTTCGACGTGGTGCTCGACCTGGTCTGCGGCCAGCCGATGATCCATGCGCTCAAGGCGACACGCTGGGGTGCGCGCATCATGACGATCGGCACCGGTGCCGGCCGCCAGGTGAACCTCGATATCGCCGACCTGCTGTTTCGCACCCTGTCCTGCATCGGCACCGGCCAGCGGCCCCCGGCCGACCGCCGCGCCATCTGGGAGCGCCTGCTGCGTATCGCGCGCGAACAGGCTATCCAGGTGGACTACGCCGATTTCGCCTTCGAGGACGCCGCGGATGCCTGGGCGGCCCAGGTGAGCGGGCCGCACGCGAAGATCACGGCACGCGTGCGCAGCGGCGAGCAGGCTTCGAAGGAGACCGCTACGTGACGAGCGGACAATGGTGGATCGTGGCCTTGTCGGAGCAACTCGCCCCCGGCAAGACCCTGGCGGCGGTGTGCAACGGCCGGCAGCTGGCCCTGTTCCGCAACAGCGCGGGCGAAGCCTTCGCGCTGGAGGACCGTTGCCCGCACCGGCGCGTGCCGCTGTCGCCGGGGCAGGTCAGGTATGACGGTCTGCAGTGCCCCTACCACGGCTGGACCTTCGATGGCGCCAGCGGCAGGTGCACCGACATTCCCAACCTGCGGCGCGACGAAAAGATTCCTCCGGCGGCGGTGGCGGCCTATCCGGTCGCGGAACTGAACGGGTTCATCCACGTGCTGGCGGGCGAGGGCGAGGGCGAGGGTGCTACGCTGCCGGGCGCTGCCTACCGCGCGGGCGGCCGGGAATATACCGGGACGGCGGTCGTCGGTCTCGGGTTCGGGCACTACCTTGACCTGATGCTCGACGGGCCGCAGTGCCTGCTCGGCTTCCCCGGGGTCGCGGTCACCGACTTTTTCATGGGCGATCCACGCCTTGACGACGGCTACCTCGTGCTCGACCGCGGGGCGGTGTGGGCGGGCAAGGGCATCGGCCCGGCCTTCGTGCGCGACCATCCGCTGCTGCTGCGCACCCGCGTGCCGCTGGCCGGCGGCAACATCACGGCCGAACTGCTCGATGCCGACGAGCAGCCGCTGGTGACGGTGTTCATCGCCGCCGGCGCCAACCTGCGCGGCACCACCAGCCTCGCCTGGCGCGGTTTCGCCCATGCGCGCGCTGCCGGCGGGCCCTTGGGCTGGCGCCTGCGCCGGCTTGCGGGCAGGGCGCCGTTCAGCGTCACGCAGGCCATCGATGCGCGTGCCGTCGCCCTCGTCGAGGCCGCGCCGTCGCGCGAACGCAGCGGCGCGGCAGCGCGTACCATACCGATCGTATCGATCAGCGCAGCGGCCGGATGCAATGGGGCCCGTGCGCAACAGGAGAACGTCCCATGAACATCGACGACAAGGCAGCGCGCTTTGCCGCGCCCGACCCGAAACACGACTGGATCCCCGGTAACCTCGACCTGCGCGACACCTGGTTCCCGATGGCCTACAGCGCCGACGTCAAGGCCCATCCGGTGCGCCGGATCGTGCACGCGCAGGACGTCTACCTGTGGCGCGAGGGAGGGCGCGTGCGCGCCGCCGAGTTCCGCCCAGGCGCGGCTGGGGCGATGCGCTCCCGGCCGACGGCCTTTACCGGCGGATCGGGGCACTATCCGGCCCACGAGCGCTACGGCTACGTGTGGGTCTGGTACGGCAACCCGGACCACGCGCACGAGGAACTGATCCCGCGGATCCCCTTCCTGCCCGCCGATGGCACCAGGATCCCGCGCTACACCCAGCGCTCGGTGCGCTTCGATGCCGCATCCCCCTTGTCGGTCGAGAACCTGATCGACCTGACCCATGCCGATTTCCTGCACGCGAACACGATCGGCGACGGCCAGTCCGAGAGCGACGTGGTCGAGTTCAGCTCGACCTCGGAGACGCTGACGCGCACCCGCATCGTCACGCGAAAATCGGTGGCGCCGGTCATGCGCTGGATCGGCGGCGTGCGCGCGCAATACCAGGATTTGCGCGCGGTGCTGCATGTCCACCTGCGCAACAACCTGTGCATTTCCTATCCCAGCTTCGAGCCCGGTTACGCGATTCCGAACGTGCAACCCTTCGTCCCGGTCGGCAGGCACCGCTCGCGCGTCGACCAGACCAACTACACGGTCCACGCTCCTGCGCCGTTCCGCTGGCTGATGCCGCGCATCTCCTACGTGATCCAGCCGCAGGACAACTCGGTGCTGCGCCCGCAAAACGCGCGCTACTTCGAGGCAAACCAGCGGCGCGACCTGAGTTCGCGCTTCGATGCGCCAGGCAACCGCTACCGGGTGCTGATGGCACGGCTGGCGCAGCGCCAGCGCGAAGGCGATTTCAGCTATGGTGCCGACGCCGACCCGGCGGCCGACATCTCGCAGCTGCTCGGCATGAAGGCCTGATGCCGCAGCCGGCTGCAGCGCGCGCGCCGGGCCGGTTCGGCATTACCCTGATCCTTGCCGGGCTGGCCATGCTCGGCCCGTTTTCGATCAATGCCTACCTGCCTTCGTTCCATGACATGGCCGCCGCCCTCGATACGGACGCGGTGGCGCTGCAGCTGACGATCTCGGTCTACTTCTTCGCGTTTGCCTTCATGTCGCTCTGGCATGGCGCGATGTCCGATGCGTTCGGGCGGCGCAGCGTCGTGCTGGCGGGGCTGGTGGTGTACGCCCTGTCCTCGTTGGGCTGTGCGTTGGCCACCCGCGTCGAGCAGGTGTGGGTGATGCGCGCGCTGCAGGGATTTTCCGCCGGTGCCGGCATCGTCATCGGGCGCGCCATCGTGCGCGACCTGTACGACGGCGCGCTGGCGCGGCGCATGATGTCGCAAGTGGTGATGATCTTCGGCGTCGCGCCCGCGATCGCGCCGCTGGTGGGAGGGGCGCTGCAGGTGGCCTTCGGCTGGCGTTCCGTCTTCCTTTTCCTGGCATTGCTCGCCGCCTGCCTGCTGGCGGCGGTGGCGCTGCGCCTGCCCGAGACGCTGCCGGCGGGCGCACGCCGGCCGTTCGACGTCGGCGACCTCTGGCGCGGCTACCTCACGCTCTCCGGCAATCGGGGCTTCATAGCATGGACGCTGGCGTACGCGCTGATGTTCGGCGCCTTCTTCATCTATGTACTGTCGGCGCCGGTGTTCGTCATGCGGCACCTCGGACTCGGGGAAGCGGATTTCATCTGGCTGTTCGGGCCGGCGACGGCCGGACTGGTCGCGGGGTCCGCGCTGGCCGGCCGCGTCGCGGTGCGCTGGTCCGTCGCGCGCACCCTGGTCGCCGGATTCGCGCTGATGGGCGCCGCGGCCGGCTACAACCTCTGCGTGGCC
This sequence comes from Massilia suwonensis, assembly GCF_042655665.1. NCBI lineage: Bacteria > Pseudomonadati > Pseudomonadota > Betaproteobacteria > Burkholderiales > Oxalobacteraceae > Massilia > Massilia suwonensis. The sequence continues at coordinate 92,219 of NZ_JBHSMR010000010.1, forward strand.
TGGATCGCGCCGGCGGCGCCCGGCTGGCATGTTGCCTACCTGTTCGTCTTCAATCTCGGCATGTCGCTGGCGATGCCGGCGCTCACCATCCGGGGCCTGGACTGCGTGCCGGAGCGCCGCGGGATGGGCTCGTCCGTCCAGTTGTTCGTCCAGACCGGATTCAATGCCATCCTCGCGGCCGTGCTGGCGCCCTTGATGTGGGGTTCGCTCGTCTCGCTCGCATGGGGAGCGGCAGGCCTGTGGCTGTGTGGCGGGGTGGGCGTGCTCGCCGCGCTGCGCCTGACGAAGGAAAGCCCGCCAGGCGCCTGACGGCGGCGGGCGGGCTCGGGAGGCGGCCGCTTACAGGAAGATGCCGAGGTTCGGCGTGCCTAGCACGGCCTGGTCGATGATGACCTCGCGGCGTGCGAGCAGATAGCCTTCGTCGGTCTTGCGGAGCACGTCGTGCCGTTCGCACGGGACAAGGTCGAACTTGTCGTTGTCGAAGCGGTTACGGGTCAGCAGGAGGTAGCTGTGGACCTTGAACTCGTTCTCCTTCTCGGTGCGGTAGACGCGGATGTTCGACACCATGTGCTTGGTGCGCGAGGGCGGGTCTTCGCCCCAGGCACTGCGGGTGTCCATCACCCGCATCACGCGCAGCATGATCGAGCGGTAGTCGTCGAACATGTGCTGCACCGTGCGCACGATCGATTTGTCCTGGTCGCGCGTGGCGCGGGTATGGCGCAAGGGAACCGTGTATTCGATATCCTTGGCGACCATCGCGATCCAGTCCCGCAGTCGCAGGGTGTCGAAGTACTCTGCTTCGTCGTACATGAACTCGACGATGTCGTTGTAGACCTGGCTGCCGACCGGAACGCGGTTGGCGCGTATCGAAGGCGGCAGCGGCGTCGGCTCGAGAGGGTTGTGTTCCATGTGCGTCTCCTGGTGGTGTTGTCGGGATGCTGGCGGCTGGATTATCATTCTGCGGTCATCAGCTCGTGCCAGTACTTCCACCATGCCCACTGGGTGTCGTCCTTGGTAAAACCGTCGCCCACATGCCCCGGACCCGGCCAGCCTTCCGGTGCGCCCTTGTCGAACTTGGCCTGGTACTTCAGCGTGATGGTCTTGGCCATGGCGCCTTTCGCCACTTCGGTCTGGTGCGGCCAGGTGTCGGAGTCTTCCATCTCGACCATGCCCGAGGTGCCCAGCATCTGGACCGACTGGCGCAGCATGCGTGCCTTCAGTTCCGGCGGCGTGTCCTTTTCGGCGAAGATCCAGTTCATGAACTCGAGCTGGTTCGGGCCCTTCGGGATGTAGGCGTGCAGGGCGCAGGCGCCGACGATGGTGCCGTCGGGCTGCGGCAGGTAGATGAATTCGAACAGGCCGTTGGGGAAGAAGCCGCCGACCTGGGGCGGACGCCAGGACATCAGCTGGAGCTGGCCGTCGTCGAAACGTTCCAGCAGTTCCGGGACCATCGCGGGAGTGATCCCGGGTGGCGGCAGGGCGGTCAGTTTCTCGACCGCCGTCAGTTCGGCCGGGTTCTTGCCGGTCAGGCGCACGATCTTGCGGTCGAGGTCGATGCAGCGCAGGGCGTGGCCCTGGTCGGTCCAGACTTCGCAGCCATACATTTCCGGCGACAGGTCGGCGCCTTTGCCTTCGGCATCCGGTTTTTTCGCGTAGGGGCCGACCTCGGCCAGCCAGCGATGCAGGGTCAGCGTATGGAAACCGTCGGCGGCCGACTGCTCGCACGCGGTCTTCCAGTTGGCGTTGATGCGGAAGCGCTGCGGCGGGCCCAGCACTTCCAGGCCGCCCTTGGTGCGCAGGAACAGGGTGTCGAAGTAGTACTTGGCGTCGCCGAAGAATTCTTCGAGGCTGGGGCCGTCGATGCGCCAGGTGGCGAAGATCAGGCCCCCGTACAGGGCAACCCGCGCCTTCTTGAGGCCGAGTTGGTCTTTCGGGGTCATGTGGCCGTGCATGCATTCCTTCTCGACCGGTGCGCCGATGAAGTCGCCGTTGGGCTTGAATGCCCAGCCGTGGTAGATGCACATGTGGACGTTGGTGTTGCCGGCGTCGTGGGTCTGCACTTTCATGGCCCGGTGCGGGCACACGTTGAGCGAAACGTGGATGTCGCCATCGCGGTCGCGGGCGACGATGACCGCGTCCGAACCCATGTCGCGCGTGATGAAGTCGCCCTTGTTCGGAATTTCGGTCTCGTGACCCAGGAAGATCCAGGTCTTTCCGAAAATCCGTTCCATCTCGAGCTCGTACAGCTCGGGGTCTGACAGGGCCCGCACCTTGACTTCGCGGGTCTCGTGGTTGATGAGGTCCGAGATCCTGGTCCCGTCCCGCAGTCTCGTTTCGGCATTCTGGTGCATCGTCGTCTCCTTTGTTTTAACTGCCTCTGAATTGTACACAAATCAGAATTATGTTCAACAAAAGGATGTCGCTGACGCCGATTTATTTTGCGTGCGCTATCTGCACCACAAGGAGACTAGGGCGGCGTGGGCGGTGGAGCGGACGCGCCCGCCCGGCGCAGCACGACGGGAATGCCGCCCATGCGCTTCTTGACGAGCCATTGGGCAAGAGACGCGTCCATGTAATCGGCATGGCCCGGAAACCAACGGGCCAGCTCGCGCGCGAGTGCGCGGCAGGTCGCCTCATGCCCGCCGCCGGCGAGCAGCGTCTGCACTTCATGTACTGACGCCAGTACGGCCTTATGCTCGTCGATATGACATTCGGCAGCAGGGAAACCGGTCGAGAGCATCCACTCGCGCTCTTCATCGAAGTGGCGCCCGGCGTGGTCGGCGAAGGCATCCAGGAGACGGCTTAGCTCCTTGTTGGGTGCCGACAGCATGGCGCCGACCAGGTCCACGAATTCGCGGTGAGTCGCATCCATGCCGCCATGACCGAGCAGGAAGCGGTCGGACCAGGTGAAATTCTCTTCGTGGTTCGCTGACACGTGTGCGCCTTCTCGAAAATAATATGTGACAAATATTCTAAAAATGTCCATCAAAATGGTAGCACAGGTTTGCGGGTGTGCAGGGTGGCCGGGAGAGATTGCCGGATAGCGTGCGCGACGCGCGCTTCAGCTGGGATAGGTACAATCCGTCCTCCGGGGCCAGTCGCGCGCCGAATCGAAGGTAAACACGCTCACGATGTCCATAATGTCACCAACACCAACACCAGCAACGTCGTCCAGCGCCGCTGCTCCTGCCGATCGCCCCAGCGGCAGGCCCGGCATGCGCGAGCTGGTGCAGACCCACGACTGGTCGGCGACGCCGCTTGGCCCGACGACGCAATGGCCCGCCAGCCTGAAGGTCATCGTCGCGCTCATGCTGGACTCGACGGAGCCGATGGTGGTCTGGTGGGGCCGCGAATCGCTTCAGATCTATAACGACGCGTATGCGCCACGGGTCGACAGCGGCGACGGCGTCCTCGCGCTCGGGCGGCCCGCCGCCCGGAGCTGGAAGCATGGCTGGGCCTTGCTGCGTCCTCAGGTCGAGCTCATATTGGCCGGCCAACCCTCGACAGGCTACGTGGATTTCCTGGTGAGCATCGAGCGCGACGGAAGGATCGAGGATACGTTCTGGAACTACTCGCTGACCCCTGTGCGCGATGATGGTGGCGCGATCCAGGGCGTACTGCTGATCTCGAGCGAGACGACCGAGCGTATCCTGACAAGGCGCCGCCAGCGGACACTGGATTTTTTACGGCATGAACTTTCCAGTGCTGACACCATCGATGCGCTGGGGGGCGCACTCGATGCGGCAGTTCGATCCAACCGGGACGATTTGCACGGCGCGCAGCTCACAGGGCTTCACACGGTGGGGATGGGGACAGCCCGGACGCCACTTCATGAGTGTGTGACGGCGCCCGAGGTCGGCATCGATGTCGACCTTGGCATCGTCTTCCGGCGCTCGCCGAAAGTTGCGCCGAATGCAGATTACCGGCTCTTTCTCGAACAATTCACGCTGCTGGTGGCAACTGCCCGCCACCGCATCGACAGTGAAGCGCTACGCAGGGCCGTGGAAGCCGAGCGTGACCGGCTGTTGCTCGATGCGCCGGTCGGCGCAGCCGTCATGATCGGCGAAGAGCTGGTCTATCACCTGGTCAACCCGATCTACGCGATGGTCAGCGGCCGGCCGGCAAGTGCGATGGTGGGCCGGCCTTTCGTCGAGGTCTTCCCTGAACTGCAGGGAGCACCCGTGCACGAGCAATTCAAGGTGGTGTATCGCGCCGGAGAACCCTACGTTTCGGAACCGACGCTGGTACAGATCCACCGTCATGGCGGCGCGCTCGACGACCGCTACTTTACCTATAACCTGGCGCCGCTGCGCACCCTCGCCGGCGAAGTATACGGGCTGATGGTGATCGCCGTCGACATCACTGTCCAGGTCGATTCGCGCGCCGAGGTGGAGAAGCTGAACGTCGAGCTGCAGGCCGCGGCCAGGGCGAAGGATGAGTTTCTGGCGCTGCTGGGGCATGAACTGCGCAACCCGCTTGCGCCGATCGTCACCGCGCTGGAATTGATGCGCATGCGTGACAGTTCCACACAGCGCGAACAGGTCATCATCCCCCGTCAAGTCACCCATTTGACACGCCTGGTCGACGATTTGCTCGACGTCTCACGGATAACGCGTGGCAAAGTCGAGTTGCGGAAGGAAGTGGTGGACGTCCGCGAGGTGCTGGCCCGGGCGGTGGACATGGTAACGCCCCTGATTGCTCAAAAAAACCAGCGCCTGCACGTCGATATCGCCTCCGCACAGTGGTACGGCGACCCGGCGCGCCTGGCGCAAATCGTCTCCAACCTGCTGACCAATGCTTCCCGCTACAGCCAGCCGGAAGCCGATATCGTCGTTCGTACCGCTGTCGCGGACGGCGAACTGGAAATCGAGGTATCCGACAACGGCACGGGCTTGTCGGCGGACCTGCTGCCGCGGATCTTCGAGCCCTTCACGCAGGGTGAGCGCACGCTGCATGGTGCCGTCGGCGGGCTCGGGATCGGCCTTGCGCTGGTGAAGAACCTGACGGAGCTGCATGGCGGCTCCGTGGCGGCGCGCAGCGCAGGTATCGGCAAGGGCAGCACCTTTACCGTGCGACTGCCCTTGACATCGGAAGCGATGGCGCCCGAGCCTGCAACAGCCGTGCCGCCCGCGCCGTCCCTCCGCAAGCAACAACACGTCCTTGTGGTGGACGACAATATCGATGCGGCCGATACCCTGGCCGAGATACTGCGCGCTTATGGGCACGTCGTCACAGCCGTCTACACGCCCGAGGATGCTTTACAGGCCTTCATGCAGCGGCACGTGGACCTTGCCATCCTCGACATCGGATTGCCCGGGACCGACGGGTACGAGCTGGCCGACCTGATGCGCGGCACCGGACACAACGCGAGCGTTCGGTATGTCGCGTTGACCGGATTCGGGCAGGCGATCGATCAACAGCGGAGCGCGGGCGCAGGATTTGCGGCACACCTGGTCAAGCCTTTGGCGTCGGATGCCCTGGCCGCATTGCTGGGCATATAACGCAGGTGCGCCCTGTTGAAGCTCGAAGCTTGCGTGCCGAAGCCGGCACGATGTCATGCCACCCGTCCGTGCGCGTGGGACGATGCCGGAAGCCCGGCGATCCGGTTTACCGTCGGACCAGTGCTCCGGGCCAGCCGTTATTGGAGCAGAGACGCCGCAAACAGTTGTGATGTCTGCTTTCGGTGAGGAGCCGACGTCCGCAGCCGCCATGAGACGCTACGTGGCAGTCGTATTGGCAGAGCAACAGTGCCACGGCCCAAGCACATCGGGATCGAAGCAGGCCCCATGATGCGCAAGGGCGAGATGAAGTCGAGTAGTGAATTGCCGCGTATAAGCGCAACAACTTGCTAGTAGGCCTGTCAGCCGGCTTGCCGGGAGGAGGGCGCCGATCGGCGAGGCACGTCGGTCGTGCCCGACTTGGTGCATGCAATGGTCGGGCAAAGATCTCCCAACCAAAATCGGGGGCGAATACTGTCTGGGTTCCATCGTCCATGGCAGCGGCTCTGCACGCGCTGCACTACTATTATGCCGATGCGCTGGCGATCCAGCAGGAACGGAAAAACTCGGAGGACACGGCGCCTCACCAGCCAGCACCTAGTCCACTTGCTTAGGCATAGCGTTGTCACGCGCGAGTTTGTGGGGGAGACACTGTGGCGGATGGCGCGGGTCGTCGACCGACAGGCCACTGGCGACGCGGCTTCCAGACCCCGGCGGGCAATTTCGAGGATTCACTCGGGTTCCAAACCACTCATGACCTTGTTTATCAGATTGTGAAAGCGAGGCGGATATACGGAATTGCTGCGTTACAGTTCGGCCTTGACCTAGAGGCGCAGGAAACGCAGTGAGCGTTAGCCGTCCTACCTGACTTTTGCGAGGTGCTGCTATGCCTGCGCCTCATTCTGATTCGGTAGGTCTCAAATGCAAACCGCCGCGGCGCGTTGCACAGTTCCGCCAAGGCGACTTAAGCAGCATTGTCAAACGGAGAACACGCGATCGCAACGTCCACGCCATTTTTGACATTATAGACGTAATGTCATATTTAATGCAGTATTCGTTCAATTCTTTACGTAATACGTTATATTACTTACCGGATAATCTGAGGACTGACCATGAGTGCATCAGTAGCCGCAATGGACGAGGAAATCGCCAGCGCCGTTGCTTCGTTGCGGAAGCAATTTCCAAACACACTCGACCTCTATCGCGAGGTTTGCGTCTTGCTTTTCTTCCGGCATGGCATCACCCCCACGGCAAATAAGCTGTACCAGCTAGTCCGAAAAGGGAGCATGTCGGCACCAACTCAAGCGCTAAACCGATTTTGGGGTACGCTGCGCGAGGGATCGACTGGCGATCGTGACGGCAGGTTCGGTAATCCCCCCACAAAAAGAGCGCGGTTAGAAGTAGAATTTTCTACTTAAGAACAGAAAGCTCTACA
>NZ_JBHSMR010000011.1:0-143338 GCF_042655665.1 Massilia suwonensis
GTCAACGTGACCGATGGTGCCGACGTTGACGTGCGGCTTGGTCCGTTCGAATTTACCTTTTGCCATTTTGATCTTCCTTTAAAAGAACGATTTATTTAGTTTTGTTTTTATCCTGCCGACAGCCTGGAGGCCGCCGGCAGGACGTACTGCTAATTTTTATTACTTCGACTTAGCGGTGACGATTGCGTCGATCACGTGCTTAGGCGCTTCGGAGTAGTGCTTGAATTCCATCGTGTAGGTTGCACGGCCCTGGGTCGCCGAACGCAGCGAGGTCGAGTAACCAAACATTTCCGACAGCGGAACTTCGGCCTTGATGATCTTGCCGCCGCCGCCCGGGATTTCGTCCATGCCCTGCACCATGCCGCGGCGGGACGACAGGTCGCCCATCACGGAACCGGCGTAGTCTTCCGGCGTTTCCACTTCCACGGCCATCATCGGCTCGAGGATGACCGGCGATGCTTTACGGCAGCCGTCCTTGAATGCCATCGAACCGGCCATACGGAACGCGTTCTCGTTCGAGTCGACGTCGTGGTACGAACCGAAGGTCACGGTGACTTTCACGTCAACGACCGGGTAGCCAGCCAGCACGCCCGAGGTCAGGGTCTCGCGCACACCTTTTTCGACCGCAGGGATGTATTCGCGAGGAATGACACCGCCCTTGATGGCGTCGACGAACTCGAAGCCCTTGCCTGGTTCTTGCGGCTCGATCGACAGGACTGCGTGACCGTACTGACCACGACCACCCGACTGCTTGACGAACTTACCTTCGACGTCGGTGACTGCCTTGCGGATCGTTTCGCGGTATGCAACCTGTGGCTTGCCGACGGTTGCTTCCACGTTGAATTCGCGCTTCATGCGGTCAACGATAATTTCCAGGTGCAGCTCGCCCATACCACCGATGATGGTCTGGCCCGATTCTTCGTCGGTACGCACGCGGAACGAAGGATCTTCCTGTGCCAGGCGGTTCAGGGCCAGGCCCATCTTTTCCTGGTCGGCCTTGGTCTTCGGCTCGACAGCCTGCTGAATGACCGGCTCAGGGAAGACCATCTTTTCCAGGATGATCGGTGCCGAAGGATCGCACAGGGTTTCGCCCGTGGTCGCTTCTTTCAGGCCGACCGCAGCGGCGATGTCGCCTGCACGGACTTCCTTGATTTCTTCGCGCTGGTTCGCGTGCATCTGCAGAATACGGCCGACGCGTTCCTTCTTGCCCTTGATCGGGTTGTAGACGGTGTCGCCCGAATTGATGACGCCCGAGTACACGCGGAAGAAGATCAGCTGGCCGACGAACGGGTCGGTCATGATCTTGAATGCCAGCGCAGCGAACTTCTCGCTGTCGTCGGCCTTACGGGTGACCGGCTGGTCGTCTTCGTCGGTACCGCCGACCGGTGGGATGTCCACTGGCGATGGCAGGTATTCGATGACCGCATCCAGCATTGCCTGAACGCCCTTGTTCTTGAAGGCGGTGCCGCACATCATCGGGACGATTTCGCCGGCGATGGTACGGTCGCGCAGGGCCTTCTTGATGTCGGCTTCCGACAGCTCGCCCTCTTCCAGGTACTTGTTCATCAGGTCTTCCGACGCTTCCGCGGCGGTTTCGACCAGCTTCTCGCGCCATTCGTTGGCTTGATCGACCAGCTCGGCCGGCACGTCGACGTAGTCGAACTTCATGCCCTGCGACGCGTCATCCCACAGGATGGCCTTCATCTTGACGAGGTCGACCACGCCCTTGAAGTTGTCTTCGGCGCCGATCGGGATCTGCAGAGGAATCGGGTTGGCCTTCAGGCGGGCGCGCATCTGCTCGTACACCTTGAAGAAGTTCGCACCGGTACGGTCCATCTTGTTGACGAATGCCAGACGCGGGACTTTGTACTTGTTAGCCTGACGCCACACGGTTTCCGACTGTGGCTGCACGCCGCCGACTGCGCAGTAAACCATGCAGGCGCCGTCCAGGACGCGCATCGAACGTTCCACCTCGATGGTGAAGTCGACGTGGCCCGGGGTATCGATGATGTTGAAGCGGTGCGGCTCGAAGTTGTTGGCCATACCCTTCCAGAAGCAGGTCGTCGCTGCCGAGGTAATGGTAATGCCGCGTTCCTGCTCCTGCTCCATCCAGTCCATGGTGGCGGCGCCGTCGTGCACTTCACCGATCTTGTGGTTCACACCCGTGTAGAACAGGATGCGCTCGGTCGTCGTCGTCTTACCGGCGTCGATGTGAGCGGAGATACCGATGTTGCGGTAGCGCTCAATGGGGGTAGTGCGTGCCATAATTTTTCCTAAATCTTTGAATGGACAAAACCGGGCAACATTTTGAGAAACAAAACGCGCCCGGCCTGAACAACAGATACTGCTAAGTGCTTAGAAGCGGAAGTGCGAGAACGCCTTGTTCGCTTCAGCCATACGGTGCACTTCGTCACGACGCTTCATTGCGCCACCGCGCATTTCAGCCGCTTCCATCAGTTCACCGCCGAGGCGTTGTGGCATGGATTTTTCGCTGCGCTTGTTTGCGGCTTCGCGCAACCAACGCATGGACAGCGCCATACGACGGACCGGACGAACTTCCACTGGCACCTGGTAGTTGGCGCCGCCGACACGGCGGGATTTCACCTCGACCAGTGGCTTGCAGTTGTTGATCGCGGCCGCGAACACTTCCAGCGGGTCCTTGCCCGATTTCGACTGGATATGTTCAAACGCACCGTAGATGATGTTTTCAGCGACCGACTTCTTGCCGGACAGCATCAGAACGTTGACGAACTTGGCGACATCGGTGTTGCCGAATTTTGGATCCGGCAGGATCTCGCGCTTGGGTACTTCACGACGACGTGGCATTTCAATTCCTTCCTATCTTCAGTTGAGTGCTGATTCAGCACTCGCGAAAGACCCTCATGGTCTTTCACTTACTCGGCCTTCCGGCCGGCTCAACTTAACTTTTAAATGTGACCTCGATATGACGAGACCGCAGGATTACTTCTTGGCGCCGGCCTTGGCACGCTTCGCACCGTACTTCGAGCGAGCTTGCTTACGGTCTTTCACGCCCTGGGTATCCAGTGCGCCGCGGACCATGTGGTAACGCACACCTGGCAAGTCTTTCACACGACCGCCGCGCAGCAGCACGACCGAGTGTTCCTGCAGGTTGTGGCCTTCACCGCCGATGTACGAAATGACTTCGAAACCGTTGGTCAGACGCACTTTGGCGACTTTACGCAGTGCCGAGTTAGGCTTCTTAGGCGTGGTGGTGTACACACGGGTGCACACGCCGCGCTTTTGCGGGCAGTTTTCAAGTGCCGGCGACTTGCTCTTCACAACCGCGGCAACGCGCGGCTTGCGAATCAGTTGATTGATGGTTGGCATCGTTCCTAATCCAACAAAGTACTACAGTTGATGACCCGGACATCACGGCCCGGGGACTGAAACCTAGTCTCGAGAGTCCCACACCGCAGGCGCCGAAAGCCACTCACCGAAGGAGCGGCTGCGAATGCGTATACGATGTGCAGAATAAATCGAGAACTCGCGAGTATAGACTTCTCGCAAACCGCGGTCAACCGATTTGCTGATTTAACGGGCAGGACCGGGGCCGAAGCCGCAGATGGCTGTGGTAGTCCTGACACAATTAGCAAGACCCCAGCACACGCGCCCGATAGCATTTCCGCCAATAAAGGCCGGATAATACCGGTCCCTGCCCTCCTCTTGCGTCCGATGCGAATCCTGCTGCGCCCCGCCAACCTGGTCCTCGTGCTCACTTACCTGGTGTTGTCGCTGGTGCCCTTCTTCCCGCTGACGCTGGGCCTGCCGGTGGCGCGTCCCGCCCAGCTGGCCGGCATGGCCGTCATTGCCTGGATCGGCGCCTGGGCCCTGTTCAAACGCCCGGCATACTTTCACTGGCTGCTGCTGCCGGCCTTCGTCGCGCTGCCGGCCGAGCTGTACCTGTATCTCTACTATGGCCAGGGCATCTCGACGCACCACCTGGGCATCATGGCCGAAACCAGCCCGGTCGAGGCGCAGGAATACCTGGGCGCGCGCGTCTGGCTGCTGCTCGGAGTGGTCGCAGGCGTCATCGTCTGGTGGGCCGCCACCTACCGCGCCGCGCTCGCCACGCGCGACCTCGACTGGAACGACCGCTCGCGCCCGCTGGTGCTGGGCGTGCTGGCGGTGGCCGTCGCGCTGTTCGCCTACGATCAAAAGACGGGTCCGGCCAGCGCCAGCGCCTCTGCCCTGCCGCGCCTGCCGTCCTGGGCGGCGCCGCCGTTCGAAATCAAAGCCTTCGCCCAGTCCTGGCCCTTCGGCGTGGTGGCGCGCGGGCTCGATTTCTACAAGGAGCGCGTGTATCTGGCCGACCTGCACCGGCGCAGCGCCGCCTTCCGCTTCCACGCGCGCCAGGCCGACCCGGCGCACGCACCGGACGTGGTCGTGATGGTGCTGGGCGAATCGGCGCGCTACGACCGCTGGAGCCTGAACGGCTACGAACGCCCGACCAATCCCTTGTTGGCGCAGGAAGCGAACCTGGTGCCGCTGCAGGATTTGATTACGTCGGTGTCGGCCACGCGCCTCTCGGTTCCCGTCATCATTTCGCGCAAGCCCGCGATGCAGAGTTTAAAAGACGGGTTCACCGAAAAATCCTTCGTTACCGCCTTCAAGGAAGCGGGCTATAAAACCTGGTGGCTGTCGAACCAGATCTCGTTCGGCAAGTTCGACACCCCGGTCTCCGTGTTCGCCAAGGAGGCGGACGAAGTCGAATTCCTGAACCTGGGCGGTTTCCGGGACAATTCGAACTACGACGAGGTGCTGCTCGGTCCCGTCGGGCGCGCGCTGCTCGACCCGGCGCCGAAAAAGCTGATCGTGTTGCACACGCTGGGCAGCCACTGGAACTACGCGCAGCGCTATCCAGCCCGCTTCGACCAGTGGCAGCCCTCGCTGCGCGGCGTGAACAAGCCCGTCGTCACCGACCGCGCCATCGCGCCGCGGCTCAACAACAGCTACGACAATTCGATCCTGTACACGGACTGGTTCCTGTCCCGGCTGATCGGTACGCTCAAGACGTCCGACAAGGCCGCGGCGCTGATGTACGTGGCCGACCACGGCCAAACCCTGTACGACGGCGCCTGCCGCCAGGTCTTCCACGGCCATAACAATCAGTACGAATTCCACGTACCCGCCTTCGCCTGGTATTCGGATGCGTACGAGAGCCGCTTTCCGGACAAGGTCGTCCAGTTGCGCAAGCACCGGGCGGCGCGCCTCTCGACCGAAAACGTGTTCCACACCCTGGTCGACCTGGGAGATATCCGCTATCCCGGAGAAAGCCTCGATCGCAGCATCGTCAGCAGCCTGTTGAAGCCCCACAAGCGCTATGTCGACAGCTACGGCTGGACCGATTACGACAACGCCCGCATGCGCGGCGACTGCCGCGAGGTGATCGACAAGGGCACGCCCTTGCCGCGCAAATAAAGCTGTTTCCGGCAGGTTTGCCGGCTCAGGTGTGACCTCATCAATACCGTTTGTCGATCTTTTTTACATACCGCCTATCCTGCGCCAGCATTGGCGCGCCGCTGTATTGACGCCTCATAGCAGGCTCATGCAATTGGCATATTTTATGCGTCGCGTTTTCCCGCTACACAAAGCGGCCGCCATCGATGCGGACTCAGCGCATTAGTTGCGGCTACCTCTTCAAAACAGTACTGCCTGGCCCAGGACGGGACCGGCAGATTGGGGGAACATGATGTCAACGACATGCGCTGAAAGAATGGCAGGACGAAGGGTGCTGACACTGGCCACATCGGCACTGCTTACGATGGCCGCGCCCTTTGCGGCGGCCGATTCGATTCCGGTCCAGATGCTCGATCCGAACCTGCAGGTGACGACCTTCATCGGTGTGGGGGCGGGCCTGGTGCAGCCGATCGGGATCGCCTTCATCGGGCAGAACGACGCCTTCATCCTGGAGAAAGCGAGCGGCCAGATCAAGCGGGCGATCGACGGCGTGATCCAGCCCACGCCCGTGCTCGACCTCGCGGTCAATTCCGCATCCGAGCGCGGCCTGCTGAGCGTTGCGCTGCATCCGAACTTCCCGGCGACGCCCTTGGTCTACGTGCGCTGGACCGAGAGTTCGACCGGGGCCGATACGGCCGTTATCAGCGAAGTGCCGCTGCTGGGCAACCGGGTCGACCGCTTCATCTGGAACGGCAGCACGCTGACCATGGATCCGAATTTCACAACTTTGCGATTGCGCGCCCGCCAGACCGACAACGTTCCGGTCCCTAACCACCCGGGCACCGCCAACCCGGGCGAGAACGGCAACCATAACGGCGGTCCGATGCGCTTCGGCCCCGACGGCAAGCTGTACGTCTTCACGGGCGACCTGGGCCGCCGCAGCCGCATGCAGAACCTGCCGAACGGCCCCTTCCTCACCGCGCCCCTGGTCGACGACACCTTCGGCGGGCCGGCGCCCGACAGCGCCCACCTGTCCGGCGTCGTCATGCGCCTGAACGACGACGGCACAACGCCGGCCAGCAATCCCTTCTTCGGCGCCGGCGCGGCCATCGGCGGCGAGGTCGGCACGGGCATCCAGAAGGTGTTCAGCTACGGCCACCGCAACGGCTTCGGCATGGCCTTCGACCCGCGCGGCGGCTTCCTGTGGCTGACCGAAAACGCCGACGACGCCTTCAGTGAACTGAACCGGGTGATTCCCGGCATGAACGGCGGCTGGATCCAGATGATGGGACCGCAAAGCCGCATGGCCCAGTTCAAGCAGATCGAGACGACGGAATTCGGCAGCGCGCTGCAGCAGAGGCGCTTCCCACCCACTCGTCTCGCCTACACGGCCAGCCTCGCGCGCTCGCGCATGTACATGCTGCCCGGCGCGACCTATGTCGACCCGCAGTTCAGCTGGCGCTACGAGGTCGGGCCTTCGGGCACCGCCTTCATCCGCGACAATTCGCTGGGCGCCGAATACGCCGGCACCTTGTGGATCGGTTCCTCGCGTCCCTTCGCCCCGACCGGCCCCACCGGCGGCAGCCTGTACCGGCTGCGCCTGACGTCCGACCGGCTGTCGGTGGACACCAGCGCCGATGCGCGCCTGGCCGACAAGGTGGCCGACAACCTGACCAAGTTCGATCCGACCGAAAGCGAGTCGCTCTTGATCGGGCGCGGCTTCGGCGTCACCCCATCCATCGAGCAGGGACCGGATGGCAACCTGTACGTCGTCTCGATCACCGACGGCGTCGTCTACCGCATCAGCCGCGCAACGGCCACCCTCAGGAGGAAATGATGAGCACATCGTTCAAGAAACTGACCGCGGGCGCGGCCGCCGTGTTTGCGCTGATCGCCCTGCCGCTGCACGCCGAACCGATCCTGAATGGCGACTTCGAGGGCGGCATGAGCAACTGGACCGTCGTCAACCAGGTCGGCAGCGACGGCGGCTTCATGCTGCAGTCGGGCAGCAGCAGTCCGGTGACCGGCACGGCTGTTCCTTCTCCGACGGGCAGCAATGCCGCGATGACCGACGCCGAGGGACCGGGCAGCCACCTGCTCTACCAGGACTTCATGCAGACCACGGCGGTCGGGTCGGCGCGGCTGAGCTTCGACCTGTTCATCGGCAACCGGGCCGAGGCCTTCTCGGTGCCCGATCCGCTCTCGCTCGACTTCGCGACCCCGGCGCTGAACCAGCAGGCGCGCGTCGACCTGCTGCTGGGCGGCAGCGATCCGTTCAGCCTGGCGGCGCAGGACGTGCTGCTGAACCTGTTCGCCACGCTGCCGGGCGACCCGCTGGTGTCGGGCTACAACCACATCGAGGTCGACATCACGGCCCTGCTCAACGCTAACCTCAACCAGAGCCTGCGCCTGCGCTTCGCCGAGGTCGACAACGTCAACCTGTTCCAGTTCGGCGTGGACAACGTGCTGCTCACCATCGGCGATGCGAACGAGGTGCCGGAACCGGCGTCGATGCTGTTGCTGCTGGGTGGACTGGCCGCGGCCGGGCTGTCCAGGCGGCGTAGCCAGCGGCGTTGACAAAAAGCCCGGGGCGGCACGCGCCGTCCCGGGCTTTTTCTCTGTCTTCATCTGCTTAGGCCGACAGCTTCTGCATCTCCGCGTACAGGTCGGCCTTGCCCTCGAAACCGATGCCCGGCAGGTCCGGCATGGTAATGAACCCATTCTCGACCTTGACGCCGTCCGGGAAGCCGCCGAAAGGCTGGAACAGGTCGGGGTAGGACTCGTTGCCGCCCAGGCCCAGGCCGGCCGCGATGTTCAGCGACATCTGGTGGCCGCCGTGCGGGATGCAGCGGCTCGGGGACCAGCCATGTTCGCGCAGCATGTCGAGGGTGCGCAGGTATTCGACCAGGCCGTACGAGAGCGCGCAGTCGAACTGGAGCCAGTCGCGGTCGGCGCGCATGCCGCCGTAGCGGATCAGGTTGCGCGCGTCCTGCATCGAGAACAGGTTCTCGCCGGTCGCCATCGGATTTTTATAGTAGTTGCGCAGCGTGGCCTGCAGCTCGTAGTCGAGCGGGTCGCCGGCTTCCTCGTACCAGAACAGGTCGTACTGCGACAGCGCCTTGGCATAGGCAATCGCGGTATCGAGATCGAAGCGGCCGTTGGCGTCCACCGCCAGCTTCTGGCCGTCCTGCAGCACCGACAGGATGCTGTCGATGCGGCGCAGGTCTTCGTCGAGCGAGGCGCCGCCGATCTTCTTCTTGACCACCGTGTAGCCGCGGTCGATGTAGCTGCGCATCTCGTCCTTCAGCTTGCCGTGGTCCTGGCCCGGATAGTAGTAACCGCCGGCGGCATATACGAACACCTTGCGCTCCGGCGTACCGTTGCCGTAGCGGTCGGCCAGCAGCTGGAACAGGGGTTTGCCTTCGATCTTGGCCACCGCATCCCAGACCGCCATGTCGATGGTGCCGATCGCCACCGAGCGCTCGCCGTGGCCGCCCGGCTTCTCGTTAGTGAACATGCAGTTCCAGATTTTATGCGGGTCGAGGTTGGTGCCGGTATCGTCCACCAGCGAGCCTGGGTCCGCCTCCAGGATGCGCGGGATGAAACGTTCGCGCATCAGCTTGCCCTGGCCGTAGCGGCCGTTGGAATTGAAGCCGTAGCCGACCACCTGCTTGCCATCGCGGATCACGTCGGTGATCACGGCGACCAGGCTCAGCGTCATCTTGCTGAAGTCGATGTAGGCGTTGCGGATCGGCGAGCTGATGGGCAGCGTCTGTTCCCGGATTTCTACGATTCTCATGGCGGACTCCCTTGTGCGAAAACCGTAGCTTAAGCGCTGGCGACAGGCCTATAATTTCCCTCAATTTAATTATGAATTGAGCCCAAGTGAATACTGAGCCGACCTCGGACATGCGCTTCTTCGTACTGGTTGCCCGCCACGGCAGCCTGGCCGCCGCGGCGCGCGCACTGGACCTGACGCCGCCGGCTGCGACCAAGCGGCTGGCGGCGCTGGAAAGCCGCCTGGGAGTGCGCCTGCTGAACCGCACCACGCGCAGCGTCAGCCTCACCAGCGAGGGCGAGACCTATCTGCGTCACGCGACGCGCATCCTGGCCGAGATCACGGAAATGGAAGACGAGGTGGCGCAGGGACGCGGCACCCCGCGCGGGCTGCTGCGCGTGAACGCGACGCTCGGCTTCGGACGCACCACGATCGCGCCGCTGGTCTCAAGCTTCGCCCAGCGCTACCCGGAGATCGAGGTGCAGGTAGAGGTGACCGACCGTCCGGTCGACCTGGTCGAAAGCGGCTTCGATCTCGCCATCCGCTTCGGCGCCTTGCCCGACAAGAGATTGAATGCGCGGCGCATCATGTCGAACCGGCGCTTCCTCTGTGCCTCGCCGGCCTACCTGGCGCGCCACGGCACGCCGCAGACGCTCGCGGATCTCGCCAGCCACCGCTGCATCATCCACCGCCAGAACGACGAGGCCTACGGCATCTGGCGCTTCACGCAGGGCGACGCCAGCGAGGTCGTCAAGGTGCACGGCATGGTGTCCAGTAACGACGGCGACATCGTGCTCGGCTGGGCCCTGGACGGCCATGGCATTTTGATCCGCTCGGAATGGGACCTGGCCCGCTACCTCGACAGCGGCCGGCTGAAGATCGTGCTGCCCGA
This sequence comes from Massilia suwonensis, assembly GCF_042655665.1. Classification (NCBI taxonomy): domain Bacteria; kingdom Pseudomonadati; phylum Pseudomonadota; class Betaproteobacteria; order Burkholderiales; family Oxalobacteraceae; genus Massilia; species Massilia suwonensis. The sequence goes on from NZ_JBHSMR010000011.1 coordinate 10,089, forward strand.
ATTCTCCCTGCCCGACGCCGACCTGTTCGTCTACTATCCGAGCCAGCGCAACCAGACGCTGCGCGCGCGCGCCTTCATCGACTTCCTGGTCGAGCACTTCCAGGCGCCACCAGACCGGCCGGGCCGCGCTACGAAGGCCCGGCCAGGCTGAGCCACCGTTTCTCAGGCCTTGCGCTTGCGGCTGACGCCGAAGGCTGCGGCGCCCAGGCCCAGCAGCATTAGGGTTGCCGGTTCCGGAACGTCGTTCTGGACCGGGCGTGCGATGACATTACCGGCCAGGTTCAGCGTCAGGCCATAGCCCGAATACAGCGTGTTCGCCGCGTAGGTCGACGGCGCCAGGTCTGCCAGCGTCAGCTGGTAGGTGGTGCTGAAGCTGCCCAGCTGGCTGGCCAGGAAGGAAGCCTTGAAGCCCTGGCTGCCGCCGGCGGCGATGTTGTTGTAGGTGTCCAGGTTGGTCGAGAACATGCCGTTGCCGCTGCCCGTTTCGCTGACATTGGTCAGCTGCAGGCCGACACGCGCGCCTTTACCGTTAAAGATCGAGAAGAGCTGGTCGGCCGCGCTATCGCCCAGGTAGACCGAGCCGAAGTCCAGGTTCAGGGTCAGTGCCGAGCTGCCGTCTTCGAAGGACTGCGCCGCGTGCAGCAGGTACTCGTAGGTTGCGCTCAGCGTGCCGGTCCAGTCGAGCGTCGAGGTGGTGGTAGCGCTGGCAAAGGTGTTATTGGTCGTCCGGGCCGCTACGGTTGCCTGGGTGTTCACGGCGAAACTGGTGCCCGCGCCGACATATTGGTCCAGCGCGCCAGCCGTCAGCGTACCGTCGACGGTCGTCTTTCCAGGCGCCGTGCTGGCAGAGCAACCCACGTCGCGCTTCCCGTCGCAGGTAAGGGGCTGGGCGGTGGTGGTCCATGTCGCCGGCGCCGAGGCGCCAGGCAAGCTTATCTGGAGTGAACCGGTACCCGTGCCCGCCGCATCCTTCTTGCCGCTGTTTCCAGCAACGCCCGGCGCCGCTAAGGTGGTCGACTGTTTGTACTGAGACGCTACATTCACCTTCACGCCAGTCAGAACGCCGGTACTGGCGTCGAATTTGGCAATATTCGTCGATGTGGATTTCGATGTCGTATTAGCAGTGGCTGAGCTTGTCCCGGTAGTGGTGTTTGACGCAAAGGCTTGAGGAACGGTGAAATCGGCTGTAGCGGTGGTCGTCGAATTAACGACGGCTGCCGATGCAAACATCGGCAGCGACAACATGACGCCAAAAGCCGCGATCAGGGCGGGACGCAGAACATTGTTTGACATAGTTTGCTTTCAGTAGGTTTGGACGTGTCCGTATGCGTTTCGGACTTTTCTGTTACCCATGCTGAGTTAGCAAAAATTATGCCAAATTCATAAGCATCTGATCCTAAAAGAAATAAATTTTCCGATTGTAAATACAAAATCCAGATGTAAAGTTTCTCGACACTAATTTTTGTTGCGAATTTGATCTTGAATGTAAAATCGGAGAAACAATTGGCAGGCCGGAGGTTCTCTCCGGCCTGAAAGCACGCATTCAGCAGGCGGCAAGCTTCACACGCTCGACTTCGAGTCCGAACAGCGGACGCAGGCGCGTACCGAAGACGTTGCCGGCAAACGCGGCAATCAACCACAGCCAGCCGTGCAGGCTGCCCGAGACGATGCCGCTGAAGTAGGCGCCGATGTTGCAGCCATAGGCCAGGCGTGCGCCGAAGCCCAGCATCAGGCCGCCGACCATGGCCGCGACCAGGGAACGCAGCGGCAGCTTCCACACCGGTGCGTAGCGGCCGGCCAGGGCAGCGGCGGCCATCGCGCCGAGCACGATGCCGATGTCCATCATCGAGGTCACGTCCTGCGTTACCGGCGCGGCCAGCGCGGCGGCGTTCGCCTTGGTCGACCAGTAGGCCCAGCTCGGGGTATCGATGCCGATCAGCGCCGCGCCCTTGGCGCCCCACAGGGCAAAGGCCGAGGTCACGCCCCAGGGCCGGCCCGACAGCGCCAGCGTCGCGAAATTCAGCAGCACCAGCGCCAGCGCGCCCGCCACCAGCGGCCAGGGACCATGCAGCCAGGTCGCGCGGCCGGTCGATTTCACCGGCGAGACGACAATGCGGCCGTGACGGCGCTTCTCGACCACGACAGTGATAAAGGCGATCAGCGCGAACACGGCCCAGTTGAGCAGCAGCGCCGGCCCGGTCCCCAGGGTTTTCACCAGCGAGATCGGCGCCAGCTGCGGCAGCGAGGTCCAGAACGGCATGTAGGCGGTGCCGATCAGGGAACCGACGATGAAGAAGAACAGCGTGACCAGCATGCGCGTGCTGCCGCCGCCCACCGTGTACAGCGTGCCGGAAGCGCAGCCGCCGCCCAGCTGCATGCCGATGCCGAAGATGAAGGCGCCGACGATCACCGAGGTGCCGGCCGGAGAGACCAGGCCCGTGACCGGATTGCCGAACAGGGTGCCGCTGGCGAGCGCCGGGAAGAACAGCGCCACGCCGACGGCCAGCATCAGCATCTGCGCGCGCAGGCCGGCGCCGCGGCCGTCGGCGATGAAGACGCGCCAGGCCGAGGTAAAACCGAAGGCGGCGTGATACAGGGCCATGCCGAGCAGCGAGCCGACCACGAACAGGGAAGCCAGCTTGGCGCTGACGTTCTGCCCGAGGTACCAGGTGCCGAGCAGGATCAGCAGCAGGGCGACGCCGAGCGGCTTCAGGTTGATGTCCGCGCGCGGCGGAACGGAAAGCGTAGTGGAGGTAGACATTGTCGAGAAATAACAGTCGAAAATGGAATCCCGCATTGTCTCGCGTTTCGCTTATTTCTGCAGAGGGCGCTTCGGTTTGGCGTGCTGGCGCCTGTCACAGATTTGAACCGTTATCCCTTGTTCAATGTACGTTCTCCAACATACTGCCGGGCGCCGCTCTGGCACGATCGACCGACACTCACAGGACCGAATCGACTGGAAAGGATACCCAATGAAACGCGCGTTCGCAGCCTCCCTGCTGGCCATGGCGGTAAGCGGTGCCTATGCCCAGCAGGGCGATGGTACCCAGGTCTCCCTCGACAACAACATCTTCAAGCCGAACAAGCTCGATGCGACGCCGGAGCGCATGCGCGGCATCAAGGCCCCTGGCGGCTTCACGGTCACGCCCTTCGCCACCGGCCTCAAAAACGCGCGCATCATCGCGGTGGCGCCGAACGGCGACGTCTACGTGTCGCGGCGCGACCAGGGCGACGTGCTGCTGCTACGCGACGCCAACGGCGACGGCCGCGCCGACGGTCCCGCCGTCACGGTGGCGAACCGCGCCGGCGCCCACGGCCTGGCGATCCGCGACAACAAGCTGTACCTGATCACGGTGAAGGAAGTCTTCGCCGCCGACATCAAGCCGGACGGCCGCCTGGGAGAACTCAAAATGCTGATCGGCGACCTGCCCGACTCGGGCCAGCACCCGAACCGCACGATCGCCTTCGGCCCCGACGACATGCTGTACATCAGCGTCGGCAGCACCTGCAACACCTGTAACGAAAGCAATCCGGAAAACGCGACCATCCTGCGCGCCTCGAAGGACGGCAAGAAGCGCAACATCTTCGCCAGCGGCCTGCGCAACACCATCGGCTTCGCCTGGCATCCGCAGACCGGAGAACTTTGGGGCCTGGACCATGGCATCGACTTTCTGGGCGATAACCAGCAGCAGGAAGAACTGAACAAGATCGAGCACGGCAAGATGTACGGCTGGCCGCACGTGTACGGCGCCAACGAGATCTACCCGCAAAGCACGCCGGTGGGCGAACTCACCAAGCAGCAGTGGCGCGAGCGCTCCACGCCGATGGTGCTGGGCTACACGGCGCACGCGGCGCCGATGCAGCTCGTGTTCGCGAACCAGAGCGCCTTCCCGGCCGAGTACCGCGGCGATGCGTTCGCCACCATGCGCGGTTCCTGGAACCGCAACCCGGCTTCCGGCTACGAGATCGTGCGCGTGCGCTTCGAGAATGGCCAGCCGAAGGGCATCGAGCCTTTTGTGATGGGCTTCCTGACCGATGGCGGCAAGACGCATATCGCCCGCCCTGTCGGTCTCGCTTTTACCAAGGACGGCGCCATGCTGATGGCGGACGACGGTAATGGCGTCATCTACCGCATCGCCTATACCGGTAGCGGCAGCGCACCCGCGGGCGCCGCCGCGACGCCGCCGGCCGGTCCGATGAAGGAGCAGGCGAACAAGGGCAACGGCGTACCGCTGGCAAATAAACGGCCGGAGACGCAGACTTCCGGCTCGGTGTCGGTGAGCTCGTCCAGCTTCAAGCACGACGGCATGCTGGACCAGAAGTACAGCGAGTACGCGGACGGCGTCTCGCCGGCGCTGTCGTGGAAGGCGGTGCCGAATGCGAAGTCCTGGGCCATCGTCATGGAAGACCCGGACTCGAAACCGTTCACGCCGACCGTGCACTGGCTGGCCTGGAATATCCCGGGCAGCATTACCAGCGTGCCGGAAGGCGTGCAGGAGCAGCCGCGCCTGTCCGATCCGGACGGCGTGCTGCAAGGTCGGAATACGCACGGTTCGATGGGGTATTACGGGCCGAAACCGCCGGTGGGGGAGCCGGCGCATCATTACCACTTCCAGGTGTATGCGCTCGATACGATGCTCGATGTGCCCTTCGGGTCGGATCGCGATACCCTGCTCAAGGCGATGCAGGGGCATGTGATCGGCAAGGGGGAGATCGTCGGGAAGTATGGGCAGAAGCAGAAGCCGCAGAAGTGAGGTTCGTGGTGTGTTGAATTCGGTGGGCACGGGGCGCCCACCCTACGCCTCCGGATCCGTATAACCAGTGCCCACCGGGCGGACACGCCCGTGTCCGCGTACGTACGGACGCATCCGTTCGGACACGCCGGACACCCGTCCGTCCGCGTGTCCACCCAATCGAATCAAACACTTAGCTGTTGGCACGGATCGTGCAATAACGACCAGCATTCACGTCGTTATCGAAACCACCATGATCCGCGATACATCCCATCAAGACACCGTCGTCGCTCCGCTGCCGGGCCAGAAGAACAAGCGCCGCGCCCTGCTGGCCGGCGGCGCGATCGCCCTGGTCGCCGCCGCCTTCTTCCTGCTGCAGGGCTGGCGCGACAGCGAACACGCCGTCAGCGCCAGCCGCCTGCGCATCGCCGAAGTCGGCCGCGGCACCCTGGTGCGCGACGCCTCCGTCAACGGCCGCGTCGTCGCCGCCGTCAGCCCGACCCTGTTCTCCACGGCGCCTGCCACCGTCAATCTGAAGGTCGCCGCCGGCGACACCGTCAAGAAGGGCGACGTCCTCGCCGTGCTCGAGTCGCCCGACCTGACCGACGCCCTGAAACGCGAACAGTCGACCTACGAGCAGCTGAAAGCGGAAGTCGCGCGCCAGCAGATCCTGTCGCGCAAACAAAAACTGCTGGCCCAGCGCGAAGCGGACGTGGCCGAGATCGACCGCCTGTCCGCCCAGCGCACCCTGGAACGCTACGAATCCGTGGCCCAGGTCGGCGTCATCGCCAAGATCGACTACCAAAAGGCGAAGGATGCGCTGAACTCGGCCGGCATCCGCGCCAAGCACGCGGCGCAGGCGGCCAACCTGGAAGGCGACGACGTGGCCCTCGCCATCCGCACCAAGACCAACGAAATGGAACGCGCCCGCCTGTCGATGGCGAACGCCCAGCGCCGCGTCGACGAGCTGACCGTGCGCGCGCCCGTCGATGGTTTCATCGGCACCCTGAACGTGCAGAACCGGATGGTGGTGGCGGCGAACGCGCCGCTGATGACGCTGGTGGACCTGTCGCGCCTGGAAGTCGAACTCGAAGTGCCCGAAACCTACGTGTCCGACATGGGCCTCGGCATGTCGGCCGAAATCACCCTGCCGTCCGGCACCGCCACCGGCAAGCTGGTCGCCCTGTCGCCGGAAGTGGTCAAGAACCAGGTGCTGGCGCGCGTGCGCTTCGATGGCGAACAGCCGAAGGGCCTGCGCCAGAGCCAGCGCGTCACGGCGCGCCTGCTGATCGAGGAAAAGCCGAACGTCCTCATGCTGCCGCGCGGTCCCTTCGTGGAAAGCGAAGGCGGACGCTTCGCCTACGTGGTCCAGGACGGCATCGCCGTGCGCACGCCGATCCAGCTGGGCGCCACCAGCATCTCCGCCGTCGAAATCGTCAAGGGCCTGAAACCGGGCGACAAGGTCGTTGTCGCCGGCACCGATACCTTCGAGAACGCCAGCCGCGTCTCCATCAACTGAACTGAATAAAAACCCCTCCTGAAAGGACATCCCATGCTGCGCATGACCAACCTCTCCAAGGTGTACCGCACCCACATGATCGAAACCCACGCGCTGCGCGGCTTCGAGATCCAGGTGAACCAGGGCGAATTCGTGACCGTCACCGGCCCCTCCGGCTCCGGTAAAACCAGCTTCCTGAACATCGCCGGCCTGCTGGAAGAATTCACCAGCGGAGAGTACGTGCTCGACGGCGTCAACGTGAAGGGCATGAACGACGACGCCCGCTCGCGCCTGCGCAACGAGAAGATCGGCTTCATCTTCCAGGGTTTTAATTTGATCCCGGACCTGAGCCTGTACGACAACGTCGACGTCCCGCTGCGCTACCGCGGCTACAACGCGGCCGAGCGCAAGGAGCGCATCGAGGACGCGCTGGCGAAAGTCGGCCTGGCTTCGCGCATGAAGCACTACCCGGCCGAACTCTCGGGCGGCCAGCAGCAGCGCGTGGCAATCGCGCGCGCACTGGCCGGCTCGCCGAAACTGCTGCTGGCGGACGAACCGACCGGTAACCTCGATACGCAGATGGCGCGCGGCGTGATGGAGCTGCTGGAAGAGATCAACGCGGCCGGCACCACGATCCTGATGGTCACCCACGATCCGGAACTGGCCGTGCGCACCCACCGCAACGTGCACATCATCGACGGCCAGGTCTCGGACCTGGTGCGCAAGGGCCCGACGCTGGCCGCCAACGCCGGCGCCACCGTCGCCTGAGGAGCATCCATGTTCAGCTACTACTTCAAGCTCGGCGTGCGCAGCCTGCGCCGCAATCCCGCGCTGACGGCGCTGATGGTGCTCACATTGGCCATCGGCGTGGCCGCCAGCGTCTCGACGCTGACGATTTTGCACATGATGTCGGGCGACCCGATCCCGCAAAAGAGCGAGCGCCTGTTCGTGCCGATCTTCGACGTGGCGCCGGTCGACAACTACAACCCGGCCGAAAAACTGCGCGAGAACCAGGTCACCTACCCGGACGTGATGAACCTGCTGAAAAGCGGCCAGGGCGTACGGCGCACCGGCCTGTACGGCATTTCGGCGCCGATCGAACCGCCGCGCAAGGACCTGCCGGCCTTCTCGGCACAGGGCGTGGCGCCGACGCGCGACTTCTTCGCCATGTTCGAGGTGCCCTTCGTCCGCGGCCAGGCCTGGAGCGCCCAGGACGACGAACGCGGCGCCGACGTCATCGTGCTGAGCCGCGCGATCGCCGAAAAACTGTTCGGCGAAGCCAACCCGGTCGGCCAGCGCATCAACGTGATGGGCTTCCCGTTCACGATCGTCGGCGTCACCGACAAGTGGGAGCCGAAACCGCGCTACTACAAGCTGGTCGGCGGCGAGCAGTTCGGCGACGGCGAGGAATTCTTCATCCCGCTCGGCAGCGCCATCCGCCACGAGACCACCCACAACGGCGGCATGAACTGCTCCGAGCGCTCCGATCCTGGATTCGAGGGCAAGCTGCGTTCGAACTGCACCTGGCTGCAATTCTGGTTCGAGACCGAGTCCGCCGGCGACCGCGCCCAGCTGCAGAGCTACATCGACAGTTACGCCGCCGAGCAGCGCAAACTCGGCCGCATGAAGCGCGCCGCGCCGAACCGCCTGTTCAACGTGACCGAATGGATGCAGGAGCGCGAAGTGGTGGACAAGGACACCAGGCTGTCGGCCTGGCTGGCTTTCGGCTTCCTGCTGCTGTGCCTCGTGAACACGATCGGCCTGCTGCTGGCGAAATTTTCGGTGCGCGCCGCCGAAGTCGGCATCCGCCGCGCGCTGGGCGCCTCGCGCCGCGAGATCTTCCGCCAGTTCCTGATCGAGAGCGCGGTGGTCGGCCTGGCCGGCGGCGTGCTTGGTCTCGTGCTCGCCTTCGGCGCCCTGGCCCTGATCGGCATGCAGAGCAGCGAAGTGGCATCGCTCGCCCACATGGACCTGACGATGCTCGCCTTTACCTTTGCGCTGTCGGTGCTGGCCGCCGTGCTGGCCGGGCTGCTGCCGACCTGGCGCGCCTGCCAGGTGACGCCGGCCATCCAGCTCAAGTCACAATAAGCCCAATAAGAGAGACCCATCATGGAAATCCGTCCTATCCTGTCCGCGCTCCTGCGCAACAAGACCGGTGCGATCCTGGTCGCGCTGCAGGTGGCGCTCAGCCTCGCCATCCTCGCCAACGCGCTGCACATCGTCAGCGAACGGCGCCACGTCTCGAGCCGCCCGACCGGCGTGGCCGACGAACACGCCGTCTTCTCGATCGATGTCCGCAACCTGATGTCGGGCGGCCCCGAACAAATGCTGGCCACGCAAAAGCGCGAAGCGGAAGTCATCCGCGCCGTGCCCGGCGTGGTGGCGGTCGCCAACGTCAACCAGATCCCGCTGTCGCAATCGGGCTGGAACAACAGCGTGGCCGTCGACCGCAAGCAGGTCGACGAAACGGCGCCCTCCTCGTTCTACTTTTCTCCGGACTCGCTGGTCAAGACCTGGGGCCTGAAGCTGGTCGAAGGGCGCGACTTCCTGCCCGGCGAGTACGTGGACGTCAACACCAACACCAACGACCTTCCGCACCACGTGATCGTCACCAAGGCGCTGGCCGAGAAGATGTGGCCGGGCGTGCCGGCGACCGGCAAGAACATGTACTTCGGTACCGGCGAAGACGCGATCGAAGTGCGCGTGGTAGGCGTGGTCGAACGCCTGCAGACCCAGAACGCCGAGGTCACGCCGCGCGGCGAGTATGCCAGCATCGCGCCGATGCGCAGGTATGGTGATTTTGCGGGCGCGAAGTACACCGTACGCGCCGAGCCGGGCCAGCGCGAGCGCGTGATCCGCGAAGTCGAGGCCGCACTGCGCAAGGCCTCACCGACGCCGATCATCCTGGAATCGACCACGCTCGACCAGCACCGCAAGGAGCGCTACCGCGCCGACATGGCGCTGTCGTGGATGCTGGTGACCGTCAGCGTGCTGCTGCTCCTGATTACCGCCAGCGGCATCGTCGGCATGGCCAGCCTGTGGGTCACCCAGCGCAGGAAACAGATCGGCGTGCGCCGCGCCCTCGGTGCGCGCAAGATGGATATCCTGCGCTACTTCATCACCGAGAACTTCATGATCACCAGCGCCGGCGTGGCGGGTGGTGTGCTGCTCGGGGTCGCCCTGAACCAGCTGCTGGTGACCAAGCTCGAGATGGCGCGCCTGCCGCTGGAGTACCTGGTGTCGGGAGGGGTGATCTTCTGGCTGCTGGGCGTGATCGCGGTGTACGGGCCGGCCTGGCGCGCGGCGAGCATTTCGCCGGCGCTGGCCACCCGCAGCGCTTGATTTGCAATACAGCAATGTTATCCTGACGGCTATGCCTACTGTTCTCATCATTGACGACAATGCCGCCGTCGGGATCGCCCTCGATGTGCTGTTTTCCCTGCACGACATCGCGGCCTTGCACGCGGCTTCGCCCGAGGAGGGGCTGGCCGTCCTGCAGCGCGAGTCCGTCGACCTGGTCATCCAGGACATGAACTTCACCGCCGACACCACCTCCGGCGAGGAGGGCGTGGCCCTGTTCCGGCAGATCCGTTCGCTGTATCCGGACCTGCCCGTGATCCTGCTGACGGCCTGGACCCACCTGGATGCGGCCGTCGACCTGATCAAGGCGGGCGCCGCCGACTACCTGCCGAAACCCTGGAACGACGAGCGTCTGCTGGCGACGGTGACGAACCTGATCGAACTGGGACAAGCCAACCGCGCGCTGGCGCAACGCGTCGGCCGCGAGCGTAGAGAAAGGCGCGAGCTGGAACAGCAGTACGACCTGCGCGGCCTGGTCTGGGCCGACCCGGCCACCGAGCGCGTGCTGCAGCTGGCCTGCCAGGTCGCGCGCGCCGACGTGCCGGTCTTGATCACGGGCCCCAACGGCACTGGTAAAGAACGCATCGCCGAGATCATCCAGGCGAATTCGCAAGTGAAAAATGGCCCCTTCGTGGTGCTGAACTGCGGCGCCCTGCCGTCGGAACTGATCGAGGCCGAGCTGTTCGGCGCCGAAGCCGGCGCCTACACGGGCGCCTCGCGGGCAAGAGAGGGCAAGTTCGAGGCGGCCGACGGCGGCACCCTGTTCCTCGACGAGATCGGCAACCTGCCGCCGGCCGGCCAGATGAAGCTGTTACGCGTGCTGGAAACGGGCCGCTTCGAGCGTCTCGGCTCGAACCGCGAGCGGCAGGTCAAGGTGCGGGTGATCAGCGCGACCAACGCCGACCTGCCGGCCATGATCCGCGCCGGCAGCTTCCGCGAAGACCTGTTCTATCGCCTCAACGTGATCGAGCTGCGCCTGCCGCCGCTGGCCGGCCGTCCGGGCGACATCCTGCCGCTGGCAACCAGTTTTCTGGCGCCGGGCAAGCGCCTCGATCCCGGCGCGGAAAGCGCCCTGCTGGGGCACGCCTGGCCGGGCAACGTGCGCGAACTGAAAAACGTGATGGCGCGCGCCAACCTGCTGGCGCAGGGAGAGCTCATCCGCACGCCGGATCTCGGCCTGCCGGCCGCGGTGACGGCTGCACCGGCAGTCCTCGAGGCCGAGCCGGACCGCGAAGCCATCGCCGCCGCCCTGGCGCGTGCCGGCGGCGTCGTCTCGCAGGCGGCGGCGGAACTCGGCTTGTCGCGCCAGGCCTTGTACCGGCGCATGGAGCGGCTCGGCATCGGTCGCACATAAACCGCGATGCGCCTGTCTCTCGTCACCCGCTTCTCGGCCCTGGTCGGGACCCTGCTCACGGTCGGCATCTTCATCGCCCTCGCGCTCGACCACCTGCTGCCGGGCCGGCCCCTGCTCACCGCCGCCCTGTGCCTGGCCTGCGTGGTCCCGGTCGCGATCATCACGGTGCGCTCGCAGGTGCAGCCGATCCTGTCGCTGTTCCGGGCGCTGGAGGGCACGGTGACGAGCTACCGCGACGGCGACTTTTCCTTCAGCCTGCACTGGCCGCAGAACGACGAGCTGGCCGACCTGATCCACGCCCACAATGCGCTCGGCAACGTGCTGCGCGAGCAGCGGCGCGACCTGGTGCAGCGCGAACTGCTGCTCGACACCATGGTGCAGAACACCCCGGTGGCGATGCTGCTGGTGGCCGACGCGCCGCAGCGTGCCAATACCGTCGTCTACGCCAACCTGGCCGCGCGCCAGCTGCTGGCCGAGGGCAGAAAACTCGAAGGGCACGCGCTTCCCGAGCTGCTTGCACACGCCTCCCCGGCGCTCGCCGAAGCGCTGGCGCGCGGCGGCGACGGCCTGTTCACGGCCGGAGAGGGAGAAGAGGAACAGGTCTACCACCTGGCGCGCAGCAGTTTCAGCCTGAACGGCCGCAAGCACGAACTGCTGCTGCTGCGCCACCTGACGGCGGAATTGCGGCGCCAGGAAGTGCAGACCTGGAAGAAGGTGATCCGCGTGATCAGCCACGAGTTGAACAATTCGCTGGCGCCACTGGCCTCGCTGGCCCATTCGGGCGCGGAACTGGTGCGGCGCGGCCAGACCGAACGCCTGCCGCAAATCCTGGAAACCATCGGCGAACGCACGCGCCACCTCGAGAGTTTCATCCTCGGCTATGCCCGCTTCGCCAAGCTGCCGACGCCACGCCTGGAGCGCTGCGACTGGCCCGGCTTCATCGCGCGCCTGTCCTCGCAGGTCGTGTTCCGCGTGGAGGGCGAGCTGCCGCAGGAACCGGCGCTGCTCGACCAGGCGCAGCTGGAGCAGGCCCTGCTCAACCTCCTGAAGAACGCGCACGAATCGGGCTCCGCGCCCGGGGACGTCGAACTGCAGGTGCGGCGCGCGCAGGACGTGCTGCGCATCGACGTGCTCGACCGCGGCAGCGGCATGAACGAGGCCGTGCTGACCAATGCCCTGGTTCCCTTCTACTCGACCAAGCGCAGCGGCACGGGCCTGGGCCTGGCGCTGGCGCGCGAGATCGCCGAAGCGCACGGCGGACGCATCCTGCTGTCGAACCGCGAGGACGGCGGCCTGGCGGTGACGATGATCCTGCCCGCCCTTACCCCGCATTGACGACGGCGTGCCGTGACGTGGCGGGCGCTCTGGTAAGATCGCCCTTCACTTCCGCACGCAGCCATGTCCGAATACGATCCCCGCTTCAGTCAACCCGGCCATCCGCCGGCCACGATCACCGAATTCGAAGGCGTGCGCTCGCTGCACCTGGGCACCTCGTGGGAGCAAGGGGCGATGCGCCTGGCGCGTCCCGACGCGATCGAACTCGAATACGTGCAGATGATGATGGCCTGGCTGCTGTTCCAGTCGGCGCCGAAGCACATCGTGCAGCTGGGCCTGGGCAGCGCGGCGCTCACTAAATTCTGCTACCGGCGCTTTCCCGAGGCGCGGGTGACGGCGGTCGAACTCAATCCGAACGTGATCGCCATCTGCCGCGCCCTGTTCGAGCTGCCGCCGAACGACGAGCGCCTGCAGGTGCGCGAAATGAACGCGCTCGACTTCGTGCTGGACCGGAACAACCACGGCACGGTCGACGCGCTGCAGGTCGATTTATACGACGAGGAAGCGCGCGGCCCGGTGCTCGACACGCCCGAGTTCTATCAAGGCTGTTTCGACTGCCTGCGCCCGAACGGCATCATGACCGCCAACGTGTTCGGGGAATTCGGCAACTACGACAAGAACCTGGAAGCGATGACCGAGGTCTTCGACGCCGTCGTCTGGCTGCCCGAGGTGCACGACGCGAACATCGTCGTCATCGCCTTCAAAAATGCGCCGCAGATCGACTTCTCGCTGCTGTTCGAGCGCGCGGGCGAAATCAAGCGGCGCCTGAACCTGCCGGCGAAGAAATGGGTCGAGGGGCTGAAGGAGTGGATGCGCGACCAGCAGGGCTGAGCGCATGCGGCCATTACTGCGCGCTCAGCAGCGCCTTGAGCAGGTCGAGCGTGACTGGCTTGGCCAGGTGGTCGTCGAAACCCGATGCCAGGGCCCGCTCGCGGTCCTCCTTTTGTCCGTAGCCGGTAATCGCAACCAGGCGCAAGGCGGCGGTCTCGGGCTGTGAGCGCAGGCGCCGCGTGACTTCGTAGCCGTCCATGACGGGAAGCCCGATGTCGAGGAACACGATGTCCGGCTGCAGGCGCGCCGCAGCGTCGATCGCCTCGACGGCACTGTAGACGGTAGTGACGCTGTGGCCATCGAGCTCCAGCAGCATCGCCAGGGAATCGGCGGCATCGACGTTGTCGTCGACGATGAGAATCCGTCGCGGCGCCAGGCCGGCTTCCAAAGAAGCTGCACCGGACTGCGCGGCAGGCGCCGCCACCCGCGGCAGGCGGATCGTGAAGGTCGCCCCCTGCCCGACACCCTTGCTGGCCGCCTGCACCGATCCATGGTGCATCTCGATCAGGCGCTTGACGACGGAGAGCCCGATCCCGAGGCCGCCCTGCGAGCGATCAAGCGTACGTTCGCTCTGCACGAACAGGCCGAACAGCGAGGGCAGGATGTCGGCGGGAATGCCGGTTCCGTTGTCGCGCACCCTGATGCCGGCTTCCTCTTCCGAATCGAAGACCTCGACGTGGATCTCTCCGCCCCGGTCCGTGTATTTGGCGGCGTTGTGGATCACGTTCGAGATGGCCTGTACCAGACGCGTCCTGTCGCCGTCCACATACAGTGCGTGAGCAGGCGTCGTCACCATCAGGCGATGCCCTTTCTCCTGGACCAGGCCATGTACGGTTTCCACGGCCTGCTGCACCAGTTCGCTGATGTCGACCGGGGCCTTCTCGAGCGTGATGCGCCCGCGCGAAATGCGCGAGAGATCGAGGAGGTCGTCGACCAGCCGGGTCAGTTGGCGGGTCTGCCGCTTGAGCAGTGCGGACAGCGCTTCCGCGCGTGCGCCGCCGGCGCCGCTTCGCGCCATGAGTTCGCTTGCGTTGCTGATCGATGCGAGCGGGTTGCGCAGTTCGTGCGCCAGCATCGCCAGGAAGTCGTCTTTCTGGCGATCGGCCTCGCGCAGTGCGGCTTCGGCCCGCGCCCGTTCGGACGCGATCAGGGTGCGCGCCGCGACGTCGCGGATCAGGTCGATCTCGTCGATCGTCCAGGCATGCGGCTGCGTATGATGGGCGCCGATGCCCGCCACGGTATCGCCGTCGCTCGTTGCCGGCACGTTGACGACGGCCGCAACGCCGATCGACCGGTAGGCTGCGCGCTGCTCCGGCGTCAAATCGGGGGCCGCCTCGACGTCCGCCAGCACGACCGTCTCGCCACGCGCGATTCCCCCGGCGAAGGCGTCTCCGAAATCGGCCAGCGCATACGTCCCGCCGAATGCCGGCATGGCCGGGCCGGTCGACACCATGCTGTCGATCGCCTGGACGTAACGGCCGTCGGCATCGCGCTCCACGGTGAAGTAGTAGGTGCGCGTCCATCCGGCATGTTCGCCCAGTAGCCGCATCGCGGTCTGGCGTATCGCATCCGGATCGGTGAGCGAACGTAATGCGTCGCTCAGCCTGAGCAAGAGGGCCTGGCGCGCTTCGGCGACCTTCAGCCCCATTTCCGCCTTGTCGCGCGCCGCGATCTGGTCGGTCAACTGGCGCGTTCGATCGACGACGCGCTCTTCCAGCTCCCCGGTCAGCTGCTGCATCCGTTTCAACAGGCTGCTGTTCTCGAGCGAGATGACCGCCTGCGCTGCCAGTACCTTGCCGACCTCGACCAGGTCCGCCGCGAAGGCGCCCGCCATGGCGTTATTCTCGAGGTAGATCAGCCCCATCAGCGACGACTGCTTCAACAGGGGAACACAAAGGACCGAGCGCACCTGGCGCTGCCGCACCACCGGATCGCGCGTAAACAGGCCGGCGGCGCCGGCATCGGGAAGCAGCAGGAACTCCTTGGTGCGCTGCACGTAGCGCAGGATGGCCGACGGCACCTCGGCGCAGTCTTCCAGCGCCACTTCGGCGAGCGACATCGCCACCTCGCCATCGGCTTCGATCTGCGCATGGATGGCGAGCGTGCCATGCGCGGCAAGCGCCAGCACGCCGCGCTGGGCGCCGGCGACCTCGATCACGACGCGCAGGATCTGCTCGAACAGACGCTCGGGCGTGGTCTCGCTCGAGATGGCCTGCGACGCCTTGATCAACGCCATGTGATCGATCGACGTCGCCAGGCGCGGCGCCGGCGCTTCAGGGCGGACCGCTTGCGGAAATTCGGCTTCCAGCAAGCGCACCTTTTCCGTTGCGCCCCAGCGGTGATAGCGATCCAGCGCCAGCTGGACATGCACGGCCGCGAACGCGGCTTCCTGCTCGCCGAACAGGCAGCGGGCCCGCAGTTCATGGGCCAGCGCCTCGTCCTGGACGAAGCGCTGGCCCTCGGCTTCGGCGATCGCGGCGCGATACAGCGCGGATGCATCGGCGGCCCTGCCCTCGAGCCTGGCAATCTCCGCCCCGAGCAGCGAGACCTTGTGCGAGAAGTTCTCCGGACAGTGCCGGGCCCAGTTGACGAGCTTGCCCTGCAGTTCGTGCAACTGGCGGAGAATGGCTGCGCGTTCCGTCGCAGGCGAGGCTGCGGTCGCCGCCAGGGCGAGCGCCGTGTAGAAAACGTGCTCTGCCGACATGATCATGCCGACGATGCCGGCCGCGATCCGCTCTTCGGCCTCCCTCGAGCACTGGAGGGCTTGCGCGTAGTCGCCCACCAGGTAGGCCAGCTGGAGCCGGGTGACCCAGTAATGGCCGAGCGCGGTCGCGTTGCTTCCCGCGTCCGCCAGGAAGCGCGCCTCGTCGAATTCGGCATCCTCGAAGCTGTCCGGCCCGGAGGTCGCCCCCGTCAGCGCACGCGCGATCTGCCTGAACGGCAGGGCAATCTCGACGCTGGTCCGGTTTTTCTGGGTGGTCGCGAAATCCAGTGCGACCTCGGCCTCGTCGAGCAGTGCGCCCAAGGGCAGCCCTGCGGGCAAGGCGTTGATCAGGACGGAGTTCAGGTTGAATGCGGCAAAGGCAAGCTCGCCCGATTCGATACCGGCCCGGAAGCCTTCCTTCAGCAGCGGCAGCCCGTCGCGCAGCGGGGCTTTCCAGTGGTGGACCAGCACGCCGTAGACCTCGACCGTCCGGCACTCTTCGGCGCGGTTGCCGAAGCGTTGCGCCAGCGCCAGCGCCAGCTTGCCGAAGGCATAGCCGACGTCGTACTGGCCGGTCAGCGCATTGTGCGTGCCGCTGTACAGCACGTAGGCGAAGGCGGAGTATGGCGACTGGCCGTGCATGAGCGAGAGGTTCACGGCCCGGCTGAGGATGAAGGTCATGACCGGCGCGCCGCTGAAATAGGCGGGCGCGCCCAGCAACGACAGCAGGCGCATGCTCGCCAGGATATCCGCATCCTGCACGTCGGGTTCGTCGATCAGGCCTTCGATGTCGCGGCCTCCGAGGTTCGCCATGACTGCGCCGACTTCGTCCTGGATCGCTTGCGCCAGGTCCTCCAGCGGCCATTCCTGGCCGAAGACGGACAGGCCTTCCCGTCCCCAATGCAGGGCACGCTCCCAGTCGCCGACCACGGTCGCAGCCAGGACGCGCAGGCCGTACAGCTCGGCCCTGGCCGCTTTGGACGGGGCGTGTTCCAGGGAGGTCTCGACGGCTTCCTCGGCCGTGACGTGTTCGCCTGCCAGATAGGCGCTTTCGGCCAGCTCGCGATGGACCGCGAAGGCAATCGCGGGGCGCTCGCTCCAGCCCTGCGCCCCGAGGAGCCGCCTGGACACCGACAGATATTCGAACGCGGCCCGATAGGCTGCCGACTCCTTGGCCTTGCGTCCGGCCGCCAGGTTGAGCTCGACCAGGGCCGCGCGCTCGGCGGCGTCGACGCACTGTTCCCCGAGCTTGAACTGGTCGACGATCTCGAACAGTTTTTCGTCGACCTGCGGTCCGGCCCGGTCCAGCAGCCGGCGGCCTATGGAATGGTGCAGGGCCTGCTTCTCGTCGCTGCTCAGCCGCCCGTAGGCCGCCTGTTGCACGCGGTCGTGCGCGAACTGCAGGATCAACGGCGCCGGGACACCCGCGCCGTCGGAGAGTTCATCCTGCACCCGCACCAGTAATCCATCCGCGATCGCCGGCCACAGCTGGTCGGCCAGGGCCGATGGCGACAGGTCCGTCAATTCCGAGAGCGTCCCGAGATCGAAGCGGTGGCCGATGCAGGCGCTCGTTTCGAGCAGGCGCCTGGCCGGCGGCGGCAGCCGGTCGATTGCCAGCACCATCACCTCGAGCACATTGTCCGATATCGGGGCATGCTCGATGTCGGCTTCGTTCCACACCCAGCGCTGGGCCTGCGCGTCATAGCGCACCAGGTCCTGGGCATGCATCTGGTGCAGCAGGCGCCGGACGAAGAAGGGATTGCCTGCCGATTTACGCACGAGCAGTTCGGCGAGGGGGTTCAGGCGGGCGGCGTCTTCGCCGAAGGTGTCGGCGGCGAGCTGCGCGATGGCGTTCGCGCGCAGCGGTTCCAGGTGAATCGTGTGGAGGTCGCATCCGGCGTCGCGCAGCGTGCCGAGGGCAAGCGTCAAGGCGTGGGACGGGCCGACCTCGCCGTCGCGGTAGGCGCCGACGATCAGGAGGTGGTGGCTGGCGGCGTCGCTTGCGCACTGCACGATGAGCTGCAGCGATGCCGCATCCACCCATTGCAGGTCGTCGAGGAACAGGACGAACGGATGGCCGGGCTGCGCGAAGACGCGCAGGAAGCGCGCGATGAGCAGCTGGAAGCGATTTCTCGCTTCGACGGGACCGACTTCCGGCACCTCCGGTTGTGGCCCCAGGATGCGCTCGAGCTCGGGCACGATGGCGACCAGCAGCTGCCCATTGGGCGCCACCGCCTCCTCGATGCGCTCGCGCCATCCTTCGAGGGCGGCTTCGGACTCCGTCAGCAGCTGGCGCACCAGACTACGCAGCGCTTCCGCCAGGGCCGAGAAAGGCACGCTGCGCTGCAGCTGGTCGAACTTGCC
This sequence comes from Massilia suwonensis, assembly GCF_042655665.1. Taxonomy (NCBI): domain Bacteria; kingdom Pseudomonadati; phylum Pseudomonadota; class Betaproteobacteria; order Burkholderiales; family Oxalobacteraceae; genus Massilia; species Massilia suwonensis. Next base: position 28,268 of record NZ_JBHSMR010000011.1, read on the forward strand.
CGCGGCGTAGTAGCCATGGATGTCGCCGACAGCGGGGACAAGGCGATCGACCAGGGCCGACTTCCCGATCCCGGGGCCGCCGGTGACCAGCACCAGTTCGCGGCTTCCGGCTGCCGTGCGCGCGAGCGCGGCATTCAGCGCCCGCAGCTCGGTGTCGCGGCCATACAGCCGGTCCGGAATGGCCAGCCCGCGCGGGACCTCGTGCACGGCGAGCGGAAAGGATTGGATCGTCCCGCCCTGCAGCCATTGCCGCGCTGCTTCGCGCAGGTCCGCCGCCAGGGCCTGCGCGCTCTGGTAACGGTCGGTCGGTTCCTTTTCGAGCAGCCTGAGGACGAGCTGCGACAGCACGGGCGGCACCTGCGCATTGAGTTCGCCGGGCGGCCGCGCCAGGCGCGCGATCTGCGAATGGGTCAAGGCCACCGCGTCGCGTTCCGCAAACGGCGGCGAGCCCGTCAACATCTTGTAGAAGGTGGCGCCCAGCGAATACAGGTCCGCCCGCCCATCGACCGAGCGGCCGGTGCGGCCGGTCTGCTCGGGCGACATGTAGGCGAGCGTCCCTTCGAGCACGTTCGAATGCGGGCTCTCCACGGCCAGGGTCGGCAAGGTGCGCGCAAGGGCGAAATCGCACAGCGTGGCGGCGCCGGTTTCCGGGTTCCAGACGATGTTCCCGGGGTGGATATCGCGGTGAACGATGCGCGCGTCATGCAGCCGGGCGACCGCTTGCGCGAGCTGGACGGCGATCTCGAAAAATAGCGCAAGCGGCAGCGGAGCGGCTGGAAACGCCTGTGCGAGGTTCGTGCCGCCCAGGTCGTGCATGGCGATGCCGATGCCGGATCCCGTATCGACCAGCCCGCGTGCACTGACGATGCCGGGCAACGCCAGGCCGTGCAGCATCTCGTATTCGTGTTTCAGGGCAGCGGCTGCCGAATCGCCCGGCACCGTATTCACCTTGATCACCGTGACCTGATCGGACCTGGCGTCGCGGTACAGCACATGTCTCGGGCCAGCATGTATGCGCTCGAGTTGCGACAGGTCCTCATACAGACCCGGCCCCGCAGCTGGTGGCCCACTATCGTGCATTGCGATCCTTTGTTCGGGCCAACAGGCACAGGCGCCCGTTGGATCGGTTAAACCCCGGAAAGTATATAGGGATTCGGACCGCAGCGACGAAGACTTTCCTTAGCGGCAATCTTCCTCATGCTTCCTGAAGGACATGCCGGCTGAGACATCTTGTAACGTTTATTACACGAGCGGCACTGGTGGCAAGCGGGTATTTACCTTGTAATGAGGGGCTTGCCCATTCACGCAGGACTTCGATCATGAAACATCACGGCTTCGTTCCCGCCGGCTCATCCTGGCCCACTACTTCGTCTTCTGTACGCCGTGTCTCGCTGCCGCGGTGCCGCTGAGGATGGGGATCATGCCGGAAGACCTCGACGATCGACATTACGTTCGCCGCGACCAGGAGATGTCCAAGCGTGTCTACCGGGCGCAACTCGTGCGCGCCGTCTTCGGAAAGGGTGTCGCGCTCTTCTTCATGCACCTCGTGAAGGTGAAGGGCGGCGTCGCCCAGCGCGTGCTGCGCTCGCAGAAGGCGCGGCTCAGGCGCTAGTGCGCAAGACGCGTCAGAGCCGCGCCACGATGAGCAGCGCCAGCGGAACCAGCAGCATGACGAGAACCAGCGTGCGCAGCGTACGCGCGGGCTGCGCGTGGGAGCCGCCATGGCGCTTCTCGACCTGCGCCGACCACAGGGCGCCCGTGCCGCTGACGACGAGTGCGAAGACCCAGGCCATGACGGCTTTGCCGATCGCGATGAAGGCAAGGCCGATCTGGCTTTGCTGCTGGTAGTCGGTACTGGCGAGCGTCGCGACCATGGCATAGCAGCCGAGGGCGAGCGGAAGCAGCCCCAGGAACATGAGGCTGCTGGCGATGCGGAGTTTGTTTTGCGGATTCATGGCCGCTAGTCTAGCGCGCGTTTTGCCGTATAAATGCGCACATTGTCACCGTCGGGGTGTACGCAACACTTCATCCCTCAATGGCCCCCCTGCGGCATGGCCTGCGGCAGGATCCCCTCCCCCGTGCACGCCCAGGCGATCCGCTTGTTGTCGTCCATCGACGGCTCGAACACCAGCACGGCCGGTCCCTGCTGGCCTTGCACGCTGGTGACCACGCGCAGCACGGCGGTGTCGGGATCTTGCCCTGCTCGTTCAGGTAGCGTTCCACCTTGGCGCTGGCGTCGACGCCGGCAGAATAAGCGCCGGCCACCGCGGCCTTCTGCGTGTAGCCCTGGTAGGCGGGCACCGCCATCGCCGCCAGGATTCCGACGATCGCGAGCGTGACCACCACGCCGCCGGCGCCGCCGGCCACGCCGAGTCTCGGCACGAACAGCGCCAGCAGGGTCGCCAGCAGGTGACGCCGCGGCTGCTCGGCTTCGCGCCCCGCCGCCAGCGCTCGCACCGCCGCCATGCGTTTCACCAGCCACGGGTAGTCGCCGACCAGCTCGTGAAGGACATCCAGAAGCCCTCCGTTTCGCGCGCCTGTTCGATGAAGGCGGTGTTGCCGACTAGACACATGTGCTCTTGTCATCCGGTGAGCCTTGACGTAACACAAGTTCTCATAAGTAAGCCCGGGCAAGATTCCCCAGTCACTGACACTCTTCAACGGGGAATAACGATGATGCACAAGACATTGCGACCGAGCTTGCTGAGCGCTGCGCTGCTGGCGGCCTTTCCGCAGGCGCAAGCGCAGGCGCAAGCGCAGGCGCAAACGCAGGGAGATGAAGACGCGGCACAGAAAGTCGTGGTGGTCGGATCGCGCGGCGCTGCCCGCTCTTCCCTCGACACGGCAGTCCCGGTCGGCCTGGTGAGCGCCAAGGACCTGGCTTCGACCGGCTCGCTGGAACTGGGCAAGGCCCTGCAGGAGCTCGACCCCTCGTTCAATTTCAGCACGACTTTTATTAGCGACGGCACCGACATCATCCGCCCCGCCACCCTGCGCGGCCTCGGCCCCGACCAGGTACTCGTGCTGGTGAATGGCAAGCGCCGCCACCAGCAAGCCCTGGTCAACGTCCAGCAGACGGTCGGCCGCGGTTCGGCCGGCACCGACATCAATGCGATTCCGATGTCGGCCATCGCCCGCATCGAAGTGCTGCGCGACGGCGCCGCCGCCCAGTACGGGTCGGACGCGATCGCCGGCGTCATCAACATCGTCTTGAAAGAAGGCGCGGGAAAAGGCGGCGCCAGCATCAGCGGCGGCACCACGGCCGAAGGCGACGGCGACACCTACGGCGCCAGCGCCTGGCGCGGCTTCGCGCTGGGCGACGCGGGCGGTTACCTGAACCTGGCCGTCGAGGGACGCCGCCGCGGCGAAACCAACCGCGCCGGCCTCGACTCCCTGCGCGTGACGCCGGCGCGCGTCACCCAGCGCATCGGCGACAGCCTGGCGCGCGATACTTACCTGTGGACGAATGCGATGCTGCCGGTCGGGCATGGCGGCGAACTGTACTGGTTCGGCGGCGCCTCGCGCCGCACCGGCGACGCGGCCGGCTTCTTCCGCCCGCGCGAGGATGCGCGCAACGTGCCGGCCGTGTATCCGGACGGCTTCCTGCCGAACATCCGCACCGAAGTGCGCGACGCCTCCCTCGCGGTCGGCTACCGCGCCGACCTGGGCGGCGGTTGGAAGTTCGACACCAGCTTCAATCATGGCCGCTCGGAGCTCGTGTTCAACGAACGCAATTCGATCAACGTCAGCTACTGGTACGAGCCGAACTGCTCCTGCGACATCAAGGGCGAATCGCCGCGGGAAGCCTATACCGGCACGCTCGGCTTCCAGCAGTCGACCTTCAACCTCGACCTCAAGGGCCAGGTCTCCTTCCTCGGCCAGCCGATCCTGGCCGCCACCGGCTTCGAGTACCGGCGCGACAGCTACCGCATCGAAGCGGGCGAACCGGTCTCCTACCAGTACGGCCGCACCAACAATCCGGCGATCGTCATCCGCGACCAGCACGGCGGCATCGCGCAGGCCGGCATCCAGGGCTTCCCCGGCTACACGCCTGCCACGCAGGTCTATGCGGGCCGCCACAACACGGCCTTCTATATCGACCTCGAACACAAGTGGAGCGAACAGCTGACCCTCGGCTCGGCCCTGCGCCGCGAGCGCTATTCCGATTTCGGGAATACGACCACGGGCAAGCTGATCGCACGCTTCGATCCGAGCCGCACCTTCGGCATCCGCGCCAGCGCGTCGACGGGCTTTCGCGCACCGTCGGTGCAGCAGAAGTTCTACAGCTCGGTATCGACGAATCTGAACAATGCGGGTGTGCTGACCGAGACCCTGACCGCGCGCGAAGGCAGCGCCGTCACCCGGGCCTTCGGCATCGCCCCGCTCAAGGATGAGACTTCGCGCAGCGCCAGCATAGGCATGGTGCTGCGTCCGGTCTCGAGTTTTTCGGTGACGGCCGACGTCTACCGTACCGACATCGACGACCGCATCGTCTTCTCCAGCACGGTGTCGCCGGAGAGCGGCGCCTGCCTGAGCGCTGCGGCCTGCCCGATCCGCGCCATTCTCGACCCGCTGCGCGTGGGCCAGGCCCAGTTCTTCACGAATGCGATCGACACCGAAACCGTCGGCCTCGACGTCGTCGCCGAGCACACCACGCGCAACCTGGCGGGGGGCAAGCTGGTCCTGTCCGGCCAGCTGGGCATCAACCGCACCCACGTCACCGCGCGTCGGTCTTCTTCTCCGGTGCTCACCGGCGCCCAGTTGTTCGACGACGCCCAGGTGACCCTGATCGAACGCGGGCAGCCGCGCCAGCACCACGTGGCGGCGGCCGACTACGAGCGCGGCGCCTGGGGCGCCAACCTGCGCGCCAACTACTACGGAAAGGTGCAGGGCCAGGGTTTCACGGCGCCTTTCGTCCAGACCTGGGAAGCGAAGTGGCTGGTCGACCTGGCGCTGCGCTACGCCTTCACGCGCAGCCTGAGCCTGACGGTAGGCGCGGACAACGTCTTTGACCGCTACCCGACGCGCTGGGACACGCTAGGTGCCGCGCCCTTCCCGCAGATGGGCTTTACGCACTGCTGGGAGACCTGCCCGTTCGGGGTGAACGGGCGCACGATGTATGCGCGCGCGGAGTATGCGTTCTAGCGCAAACGCTGCTGCGCGCCGGCGGCGCCCTGCTGCAATGGGGGCGCCGCAAAATTTTTAAAAACGCGACCGTAGGAGTATGCCTGCCGCATATTGACTGCTATGATGATTCAAGCCGGCATCCTGGATTCGAGCGGGTGCCTGCCGCACGTGAATCCATTTTTGCAGTTCTAAGCACAGGGAGATCCCATGTCGCATTTAGAAAGGCGCAATCACACTCTGCAACACGTCGTGCAACGGGGGATCGTGCTCGACGTCGAACGCGGCGCAGTCAATGCCTGGATTTTCATGAAAGAGCGCGGCGTCAGCGAATCGGTCATGCTGCGCGTCCTGGCGCACCCCAACCGGCGCAGGACATCGGATGCCTTCGCACTGAAGCAGGCCGGCAGCGACGGCCTGCCCCTGCGCCAACGTTAAGACAGCTGCCCCGGAATCACGGGACTTCGGCCTCGGCCAGCACGATGCGGTCGCGGCCGGCCTCCTTGGCCTGGTACAGGGCCTTGTCGGCGCGGTTGATGGCGTCCGCGAAGGATTCGCCGCTGCGGCGCCGCGCCAGGCCGGCGGAAAAGCTGATGCGCTGGCCATCGTCCAATCCCGGCACCACCATCGCGGCCACGCGTTCGGCCATTCGCTCGAGCACGGCGCGCGCATCCTCGACCGGCGCATCCGGCAGCATCAGCAGGAATTCCTCGCCGCCCCAGCGCGCCAGCACGTCGTTGGCGCGCAGCGAGGCGCGCGCGGCCGCCGAAAAACAGCGCAGCACGGCGTCGCCCGTTGCATGGCCGTAGCGATCGTTGACCTGCTTGAAGAAGTCGATGTCGATCAGGGCGATGCAGGCCTCGGCGCCGGGCGCATGGCGGCGCTCTTCGGTCTCGAGCACCTGGTTCATGTGGCGCCGGTTGATCAGCGAGGTCAGTTCGTCGACGGTGGCCAGCACCTTGATGGTCTCCAGCGCATCGGACAGCTCGGCCTTCTGGCGCTTGGTGCGCGCACGCAGCTTGCTCATCTCGCCGCTCAGCAGCGCGGTCGACACCAGCGCGCCGGCGAGATAGCCGAAGGTCAGGAACTCGGTCGCCGGCGGGAAGCGCACCGGATCGTGCGCCTGCAGCCACCACATCGTCACGCCCATGCCGACAATCGCCGCAGCCGACAGCATTAGCGTCTGGCGCGGTCGCAGCGCGAACATGCAGAACACGATGACCACGACTGCCATAGTCAGCATCGCCGCGCGCAGCGGCCCGGAAATGGTGTAGGCCCAGACCGCGCAAATGAGCGAGAAGGCAGCCTGCGAGACGGCCAACTGGTCGGACGCAAGCTTGAACACGGCGTTTGCGCGGATCAGCACATAAAAGGCGAAGGCACCGCAGGCGCCGAAGGCGACCAGGCCGTGCGCCGCATCGGGATCGCTCAGGCCCTGCTCGACCTGCAGCATCAGCAAGCCAATGCAAATGACGTAGAGGATGCAGGTGGCCGCCCAATAATGGAGCATGCGGCGCAAGCCGGGATCGGCCCCGTACAGCAGCGTGGCGAGACGGCGTAGCGCGTTCACGGCAGCTTCCTGCAGGTGGTCGATGCGGTGGAGTACCGGTAATGCATGCAGCCGATCTTCAAAAGTCTGGTAGGTCGTTGGATTGCGGCCGGCCTGCCCGAATGGGGTGGCGGTGATGCGCGCTGGATGAGCGCACGCGTTCAGACTTTACCGAACACGTATAGGAAAGTCGAGATATTTACTTATGGTAAGAAATGCGGGGCTTGTCACTGTTGCCATGCGACAACGACAAGCCCTCCCGATGGGGCGCGCCGCCTTTTCAGCGCCGCTCGCGCCACCACAGCCCCAGCATCGCCAGCCCGAACAGCACGGCGAACGGCCATTGCGGCAGCACCCGCCGCGTCGCCGCCGCCGGCGCCGGGGTGCGCGCCGCGTAGCGGGCGGTGGCGTCGCGGCGCTCGGCGGCCTGCCATTGCGGCCAATCCTGGGGCGCGTACACGTACACCTCGCCACGCGCCGGCTCCCGTCCCTGCGTCTCCATCCGCAGCCAGCCCGGTGCGCGTGGATAGACGGCGACGCAGGAGGCGTCGGCGCGATCCGGGCGGCGCTGCCAGTCCAGCGCCAGGTTCAGGTCCGGGAAGCGCACTTTGCCGCGCACGCCGAGGGCGCACACTTCCAGGCGCTGGCCGGGCAGCGGCATTTCGCGCGGCGCCAGCCACTGGATTTCTTCGGCGCGCTCGACCCGTACGGCGTCCAGCACGCCCTGCCACCACAGGGCCAGCGCGCGCGGCTCCGCGATCGCCAGGCGGTGCCAGTCGGCCGCGCCGAGCCAGCCGATGCGGCCCTTGCCCCACTGGCGCGACCAGACGGCATTGTCCTGGCCAAGCCAGGCACCGGCGGCACGCGTGTGTGGGGCCAGCGGCGCCACCGGCAGCGCCAGTAGACCGCCAATCACCTTGTCGGCCGGCTGCGCCTGCAGCGGCAGTTGCATGCTGCGCGACCAGACCGCGGCGTCGTTCGCATTCCCGCCCAGTACCAGCAGCGCGGCGCCGCTTTTTACTTCTTCCAGCAAGGCCGCACGCGCAGGCGGCGCGGCGCGCTCGAACCAGGCGGCATCGACCAGCAGCAAATCGGGCTTGCCGATCTGTTCGCGCGCGCGCTCGCTGCGGGTGACGGTTTTACCGAGTGCGACCTGCCAGTCGACCAGCGCGCGGCTCTGCACCAGCAGCTCGTTCAGCACGCGCAGATCGAACGAAGGCGCGCTGAAGCGTCCGCGCACCGCGAGCGGACGCGTTTCGCTGACCACCACCGGCACTGGTCCCTCGGCGAGCACGCCGTTCTTGTCGTCGAGCAGGCGCGCCTTCAGGACCAGGCTTTCGGCCAGCGGCGGCAGCCAGGACAGCGTCAGCTCGCCGCTGCCGCGCGTTTCGGCCAGCAGCTGGCCATTCTCGTCGAGCAGCTGCAGGCGCCGCTGCGCCTCGCTGCCGGGCGCCAGCGTCAGCGTGAACAGGCGGCCGAGCGCCAGCCGGCGCGGGAAATCCAGGCGCAGCGCCGGCGTGGCGGGCGCGGTCCAGGCCAGCGGCCGCGCCGGCAGGTCGGCCCACTGCGCGGCGCGCAAGCCGTCCCCCTTCAGGCTCAGGCTGCGCACGCCTTCAAGCGAGACGGGAGGCGTGCGCGGGTCGATCGCCAGCGTACCGCCTGCCTCTCCCGGCAGCCTCAGTTCGACGGCGAGCAAAGCCAGCGCCGCCGTGGCGACCAGCGCCAGCAGCGCGTCAAGCAAGCGGCGCCGCCACAGGTACAGCAGCACGCTGGCCGCGCCGATCAATCCAATCGCAAGAATCACCTGGCGCCTCCGTCCATATAGGCGCGTGTAAACGGCGTGCCGGTGACCGGCTGCGCCTGCAGCAGCACCGGCGCCTCGACGATCCCGGCGCGCAGCCAGGCGCGCAGCGCGGGACGGCAGCGCAGGCAGCCGCCCTGCACGTCCTGGATCGCGCGCTGGGCGGCCAGGCGCTGCTCGTCGTCCTTCAGGCGTTCGCGCACCCAATCATGGGCGGTGCGCGTCCACAGGGCCGGTAGCGCCCCGTCGCCAGACAGGGCCGTGGTCAGCTCACGCAGCTCGATGGGGACCGCCTCGTTCGATGCGCCCTGCTCGCGCGCATAGCTGGCCGCGCCGACCACGTCGCCCGTCATGCGGATCGCTTCCTTGATCGGCGGCGGCACGAAGGCGGTCTTGTGCAGGTAGATGCGGTCGGCCTGCTGCAGCTCCTTGATCGCGGCCAGCGCTTTATATTCGGGCGCGAGCGCCGCCTTCGGGGTGATCGCACGCAGGGCCTTTTCGGCGTCCCACATCGCCACCAGCGCGCGGCGCAGGATTTTTTTCGTACCCTCGTCGTACAGGGTCGCGTTTTCCGCCTCGTCGTGGGCGTGGCCGAACTGGTGCAGCACGTCCATCTGGCCGCCTTTATCGGCGTGCTCGTCGTGCTCTTCCTCGCCGCCGAACAGGCTCGACTCCTCCCCCAGGAACTGGCCGTAGCGGCGGCGCAGCTGGCCCTGGTCGGCGGCGATCGATTCGCTGCGTTCGCGTACCGTCTCCGCGCTCATGCGGGTCGATTTCATGTCGGCGATCAGCTGCTCGGTGTCGATGATGATCTGGCGCTGGCTGCGCAGGCTTTGCGGTTTGACCAGTACCGGCATGGCCGAGGTTTCCTCTTCGTCTTCGACCTCGGGGGCCGGCAGGCGCAGCGTGTAGGTCGGCGACTGCACCGTGTGCGGCCGCGCCGCATTGTCGGCCGCGCGCACGAAGAAATACAGCTCGTCGCCCGGCTCCATGCCCAGCTCCGTCAAGGTCCAGGTCTTGGACCAGTTGCGCAGGCGCGGATTGCTGGAGGCCGGCAGCGGCATTTCGCGGTCGGTGAACTTGATGTTCTCTCCGCTGCCGCGCGCCAGCGTCAGGTGCAGGGTGGCGCGCTGCACGCGGTAGTCGTCCTGCACCGACAGAGCCATCGCGGCCGTCGTGGCGCCGGTTTTGAGTTCCTGCACCATCTGCGATGGCTGGGTGATCGTGACCGTCGGCGGCGCGTCCGGCGTGACCTTGATCGTGTAGCGCGCGCCGCGCCAGCGCCAGAACAGGGATTCGGTGGCAGTGAGCGTCGCGCACTGCTTTCCCACCTCGAGCTTGCGGCCGTCGCTCAGCTCGAGTGTCGTGGCGCCGGCTTCCGGATTCTTCAGGCACCAGGAGACGACGCCGCCTTCGGGCAGGCTCAGGTCGCGCGGCGCGCCACTGCCGGCAGCCGCGCCGGTATAGGCTGGCGGGGTCGCAGTCACGGTCAGTTGCGGCACGATCGGCAGCGCTGCCGCTGCTCTCGCCGGCACGGCGGCTTGCGCGCTTGCCGGCGGCTTCTGGCCGAGGAACCAGGCGAAGGCGGCCAGCGCCAGCCAGGGCAGCAGCCAGCTCAAACCGGTTCCGATGTGGGGGCGCACCACGCGGCGGACCGTTGGAGCATCGAGTGCGCCGAGGCGGGCCAGCAGGCGCTGGCGCTGCAACCGGGCCAGCGGCGTGTCGGCATCGAGCAGCAAGGCACTGCTGTCTTCCAGGCTCGGCACGCCCGCATCCAGCCAGCCGGTCCAGCCATTGACCACTTTCTGGCGCAGGCGCGCGCCATCCCACATGCACCAGGCGACCCAGGCCAGCAGGCCGGGCAACAGGCGCAGGCTGAGCCAGGGCAGCGTGCCCAGCACCCACAGCGGCAGGCGCCGCAACGAGGCCGCGCGCCACAGGCGGCCCGCGATATCAGCGGCGCCGTGCATGGGCCAGAATCCTCTCTAACGCAAACAGGGCCAGCAGTCCCCACAATAAAAATTCGCGCAGCGCGCCGTTCGCATAGGCGCGTGCGGGCGCCTTGGTGGCAGCAAAATCCAGCGGCGGGGCAGTATACGGCGCGGGACCGGCATGCAGCTCGCGCCAGGTGTCGAGCAGCGTTCTGGCGGCGGCGGGATCGCCCGGCGGCCAAGCGGTCGAGGCCCAGACGCGGCCGCGCGGGCCGTCTGCGTACCGGATGCCGGCGACGGCTTTCGATCGGGCCAGCTCGGTGAACGCCGCCGTGTCGGTGGTCCACCACAGCGGTGCGCGCAGCGTGGCCGGCGGCGCGTCAGGCAGGTCCCAGACGATCAATTCGGTGTTGGGTCCCGGCTTGGCGTCGATGACGACGCGCAACGGCCCGTCGAGCGCGGCGAACAGGCGCCGCCATTCGGGGGGGCGGGTGCTGAAGATCGCGACATGGGCCTCGGCAGGCGGCGCCGGCCTGGTGTCGGTGCGCAGCAGGACGGGACGGCGGAACTGCGGCAGCGTGGCCGGCATCGGGATATCTCCCAGCACCAGCAGGCGCGCCTCCGGCCGGAACTCGCGCTCATGCAGGCGGATCCAGGCCAGCGCCTCGTGCGCCGGCAGCGGCAGGCGCGCGGCGGCGCCATAGCCGGCGGCCTGCACTTCGCGCTCGACCCAGCGCGCATCGCTGCCTTCGGCGACGACCACCGTATCGCCGCGCCACGGGAACACCGGATCGGCCAGCCAGGCGATCGCGCAGGCCAGCAGCAGGCAGCGCACGATCAGGAGCAGCACGTCCGACCAGCGCCAGACCCGCATCTGGCGCGGCTCCGTGCGCGGCAGGAAGCGCGCGCTGGCGAGCGGCTCGGCTTTCACTTGCACGCGCTTCTTGCGATGCCACCAGATCGGCAGCAGCAGAACGGGCAACGCAAACCACCACAAGCTGTTCACCGGCGGCCTCCCTGGCGCAGCCAGGCGCGCAATATCTCGCCCGGCGCTTGCTCGATGCGCGCGTCGACGTGCAGCACGTCGTGTGTGCGCAAGCTGGCCTTCACTTCAGCGAAATGCTGTTCGCGATTGCGCAGATAGCCCTCGCGCAGGTCGGCGCCGAAGCGGAAGACCGCGCTCTCCTGCTCCGGGTCGCGGTAGGCCGGGCCGCTGTCGAAGCCGCCCGTGCACTCGGCCTCGGTCTGCAGGCAGGCGGCGCGCACGTCGTGGCGCATGTGGCGCAGGCGCACCAGGGCTTCCGACAAGGATGAGGGCCAGTCGAGGAAATCGGTGGCGGCGAAGATGAGGGAGGGCGAGCCGGCGAAACGCAGGCCGCTCTTCAAGGCCTCCGCATCGGGCAGCGCGCCCTCGGCCTGCACGCTTTGCAGCCTTGCCAGTACGCGCTGCAGCTGGCGCGGTCCACGCGCGGCCGGCACGAACTGGACGCGGCCGTTCGAAAGCAGCGCCAGCCCGAAGGCATCGCCCTGGCGTTGTGCGATCGCGGCGATACAGGCCAGCAGCGTGCGCGCATAGCCCAGCTTGTCGAGCCCTTTTATGCTGCGGCTCGGTTCCGCCATCGAAGCGCTCGCATCGAGCAGCAACCACACGGCGACATGGCTGTCGCGCTCGGCCTCGCGCACATAGTATCGGTCGGCGCGCGCAAGCAGCTTCCAGTCGACGCGGCGCCACTCGTCGCCGGGCGCATACGCCCGGTATTCGGAGAACTCGACGCCGGCGCCGCGTTCGCGGCCGGCGTGCACGCCCTGCCCCAGGCCCGCCAGCACGTGCCGGATGACGAGTTCGAGGTCGGTCGTGTGCGCGATCAGCGCCGAGCTTGCCAGTGCCAAATCAGTCGACCCGGATCTCGGCGCGGATTGCCTGCAGGATGTCCGCCATTGCCACGCCGTCCGCTTCGGCTTCGAAATTTCGTAATACCCGGTGCGCGAGCACCGGCAGCAGCATCGCGCCAATGTCCTCGCGCGTGACCGCCAGGCGTCCCGCCATCAGCGCGCGCGCCTTGGCCGCCAGCACCAGCGCCTGGCCGGCACGCGGGCCGGCGCCCCAGCCGACGTGCTTTTTCACGGCAGCGACGGTCGTCTCCTGCGGCCGCGTCGCCCGCACCAGGCGCGTCGCGTAGCGGACAAGATGCTCGCCGATGGCGATGTCGCGCACCAGCTGCTGCAGGCGCAGCAGGGTCTGCAGGTCCATGGCCGGCGCGGCGTCCTGCAGGCCGGCTTGCGTCGTCATCGCCACCATCATGACTTCCTCGTCCTCGCTCGGATAGACGACGTCGATGCGCAGCAGGAAGCGGTCGAGCTGGGCCTCGGGCAGCGGATAGGTGCCGGCCTGCTCGATCGGATTTTGCGTCGCCAGCACGAAGAAGGGTTTTGGCAGCGCATGCGTCTGGCCGGCGAAGGTGACGCAGCGTTCCTGCATCGCTTCCAGCAGGGCCGACTGGGTCTTCGGCGGCGCGCGGTTGATCTCGTCGGCCAGCAGCACCTGCGTGAACACGGGCCCGGGCTGGAAACGGAAGGCGCGCTGGCGCGTGGCCTGGTCTTCTTCCAGGATCTCGGTGCCGACGATATCGGAGGGCATCAGGTCGGGCGTGAACTGCACGCGGCGGAACTGCATGTCGGTGGCCTGGGCCAGCGATTTCACCAGCAGGGTCTTGCCGAGACCCGGCACGCCTTCGACCAGCGCGTGGCCGCCGGCCAGCAGACAGGTGACCAGCAGATCGACCACCTGCTCCTGGCCGATGATCACGCGCGCCATGCTCTGCTTGAGCGCAGCCACTTTCGCCACCAGCTCGCTGACTTCCGACTCGCTCCAACTTGTTCCGTGCTCCGCCACTTCAGGCTCCCAACGCATATTGAATGATGTTCACCGCAAAGCGGGTATTGTCGACCGCGAGAAAACGCTTATTGCGGAAGTCGTAATCCCACTCGCAGCCATAGTCCTTGTTCGAGTACAGCACCCGCACGCGCCCGCCGATCTCGATCGCTTTCAGATATTCGTGCACCAGGTCGTCGCCCCAGCCGTTCAGCTCCACCGAGGTGTTCGGCGGGCCGTCGAACTTGAAGAAGCTCGAATACACGGGATGGTTGTTCGGAATCTTGCGCAAGGCCGAGGCGCCGAAGATCTTCGCCATCTCGGCCTCGAAGGATTTCGCGAACAGGCCGTCGATGTCGTGGTTGCAGTCGTCGACAAAAACGAAGCCGCCGCCGCGCACGTAGCGCTCGAAATTCTTGCGCTCGAGGGGCGTGAACTGCACCAGCTTGTGCCCCGCCAGGTAGCAGAACGGGGCCTCCAGCACCTTCGGGTCGGACAGCGCGATCATCCGCTCGGCCGGGTCCACCTTCAGGGTGGTGTACTCGACCAGCGAATTGAGAACGTTGCTGGGCATGCGCACGTCCACATCCCAGTCGCCCGACTCGTACAGCAGGCGTGTGAAGTAAAAATCGAAACGGGCCATCTTACAAAAGCTTTACACCGCGTCGGACAGCGAGGTGAAGTTGAAGTCGCGGACCTTCATCGGCGGCAGCACCATCTGGTACGGCACTTCGTCGCCGCCGATCACCACCGGCTTGCCCAGCTCCTCGACGTTGTTCAGGATCGTGACCGGGCTTTCGTTGAAGCGGAAATTCTTGATCGGGTACTTGATCTTGCCGTTCTCGACATAGAAAGTACCGTCGCGCGTCAGGCCGGTCAGCAGCAGCGACTGCGGATCGACCATGCGGATGTACCAGGTGCGGGTCACGACCACGCCCTTCTTGGTCGACGCGATCAGCTCTTCCAGCGATTTCGTCCCGCCGGCCATGATCATGTTGCCGTGGCCGGCCGTGGCGACCTTGCCCTGTTTCTGCGCCCAGTAGCGCGAATAGTCGAGCGAGGCGATGCGGCCGTTCTTGATGATGTCGGTGCGCTGGCGCGCCAGGCCGGACTGGCCGTCCCAGGGCAGCACCGGCACGTCCGTATTCCACGGATCGGCCCAGACGTTGATCTGCTCGTCGAACAGTTTGTCGCCCAGGCGGTTCTTGCCGCCGGCCTTGGTCAGGAAGCTGCGGCCCTCGTCGGCGTCACGCGCGCTGAAGGCGCTGAACATATTGCCCAGCACTTCGGAGGTCGCGGCCGGCTCCAGGATCACCGTGTAGCGGCCCGGCTCCAGCGCTTTCGCGTCGACCGAACGCAGTGCCTTTTCGATGGCCACGCCGGCCGCCTCGCGCGCGTCGAAGCGGTTCGCATCGGTGGCCGAGCGCGTGACCCAGCCCGAGCCGCGTCCGTCTTCGGTACGCACGGTGCAGGTATAGGCGAGATCCGTCATTTCCTGGAAGCCGAACACGCCGTTCGAGTTGGCGGTCGCATTGAAGCGCTTGCCGTCGTTGAAGAAGCCGGCGCAGACCAAGCCCGCCTTCTTCGCCGCTTCGATGCTGTAGGCGGCGACCTGGGCACGGTATTCGGGGTCGATCTCGGCGGTGGCGCGCGCGAAGGTCGGCGTGGCCTTGTAGTCCTGCTTGCCGACGGCCGGCATGAATTCCGGATTTTCCGGCGCCAGGCGCGCCAGCTCCTCGGCACGGCGCACCGCCTTCTCCAGCGACTTGTCGTCGAACTCGTTGAGCTGCGCGATGCCCGACTTCTTGCCGAAGGCGACCTGCACGGTCAGCTCCATGTTCTCGTTCAGGCCCGCGGTCGAGATGCTGTTGCGCGCAAAGCGCACATTGCCCTCGCGCCTGCCGGTGATGTCGACGCTGCACTCGTCGGCCTTCGAGAACTTGATGACGCGTTCGCAAATACGTTGTGCTTCTTCTTTGTTCAGCTGTTTCATCGTCTTTTCCTTAACCAATCTTGCGTGCGGTGTTGATCACGTTGATGCCGTTGAAGCGCGTGGTGCTCGAGCCATGCGAAACCGCACTGACCTGGCTCGGCTGCCCTTTGCCGTCGAAGAAGGAGCCGCCCATGCGCCAGTCGCGTTCGTCGCAGATGGCGCTGCAGGCGTTCCAGAATTCCTGGGTGTTCGACTGGTAGGCCACATCCTCCAGTGGATTGGTGATCTTGCCGTTCTTGATTTCATAGAACAGCGTGCCGCCGAACTGGAAGTTGTAGCGCTGCTGGTCGATCGAGTAAGAGCCGCGGCCGATGATGTAGATGCCCTTCTTGACATCCTTGACCATCTCGTCGGGAGTCAGGCGTGCCTTGCCCGCCGCCAGCGACACGTTCGGCATGCGCTGGAACTGCACGTTGCTCCACGAGTCCGCATACGAGCAGCCGTGCGATTCCTTCTCGCCGATGATGTGGGCCTGGTCGCGCGTCGCCTGGTAGTTGACCAGTACGCCGTCCTTGATGATGTTCCACTCCTTCGCGCGCACGCCTTCGTCGTCGTAGCCGATCAGGCCGAGCGAACCAGGGTTGGTGCGGTCGGCGATGAAGTTGACGCGCTCGGAGCCGAACTTGAAGTTCTTCGACTGCCATTTGTCGAGGGTGGCGAAGCTGGTACCGGCGTAGTTGGCCTCGTAGCCGAGGACGCGGTCCAGCTCCGTCGGGTGGCCGACGGCTTCGTGGATAGTGAGGAACAGGTGTTCCGGCGCCAGCACCAGGTCGTACTTGCCCGGCTCGACCGATTTCGCCGACAGCTTCTCGCGCGCCTGCTTGCCGGCGAGGCGCGCGTCTTCGACCACGTCATAGGACTTCGTGTACAGCGTGGTCACGCCGCCGGCGGCCTTGACCTTGTGCGCCGGGCTCACGTCGAAGTATTCGTAGCCCATGCTGACCGGGGCGCCCAGGCCCGCGCGCGAGCGGAACTTGCCGGTCGCCTTGTCGACGGCGGTCGCACTGATCGGCGCCCACAGGCGGTGGATGTCCTGGTCGATGTAGGAGCCGTCGGTCGAGGCGAAATACTTCTGCTGGTTGATCTGGAAGAGGTTCGCCGTCATGAAGCTGGCGCCCGCTTCCAGGCCCGCTTTGTTGGCGGCGATCAGCATCTCGGCCTTGTCCTTCACCGGCACTGCGCGCCAGTCCTTCTTGATCGGCGTGGCCCAGGCGACTTCGCCCACGCCTTTCACCGGCGCCAGCTGGACCGGCTCGGTCTGCAGTTTGGCGTTGGCCTTGGCGATGGCGACTGCCTGGCGCGCGGCGGCGGCCACGGCGTCCGGGTTCATGCTGTTGGTGGCGGCAAAGCCGTAGGCGCCGCCGGCGATCACGCGCACGCCGACGCCGGTCGATTCCGTGTTCGTGATGTTCTCGACGTTCAGGTCGCGCGTCGTGATGAACTGGTTCAGGTAGCGGCCGATGCGCACGTCGCAGTAGGACGCGCCGGCTTTCGTGGCTGCGTTCAGGGCGGCGTCGGCCAGGGTTTTCTTGAAGCTGACTGCCATCGGGTTGAGCAGGTCTTCGGCGGCGATGGCGTTGCCGAAGACCGGCACGACCATCGCGCCTGCCGTGCCGGCGCCGATTTTTAAAAAGGTACGTCGTTCCATTGTGTCTCCGTTGCCGCGTTTTTAATGATCACGCGGCGTGTCCACGTAGGGTGGACGGGTTTCCCGTCCACGCGCTCACCCCATATGTGAATGTCGGCGAACACATTTCGACAAGCACGCGTGCGTTGAACGCGTGGACGGCGGAGCCGTCCACCCTACGATCATCAAACTGCGTCCGACAGGGACGTGAAATTGAAATCACGTACCTTCATCGACGGAATCACCATCGGGTTCGGCCCTTCGTCGCCGCCGAGCACGACCGGCATGCCGATCTCCTCGATATTGTTGAGCATCGTGACCGGGCTCTCGTTGAAACGGAAGTTTTTAATGGGATGCTTGATCTTGCCGTTCTCGATGTAGAAGGTGCCGTCGCGCGTCAGCCCGGTCAGCAGGACCGATTGCGGGTCGACCATGCGGATGTACCAGGTGCGCGTGACCAGCACGCCCTTCTTGGTGTTGGCGATCAGCTCGGCCGTCGATTTATTGGTGCCGCCCATGATCACGTTGCCCGGGCTGCCGACGGCGCGCTGGCCCTTCTGCTTGGCCCAGAACAGCGAATAGTCGAGCGCGTTGATGCGGCCGTCCTTGATCAGCTCCTGGCGTTCGCGCGGCAGCATGTTGTCGTCCCATGGCAGCACCGGCACGTTCGGGTCCCAGGGGTCGGCCCAGATGTTCACTTGGCTGTCGAACAGTTTATCGCCCAGGCGGTTCTTGCCGCCGGCCTTCGACAGGAAGCTGCGCCCCTCATCGGCGCGGCGCGCATCGAAGCCGTTCATCATGTAGTTGAGCAGGTCGCTGGTGGCGGCCGGTTCCAGGATGACGGTGTAGCGGCCCGGCTCCAGCGCTTTCGCATCGACCGAGCGCAGCGCCTTTTCGATGGCGACGTCGGCCGCTTCGCGCGGATCGAAGCGCGCCAGGTCGCGCGCCGAGCGCTTGACCCAGCCCGAGCCGCGGCCGTCTTCGGTGCGGATGGTGCACGTAAAATCGAGCGAGGTGGAGGCCTGGTGGCCGAACACGCCGTTCGAATTGGCGATCGTCTCGAAAGAGGTCGAGTCGGTCAGGAAGCCGGCGGCAACCAGGCCCTTCTTGCGGCAGGCCTCGATGCTGTAGGCGGCGGCCTGGGCGCGGATCTCGGGATCGATGTCGGCGGTCTTCTGGACGAAGGTGTTCGATGCCTTGAACGGGGCCTTGGCCACGGCCGGCATGAACTCCGGATTTTCCGGCGCCAGGCGCGCCAGGTCTTCGGCGCGGCGCACGACCTTTTCCAGCGACTTGTCGTCGAACTCGTTAATGGTGGCCGTGCCCTGGCGCTTGCCGTAGGCGACGCGCACGGTAATGCTGGTGTCGTCGATCAGGCCGGCGGTGGAGACGGCATTGCGGGCGAAGCGGATGTTGCCGTTGCGTTTGCCGTTGATGCTGACGATGCATTCGTCGGCCTTCGACAGCGACAGCACGCGCTCGCAGATGCGTTTGGTTTGATCCTGGGTCAGGAGGGTCATGGTCGTCCTTAGCCGATCTTGCGGGCGGTGTTGATCACGTTGATGCCGTTGAAGCGCGCGGTCGAGGAGCCGTGCGAGACGATGCTGATCTGCGGCGGCTGGCCTTTGCCGTCGAAGAAGGACCCGCCCATGCGCCAGTCCTTCTCGTCGCAGATGCCGGCGCAGGCGCTCCAGAATTCCTGGGTGTTGGCCTGGTAGGCGACGTCTTCCAGCATCTGGCCGATCTTGCCGTCCTTGATCTCGTAGAACAGCTGGCCGCCGAACTGGAAGTTGTAGCGCTGCTGGTCGATCGAGAACGAACCGTCGCCGACGATATAAATCCCCTTCTTGATGCCCTTGACCATGTCGTCCGGGCTCATCTTCCTGGTGCCGGCCTTGAGCGAGACGTTCGGCATGCGCTGGAACTGCACATTGCTCCACGAGTCCGCATACGAGCAGCCGTGCGATTCCTTTTCGCCGATGATGTGGGCCTGGTCGCGCGTGGCCTGGTAGTTGACCAGCACGCCGTCCTTGATGATGTCCCACTGCTTGCACTTGACGCCTTCGTCGTCGTAGGCGACGGCGCCGAGCGAACCGGGCGTCGTCTTGTCGGCGACGATGTTCACCAGCGGCGAGCCGTACTTGAATTTCTTCGACTGCCATTTATCCAGCGTGGCGAAGCTGGTGCCGGCGTAGTTGGCTTCGTAGCCGAGCACGCGGTCCAGTTCCGTCGGGTGGCCGACCGATTCGTGGATGGTCAGGAACAGGTGTTCCGGCGAGAGCATCAGGTCGTACTTGCCCGGGGTGACCGACTTCGCGGTGAGTTTGCGCTTGGCGTCGCGGCCGGCGGCACGCGCGTCCTCGATCATGTCGTAGGAGTCGGTATAGAGCGTCGCCACGCCGCCGGCGGCCTTGATCTTGTGCTCGGGACGCGCATCCAGGTATTCGTAGCCCATGCCGACTGGAGCTCCCAAGCCTTGCCTCGAACGGAATTTACCGCTCGCCTTGTCGACCGCGGTGGCGCTGAACGGCGCCCACAGGCGGTGCAGGTCCTGGTCGATGTAGGAGCCGTCGGTCGATGCGAAATACTTCTGCTGGTTCACCTGGAACAGCATCGACTGCATGAAGTTGGCGCCGCTGTCCATGCCGGCCTTGTTGGCCGCGATCAGCAGCTCGGCCTTGTCCTTGATCGGCACCGCGCGCCAGTCCTTTTTATAAGGCGTCGCCCAGCTCACCTCGCCCACGCCCTTGACTGGTGCAAGCTGCACCGGTTCGGACTGAAGTTTCGCATTCGCCTTCGCTATGGCGACGGCTTGGCGCGCCGCGTTGGCGATGCCGTCCGGGGTCATGTCGGAGGTGGCGGCAAAGCCGTAGGCGCCGTTGCAGATCACGCGCACGCCGACGCCGGCCGATTCGGTATTCACGACGTTCTCGACGTTCAGGTCGCGCGTGGTCACGAACTGGTTCAGGTAGCGGCCGATGCGCACGTCGCAGTAGGACGCGCCGGCCTTGGTGGCGGCGTTCAGCGCGGTGTCGGCCAGCGCCTTCTTCGCGGCGACGGCCATGGGGCTGAGCAGCTCCTCGGCTGCGATCGCGCGTCCGGCGACGGGAATAAGCATCGAGCCGAAAGCCAGGGTGCTCATGTTGAGAAAGGTACGACGTTCCATTGTGTCTCCTGAATTCAACCTGCGTCTTGGGGCGGCGCGCACACCGGCACTGCCGCGTATGTATATGTATTTCCCGACCTGCCCGGCGATGAAAAACCTGGCAAACCGTTCAACATTATCAGTAACTCAGGCGTTTGGATAGGCAATCTTCATACCAGTTGCACAGGGTCCGGAAGCCGGCCATCCATGCGCTGCGCGTGCCGTTCGCGCTGTCCGGACAGTGTCCGCATGTGTCCGCGCGTGTCCGCTGCGGACAGTGCATATGCGTGCATACGGCCGCGCGATTCGCTTGACGCGCCGGATGGCTTGTTCGATCATCGGCGCGACCACCACCACAAGGGAGACTCCATGAAACGACTGATCCTGGCCGCAGTCCTGGCCGCAGGTTTTACCGGCGCCGTCCAGGCCGACGACGCCCTGAAGGCCGCCATCGCCTCCGAACACCGCGCCGACAACGCCAAGCGCGACGTCTACCGCCATCCCTACGAGACATTGAGCTTCTTCAGCATCAAGCCGACCATGACGGTGGTGGAACTGGTGCCGGGCGGCGGCTGGTACACCGAGATCCTCGCGCCCTACCTGCGCGACAAGGGCAAGTACATCGGCGCCGCCGCCGCGCCCGACAAGAAGAGCGGCATGGCCTTGCGCGCCAAGTTCGATGCCAATCCGGGCCTGTACGGCAAGGCCGTCACCGCCGTGTTCGAGCCGCCCAGCCGTTACGAGATCGCCCCGGCCGGCAGCGTCGACATGGTGCTCACCTTCCGCAACCTGCACAACTGGGTCGGCAACGGCGAGGACTCGCTGAAGACGACTTTTAAAGAGATCCACAAGGTGCTGAAACCGGGCGGCGTGCTGGGTATCGTCGATCACCGGCTGCCGGCCTCGATGACGCAGGACAAGGAGGCCTCGAGCGGCTACGTGCACGAGGCCTGGGTCATCAAGATGGTGGAGAGCGCCGGTTTCAAACTGGCCGGCAAGTCGGAGGTGAATGCCAATCCGAAGGACAAGGCGGATCACGAGAAGGGTGTGTGGACGCTGCCACCGGTGTTGGCGAACAAGGACAAGGATCGCGAGAAGTACATGGCGATCGGTGAGAGCGATCGGATGACGCTCAAGTTCGTGAAGCAGTGAGCCGGCACGTATGAAGCATGGTGGGCACAGAGCGCCCACCCTACGGCCCTCCGGTCAACCGTTACGTGAAATTCGTAGGGTGGGCGCCCCGTGCCCACCAATCGTCGCGCATCCGCATCGACATGAAAACGGGCCGCTCGAAGCGGCCCGTTCTCTTTACAGCTTCGCTTTCGCCGGCTTCACCGGCGTGAACAGCAAATCGTGGAAGTCGTAGCTGAAGTCGGTCTCGGTGGACACCGCCTTCATCTTGACGTGCTCGATGCTGCCGTCGTGGTCCAGCGCGAAGGTGACGTAGGAGTCGGCGTTGAAATTACGCTCCTTCCAGCGCACGATGAAGGTGTCGTGCTGGAAGTGCTCCATTTCGCCGGTGAGGTCCGGCGTGCGCGCGAAGGACAGCACCAGCTTCTTGCCGTTGCGCTTGATGTTCATGGCGCCGTACCACGGATCGGTGTACTGACCTTCGTAGGCGGCCAGGTCGAGCGAGGGCTTCGAGGCCGCGACGCGCGTGGCCGATGCACCCTTCAGGCGCGCCAGTTCCTTGGCGTGGGCCTCTTCTTCGATGTCGGCGATGGCCTTGATCCAGTCGGTCGGCGCGCTGCCCGTCATGTACTGGTCGAGCAGGCGGTATTGCAGGGCGCTCAGCGCGCCGCCGCTTTCGGCGTTCGTCAGGATCGCGATGCCCAGCTTCGATTCCGGCACCAGCAGCACGCGCGAATAAAAGCCCTGCAGCGCGCCGCCGTGCATGGCGACCAGTTGACCCTTGTAGTCGCGCAGCTGGAAGCCCAGGCCGTAGGCGGCGAAGTTGGCCTTGGTAGCGGCCAGCGGCGGCTTCGGAATGCTGACTTTCATCGGCGTCTGCGCGGTCCACATTTCGCGCGACTGCGCTTCGCTCCACAGACGCAGCTCCTTGCCGTCCGCGCCCTTGGCGCCTTCGACGCGGCCGCCGTCGAGCAGCACCTTCATCCACTTGGCGATGTCCTCGGCATTGGTGTTGATGCCGACCGCGCCGACCGCGTTATTCACCGGCATGGACTTCACGGCGGCGATCTTGTCGTTGATCTTGCTGTGCGCGTTCGAGGCGTTCGGGTTGTTCTCGTTCTCGGCCAGGCTGGTGGTCGTCGTGTTCATGCCGACCGGTTTCAGGATGCGCTCGCGCACCGTGTCGCCCCAGGATTTGCCGGACTTCTGGGCAATGATCTTGCCGGCCACGATGTACAGCAGGTTGTCGTAGGCGTAGGCGGCACGGAAGCTGGTCGCCGGTTTCACGTAGCGCAGGCGCTCGATGATCTCGTCGGTACTGAAATTCGTCGTCGGCCACCACAGCAGGTCGCCGGCACCGAGCCCCAGGCCGCTGCGGTGGGTCAGCAGGTCGCGCACGGTCATCTCCCGCGTCACATACGCGTCGTACATCTGGAAGTCCGGCAGGTGCTTCACGACCGGGTCGTCCCATTTCAGCTTGCCTTCGTCGACCAGCATCGCCAGCGCGGCGGCGGTGAAGGCTTTCGAGTTCGAGGCGATCTCGAACAGGGTCTGGCCGTCGACCTTGGCCGGCTCGCCCAGCTTACGGACGCCAAAGCCGCGCGCGGCAACGACCTTGCCGTCCTTGACGACGGCGATGGCGATGCCCGGCACGTCGAAGGCTTTCATCACACGCGTGACGTCCTGTTCGAGGTCGAAGGCCTGGGTGGCGGCCGGTGCGGTGACTGCCGCTGCCGGGATCTCGGCGTAGGCGCCGGTGGCGGAAAACGCGATCAGGATCGCGGCTGCAATGCGTTTCATGTGTTGCACTCTTCGGTTCCTCGGTTATCGAGCCGTCTCCCGGCCCCTGGTTGAATCTTATTTCGCCATCGCCTTGTCGACGCTGGACTGCGTCTCGGGGTGGTAGCGCTCGCGCGCCGACTTGTACACGTTCTCGGCAAACGCACGGTCCTCGGCGTTCGCGCGCAGCGCCGCGTACAGCGGCACCACGAACTTCTGGCGGCCGACGCGCATCAGGAAGACCTGCATCTGCGGGCGCGCCTCCCGATAGCCGGCGTGCACCGCCGCGCGGTAGAAGCGGAAGGCGACTTCGTCGTTGCCGGTCTTGGCCAGACCGAAGGCGGCGTCGAGCTCTTTCAAACGCGCGGCATCGGCCTTGTTGTCGATGTCGTTCAAGAACTTCATCCACTCGAGCGCGGTCCAGTTCTTGGTGTCCAGCTGCGCGGTCGGCAGCTCGCCCTTCAGCCAGGCGGCGGTCGTGGTGTCGAGCGCCACCAGGCGCTGCGACTTCGCGTGCCGGGCGCTGGCCGGGATGCCCGGGCCATGCAGCCATTCATCGAGTTCCGCGTCGCTCATCACCTGCGGGTGTTTCGCCAGCAGCTCGCTGCGCAGGTAGGCCACGAACTGTTCGGTCGTCACGCTCTGGAAGGCGTGGCCATCGAACCAGCCGCGCAGGAAGGGATCGAACACGGCGCGGCCGGCGCGCTGTTCCAGCGTGCGCAGCAGCCAGGCGCCCTTCGGGTAGGCCAGGCCTTCGTCGGTATAGGTGCTCGAACCGGTATCAGGGTCGCGCGTGAGCAGCGCCTGTTTTTCAGGCGCGATGTCCTTCAGCGACTCGATCGCCTCTTCCTGCTCGAGCTGCAGGTTCATGGTCGCGACTTCTTCACCGTACAGCACTTCGAGGATGCGGGTCGTCACGTAGGTCGTAAAACCCTCGTTCAGCCACCAGTGCTTCCACGAGGCGTTGGTGACCAGGTTGCCCGACCAGCTGTGCGCCAGTTCGTGCGCGATCAGGTCGACCAGGCTGCGGTCGCCCGCGATCATGGTCGGCGTCAGGAAGGTCAGGCGCGGGTTTTCCATGCCGCCGATCGGGAACGAAGGCGGCAGCACCAGCATGTCGTAGCGCCCCCAGCGATACGGGCCGTACAGCGATTCGGCGGCGGCGACCATCTTCTCGGTGTCGGCCAGCTCGTAGGCGGCGGCCTCGATGCGCTTCGGCTCGGCGTAGACGCCGGTGCGTCCGCCCAGCGTGCGCGCTTCGAGTTCGCCGATGCCGATCGCCAGCAGGTAGGACGGAATCGGCTGCGGCATGGTGAAGGTCCAGCCGCCCTTGCCGGTCGCCTTCGGGTCGTTATCGGCGCTCATGACGACGCGCAGGCCTTCCGGGGCCTGGATGCGCGCGGTGTAGGTGAAGCGCACCGAGGGCGTGTCCTGCACCGGCGCCCAGGAGCGCGCGTTGATCGACTGCGACTGGCTGAACATGAAGGGACGCTTGCCGGACAGGGTCTGCGCCGGGGTGAGCCACTGCAGGGCGCTGGCGGTGGGCGCAGTACGGTAGTGGATGCGCACCTTCGGCGCCTGCGTCGGCAATTCGATGTGCAGGGCCTGGCCCTTCTCGTCGTCGAACTTGTCGAGGCTGTACTTCACGGGCGTCCAGCGGCCGCGCGCGTCGAGCGCTTCGATCTTCGAGATACTGAGTTCGCGCGTGTCGAGGTCGAGGCGGCGCGCGTTCTTGTCGAGCCAGTCGAGCGTCAGTTCGGCGTGGCCGGTCAGGGTCTTCTTCGCGAAGTCCGCTTTCAGATCGAGGTGCAGGGCGCGCGTCTTGACTTGCTCGTAATTGGCGTAGCTCAGCGGGTCGAGGGCATAGGCGGCGGCGCCGTGCAGGCCGAGGATGGCGCAGGCGGTGGCGCGCAGGAGGGAATGGTTCATGGTGACATTGAATGGCTGAGCGGGGAAGCGCGAGCAGAATAGCACGCTGGCGATGAGGGGGAAAGCGCCGGCTTGCCGCGCCGCCGCTGCGTATTGACGCGCTCTCGGATTGCCGACTCTGCTATGATCCGCGCTTTTGCACGCCGCCTTTTCCGCCCCATGGATGCCTTTCTAGTCGCAACCGGCATCGTCGCCCTCGCTGAAATCGGCGACAAGACGCAGCTCCTCGCCTTCCTGCTGGCCGCCCGCTTTCGCCGGCCGCTGCCGATCGTCCTCGGCATCTTCATCGCCACCCTGTTGAATCACGCCTTTGCCGCCGCGGTGGGCGCGCTGGTGAGCGAACTGCTGGGACCGACCGTGATGCGTTGGGTGCTCGGCCTCTCCTTTTTGGCGATGGCGATCTGGGCGCTGATTCCGGACCATATCGACGAGACCGAGGCCTCGCTGCCCAAGTTCGGCGTATTCCTGACGACCCTGCTCGCCTTTTTCCTGGCCGAGATGGGCGACAAGACGCAGGTCGCGACCGTGGCGCTGGCCGCGCGCTATACCGAGATCGCGGCGGTGGTGGCGGGGACGACGCTGGGCATGATGATCGCGAACGTGCCGGCCGTGCTGTTCGGGGAGCGGATCGCCAACAAGATTCCGGTAGCGCTGGTGCACGGGATCGCGGCGGTGATCTTTATGGGACTCGGCATGGCGACCTTGATGGGTGCCGGAGCGAACTACGGGTTTTAATCTGTAGGGTGGGCATGCCCACGCGTTTCCAACGTATGCATTACGGTTGCGGCGATATGTCACGGTCGCCGGATAACGATACACACGTACCGCGTGGGCATGCCCACCCTACGATTTATCGCCAGCGCGTCATCCACTGGTCGTAGAAGCCGAGGTCGCGCGGGACCGCTCCGGGGATCGCGCAGATTGCGCCGGCGAATTCGTTGGCGCGCGCCAGCGTCGTCTCCAGCGGCCAGCCGCGTGCGCGGCCGAGCAGGAAGATGGACGAGAAAGCATCCCCTGCCCCGACCGTGTCGATGACGAAGGGCGGCGACGGCGTGTCGCGGGTGTCGATGGTGACGCCGCCGGCGCCGAAGTAGACCGAACCGCGGTGGCCCAGCGTGACGACCAGCGCCTGCAGGCCGAACATCTGCAGCAGCGCGGCGCACGCCGAGCGCGTTTCGTCGGCCGCCATCGGCGGGTCGTTCGGGCCAAGCTGGAAGTAGCGGACGAACAGGGCTTGCAGCTCGTCTTCGTTCAGCTTGACGATGTCGGCCGCGTGCAGGGCGTCGGCGATGATGCGCTCGTCGACCTGGCCGTCGCGCAGGTTCAGGTCCAGGAAGCGCGTGGCATTGGTCGCCGAGAGTACCGCCTTCAAGGTGCCGCGCGAGCGTTCGCTGCGCTGGGCCAGGGTGCCGAAATAAATGGTGCCGGCTTCGATCGACTTCAACGCCTCCAGCGCTTCCTCGCGCGCGATGTAGTCGTAGGCCTGGTTCGGGACGATGACGAAGCGGTGCCCTTTCGGATTGCGTTCGACGATGACGCGGCCGGTTTCCTCGATGGCGTCGCGCTGCAGGCCGGCCTGCGACATGGCGAAGCGCTCGAATTCGGCGCGGATGATGTCGCCGTTGTGGTCGGCGCCGACGCGGGTGATCATCAGTTGCGGCGCCATGAAGGCGGCCAGGTGGCGCGCGACGTTGAAGGGCGCGCCGCCGACGATCTGCTCGGTGGCGAAGTCGTCGACCAGCGCTTCGCCGAATACGACCGTGGCGGCGGTGTTGGCGGGTGCGTTCATCCTTCGAAAGGCACCGTGTCGCGGAACGACGGACGTTCTGCCAGTTTGTCGTGCAGCTTCGCCAGGTTCGGGTGGTCCTCGCGCCAGCTGATGTCCGGGAAGCGGAACGTCAGCCAGCCGAGCGCGCAGCCGACGGCGACGTCGGCCAGCGTGTACGACTTGCCCATGCAGAAAGGCTGCTCGCCGAGTTTTTCCGACATCACGGCCAGGCCCGCACGCACCTTGCCCAGCTGGCGTGCGATCCACTGCGGGCTCTGCTGCTCCTGCGGGCGCAGCGTCTTTTCCAGGCGCACCAGCACGGCGGCATCGAGCACGCCGTCGGCCAGCGCTTCCCAGACTTTGACGTCCGCACGGTCGCGTCCGTTGCCGTTGGCCGGCAGCAGCTTGCAGACGGGCGTGAGGGTGTCGAGGTACTCGGCGATCACGCGCGAGTCGTACAGGGCGTTGCCGTCTTCCATGACCAGGCAGGGCACCTTGCCCAGCGGGTTGGACAGGTGCACCTGGGTCTCGGCGGCCCACACGTTATCGAGCTCGAAAGAATAGTCGAGCTTCTTTTCCGCCATTACCACACGGACCTTGCGCACATAGGGACTGGTGTTCGAACCGATGAGTTTCATAGATGCTCGGAAAGAGGAATTAAGGTACCTATCTCAGTAGGAGAGCGGAAGCGGATGGCGATGCCTGACAAGCGCGGGCAAGGCGCAAGGAGGCCGCATGGCGGCGCCATGCAACGACGCGCAACGCCGCCCCCGCTTGTCAGGCGCGCCAGCAGCGACGCTCTCCTACTGAGATAGGTGCCCTAAGTATAACATCGGGCTGCTTGCCAAAAACCGCCGCGCAGGCCCGTTTCGCTGTGCCCGCAACAAGCTGCCATGGGCGCTCCGGTGGTAAAATCCGCGTTTTTGCACGGACCGCCCGCCATGACCGCTACCGCCCCACTTTCCTCCCTGTCGGCCCTGTCGCCGCTCGACGGCCGCTACGCAGCGAAGACCGACAAGCTGCGTCCGATCCTGTCCGAAGCCGGCTTCATGCACCACCGCGTGAAGGTCGAGATCGCCTGGCTGCAGGCGCTGGCGCAAGCGGGCTTCGACGAGATCAAGCCCTTCTCGAAGGAAGCAAGCGCTCACCTCGACGTGATGGCGGCGAATTTCAGCGAGCGCGATGCCGCCCGCATCAAGGAAATCGAAGCGGTCACCAACCACGACGTCAAGGCGGTCGAATACTGGCTCAAGGAGCAAGTCAAGGACGTGCCGGAACTGGTCGCGGCCAGCGAGTTCATCCACTTCGGCTGCACCTCGGAAGACATCAACAACACCTCGCACGGCATGATGCTGAAAGCCGCGCGCGACACCGTCATGCTGCCGGCCCTGCAAGGCATCATCGCCAAGCTGACGGACATCGCCCACACCAACGCGGCGCTGCCGATGCTCTCGCGTACCCACGGCCAGACGGCCAGCCCGACGACGCTTGGTAAAGAATTCGCCAACGTCGTCGCGCGCCTGCAGCGTGCGGTGAAGCGCATCGCCGACGTCGAGATCCTCGGCAAGATGAACGGCGCCGTCGGCAACTACAACGCCCACCTGTCGGCCTATCCGGGCTTCGACTGGCCGGCCTTCTCGAAGGATGTGATCGAGTCGCGCCTGGGCCTGACCTTCAATCCGTACACGATCCAGATCGAGCCGCACGACTACATGGCGGAAATGTTCGACGCCATCGCGCGCGCCAACACGATCCTGCTCGACCTGAACCGCGACATCTGGACTTATGTGTCGCTGGGCTACTTCAAGCAAAAGCTGAAGGCGGGCGAGATCGGTTCGTCGACCATGCCCCATAAAGTCAACCCGATCGACTTCGAAAATTCGGAAGGCAACCTGGGCCTGGCGAACGCCGTGCTGCGCCACATGGCGGAAAAGCTGCCGGTCTCGCGCATGCAGCGCGACCTGACCGACTCGACCGTGCTGCGCAACATCGGCGTCGGCTTCGGTTACGCCCTGCTCGCCTACGACAGCTGCCTGCGTGGCCTGAACAAGCTGGAAGTGAACGCCGCCCGCCTCGAAGCCGACCTGGAGGCGAGCTGGGAAGTGCTGGCCGAGCCGGTGCAGACCGTGATGCGCCGCTACGGCATCGAGAACCCGTATGAGCAGCTGAAGGAACTGACCCGCGGCAAGGGCATCACCAAGGAGGCGCTGCGCGAGTTCATCAACACGCTGGCGGTGCCGCAGGAAGCCAAGGACCTGATGCTGCAGATGACGCCGGCGAATTACGTCGGCCTGGCGGCGCAGCTGGCCAAGGCGATTTAACTCTTCAGGTTCACATAAAAAGCCTGCATCCGAAACGATGCAGGCTTTTTTATTCATGCGGCTGATGTGTAACGTAGGGTGGACTCCTGAGTCCACGCGGTGCAAAGCAGGCGGACTACGTACGGTATTTCGAACCGGAACCGTGCGTACGCGTGGACTCGGGAGCCCACCCTACGATGCATTCCCGCCGCCGGTCAATTCTGCCAGACCAGCTTGACCGCCACCGTGCGCGGCACTTCCGAACGCGTCGCGATGCCGCCGTATTCGGCATGGCTGCCATTCAGATTCATCCCCGCCACCGACAGTTCGAGATTCGGCCGCAGGCGCCAGCCGAAGCGCGCATCGAGGGCGGTGTACGAGGGCACCTCGCCGATATCGAGCGCCGCGACCTTGCGCACGGCCACTTCCAATTCGCGCGCCGCATCGATGCTCCAGGTCGAACGCAGCTGCAGGCTGTGGGCGGGATCGAAGCCGGCGCGCAGCAGGCTGCCCGCGTCGTTGCTGCCCTCTTTCAGGGCGAAGCGTTCGCGCATGGTCGTCAGCCCGCCCGACAGGCGCCAGGACTTCGTCGCCTGGAAACTGCCCCACATCTCGAGGCCGAACACGTGGCCCTCCGACAGGTTGGCGAAACTGACCGCGGTGCGGCTCGGCGCCAGTTCCTGGGTGCGCAGGTGGTCGTAATCGCTGTAGAACAACGTGGCCGAATACGACAGGCGCGGCAGGGGCTGGCCGCGGTAGCCCAGCTCGAAGACCTTGGCCACCTCCGAGCGCACGCCCTCGCCGCCGGCGAGGACGTAGGGCGGGCGGCCGGGGATATAGGTGTCGGCGTCGATGCGCGAGGGTGCGCGCACGGTGCGCGAGACGGCGGTCCAGAACGCGTGTTCGGGCGCGGCGCTCCACGACAGGCGCGCGCTGGGCAGGAATTCGGTGCCCGTGTAATCGTTGCGCTCGACGCGGGCGCCCAGGGTCGCGCGCAGCGTCGGCATGAGCGCGATTTCGTCCTGGGCAAACAGGCTGAGCCAGGTCTGGCTCAGGCGTTCCGGCAGGAAGGCGACATATTCGCTGCCTTGCACCCGATCCCAGCTGTGGCGGGCGTTCGCGCCCCAGGCCAGGCTGTGCCTGCCGATGGCCGGCAGGGTGTGCTGGACCTGCAGGTCGACGATGTCGAGCGACTCCGTAAAGGTCGGCGGCACTTCGCGCCGGGTGTAGTCGTAATAGAACTGGACGTCGACCTTGCCGCCGTCCTGCAGCGCATGCTGCCAGCCGCCGGTGAAATTCACGCCCTCGGTATCGACCGTGGCGAGGCCGGGATTGGTGCCGGAGACGGCGATCGTGCCGGGCCGGGGCTGCTCGAACTTGCCGCGGTTGACGTTGCCGTTCAGGCTGAAACGGTCGGCGCCGCGCTCCCAGTCGGCGCGAAAGCCGACTTGCCCGGAATGCCAGGCGTCGTCGACCGGCGCGCCGCTGGCCAGCTCGGTATGCGAGCGTCCCTGGGCCTTGCCGTAGGCACGCCAGCTGCCGTCCTCCATGCGCCCGCCCTGGCGAAAGGCGATGTCGCCGCCGTTGTTGGCGCCGCGCAGCACGGCCAGGCTGCCCTGGGTCTCCTGCGCCGAGCGTGTGGTGATGTTGATCACGCCGTTCACCGCGTTCACGCCCCACAGGGTGCCGCCCGGACCGCTGACCACTTCGATCCGTTCGATGTCTTCGAGCAGCACGTCCTGCACGTCCCAGAACACGCCGGAAAACAGCGGCGTGTACACCGAGCGTCCGTCTATCAGCACCAACAATTTGTTCGGAGCACTGTTGCCACCGCCATTCAGGCCGCGCGCCGTGATCGCATAACCGGCGCCGTTGACTTGCGCCACCTGCAGGTTGGGCGCCAGGCGCAGTGCTTCGGGCAGGGTGGCGGCGCCGGAGCGGCGGATGTCGTCGGCCGTGATGACGAAGACGGACGCAGGCGCATCGAGCAGGCGCTCCGGCTTCTTCGACACCGAGGTCACCTGGATATTGGCCAGTTCTTCGATCGACAGGTCGGCGAAGTCGGCCCCTTGCGGGTCGGCGGCATGGGCCAGGCTTGCCAGCGCACCGGCAAGCAGCAGGACCAGTGCGCGCGGGCCTGGGTGGCTGGGGAAACAATTGTACATACGACTCCTCGACAGGGATGCCTTCTGATCTGGTGCGCGCTGGTGTCGATTTTACATTTGAGCGCCACTCTGCTGTGCACGTTTAACATTCCATGCTAGTGTACGAAAAGAAACATCTGCTGGCGAGCGGCGTACACGCTTTTTTGCTATAGTTTTGTTCTAGTCAGTACTAAGACCACCCTATGCAGCGCTACTCTCTCCCCGCGATCGTCCTGCACTGGTTGATCGCCCTCCTGATCATCGGCACCTTCACGCTGGGGCTGGTGATGACCGACATTCCCGGGCTGACGCCGACCAAGCTGCGCTATTTTTCCTGGCACAAGTGGGCCGGCGTCACGGTATTGCTGCTCGCCACGCTGCGCCTGCTGTGGCGCCTGCGCAGCACGCCGCCCGCCTATCCCGCCGCCATGCCCGCCTGGCAGGGCCGCGCCGCCCACGGCCTGCACGCCCTGCTCTATGTACTGATGTTCGCCGTGCCGCTGTCCGGATATTTCTATAGCCTCGCCGCCGGCGTGCCGGTCGTGTATTTCGGCCTGTTCCCGCTGCCAGTCCTGATCGAAGCCGACCCGGCCCTGAAACCCGTGCTCGGCGCCCTGCACTACTGGCTGAACATGGGGCTGGCCGCGCTGGTGGCGATCCACGTGCTGGCTGCATTGAAACACCTGCTGATCGACCGCGACGGCATCATGAGCCGCATGCTGCCTTTTTCGACCAAACAAGGAGTCACCAAATGAAACCTCTGCGCGCCCTGGCGCTTGCCTCGCTGTTCGCGTCCGCTGTTGCAACTGCTGCAGTCCTGAAAACCGACCCGGCAAAAAGCAGCGTCGCCGCCGTTTTTAAACAGATGAACGTGCCGGTCGAAGCGAAATTCAAGACCTTCACCGCCGCCATCGACTACGACGCCGCGCGCCCGGAAGCCGCCAAGGCCAGCGTCGACATCCAGACTGCCAGCATGGACCTGGGCGACGCCGAATACAACCGCGAGGTGGCAAAGAAGGAGTGGTTCAATACGGCCCAGTTCCCGAAAGCGAGCTTCGTCTCCACCTCGATCAAGCCGGCCGGCGCCGGCAAACTGAACGTGGCCGGCAAGCTGACCATCAAGGGCAAGACCGCCGAC
Source organism: Massilia suwonensis (assembly GCF_042655665.1). NCBI lineage: Bacteria > Pseudomonadati > Pseudomonadota > Betaproteobacteria > Burkholderiales > Oxalobacteraceae > Massilia > Massilia suwonensis. Next base: position 60,499 of record NZ_JBHSMR010000011.1, read on the forward strand.
GTAGCCTTCCCGCTGACGGTAAAAACTGAAGCCGGCAAACAAGTGTTCGAAGGACAGTTGCCGATTAAACGCCTGGCTTTTAATATCGGCGAAGGCGAGTGGAAAGACACCAGCATGGTCGCCGACGAAGTTGTGATCAAATTCCGCGTGACTGCGGGAAATTAAACATTCATCCACCAAGGGACATACATGAAACTCAAGCTTCTGATTGCCGCCACCCTCGCCACCAGCGCCGGTTTCGCCTGCGCCGCCGCCGACACCTACAAGATCGAACCGAACCACACCTACCCGAGCTTCGAAGCCGATCACATGGGCATCTCGGTCTGGCGCGGCAAGTTCACCAAGACCGACGGCACCATCACGCTCGACCGCGCCGCGAAAACCGGCAGCTTCGACATCACGGTGGACATGAACAGCGTCGATTTCGGCCATCAAAAGATGAACGAACATGCGAAGAAGCCGGACATCTTCGACGTCGCCAAGTACCCTACCGCCACGTTCAAAGGCAGTAAACTGCGCTTCGAAGGCGAGAACCTGGTGGCCGTCGAGGGCGACTTCACCCTGCACGGCGTGACGAAACCATTGACCCTGAACATCGCCAAGTTCAAGTGCATCCAGCACCCGATGCTGAAACGCGAAGTCTGCGGCGCCGACGCCCACGGCTTCTTCCTGCGCAGCGACTATGGCGTCAATTTCGGCCTGCCGAACTTCTCGCCGGAAGTGCGCCTGGCGATCCAGGTCGAAGCCGTCAAGCAGTAAGCACCGCGCCGGCATAAAAAAGCCCCGCTACCGTAAGGCAGCGGGGCTTTTACTTTTTAGAGCTCGTTCAGACGTGGATTAACGGCCGTCGCGGTCCGCATCGCCCGGAATGGCGCGCTCGACCTTGTGCCATGCAGCGCGGCTGGCTGCCTTGGCCTGGTCCCACGACAGGCGCGAGTTGCCGCGGCTGGTGTTCCAGTCGTCGGCCAGGTAGGACTCGTTCTGCTCGTAGCTGCCGGTGTAACGGCCTTTGCCGTTGTAGCCCAGCGCGTAAGCAGGCGCGTAGTCGTCGTAGGTGTAGCCCGGGGTGTAGTACGGCTGGGTCTGGTAGTTGTCGCGCCAGTGGGCGTCTTCCGCCGCTGGGTTGACCAGGCCGCCGACGCCCTTGCCGGCCATGCCGCCGAGCGCGGCACCGACGCCCGCGCCGACCACTGCGCCGACCGGGCCACCGACCGCGCCGACCGATGCGCCCGCCAGCGCGCCGCCGCCGGCGCCCACGCCCGTGGCCAGGTGATGGTCGCTGCGCTCGTCGCCCGGCTTCGAGTTGACGGCTTCGCCGGCGCCCTTGCCCGCTGCGCCGCCGGCCAGGCCGCCGATCACGGCACCTGCCGCCATGCCGACCGGACCGGCAGCGGCACCGACCGTCGCGCCGGCAACTGCACCGCCGGCACCGCCGACACCCTGCGCCAGATTATGTTCGTCCAGGCGGTCGTCGCCTTTCGGATTCACGACTTCGCCTGCGCCACGGCCTGCAGCGCCGCCCGCCAGGCCGCCGACGACGGCACCCGCCGCCATGCCGACCGGGCCGCCCACGGCGCCGAGTGCGGCACCGGTGGCTGCACCGGCGCTGGCGCCGACGCCCTTGGCCAGGTGGTGTTCGTTCAGGTCGTCACCGGTTTTCGGATTGACGACTTCGCCCACGCCCTTGCCGGCCATACCGCCGGTGATGCCGCCGATGGCGGCGCCTGCGACGGTACCGATCGGACCGGCTGCCGAACCGATGGCAGCGCCGGCCAGCGCGCCGCCGACGGCGCCGACACCGGTGCCGATCACGTGCGAAGCACCGTGTTCATTGAACGAACGCTCGAAGTGGGCAGCGTCTTCGTCGGTGCGGGCATTCACGCCCATCACGATGCCGCCGCTCTTGATGCCTTCTTCATAGTGTGCTGCGCGTTCTTCCGGAATGCCTGCGCCGATCAGGGCGCCGATCAGGCCGCCGGTGATGCCGCCGGCGCCGGCACCGGCCAGTGCGGCGGCCAGCGGGCCGGCCACGACCAGGCCGAAGCCCGGCAGGACCAGGGTGGTGCCGACGGCGGCGATGCCTGCCAGGACGGCGCCGATGGTGCCGCCGATACCGGCGCCGATGCCGGCGCCTTCCGCAGCCTTGCTGCCGAGTTCAGTATCGGTATCGGCGAAATGGGTGGTGCGGGTCGAATCCGACATCATCAGGTTGACGTCGTCCTTGGTGTATCCACGGTCCGAAACCGTGCCATAAGCGCGCTCTGCGCTGGCGCGGTCGGGGAACAGGCCGGTGACCATGCGCGAATTCTGCTTATTGGTGTCGTAGCTCATGATGTATCCCTTTCAAAGTTGTCGTGGTGCGGTCAAGTCTTGCAACAAATCGGTTGCCAGTAGCCGAACAATATGCCCCGTCCTATTGCCCTTCTGTTCGATGACGCACCCACTTCAGGACATTCCAAAGCGGCAAGAAAATCGTCGGAAAAAACATGCGGAACGCGATTTGCAGATTCGTCGTCTAACGTTCGTTGCCGCACCGACCCGCTGTACCGTGAGTCCGTAGACTTTTTCACATGGCCACCGCAATCAATTGGCCTCGGGTAGGTTTTTTTTACTATGAGGAGGAACTAAAATGCTATTCATCATCTGGATCGTCGTCGGTGGTATCCTGGGCTGGCTTGCAAGCATGGTCATGAAGACCGATGCGGAACAAGGCATGATTCTGAACGTCGTGGTCGGTATCATCGGCGCCTTCCTGGGCGGCTGGTTGCTCTCCCCACTGTTCGGTACTGGCACTATCAATTCGGATGACTTCAGCGTGTCGTCGCTGCTGGTTTCGTTCCTGGGTGCCGTCATCCTGCTGGCTATCGTCAACCTGCTGCGTCGCGGTCGGGTACGTTAATCAGTGTTTGGCCCCACATAACCAACGCTTCCACGCGTTGGTTTTTTTTCGCCTGAAATTTTGAGAATTGCCCTATGCGCGCCAGTAAAGTCACGATTTCGATTACCACCTGCATCCTGACGCTCCTCGTCGGCTTTCTGGCGCTCAATTTCATGCCGGCCGAGAAGCAGATCGAGACCCAGCTGACGCGCCAGTACGATGTCCACGACGCCCAGTTCCGGCGTTCGATGGGCGTGCTGCTGGGGCCGCCCATCATCGAGGGCAACCAGGTCGAGACCCTGCTCAACGGCGACCAGATCTTCCCGGCCATGCTGGCGGCGATCCGCGGCGCGCAAAAGACGATCACCTTCGAAACCTATATCTACTGGTCGGAGACGATCGGCGAAGAATTCTCCGCGGCGCTGGCCGAGCGCGCCCGCGCCGGCGTGAAAGTGCACGTGATGCTCGACTTCATCGGCAGCATCAAGATGACGGACGAAGCCATGCAGAAAATGCGCGACGCCGGCGTGCAATTGCAGCGCTATCACAAGCCGGCCTGGTGGAAACTGGCGCGGCTGAACAACCGCACGCACCGCAAATTACTGATTGTCGACGGCGTGGTCGGGTTCACGGGCGGCGTCGGCATTGCCGACCAGTGGCGCGGCAACGCCCAGGACGAGGATCACTGGCGCGACACCCATTTCCGCGTGCAGGGCCCGGTGGTCGGCCAGATGCAGGCCGTGTTCACCGATAACTGGCTGAAAGCCACCGGCGTCGTGCTCGACGGCCCAATGTATTTCCCGCCGCTGCAGGCGGTCGGCAGCATGCCGGCCCAGATGTTTTCCAGCTCGCCCACCGGCGGCAGCGAAAGCATGCACTTGATGTACCTGATGGCGATCACGGCAGCGCGCACCTCGATCAACATGTCGGCCTCCTACTTCGTGCCGGACGAACTCACGATCCGCGCCCTGATCGCCGCCGCCAAGCGCGGCGTGAAAGTGCGCATCATCACGCCGGGCAAGGAAATCGATTCCGACGTGGTGCGCCTGGCCTCGCGCGAGCGCTGGGGCGATTTGCTGAAGGCCGGGGTCGAGATCGCCGAATACCAGCCGACCATGTACCACGTAAAAGCCCTGATCGTCGATTCGCTGATGGTATCGGTCGGCTCGACCAACTTCGACAACCGCTCGTTCAGCATCAACGACGAGGCGAATTTGAACGTGCTCGACGCCGATTTCGCGAAGGCGCAGGACACCATTTTCGACCAGGACTGGCAGCGCGCCCGCCGCATCACCTATACGGCCTGGCAGAACCGTTCCTGGACGGAAAAACTGAGCGGGGAATTTGCGTCGCTGTTCGGCTCACAGCTGTAAAGACGGCCAGGAAATATCGGTTGACGAGCTAGGCAGGGATTACGGATACTCTGGGCTGCTCCGCGGAGCCATATGTATCTCCAACCCTTCCTGATCGATCGCGAATGAAAAAGACCCTCCTCTCGCTGGCCATCCTGACCAGCTTCGCCGCACAAGCGGACGAAGGCATGTGGATGCCGCAGCAGCTGCCACAAGTAGCCCAGCAACTGAAAGCCGCCGGCCTCGAGCTCGATCCGGCCTCGCTGACCAAACTGACCGAATTCCCGATGGGCGCAGTCGTGAGCCTGGGCGGCTGCTCGGCTTCGTTCGTCTCGCCGCAAGGCCTGGTCGTCACCAACCACCACTGCGTCTATAACAGCGTCGCCGTCAACTCGACCCCGCAGAAAGACCTGCTGGCCAACGGTTTCCTGGCCAAGACCCTGGCCGAGGAAGTGCCTGCTTCGCCGGGCAGCCGCGTGTTCGTGACCGAAGAAGTGACCAACGTCACCGACCAGATCATCGACAAGAAAGTCGCCAGGCTGACCGGCAAGGCGCGCATCGACGCGATCGAAAAGAACCAGAAAGAAATGGTCGCAGCCTGCGAAAAGACCCCGGGCTACCGCTGCACCGTGGCCAGCTACTACGGCGGCCTCGAGTTCTACCGCCTGAAACAGCTGGAAATCCGCGACGTGCGCCTGGTGCACGCGCCACCGGCCGGCGTCGGCAAATTCGGCGGCGATACCGACAACTGGATGTGGCCACGCCACACCGGCGACTACGGTTTCTATCGCGCCTACGTGTCGAAAGACGGCAAGGCTGCCGACTATTCGACCGACAACGTGCCTTACGTGCCGAAGCACTTCCTGAAAGTCGCCACCGAAGGCTCGAAGGAAGGCGATTTCATCATGGTCGTCGGCTACCCTGGCCGCACCAACCGTCACCGCCTGCCGTCGGAAGTGCAGTACACCTTCGACTGGAACTACCCGGCCTTCGTCGCCGCTTCGGGTGACGTGCTCGCCATTATCGAGCGCGAAACCAAGAACGACCCGGCTGCCAAGCTGAAGTACGCCGGCCAGATCGCGGGCGTCAACAACTACTACAAGAACCGCAAGGGCATGCTGACCTCGTACGAGAACAGCGACTTCCTGCAGCGCAAGACCGCCGAACACAATGCGATGAAGGCCTGGGTCAACGCCGACGCCGCCCGCAAGAAGCAGTTCGCCGGCGACATCGAAGCCGTCGAAAAGCTGATCGCTGAGCGCGACAGCCACACCAAGGAAGGCTTCTACCTGGGCTACGCCCAGCCGCGTTTCCTGAGCTCGGCACGTACCCTGTACCGCCTGGCCAACGAGCGCACGAAACCGGACGCCGCGCGTAAATCGGGCTACCAGGACCGTGACATGGCGCGCATGACCTCGGTCATCACCGGCCAGGACCGCACCTACGACGAAAAAGTCGACAAGGCACTGGTCCTGCACTTCCTGACCAAGTACCTGGCCCAGCCGGCCAAGGAACAGGACACGGCCTTCAACACCGCCCTCGGCATTCGTTCGGGCATGAGCCAGGACGAACTGAAGGCCGCGATCGACAAGGTCTACGCCGGTTCGAAGCTGGCCAACAAGGAAGAGCGCACCGCGTGGCTGAAGAAATCGCCTGCCGACTTCAAGGCCAGCGACGACAGCTTCATCAAGGCAGCCGTCGCCATGTATGACGCCGACCTGAAGGACGAAGCAAAAGCCGAAGAACTCGGCGGCAAGATCCAGAAGGCCTATTCGGGCTACATGAAAGCGAAGATCGCCTACATGAACAGCAAGGGCCAGGCCGTCTACCCGGACGCCAACGGCACCCTGCGCGTGACCTTCGGCAAGATCGCCGGCCGCGACCATGGCGCCGACGGCACCGGTTCGTGGACCGCGTTCACCACCGTCAAGGGCGTGGTCGCCAAGCACACCGGCGAAGGCGAGTTCAACGCGCCTACCGCCCAGCTGGCTGCGATCAAGAACAAGGACTTCGGCAAGTACGTCGACCCGGTCCTCAAAACGGTGCCTGTGAACTACCTGGCGACGCTGGACATCACCGGCGGCAACTCGGGTTCGGCAGCACTGAACAAGCGCGGCGAGCTGATCGGCCTGGCTTTTGATGGCACCCTGGATTCGATCATCTCCGACTGGGACTTCAATGCGGCCAACACCCGCGACATCCAGGTCGATGTGCGTTACATGCTGTGGAACATGAAGCACGTGGACAAGGCGGATAACCTGCTGAAGGAAATGAACGCGCTGTAATCTGGCGAGGTGCTGCGGCACCTCTTCAACAGCGAAAGCCACGCTGCCGCAAGGAGCGTGGCTTTTTTTCGCCTTGTTGGATAGCAACGACAGTTAAAATATTTCCTTGTTACAAGATTAAATACTGAGAAGAATCATCAAGTCCTGGATTAGACTGAACTCATCCATTCCGATTTTTTCGATTTTATCGTCTGTCCAGGAAAGCCAGTATCATGTTCAACCAACTCAAGATCGGCGCGCGCCTGACCGTCTGCTTCAGCATCCTCGGCATGCTGATGCTGGCCCTGGCCGCGATTGCGCTCGTGCGCATGGCGGACACGGCGCAGACGGTCGCCGAAGAAAAGAACATCCGCACCACGCAACTGGCCCAGCTGTATAAGCTGCGCGAAGCGCTCGGCCAGACCGGCATCGCCGCGCGCAACGCCTACATCTACGAACGCGAAGAAGATGCGCTGCGCGAGCTGGGCGTGCTCGACGAGCAGCGCGCGATCTACCTCGACAGCCTGAAGCGGCTGGAACCGCTGCTCGCCGGCCAGCCCGACTTCGACAAGGCCAACGCCGGCCTGAAGGCGATGGCCAATGAGCTGTCGCGCCCGCGCCAATACCGCAGCGCCGGGCAGATGAAGGAATACGGCGTCTTCCTGGTCGACGAATGCAGTCCGCTGCGCCGCCGCATCGTCGCCGACCTCGACGTCGTCATCGGCGGCATCGAAACCACCTTGAACGGCGCCGGCGACAAGGTCGACCAGGTGCTGGAACAGTCGAAGACCATGATCGCGGCCATCACCCTGCTTGCGCTGCTGATCGGCGCCGTGCTGGCCTGGCGCGTCACCGCCAGCATCGTCGTGCCGCTGGTGCGCGCGACGAGATTCGCGGAAGCGGTCGCGGTGGGCGATTTGCGGCGCAGCATCGATGCCGGCTCCAGGGACGAGATCGGCAGCCTGATGCGCGCCCTCGGCAATATGCGCTGCGGCCTGGTCGAGATCGTCAACGGCGTGCGTTCCGGAACCGAAGCGATGTCGATCAGCAGCAGCGAAATCGCCTCGGGCAACCAGGACCTGTCGGCGCGCACCGAGGCCTCGGCCAGCTCGCTGCAGCAGACGGTATCGACCATGCACTCGCTGACCGAGACGGTCGGACGCAACGCCGCCGACGCGCGCTCGGCCAGTTCGCTGGCGGCGCAAGCCTCGCTGATCGCCGGCAAGGGCGGCGCCATCGTCGACGACGTCGTCAAGACCATGGGCGACATCACCCAGGCCTCGGGCCGGATCGTCGAAATCATCGCCACCATCGACGGCATCGCCTTCCAGACCAATATCCTGGCCCTGAACGCCGCGGTCGAAGCGGCGCGCGCCGGAGAACAGGGCCGCGGCTTCGCCGTGGTCGCCTCGGAGGTGCGCCAGCTGGCCCAGCGCTGCGCGAGCGCGGCCCAGGAGATCAAGGGCCTGATTCACAGCTCGGTGGCGAAAATCGAAGACGGCACGGTCCTCGTCGACCAGTCCGGCCTCACCATGAAGGAATTGCTCGGCAGCGTGCAGGACGTGAACGCCCTGATCGAGCGCATTGCCGCCGCCAGCGACGAGCAGGCTGCGAGCGTCCGCGAAATCAATGTCGCGGTCGACCATGTGGACAACCTGACCCAGCAGAATTCCTCGCTGGTGGAACAGGCGGCGGCTGCCGCCGAATCGATGCGCGAGCAGGCGCAGGCGCTGGCGCAGCAGGTACGGGTGTTCCAGCTGGCGTAAGCGGTGCGGGCGGCGCTATTTCGCGCCGCCCAGGAAGCGTTCTTCCTGGCCCGGCGCGGGCAGCGCACAGTATTCGTACTTTCCAAACAGCTTGTAGCGGTTCAGGGCGATACGGTCGTAGAGCCAATTCCTCAGCCTCCTGGGGATCGGCTTGAACACGAGGGCCGCTTTCCAGGGCAGGCCGAGCTCTCCCATCACGGCGAAGAAGGCATCGCTCTTGTCGAAGGCGCGCCCGCCGTGCACGACCAGCATGGTGTCGTAATAGTCGGTCGGATAATTGAAATGCGCCAGGATCGCCTTGCCTTCCGGCGACTGGACGCTGGCCAGCCTGAACCGGCGCCGGTGGTCGTGGCGCATCAAAAAATTGCTCCACGCATTGCACAGCTTGCAGACGCCGTCGAACAGGACGACGTTTTCGTGCTCGCCCAGGTAGGGAATTTTTTGCATCGTCCTCACACCAATCGATCGTTCAGGCCGCCTTCGCCGACAGCAGCTTGCGCACCGCCGCCGCCAGTTCCTCGCGCGCGTACGGCTTGCTGAGCAGGTTCACGCCTTCGTCGAGGCGGCCGTTGTGCATCACCGCATTCTCAGTATATCCCGAGGTAAACAGCACACGGATGCCCGGATGACGCGCGCGTGCGCGTTCGGCCAGGACGGTGCTGCTCATCGCACCCGGCATGATCACGTCGGTAAACAGCAAGTCGATGCGCTCTTGCGCCTCGAGCATGGCCGCCGCCGCGTCGGCGCTGGCGGCGCTGAGCACCTTGTAGCCGAGCTGGGTCAGCATGGCGCCGACGTTGTCGCGGATCTCGGCTTCGTCGTCCACCACCAGGATCGTCTCGTCACCGCCCTGCACCGGCGCCGCTGCCTCGCTCTTGCGCGCGCTCGCCGCCTCGTCGGTGCGCGGCAGCAGGATATTCACCGTCGTGCCCGCGCCGGGTGCGCTGTCGAGGTCGATATGGCCGCCGCTCTGCTTGACGAAACCATAGGCCATGCTCAGGCCCAGGCCGGTTCCCTTGCCCACGCCCTTGGTCGAGAAGAAGGGTTCGAAGGCACGGGCCTTGACCTCTTCGGGCATGCCGACCCCGCTGTCGCGCAGCGCCAGGTGCACATATTCGGCGCCGTCGCGCAACGTATTGGCAACGGAAACGGCCAGCACGCCGCCTTCCGGCATCGCATCGCTGGCATTCAGGACCAGGTTCAGGATCACGTTTTCCAGCTGTTGCGGGTCGGCTTCGACGTTCCAGGCATCCGGCGCGATCTCGTAGCGCATCTCGACGCGCTCGCCGACCGCGCGCTTGAGCAGCAGGTCGATGCCTTCGAAGACATCGTCCAGCTTCAGCGCGCTCGGCTGCAAGGGTTGCTTGCGGGCAAAGGCAAGCAGCTGCGCCGACAGCTTGGCGCCGCGCCGCACGGCCGTCTGCGCCAACTGGCAGCGCTCCTGCACCTTGGCGTTGGCGACGGCCAGCATCTTGATCAGGTCGAGGTTGCCGTTGATGATGTGCAGCACGTTATTGAAATCGTGGGCGACGCCGCCGGTGAGCTTGCCGATGGCTTCGAGCTTTTGTGCATGCATCAGGGCCGTTTGCGTTTCTTCCAGCGAGCGGGTGCGTTCCCGCACCAGGCTCTCCAGGTGCGTTTGATGGCGCTCCAGTTCGACACGTGCGAGATGCTGCTCGGTCACGTCCTGGCCCTGGATGAAGATGCCGGCAAGCGCCCCGTCCGCGCCGATGTTCGGCTGGAACAGCACGTCGATGTAGCGCGTTTCGCCGGCGCCGTCGGGGCCGCGCCGCAGCACCAGTTTCATGCCGTTTTCCACATGCGGCCGCTTGCTGTGGCTGACGCTGTCGATCAGCTCGAACCAGTGCTGCCCCTCGAGTTCCGGCAGCGCCTTGCGGATCGGCAGGCCGACCAGCAGGCGCGCGCCGACCAGGCGCGCGAAGGCCGCGTTCACGATCTGGATGTGGCAATGATCGCCGCCCAGTACGACCACGAAACCGGGCGCCTGTTCGAATAGGCTCAGCAGGCGCGCGTGCTGGCTCTCCAGCCGCTCGTTGGCTTGCGCCAGCAGTTCGGCATGCTGCGCGGCGCGCAGATACACCCGGTTGATTTCCTTCAGGTACAGGCCCAGCATTACCAGCGCCGCCAGCAGCGCATTGATGCGCCCGACGTACCAGCCGACCGACAGGCGCGTGCCGCCCGCCATCGTGATCGCATTGTCGAAGGCCAGCGCCACCATCGCCACGCCGATCCAGGCGCTGATCGGCGTCTTGAAACGGGTCGCACGCCACAGCATGGCCAGGGCGGCCATGATCACGGCCTGGATGAAGGGCGCGTAGCCGCTGTGCGTGATGCGGTTGAAGTCGCCCGCCACGTCGACCACCGGCAGCAGCGGCTCGAAACGGGTCACGCCAAGGAGCGTGACCACTACGGCCGCGCCGGTCCAGCTCAGGCAGCGCCGGAAAGCGGCGCCGGTATCGGCAACGCGCAGGCCGGGTGCGCGCAGTTCGGCCAGCGCATAGCAGAACAGCATGCCGGTCGCGCTCAGGTGCCAGAAGAACCACAGCCAGCTGGTCGTCTGCCCGCCGCCCAGCAGGCGCACATTCGGAACGAAGGCGCCTGGCACGGACAGGAACTGGGCCAGCAGGATGGCCGCCGTGTACACCGAGCCGCCCCACAAGTACAGCATGGCGTATGTACCCGTCTGCTTGAAGTAGCCGTACAGCAGATAGGCGGCGACGCTATAGGCGCCGATGATGGCGGTCTGGTAGGACGGCAGGAAGGACGGAATGGCGGGCCATTTATGGGCCGCGATCGGCATCAGGAGCGCAGTCAGGAGCGCAATCGCAAGGGCGGCCAGCAATGCCTGGCGCTGGAAAGGCAACAACTTGCCTGCGGTCTGGCCTGCTCGAGGAAGGGTGGAAGCGGTCTGGGTCATTGCTGTACCTGAAGTGCTGCGGTGAAAGCAAGATCCGGTCGCTGCCGACGACGGTTCAAACGTGACACCGTCCTTGCGAAATGTTGCAGGGTATCACCCTTTGGCATACGCTTCCCGAAAACTTACCGGGCTCGTCCGCAAAAAAAACGCCGCGTCGAGCGCGGCGTTCTTGTCAGCAGATCGGCATTACAGCTTCTTGTTCAGCCGGCTATGCCGCACGCTGTACAGGAAGTAGGTGGCGATCGCCGCCGCCATCCAGATGAAGAACACGCGGAAGGTCGCATGCGGCAAGTCCTTCATGATGTAGAGGCAGGCCGCGATCGACAGGCCCGGCACCACGTAGGGGCCGAAGGGCACGCGGAAACCGTGTTCGGCGTCCGGTCCCTGCTTGGCGCGAATCACGGGCACAGCGATCGAGACGACAATAAATGCCGTCAGCGTGCCCATGCTGACCATGTCCCACAAGAAGGTCGAGTCGACCAGGCCGGCCACCAGGCCCACCACCAGGCAGACGATCAGGGTGTTACTGACCGGCGCACCGCTCTTCGGGTTCACTTTCTGGAAAGTCTTCGGGATCAGGCCGTCGCGGCTGATCGCGTACAGGATGCGCGTCTGGCCGTAGATCGTCACCAGGGTCACCGAGAACACGGACACCACCGCGCCCGCCGACAGCACCAGCGCCGGCCAGGCTTTACCGGTGACGTTCTGCAGGATCACCGACAGGCCGGCCTGCTGGCCCTCGAACATGTGGGCCGGCTGCGCGCCCATCGCGGCCAGCGCCACCAGCATATAAAAGGCGGTGACGATGACCAGCGCGGCCAGGATGCCGATCGGGACGTTGCGACGCGGATCCTTGACTTCTTCGCCGGCAGTGGCGATCGTGTCCAGGCCGATGAAGGAGAAGAACACGGTGCCGGCAGCGGCCGTGACGCCGGCCATGCCTGCGAAACCCTTGCTGTTGTCCAGATTGAAGAAGGGCGTGAAGTTATTGGCGTCGAAACCGGTAAAGGCGATCGCCGCGAAGAAAGCGAGGATCGCCAGTTTCACGACCACCATGATGGCGTTGGTCGTGGCCGACTCCTTGGTGCCGCGCACCAGCAGCACGCAGCACATGGCCACCAGCAGCACCGGCGGCAGGTTGAAGTTCCCCGAGTGGACCGTCAGGTTGCTGTGGTCCGAGACGAACATGGGCGAGCGCAGGGACGCCGGGATTTCCCAGCCAAACGCGTTCTGCAGGAAGTTATTTAAATAATCCGACCAGCCGATCGCCACCGCACTGCCGGCCAGGCCGTATTCGAGCAGGAGGCAGGCCGCGACGATGAAGGCGGCGAACTCGCCCACCGTGGCGTAGGCAAAGGAATACGAGGAGCCCGAGGCCGGCACGCGCCCGGCCAGTTCGGCGTAGCACAGGGCCGTCAAGCCGGCGGTGACTGCGGCGATCAGGAAGGACAGAATGACGGCGGGTCCCGCTTTCGGCACCGCTTCGACCATCGTGAAAAAGATGCCGGTGCCGACCGTGGCGCCGACGCCGATCATCGTCAGCGGAAACAGGCCCAGGGTACGGTTCAGGCCGCCGCCATGGACGGCCTGGCTGTCTTCGTGCGCGCGTTCAGCCGGTTTGGTGCGAATCAGCTTCTGGCCCAGTGTCAGGTTCACGGTAATCCTTTGTCACTCGATGGAGAAACGGCTGAGCACATGATGAGTACATAAGCCGCCAAAGCTCGCGATTATAGGGCCGTTCCGCTGTTGTTGAGAAAATAGTTTTTCTTAAAGATGCATTGGCCATACTTATTTTATAGGCTAGAATACGGTCGTTCTTTCCTGAAGACATCTTATGCGCCTGACCCGCTTTTCCGACATTGGTTTACGCGTGCTGATTTACCTCGAGCGCGCCGGCGAACGCCCGCATCCGGTGACGGTTGCCGAGATCGCCAAGCAGTTCGCGATCCCGCAAAACCACCTGGTGAAAGTGGTCGGCCACCTGGCGCGTGCCGGCTGGGTGCGCGCCCTGCGCGGCCGCAATGGCGGCTTGCGCCTGGCGGCCGATCCGCAGCTGCTGACGGTCGGCCAGGTGCTGCGCGAACTCGAAGGCGACGACGAACTCGTCGACTGCGAAGCGACGCGCTGCGCCCTCAGCCTCGATTGCCAGCTGCGCGGCATTCTGAAAGCCGGCATGCGCGCCTTCTATGCCGAGATGGACCGCTACACGCTGGCGCAAATCACGGCAGGCAGCACCGGCGAGCAAATCGTACGGATGCACAAGATGTTCTGGAGTGGCGCCGCCGCCGGCACGGCCTGACACCTGCCGGCACCGATACGCCCGTCCGCGGGCATTTTTTTGAACTTTAAAGTTGCATTTGAAATGCAAGAACTCAGGAATACACGATGATCTCTGCTGCTTCCCGTCCGTATATCGACGCCAGCGTCCCCGTCCTGCGCGAGCACGGCCTGACGATTACCCGCCTGTTCTACAAGAACATGCTGGCCGAACATCCGGAACTGACGCGCCTGTTCAACATGGGCAACCAGGCCAGCGGCGCGCAGCAGCAGTCGCTGGCGTCGGCCGTGTTCGCGTACGCCGCCAACATCGGCACGCCAGAGGCACTGGGACCGGTGGTGCAGCGCATCGTGCATAAACACGTCTCGATCGGCATCCGCGCCGAGCACTACCCGATCGTCGGCCGCCACCTGCTGGCCGCGATTGCGGAAACCCTGGGCGACGCGGCCACGCAGCCCCTGCTCGACGCCTGGGCCGAAGCCTACGGTTCGCTGGCCAATCTGCTGATTAGCGCCGAAGCCGGGATGTACAGCACCGCCGGCATCGAGCCGGGCGAGACACGTCCGATGCGCGTCACGGACGTCAAGCGCGAGAGCGCGAACGTGCTGTCGATCCGCTTTGTTCCGACCGATGACAAGCCGCTGCCGCCCTTTAAAGCCGGCCAGTACGTCAGCGTCGCCGTCGACCTGCCGGGCGGCCGTCACCAGTTGCGCCAGTACAGCCTGTCGGATGCGTCGGGCAAGGACAGCCTGCGCATTTCGGTCAAGCGCGAGGACGCGCTGGAAGCAGCGCCGGCCGGTGAAGTCTCGAACTGGATCCACGCGAACGTGAAGGAAGGCAGCGTGCTGCAGGTGACGCATCCGTTCGGCGAGTTCACGCCGGACACCGAATCGGAGGCGCCGATCGTGCTGCTGTCGGCCGGCGTCGGCATCACGCCGATGGTATCAAGCCTGAACCGCATCGCGCTGGTGCACCCGCAGCGCCGCGTCATCTTCGGCTACGCCGCGCGCGATGCGGCGCACCACCCGCTGCAGGACGACGTCGCCGCCGCCAGGGCCGTCATGCCGAACCTGCACGTCGCGACCTTTTATGAAGACATCGGCACTGCCGGCGACGGCGTCATGGCCGGCCGCATGGACATCGCCCGCCTGCCGGCCTGGGATCTCGACATGACGGAAGTGTGGCTGTGCGGTCCGCTGAAATTCATGCAGGCGCAGTGGCTGGCGCTGCTGAATGCCGGCGTGCCGGCGCCGCGCCTGCACCGCGAAGTGTTCGGGCCGGACCTGCTGGACCATTTGCTGTAAGCCCGGATCGGGTGCGCGTGACGCCGACGACGATCTGCCGGCTCACGTAGGGTGGGCGCTCCTGCAGTGAAGCCGCCATAGAGGCCATTGGCCTCTATGGCCCCACGCGGTACGTGTCTATCCTTGCACCGCCTACCGCAACACGTCGCTGGCGCGGTGTCACCGTGCCACGATCAAAAACGATTGAATCGAACGCGACTCGCGGATACTGTACGAGCGGTATTTGAGAGCGTATGGTGCAAGGACACGCCCGTACCGCGTGGGCACGGAGTGCCCACCCTACGCGCTTCCGGCCAATCACAACATTTGGACGTTGCGCCCGCTGGTATTGCGCTGGGTCGGCTGGCCATACACGCGGATCGGGCCGGAGCCGCTGGTCGACGCGAACACCGACTGGCGCACGGTGGCCGAGATGCCGCCCGAGCCGCTGCTGGTCAGGTCGCCCTGTTCGCTCGTCAGGTTGGCCAGGTCCGCGCTGCCCGAACCGCTCACGCGCACGTTCAGGCTGCGCACCGCGCCGCTGGTCTGGACCGTGCCCGAACCGCTGATCTGGATGCGCGCGTTATCGCCGCGCACCTGGCCGATCACCACCCCGCCCGAACCGCTGACGGTGACGTCGGCGCTGCGCGCACGCAGGTCGCCCGCTTCGATCTTGCCCGAACCCGAGACCCGGGCATCGAGTTCGGCGACATCGCCCGACAGGCGCGCCACGCCCGAGCCGCCCAGGCGCACCGCCAGCGGCTCGCCTTTGAGGTCGCGCACCGTCACATGGCCGGAGCCGCCGGAGTTCAGGTCCGTCAGGCGCGGCACCGTGTAGGTCACCTTCAAAGGCGTGGTGCTGCGCAGGCGGCGCTCGGTCTCGATGTGGAGAGTGGAACCGCGCGTCTCGGTCTTCACATAGGACAGCAGGTTGCTGTCCCCTTCCACCACCAGCGACGGCGCACCGCCGACGCGCACGTCGACGATCATCGAGCCGCCTACATTCAGCCCCGTCAGCGCCGCCACGGCGCGCGTATCGCGTGCAGCGACACCATTGCCGTCGACGGTCTGGCCGCTGAAGGGCGTGTGGACCTGGTAGTCGCGGCCGTTATCCGACGGGGTGGCGATGACGATGCAGCCGCTCAGGGTGGCGGCGCAGGCAAGGGCGATCAGGGTACGCATGGAGAACCTTTCCTTAGTGGTTGCCTTATCAATGCGTCCACTCTAGAGCGTGGCCCTCCTGCCGTCGCGCTTCCTGCGACGAACTGCATTTTTCACGGGTTGAACCGCGCCAGAGCGCTGCTCAGCGCTGGCCCAGGCGCGTCTCGCCGAACAGGGTTTTGTATTGACGCGGCTGCGAGCGCCAGTACTGCGGCGGCGCGGCCACCTGGGCGCCCAGCTCCGCCGCCGCATGCCAGGGCCAGCGCGGGTCGTACAGCATCGCGCGCGCCAGCGCCACCATGTCGGCCTGGCCCGACTGCAGGATGTGCTCGGCCTGCTGCGGCTCGGTGATCAGGCCGACGCCGATGGTCGGCAAGCTGGTCTCTCGCTTGATGCGTTCGGCAAAGGCGATCTGGTAGCCGGCGCCGACCGGGATCTTCTGCAGCGGCGACACCCCACCGCTGGACACGTGGATGAAGTGGCAGCCCAGCTTTTCCAGTTCCTGCGCGAAGCGGACACTTTGTTCCAGATCCCAGCCGCCCTCGACCCAGTCGGTGGCGGAGATGCGCATGCCGACGCACATCTCCGGCACCGCCGCGCGCACGGCGGCGCACACCTCCAGCGGGAAGCGCATGCGGTTTTCCAGCGAGCCGCCGTACTCGTCTTCGCGTTTGTTCGCCAGCGGCGACAGGAACTCGTGCAGCAGGTAGCCGTGGGCGCCGTGCAGTTCGATGGCATCGAGGCCGAGCTGTTGCGCGCGCAGGGCGGCGTCGACGAAGCCTTGCCTGATGCGTTTTAATCCCTCCTGGTCCAGCGCCAGCGGCACGCTCTCCCCTTGCGCATGCGGCACGGCGGAGGGAGCCACGGTTTGCCAGCCGCGCGGCTGGTCCGGGTGGATGTTGGCGCCGCCGTCCCACGGCGCTTCGCTGGAGGCCTTGCGGCCGGCGTGGGCCAGCTGGATGCCGATCTTGATGGGGGCATGGCGGCGCATCGCGGCGATCACGGGTTTTAATGCTTCCAGGTGCGCATCGGACCACAGGCCCAGGTCGCCGGGCGTGATGCGGCCCTCTTCCGTCACGGCGGTCGCTTCGATGATCAGGAGGGCGGCGCCGGACAGTGCCAGCTGGCCGAGGTGGATCATGTGCCAGTCGGTGGCCAGGCCATCAATGGCCGAGTATTGGCACATGGGGGCGATGGCGATGCGGTTACTTAGTTCCAGTGGCCCGAGTTTATAGGGGCTGAACAGCATGCTCATGGGGAGGGCTCCATTCTTGTTGAATGGGCAGTCTAACGCGGACAGAGAAATCGTGTAGGGTGGGCGCTCCGTGCCCACCAATCGCACGCGTTCCGTGTGCGCATCCATGGTGGGCACGGGGCGCCCGGTGAAACCGTGGGCGAGGCCATTGGCCTCGCCCACCCCTACGTAGATCGTGGAATAAAAAACGCCGCGAACTTCGCGGCGTTTCGATCAATTCACACGCACCACCATCAACCCGGCGCGCAACCCGACTCTCACATCGGGATTCGGAAACACCACCATCTCCTCCTCATGGAACACCGAATACACGGTCTCCCCATCGGTGGCGATGACCTCGCCCCGCTTGAGCGAAGCGAAATTCGGCGTCTCGCGGCTGAACCCCATCTGGAAGCCATCGGACAACTTGACGATCTCCTGCGCCACCTTGAACACATGCGGCGCGCTCTTCGCGGCTAGCTGCGACCCGCGCAGCAGCGCGTCCAATGCAGCCGAGGACTCGGCAAACTGGTCCATGTTGTTCTGGCCCAGCGTACCGACCCGCCCAAGCTCCACGGTGCTGCCCGCCGCGCGGTGATGCTCGGCCGAGTAGTAACTATACGTCCCGGCCGATTTCGGATTCATGACGATGGCGCCGATCGCCGCCTGTCCCAGCCAGTCGATCAGCATCGTCTTGCCTTCGTCCGCGATCAAATCAGGCACGATCGCGAACATCGGGTAGTGCGAGGCGCGGATCGCCGTGTGCAGGTCCAGGTGCCAGCGCACCGGGCCCGCACCCGCGAAGAAGGCGTCGGTGGCGGCGATCATGGCATCGGCACGCGTGCTTTCCGCCGTGCCGGCCAGCGATCCACGATCCGGCTTGAACATGCGGTTCAAGTCGGCATCGATGAAACGCTTGCCGGCGGCGATCGCCTCGACGTTCCCGACGCAGAGCATCAGGTCCACCGCCAAGGCCTGCGGCTCGCGCGACAGGGCTTCGATCACGTGCGCGACCATTTCGATTGGCCCGGTCTCGTCGCCATGCACGCCGACCGACAGCAGCACCGCCGGACGCGGTGCCGGCTGCACGCCCTTGACCGTCAGGATGCCCTTGGCAGGCGTCGCGACGACGAAGCCGGCATCGCTGAAACGCTGCGCGACCGTGCCGAAATCGGCCTCGGCCAGCGCGCGCACCGCGTCAGGCACCATGTGGGGCGAGGGCGCGCTCATCGCTCAGGCCGCCAGGCGTTCCGGATTCGAGCCTTCCGACAGCGACCAGACGTCCAGCATTGCCTGTTCGAGGTCGGTGGCCGGCGCGTAGCCGGTCAGGCCCATGTCCGAGGTGACGGCATCGACCGCCGCCAGCGCGTTGCCGCTGCTGCCGGCACGCTCGATCACCTGCAGCAGCAGGCGCTGCTGGGTGCGGCGCAGTGCCTGCATCGCGTAGTTGCGCAGCTGTTCCTGCGACTTGCTTTGTGGCGGCAGCTTCAGCCCGCGCTCCAGCGTGTCGATGCCGGCCTTCTCGCGCAGCGCCATGCCCACTTGCAGGAACTGGGCCAGCGACATGCCGGCTGGACGCTGCACCGACACTGCCGCGAACAGGAAGGTGGCCAGCGACTCGATCGTTTCGACCGACTTCCAGGCCTGCACGAAACCGGCGTTCAGACCAGCGTGACCGTCGGCCTCCGACTTGGCCGGCATCAGTTGGCGCAGCTGATCGTTATTCGCGAACAGTTGCGACAGTTCCTGCATGCCGTCCGTACCCTGCGGCAGCGACAGCACGCCTTCGATCACGGCGCGCAGCAGCGCACGGGTGCGCTGGTCGACGGCGACCGAGACGTCGCGCGGCACGCTCAGGGCATCGGCGTCGAGCGCGTCGAAGGTCGGCGCCAGGTTCAGCGCCGACCAGGCGCGGCCCCAGGCTTTGACGACTTCGGCTTCGTCGACGCGGTGCTCGGCGGCCAGGTCGCGGATCATCAGCGGACCGCAGCGGTTGACCGCTTCGTTCGCCAGCACGGTCGCCAGGATCGCGTTGGCCAGCGGGTGATCGAGCGGATCGCGGGTCGCGACCAGCTGCGCCGGGAAGTACGGACGCAGCACCGTTTCCGCCCATGGTTCGTCGGTCAGCGGCAGCGCGGCCAGGATGCGCTTGAAGCGGTTCTTGACGTTGGCGACGACGACGGCCAGTTCCGGTGCGGTCAGGCCGACGCCGAGCGCTTTACGGCGCTGAAGTTCGGTGTCCGTCGGCAGCTGTTCCAGCTCGCGCGAGACAGCGCCTTCCGATTCCAGGCTGGTGATCAGGGCAGCGTAGCTGTCGACCACGGAGCCGTTCTGCTGTGCCTGCACTTCGCGGGTCAGCAGGTGGGTCTGCTGCTCGTTGTCGCGCAGGACCAGTTTCTCGACGGCGCCGGTCATCTCGTTCAGGATGCGGTTACGGTCGGCTTCCGGCAGCTTGCCGGCGCTGACTTCGGTATCCAGCCAGATCTTGATGTTGACTTCATGGTCCGAGCAATCCACGCCGGCCGAGTTGTCGATCGCATCGGTGAAGATGCGGCCGCCGGCCAGTGCGAACTCGATACGGCCGGCCTGGGTCGCACCCAGGTTGCCGCCCTCGGCCACCACCTTGCAGCGCAGCTCATTGCCGTTGACGCGGATGCGGTCGTTGGCACGGTCTTTCACCTGCGCGTGGGTCTCGCTCGACGACTTGATGTAGGTGCCGATGCCGCCGTTGTAGAAGAGGTCGACCGGCGCCAGCAGAATGCGGTGCATCAGCTCTTCCGGTGCCAGCGCGGTTTCCTGGATGTCGAGCGCGGCGCGGATCTGCGGGCTCAATTCGATCGAACGGGCCGAGCGCGGGAACACGCCGCCGCCCGCCGAGATCAGGTCCTTGTTGTAGTCTTCCCACGACGAACGCGGCAGCGCGAACATGCGCTGGCGCTCGGCGAAGGAGACGGCGACGTCCGGCGTCGGATCGAGGAAGATGTGGCGGTGGTCGAACGCGGCCAGCACTTTCAGTTGGCGCGACAGCAGCACGCCGTTGCCGAACACGTCGCCCGACATGTCGCCCACGCCGACCATGGTGATCGGGGTCGTGCTCATGTCATGGCCGATTTCGTAGAAGTGACGCTTGACGGCTTCGAAGGCGCCCTTCGCTGTGATGCCCATCTTCTTGTGGTCGTAGCCGTTCGAACCGCCCGATGCGAAGGCGTCGCCCAGCCAGAAGCCGCGCTGGACGGCGATGCTGTTGGCGATGTCGGAGAAGGTCGCGGTGCCCTTGTCGGCGGCGACCACCAGGTACGGGTCGTCCTGGTCGTAGCGCACGGTGTTTTCCGGTGCGACGATGGTGCCGCGCACGCGGTTGTCGGTCACTTCCAGCAGGCTGGAAATGAACAGGCGGTAGACGCTTTCACCTTCTTGCGCGATGGTCTCGCGCACGGCGTCCTTCGGCATCTGCTTGCAGACGAAGCCACCCTTCGAGCCGGCCGGCACGATGACGGCATTCTTGACCATCTGCGCCTTCACCAGGCCCAGCACCTCGGTGCGGTAGTCTTCCATGCGGTCCGACCAGCGCAGGCCGCCGCGGGCGACCGGGCCGCCGCGCAGGTGCACGCCCTCAAAACGGCGCGAGAACACGTAGATCTCGCGGTACGGACGCGGTTCCGGCGCCAGCGACAGGTTGCTGGTGTCGAACTTGAAGATGATCTTCTCGCCGTCGTTCTGGAAGTAGTTGGTGCGGACCGTCGCCAGCGCCAGCTCGACCAGGGCAGCCATGATTTCCTCGGTGTCGGCGTGGTTCACGCTCGACAGGCCGGCCTTCAGCGACACCAGTTTCGCGGTGCCGGCTTCGCGCTCGGCGTTTGATGCGGCCGGGTTGAAGCGCTGCAGGAAGGCGGTGACGAATTCCTTCACCAGGGCCGGCTGCGCGCGCAGCGTCTCGGCCATGTAGCGCACCGAGAACTTCGAGCCGAGCTGACGCCAGTAGCTGATGTAGCCGCGGACCAGCTGCACTTCGCGCACCGACAGGCCGCCTTCGATGGTCAGACCGTTCAGGCGGCCGTCTTCGGCTTCGTTGTTGAACAGGGCGGTGAACAGCTCTTCGGCGACGGGGGCGATGCCGGCTTTCACCAGCTTGTCGCCGCTTTCGTCGTCGACCGCCAGCGCGGTCACGTGGTGGCGCACGCCGTCGGTGGTCGTGATCGACCAGGTCTGCTCGCGGTCGACCGCGATGCCGGCGTTTTGCAGGGCCGGCAGGATGCGCGACAGCGACGGCACGTTCTCGCCCGAGTACAGGCGGATCGAGGCGTCGTGGGCTTCGTTGCCGGCGCCGCTGCCAGGTTCGATACGCACGGCGACGCGGTCTTGCTGGCCGAGGCCCAGCATCGCCTGCAGGTCGCGGAAGGCGACGTCCGGGGCGGTGGCGGTCACGAACGAGACCGGCAGGTTGGTGCCGAGTTTGCGCAGGCTGCTGCGCTGGGCGTGGTCTTCGACGCCGTTGGTCATGGTGGCGAAGCGGTCATGCCAGCCGTCCAGCACCGCCAGCAGCGGCTGCTGGATGTCGGTTTCGAGGTCGAGCGGATAACGCGCGCCATGGGCGATCAAGTAGACGCGGGCCAGCGGACCGTCGGCGACCAGGGTGAAGGAACGCACGTCGTGCGCGCCCGAGCTTTCCTTCAGGGCTTGCGCCAGGCTGGCGGCAACCGCGGCGCTGTAGCGCTCGCGCGGCAGGTAGACCAGCGCGTTCAGGTGGCGGCCATATACGTCGCGGCGCGCGAAGACTTTCGGGCGCGGCTGCTTGTACAGCGAGACGACCGAACCGCAGACTTGCGCCAGCCATTCCGGATCGGCTTCGACGGTTTCGGTACGCGGCAGCGATTCCAGGATCTCGAGGAATTTCTCGGCACGGAAGCCCTCTTGACGCACGCCGGCCAGGCTCAGGACCTTGGCCACGCGGCCACGCGCGAACGGCAGGCGCGCCAGCGGGGTCGAGGTGGCGGCGCGGGTGAACAGGCCGACGAAGCAGTGCTCGCCGAGGATGTTGCCTTGCGCGTCGGTGTTGCGCACGCCGATGAAGTCGAGCGGCTGGTCGCGGTGCAGGGTGCCTTCGACGTCGGCCTTGACGATCGACAGTGTCTCGGCGCGGGCGGACAGGGTCGCCAGTTCGCCCGGGATGTTGGCCAGGCAGGTGCCGTAGACCGGGTGCGCGGTGTCTTTCAGGACGCCGATGCGGCTCGGGATGTCGCGCACCAGCTGCGGCTGGCCCGGCTGCACTTCGTAGTAGGCGTAGCCGAAAGGCTCGAAGCCTTCGTTCTTGGCCCACTCGAGGAAGGCGGCCACTTCCTGGCCGGCCGGGGTGCCGTGGGCGGCAGCGGCGGCCGCCACTTCGGTCATGCGGTCGCCCATCGCCAGCGCGTCGCGGTGCACGACGGCGGCGTCGTTGGCGACCATGCGGATGCGCGCGGTCAGCTTGTCGAGTTCTTCGAAGGCCAGTTCGTCGTTCAGCAGCACGAGTACATAGGATTCGAGCGGCGCGCCGGCGGTGCCGACGCTGGTGACGACGCCGTTCGCGTCACGTTGGACCGGCAGCACGGCGTTCATCACGCCGGTGGCGGTGACGCGTTCCTTGCGCAGGGCCATGACGAAGGAGTCGACCAGGTAAGGCATGTCGTCGTTGAGGATCAGCAGCGCCGTCGCCATGCCGCCGCGGGTATCGGTGTAACGCAGCTGGGTGATCTGGCAGCCCTGCGAAGTACGCTTCGCGGCCTGCGTGAAGCCGTCCCACAGGACGGGGGCCAGCGCTTGCGGCGCGGTGCCGGCCAGGTCTTCCTCATCGAGCGATCCAAGCCAGGCGCTGATCAGGGCGCGCACATTGTCGGTGGCGCCGGCGGCGGGCTGGCTGCTCACCAGGTTGAGGGTCTGCGTACGCAAATCGTGCGACATGTCGTTCATTGTTGCTTCTCCAAAGCTAATGTTGTCGCCCGTGCGCGCTGCGGCTTGTGGCTTTGCGTGCACCGGCGTTTTATTGGACAGGGTTGTCCCGTCCAGGTCCTGGGCTTCCTTGTTCCAGAAGCGTGTAACTCGTTTTGGTCGGAACAGCGCGTTGTGCGCCGGGTCCGGTTCTTTGCTGCTGTATTTGCTCTTTAACGCCGTACCGCGTGGGCACGGAGTGCCCACCCTACGGTATGCCGCTTTGGTAGGGTGGGCACTCCGTGCCCACGCCGCCTCACGGTCCGCTCACCGGCGAATTAACTCAAATCGTACAAACCCGGCAAACCAAGGATGCCCTGCAAGGCCTCCAGCGCCGCATAGCACTCGATTGCCAGCTGCGGATCCGCCAGATCCTTCGGCTCCACGTGATCCCGGTAATGCTTCTCGACCCAGCTCACCAGCTGCGTGTACAGCGTTTCCGTCATGATCACGCCGCCATGCATCGCCGCCGCCTGATCATCCGTCAGCGCCACGCGCAAACGCAGGCAGGCAGGCCCGCCGCCATTGCGCATGCTCTGGCGCAGGTCGAATTCCAGCAGCTCGTCGATCGGCCCGCCACTCGACACCAGCCCGGCCAGGTAATTCGCGACCGCCGCGTTCTCGCGGCACTCATGCGGCACCAGCAGCGCCATCTTGCCGTCCTGCTTGGTCAACAGCTGGCTGTTGAACAGGTAGCTGGCGACAGCGTCCGCCACCGGGACCATGCCGCCGGCGACACGCACTGGAATAAAATCGGCGCCGACGCCGGCCACCGAACGGCGCAGCGCATCGATGGTCGCCGCTTCGTCGGCAAACGCTTCCTCATGGTAGAACAGCACATTCCCGTTGCCGACCGCGATGACGTCGTTGTGGAACACGCCCTGGTCGATCACGTCCGGGTTCTGCGCCGCGAACACGGTGCGCGCCGGATCGAGGCCGTGCAGGCGCGCAACCGCCTGTGAGGCTTCCAGGGTCTGGCGCGCCGGGTATTTTTTCGGGAACGGCGCCGACGGATCGAACTCGACGCGGCCGTACACGAAGAACTCGACACCGGCCGCGCCATGGTTCGCCGCGAAACGGGTGTGGTTCGCCGCGCCCTCGTCGCCGAAGGCCGGCGTGGCCGGCAGCGGATCGTGCACAACGAAGTGGTCGTGGTCGCCGAAGATCGCGCGCAGCGTGCGCGTGGCCTGTACGTGCTCTTCCGAGCGGTGCAGCTTGTTGTTCAGGTTGGCGGCGGTGAAGTGCACGCGGCCGTCGCGGGTATCGGCCGAGGGGCTGACGGTGGCCGCGTTGGCGGTCCACATCGGCGCGGCCGACCAGGCGCAGGACAGGATCACCGGCGCGTCGCGCCAGGCTTGCGCCAGCACGTCGGCGTCGGTCCCCGAGAAGCCGAGGCTGCGCAGCAGGCGGAAGTTCGGACGCGCCTGCGGCGGCATCACGGCCTGCGCAAAGCCGCGCGCGGCCAGATCCCGCATCTTGGCCAGGCCCTGCAGCGCGGCCAGCTTCGGGTTCGAGGCGCTGCGCACATTGCTGAACGAAGCGACGTTGCCGAACGAGAGGCCGGCATAGTTGTGCGAGGGGCCGACGAGGCCGTCGAAGTTATATTCGCGAGCGTTACGCATAAATTAAAACACCAGTCCCGGCGACAGCTTGGCCGGCAGTTCAAGTTCGGAGGTCTCGATCGAGGCGACCGGGTAAGCGCAGTAATCGGCAGCATAATACGCGCTTGGGCGATGATTGCCCGATTTGCCGACGCCACCGAACGGCGCCGAGCTGGCCGCGCCCGTGGTCGGACGGTTCCAGTTGACGATGCCGGCGCGCGCCTTGATCGCGAAGCGCTTCCACAGCTCTTCGGATGGCGACAGCAGCGCGGCAGCCAGGCCGAACTCGGTGGCGTTTGCCGCCTTCACCGCCGCATCGAAATCCTTGACGCGGATGATCTGCAGCAGCGGGCCGAACCACTCTTCGTCCGGAATCCCTTTCGCATCGGTCACGTCGACGATGCCGGCCGTGACGAAGCCGGCGTTCGGATCGAGCT
Source organism: Massilia suwonensis (assembly GCF_042655665.1). Lineage (NCBI taxonomy): Bacteria > Pseudomonadati > Pseudomonadota > Betaproteobacteria > Burkholderiales > Oxalobacteraceae > Massilia > Massilia suwonensis. The sequence continues at coordinate 85,655 of NZ_JBHSMR010000011.1, forward strand.
GGCGCATCTGCAGCAGCACTTTTCCACCTTTTGCTTCCATCTCGGCCTGTGCCTGCACCAGCCGCTTGGCCACGGCGCTCGACACCACCGGACCCATGAACGGCTGCGGCTCGGCCTTCGATGCGCCGACCTGCAGTTTGGCCGCCACTTCCACCAGGCGCTCGACGAAGGCCTGTCCTGCCGGGGAGTCCTGCACGATCAGGCGGCGCGCGCAGGTGCAGCGCTGGCCGGCCGAAACAAAGGCCGACATCACGGCGTGGTGCACGGCGGCGTCGACGTTCTCGACATCCCACACCACCAGCGGGTTGTTGCCGCCCATTTCCAGTGCCAGCATCTTGCCAGGCTGGCCGCCGAACTGTTTATGCAGGGCGGCGCCGGTCTGGCTGCTGCCGGTGAACAGCACGCCGTCGATCAGCGAATTCTGGCCGAGGGCGATGCCGGTGTCGCGGCCGCCGTTCACCAGGTTCAGCACGCCCTTCGGCAGGCCGGCCTGCTCCCACAGCTGCACGGTTTTCACGGCGGTGCGCGGCGCGTACTCGCTCGGCTTGAAGACGACGGTGTTCCCGGCGATCAGGGCCGGCACGATGTGGCCGTTCGGCAGGTGGCCCGGGAAGTTATACGGACCATAGACGGCGAACACGCCGTGCGGACGGTGGCGCAGCACGGCATTGCCGTCGGCGACCTTGGCATTCGTCTCGCCGGTGCGGGCGCCGTAGGACTGGACCGAGATGTCGATTTTATTGGCCATGGTCGCGACTTCCGTACGCGCTTCCCACAGCGGCTTGCCGACTTCTTCTGCGATGATGCCCGCCAGCTCTTCCGCGTGTTCCTTCAGCAGGTCACGGAAACGGGTCGCAATGGCGATGCGTTCTTCTAGCGGATGCAGTGCCCATTCCTCGAAGGCGTCGCGCGCGGCTTCGGCGGCGCGGGCCACGTCCTCTGCGGTGGACTCGTTGCTGGTCCAGGTCTGGCGGCCATTCGACGGGTCGATCGTGACCAGTTCCGCGCCGCTGCCGGCGAGCCACTCGCCGTTAATAAAATTCGACAGGTTAGCCATTGTTCTTCCTTACGTTGAGTGTCAGCGTGCGCACCGGGTCGCCCGCCTGGACGTGCAGCAGCGCCAGTTCCTGCGTCGAGAGGCAGACCTCAAGCCCCTCGATCGTGGTCTGCGCCAGCACCATGCGGAAATCGTCGAGCTTCGTGTTCGAGACCAGCAGGCATTCGGTCTCGCCTTCCGGACGGCCTTCGCGCGACACGCGCAGCACGCTGTCGCGCACCGAGCGCAGTTCTTTTACCCGTCCCTGCAGCACCGGACCGGCGTCGAAGATGTCGACATAGCCCTCGTAGTGCATGCCCTCCTGCTCCAGCAGCTTACGGGCCGGCAGGGTCGAGCGGTGCACCTGGCCGATGACTTCGCGCGCCGACTCCGGCAGGTAGTCGACGTACAAGGGCTGCCGCGGCATCAGTTCGGCGATGAAGGACTTCTTGCCCATCGCGGTGAGGCCGTCGACGTGGTTGAAATCCATCTTGAAGAAGTGGCGTCCCAGGCCCTCGTAGAAGGGGCTGGTGCCGTCTTCCAGCAGGTAGCCGCGCATCTCGGCGATGATTTTTTCCGTGAACAGTTGCTGGAACTGGGCGATGAACAGGAAACGGCTTTTCGAGAGCCACTTGCCGTTGTAGCCGACCCGGTAATCCGGCTGCAGGAACAGCGAGCACAGTTCGGTCGCACCGGTGAGATCGTTCGACAGGTACAGGGTCTCCATGCGCGTAAACACGTTCAGTTCGCGGCTGGAGTGCACCAGGGTGCCGATGCGGTAGTTGTAGAACGGCTCGTTCAGCCCGACGGCGGCCTTGATGGCGCAGACGCCGGCCAGCTTGCCGGTGTCGGTATCCTCGAGCACGAACATATAGTCGCGTTCTTCGGGCGGGATCGTTTCCTGGAACGAGGCCACGGCGCAGGCGACGCGGTCGCCCAGCATTTGCCGGTCCGGTTTCAGGGTGGTCATGCCGCCGCCGACCTCGCGCGCCATGTCGATCAGCGGGTCGAGGTCCGAGGCAGCAATGGAACGGATGACTAGCATGGTGCTTTCCTCAGATTCGGACGCAAATGACGCTGTCGCCCGGCGCCACGCCCAGCGCCTGCTGTGCCGCCGCGGGCAGGCACAGGGCGTCGGAGGTGTCGCACGGCGGGCAGGACACGGTGATGGCGCGGAAGCGCTCGGCGTTGGTCGCCACCGCGTAGGTGACGAGGTTCTCCGCACTTCCCCGCGACGCGTTCTCCACGCGGCGCTTCTGCGAGGCGCAGAACGAACGCAAGGAGAGCTTGTGCGCCGCCAGGATTGGACCGCCGTCGAAGATGTCGACATATTCGTCCGCTTCGAAGCCCTCTTCCGTCAGCAGCTTGAAAGCCAGCTGGCCGCTCGGGTGGATCTGGCCCATCGCCGCCTGGGCGTCGCCCGGCAGCAGCGGCACGTAGACCGGATAGTGCGGCATCAGCTCGACGATCAGGGTGCGATTTCTCGCGCCGCCGATGACGCGCTCGGCGTCGAGGAAATCCATCTTGAAGAATTTGCGGCCGAGCGCATTCCAGAACGGCGACTGGCCGTCCGAATCGGTGACGCCGGCCAGCGGCACGAAGAAGCGGTCGCCGAAGCGGTGCGGCGCCAGCACCGCGAACAGCAGGCGCGCGCGCGACAGCAGCGCGGCTTCGATGCCGGCGTGTTCGCGGTCGCGCAAGTGAAAACCGGCCAGCTGCGAGCAGGCCGTCAGTTCGGAGCAGAGCGTCAGCGCATGCACGCTGTGCGAGATGTTCAGGTCGCGCGAGACTTGCTGGATCACGTCGTTGCGGAACGCGAAGTAGGTGCCGTTCGAGCCGGCCGAGGCGTGCACGGCGGCCGTGCCGACGACTTCGCCGCTGGCCGAATCTTCCAGCACGAACAGGTAGGACTCCTCGCTCGGGATATCGACTTGCGCCGCGAACGAAGCGATCGAGCGCTCGACGAAGGCGGCGATGGTCTCGGGCGTGCGCGGCAGCGTGTGCACGCCGCCCTCAAGCACGGCCGCCAGGCGCACCAGCGCGTCGACATCCGCAAGTTCTACCGGACGGACAACATACATAGGGTCTCCCTTATTGGGGTCACTGCGGGGGCATTACGAACGAATCCCGGCCGCGCTCTGCAGCGACAAGCCGGGACGGCAGTTCAAGCGCTGGCGTTCAAGCGGCGGCGAGGAACTCATCGACCGCGGCGCGCAGGATGCGATCCGCTTCCGCGATCTGCGCATCCGACACGATCAGCGCCGGCGCCATGCGGATCACGTCCGGGCCGGCGATCAGCAGCATCAGGCCCATCTTCTCGGCTATCTTGGTGACGTCCTTGGCGCGGCCTTTAAAACCTTCGGCCAGCGGGAGACCGATCAGCAGACCCATGCCGCGTGCCTTGCCGAACAGCTGTGGGTAATCGGCGCTCAGCTTCTCGAGATTCGCGAAGATCTTGGCGCTGGCTTCCTTGACGCGCGCCAGGAAGGCCGGCTGGTTGATCATCTCGACCACGTTCAGCGCGACGGTCGCAGCCAGCGGGTTGCCGCCGTAGGTGGTGCCGTGCGAGCCGACGTTGAAGTGCTGGGCGATCTCGTTCGTCGTCAGCATGGCGCCGATCGGATAGCCGTTGCCCAGGGCCTTGGCGCTGGTGAGGATGTCCGGAATGACCGGGGTGTCCATGTACGCGTAGAAGGCGCCGGTACGGCCCACGCCCGACTGCACTTCGTCGAAGATCAGCAGCGCGCCGGTCTTGTCGCAGAACTCGCGCAGCGCTTCCAGATAGTCGTGGTTACCCGGGATGACGCCGCCCTCGCCCTGGATCGGCTCGACGATCACGGCGGCCACGTCATCGAGGATGGCGGCGCGCGCCGCTTCGATGTCGTTGTACGGAATGTGATTGATTTCCTGCGGCAGCGGCTCGAAGCCTTCGGTGTACTTCGGCTGGCCGCCGACCGAGACGGTGAACAGCGTGCGGCCGTGGAAGGACGACAGGCAGGAAATGATGCGCGACTTGTGTGGACCGAACTTGGTGTGCGCGTACTTGCGGGCCAATTTGAGGGCCGCTTCGTTCGCTTCCGCGCCCGAGTTGCAGAAGAAGGCGCGGTCGGCGAAGGTCGCCTCGACCAGTGCCGAGGCCAGGCGCAGCACCGGCTCGTTGGTGTAGCCGTTACCGAGGTGCCAGAGGGTGTTGATCTGCTTGGTCAGCGCATCGACCAGCACCGGGTTGGCGTGGCCGAGGCTGGAGACGGCGATGCCCGAGGTGAAGTCGAGGTAGTGCTTGTCTTCCTGGTCCCACACGTCCAGGCCCGAAGCGCGCACCGGCACCATCGCGGCGGGAGCGTAGGTCGGAACGAGGACTTCGTCGAAGGTCTGCCGAGTGACAGGCCGCGTTGTGACACCCGAATCAAGCTTTGCATTCATGACTTTTTCCTCATCCTATGTAGTGACAGGCGCGCCGGGACGCGGGCGCCGAGTCTGGGCATTATACGGAGGGAGGGCTGGCGGGTTCTTGCAGAAGTGCGACGGGGATTTTCATTTTTGGCAGGGAATGAAGGGGCGCTGGCTACCTCAACAAAGTAAAATGGCCCAGTGCCAGGCTTGTCCGCACCGCTGACGAAAAAAGGAGCAGGCTATGACGAAAATTGCAGTTTCGACAATCGGCTTCACCAACAAGTCAGCAGAAACTTTTTTCAAACTCTTGCGCACAGCAAACGTGCGCACCATGCTCGACGTCCGCTTGAATAACACGTCGCAACTCGCGGGTTTCGCCAAAAAGACCGACCTGAAATTTTTTCTCTCTGAACTGCTTGGGGCGCAGTACATCGAATTACCTGACCTGGCGCCAGAAGGAGCAATGCTCAAGCGTTACCGGGCGAAAGAGATGACGTGGGACGCCTATGCACAGTTCTATATCGACCTGCTGGAGCGGCGCCGCGTGGAAGATCACCTGGACATGTCCCTGTTCGAGGGAGGGTGCCTGCTCTGTAGCGAGGACAAGCCGCACCACTGCCATCGGCGGCTTGCAACCGAGTATCTCAATGCCAGATGGGGTGGCAAGCTCAATGTCTCTCATCTTTTTTAACGTGCAGGAGTCACAGACGGTTCAACATTGCGCAGCGTGACCAGCGCCCGGTATTCCGTATCGTCTAGCACGAACTGGAGCCGGGCCTGCGGCGGATAACTGGTCTTGATCAGCATAGCCGACGCCATTTTTGCATCGAATGCGGTGCGCACCCAGCCGGACAGTGCCTGTGGCTGCCGATATGGTGCTTCCCGCAGGATCTCGCTAATCGCGCGGAAATGGGTGGGATTGTCGCGCTGAACACGCTCGAGTGCTCCGGGCGTGTCGAGGTTAACCTGATGGGCAGCGCTAAAATCGGCGTGGGCGGAAAAGGCGACGCTGGCGAGCAGCGCGGCCACAACGGTTCTCATGGCGCACCTCCCTTTTTGCATACAGCCAGTCTACTCCCGGCGTCGGCCTTTGCGATTAGGAGCCAATGCGCGACGCATTCGCCGCCCGCTCCCGCAACAATGACCGATCCCGCGTCAACACCCCCAGCTGCTCCGGCGAAAACACCGTCATCTGCGTCTGGAACGCCAGCCCGATCCCCGCCTTCTCCAGCCGCTCGTAAATCGTCAACAGCAGCTCCTCGCGGATGACGACATTGACCTCGAAGTCGCTCACGTCGATATACGCAAACACTTCGATATTGAACGAACGCTCGGCGATCCGTCCCAGGCGGGCGCGGAAGCCTTCGGCGATCTTGTCGTGCTCGGCCAGCACCCCGTGCACGATGCCGAGCGCCTCGCGCAGCTTGGCCGAGGGCACCTGGTAGTCGATGGCAATCACGGGATTGAACAGGAAGCGGTCACGCGCAGCGAAATTTTCGATCTGGCGCGCCGACAAATCGCCGTTTGGAATCGTCACCAGCGTGCGTTCGAGGGTGCGGATGCGGGTCGAGCGGATGCCGACGTCCTCCACGGTCCCAACCAGGTCGCCGACCTTGATGAAGTCGCCTACCTGCGCGGGGCGGTCGGCAATCACGGTCACGCTGCCCACCAGATTTTCCACGGTTTTCTGGGCGCCGAGGGCCAGGGCGATACCGCCGATACCGAGGGCGGCGATGCCGGTGGTGACGTCGATGCCGAAGGTGTCGAGGATGCCGATGCCGGAGAACAGCAGCAACAGCACCTTGACCGTGCGCCGCAGCAGGGTGATCACGGAGACGACCTGGCGCCGCTGGCGGCGCTGCATGCGGGCGATCGCCAGCTGGGAGACGGCATCGACCATGCGCAGGCCGAACCAGACAAAGGCGATCACGGAGACGATGCCGGTGTAGCGCAGCAGGGTCTGGCGCGCGACGATGGCGACCGGGAGCCGTTCGGCCCAGGTGAAGAACACGAAGCCGGCGATGAGCAGGCTGAATGGCGGCAAAGCCGCCTCGAAGAAGCGGTACAGGCCGCTTGCAGGGTCGGCGACCACGCGCCGCATGGCGGCCACCAGCAGCGCGGCCACGATCCACAGGCCGCCGAAGATCATCACGCCCAGCCCGATCAGCATGCCCCAGTCCTTGAGCGGGGCGCCGGCGACGATCAGCTCGTCCTGCGTGGCCGCCTGCGGCGCGCGCTGGGCCGCCGCTGCGATCTGGCTGACGGTGTCGCGCGAGATTTTCCATACTTGCACGCCGTCTTCTTCGGCGCGGCTCAGCAGCACCGGGACTTTCTTGCCGCCGATGGTGACCTGGCCGACGCGCTCCTGTTCGACCGGCAGTTCGTCGTCGATGCGGCCGACGGCGTCGTTCGAGACGGCGGCATAAGGTTCGAGCGAGCCGCCGTTATCGAGCAGCGCCTGGAAATTGCGGGCCTGGGTGGCGGCGTTGATGCGCTGGCGGTTGCTGTTCAGGGGCGAATCGAAGTACTGGGCGGCGCGGTCGTAGTCGTGCTCGGCCAGGGCGGCGATCAGGCCGGAGATCATCGAGCGCGGCGTCTCGCGCTTGAGGGGATCGGGCAGCACGACGGGCTGAGGAGGCGCGGACGCCTGCGCCCCGGGCAGCAGGCTGGCGCGGGCCGGCGAGGCCAAGGCAAGCAAGATCAGAAGCACGAATGTGAAAGGAGAAAACCGCATGCTCAAAAAACTCCTTGAAGCTGGAAATGGGGATAGCGGGCGCAGCCTGCGGGCGTGGGCCGGGTGGCGCTGCCGGCGAAAACCGGAACGCGGGATACGGGTGAGGCACGCGGCACATGTGCGCGCCCTCAGCCGGCATTGGATGTCAGACGGCTACAAGTCTAGCACCGGACGCGACAGGCGCCCACACGCTTACTCGGCCAGTTTGCGCTGCCGCTCTTCGCGCGGCGTGTTGCCGAACAAGGCGCCAAAGGCCGTCGAAAAGTGCGACCCCGACGAAAATCCGCACATCAGCCCCACCTGTACGATCGAATAATTCGTATCGAGCAGCAACTGCCGCGCCCGGTTCAAACGCAGCTCGAGGTAATAACGCGATGGCAAGCTGCCGAGGTACTGTTTGAACAGTCTTTCGAGCTGCCGGCGAGAGACACCGGCCAGCTGGGCAATCTCATCGGTCGACAGCGGCTCCTCGATATTCGCTTCCATCAAGGTCACCGCTTCCGTCAGCTTCGGCTGCAAGGTCCCGAAGCGCGCCTGCAAGGCCACCCGTTGCCGCTCCTCCTTGCCGCGTACCCGATCCACGCACAGCAACTCTTTCACAGGCGCCTGCACGTTGGAGCCGAAAATGATGTCGATCAGCGTCAGCGCAAAATCGACGGAGGCAGCGCCCCCACAGCAAGTCAGCCGATTCCCATCGATCTCATACAGGTGCGGCGTAAAAATCGCCTGATCCGCCCGGCTATCCGCATCGGCATACAGCGACCACGGAAACGCGGTACGTACGCCATTCAAGGCCCCGGCTTCCGCCAGCCACAATACCCCTGCCCCGACGCCGCCCCAGAAAGGCGCAGCACGGCAGCGCTCGACCAGCGCGCGGAAGTTGGCAGGCTTTAATCCAGACTGGGCTTCGTCGGCGGCAAGCAAGACCAGGTGCCAATGACGCTGGGCGTCGCTTGTAAACTTGTCCGGGCTGCGCACGTCGACGTGCAGGCGCTCGGGACCGAGGATCTTGGCGGCCTGACGTAGGGGTTGCACCAGGCCCGACCACGTAAGCGCGTCCGGTTCGCCGGCGTTGACCAGCAGGATGCGCAGCGGCCGTTCCTGCGCCAGGACGGACAGTTCAGCTTGCGGCATCGGGACGGGTTGACAGCGTCATCACTCGGGGGCCAGCGCGGCGGCGGGCCGGCGTTCGGAATTCCATTGGCTGACTATCATACCGGAGATCAACAGCAAGCCGCCGAGCCAGCCCCGCGCCGTCATCGCTTCTCCCAGCCAGAAGTAGCCGAAGAAGGCGGCGGCGGCCGGCTCGAAGGCGTAGACGACGGCCGCCTCGTTGGCCGTCGTGCGCGACTGGCCCCAGGTCTGCAGCGAGATGATGGCGGCGGTGGCGATCACGCCGAGGTAGGCGAAGTTCCACACGTGCTGGCCGATGGCGCTCACCACGCCGCCGATCCGGGCGCCGCGCTCTGCTGCATCGGCCGGCACCTCGCGCGCCAGCAGCCACACCATCGCGCACAGGGCGACGATGCCGATCTGGGCAGCGGTGACGCTGAGCAGTCGGGTGGCGCTGCGGGTCCGCACTTCCATCACCTTGATATAGACGCCGAAGCACAGCGCGCTCATCAGGGCGAGCGAATCGCCGAGGCCCCAGGCGCCGCCGTCCCAGCACAGGGCGGCCAAGCCGGCGATCGACATGATCAAGGCCAGCACGATGCGCCGCTCGGGCAGGCGTCCGGCCAGCACGCCGAGCAGGGGCACGACCAGCACGTTGAGGCCACAAATAAAGGCGTTGCGGTTGGAACTGGTGAGCGCCAGGCCCTCGACCTGGAACACGAAGCAGAAGAACAGCAGGCCGCCGAGAATCGCGCCCGATTTGACGTCGGCCAGTTTCGCGCGCCACAGGAAGGGCGACAGCAGTAAGGCCGCCAAGGCGAAGCGCACCAGAATGATCCACACCGCCGAGAAATGGCCCGTCAAATCTTTCATGGCGGGGAAAGTCGTGCCCCAGACCAGGGTGACGAGCAGCAAGGCGAGGATGCCGTGGAGGTGACGGGTCATTCTTGAAAAAGCGGCAAAAGCGTCTATGGTACGCGCCTCTTCCATAAAACGCGAACCGCGGCCGCCTATGCTTGCTGACAGGCGCGCCCCTCGCCCCTGGACAGCTATAATTCCAGGTCATGGGGGAACGATATCTAAAAAGCGTCCGCTTGCTGGCCGAATGCCTGCAAGGTTTCGAGCGGTATTCGGGCGAGACGGTGCGGCAGTACGGTTTGACGCACGCGCAATTCGACATCATCGCGACACTCGGCAATACCGACGGGATGAGTTACAAGGAACTCGGCGAGCGCACCCTGATTACCAAGGGCACGCTGACCGGCGTCATCGAGCGCCTGGAACAGAAGGGCATCGTACTGCGCGAACGCAGCAGCGACGACAAGCGCTCCTTCCATGTGCGCCTGACCGATGCGGGCGATGCCGTGTTCCGGGAGGTGTTCCCGAAAGTGGTTGCCCATGGCAAGCAGTTGTTTGCGGAGTACAGCGAGGCCGAATTCGACGAAATGGATGGCGCCCTGAAAAAGCTGCGCGAGCGCATTGGCAATGCCGGGCGCCCATCCCCCTTATCTCTACAACAAAAGGAAGAATCTTGAAAACCACCCTGCTCGAGGGCAAAAAGCCCGCCCATTTCGACAAGCATATCATCGGCAATATCTTGCTCGACGTGGCTACCGAGGACGAAGTCCGCCAGCACAAGATGCTGATCGGCGTGCGCAACGAAGCCGGCGAAATCTATCGCCTGATCGGCGCTGCGAAATTGAACAACTTCATGAATGCCGTCGAAGAGTTGATCGACCTCGGCCTGGTGGACGAGCTGCAGGACACCGAAGAGCTGAAAGAAGGCTGCGACGCGATTTTTAGTGAAGAGTAAGCACCGGAGCGAGTGGAAAAATCGCCATGGCTGCGTTGCATCGTCTCGCCGTACCACTGTACTGTCTTCGCCGATGCGCCTTGCCCTGACGATCTTTCCACTCGCTCCACGTTGTAAAAGTGCCCCAAGGCAAACTTTGCCTGGGGTGAGTCTGTCCGTTACAGGTATAATTTTTCGATGGACAGACTCGACGCCCTCAAGAGTATCGCGGCACAGGCCATTCGCGGCGAACTCAGCTTTCCGACGAATGTCGACGCCACGCTCAGGCTGCAGCAAGCCCTGAACGATCCCGACTGCCACGCCGATGCGGCGGCCCGCCTGGTCCAGGCCGAGCCCTTGCTGGCGGCGCGCACCGTGGCGATTGCCAACTCCGTTACCTATAACCGCTCCGGCAACGACGTGACCAACGTGCGTGCGGCGGTCCAGCGCGTGGGCTTCCGCACGCTGGGCGCGCTGGCGGCCAGCGTCATCGTGCGCCAGCTGAGCAGCGAAATCACCGAACCCGACCTGCGCGCCCGCGCCGACGCCCTGTGGCGCCACTCGGCCCACGTGGCCGCGCTGGCCCAGGTAATCGCGCGCCGCGTTTCCTTCGTCGACCCGGAAACGGCGATGTTTGCCGGCATCGTGCACGAAGTCGGCGGCTTCTACATGCTGTCGCAGGCGCATCTGTACCCTGGCCTGCTCGATGGCGATGCCGACGAGTGGCTCGAACATGGCGAAGTGGCCGTCGGCCGCGGCGTCCTGCTGCGCCTGGGCGTGCCGGCGCCGGTAATGGGCGCGATCGAGGCCATGTGGAACGGCATGCGCGCGCTGCCGCCGGAAACCCTGGGCGACACCTTGTTGCTGGCGAACGACCTGTCGCCGGTGCCTTCTCCCCTGCTCGAGCGTCCGGGTGCGACCACGGTGCAGGCGGCCGCCACCATCGACTTCGCCGTCGGCGACGGCACGCTCGCGCGCATCATGGAAGAGTCGGCGCACGAGGTGCAGAGCCTGACCTCGGCGCTGCTGTAAGGTACGCATCGTTCCCGCGTGGGCACGGGGTGCCCACGCGGAACGATCCCAAAAAAAATGCCCGCTCAGGGAGCGGGCAAAGTCCAAAACTAGGGATGTCCTGAAAGAGACGAGTCCATAATAGTTCCCGGTTCCCGCATACTCTGTGCGCCACTTCACACTTGTGACATCTTTCTCTGCCGTTGTCACAATTTCCATTCAGGGCAAAAAAAACCCGCTCCGAGGGGGAGCGGGTGAAGTCCAAAACTAGGGATGTCCTGAAAGAGACGGTTCCACTATAAGGTTCCGCTATCTGTCCCCTCTGTGCGATAACTCACACATGAGACTGAAATCTCATAATCCAGCAGTTTCTTTGTGCAAATCGATATGCGGAACGGGTCATTGCACGACAAAACCGGCTCTTGAATGAAAAATGCCGCCTGATTGACTGTCAGGCGGCATTTTTTTAATCGGGGCATCCGAAGATGCCTGACTCGATCAGACGACGGCGCCGTCCGTTTCGTCCTTTTCCTTGACCGGCTTGATCAGGTCTTCGCGCTTGACGCCGAACCACATGGCCAGCGCGGCGGCGACGAACACCGACGAGTAGATACCGAAGCAGATACCGATCGTCAGGGCCATCGCGAAGTAGTGCAGCGACGGGCCGCCGAAGAACAGCATCGACAGCACCATCATCTGGGTCGAGGCGTGGGTGATGATGGTCCGCGAGATGGTGCTGGTGATCGCGTGGTCGATGACCTCGGTCACGCTCATCTTGCGCTGCTTGCGGAAGGTTTCGCGGATCCGGTCGAAGATGACGACCGATTCGTTGACCGAGTAGCCGAGCACGGCCAGGACGGCCGCCAGCACCGTCAGCGAGAACTCCCACTGGAAGAAGGCGAAGAAGCCGAGAATGATGACGACGTCGTGCAGGTTCGCCAGGATCGCGGCGACGGCGAATTTCCATTCGAAGCGCACGGCCAGGTAGATCACGACGCCGACCACGACCATGATCAGGGCGTGCAGGCCGCTCTCGGCCAGCTCGTCGCCGACCTGCGGGCCGACGAAGTCGACGCGCTGCAGGGTCACGACCTCAGCGCCGGCCGCGTTGGCGCAGCTGGTGCGTTCCACCGGCTGGCCCTTTTCCGTCACCGTCACCTGTTTCGGGGTGCCGCCTTCGGAAGCGCAGACCGCCTTGAAGGCTTCCGACGACACCGTCGAACCGGCGGCGGTCTTGACCGGCGGCAGGCGCAGCATGATGTCCTGGGCGGTGCCAAAGCTGGCCACTTCCGGCGCTTCATGGCCGATCGAACGCAGCGTGGCGCGGATCTTTTCCTGGTCAGCCGCATGCGGATAACGCAGTTCCATCACGGTGCCGCCGGTGAACTCGACCGAGAAGTGCAGGCCCTTGGTCACCAGGAAGAACACCGCGGCAACAAAAGTCAGCGCCGAGATCACGTTGAAAATCAACGCGTGGCGCATGAACGGGATGTCCCGCTTGATCTTGAAAAATTCCATGACGATTCCTAGTCTTTATTTCTTTTCAGCGGGCAGGCCCGGGGTCCAGACGGTGCCCACCGAGAGCTTGGCGACTTTCTTGCCGCGGCGGCCGTACCAGAGGTTGACGATGCCGCGCGAGACGAACACGGCCGAGAACATCGAGGTCAGGATGCCGAGGGTGTGGACGACGGCGAAGCCGCGCACCGCGCCCGAACCGAAGATCAGCAGCGCCAGGCCGACGATCAGGGTGGTCACGTTGGAGTCGAAAATCGTGTCCCAGGCGTGGCTGAAGCCCTGCGTGATGGCTTGCTGCGGCGTGGCGCCGGCACGCAGCTCCTCGCGGATACGCTCGTTGATCAGCACGTTGGCGTCAATTGCCATACCGAGCGCCAGCGCGATTGCCGCGATACCCGGCAGGGTCAGCGTTGCCTGCAGCATCGACAGCAGGGCCAGCAGGAACAGCACGTTGGCGGCCAGCGCCAGCGAGCTGAACACGCCGAACATGTGGTAGTAGATGACCATGAACACCACGATCGCCACAAAGCCCCACAGGGTCGAGTGCAGGCCGCGGCTGATGTTCTCGGCGCCGAGCTGCGGGCCGACCACGCGTTCTTCGATGAATTCCATCGGCGCCGACAGCGCGCCCGAGCGCAGCAGCAGGGCCAGCTCATTGGCGTCCTGGATGCTGCCGATGCCGGTGATCTGGAAGGTCGAGCCGAGTTCGCCCTGGATGGTCGGGGCGGTCGGGACGGTATATTTGCCCTTCTCTTTCAGCAGGACCGCCATGCGCTTGCCGATGTTTTCGCGGGTCACGAGGCGGATCTTGCGGCCGCCGTCGCCGTTCAGGTCGATCGAGACGGCCGGCTGCTGGTTCTGGTCGAAGGTGGCGACGGCGCTGGAGATGTAGTCGCCGGTCAGGATGATGTCTTTCGACACCACGACCGGGCCGCCGCGGCCTTCGGTGAACAGTTCCGAATTCAGGGGAATCGCGGCCGACAGTTCGGTGCCCGGGGTCACGGTCGGATCGACCATGCGCATTTCCAGGGTCGCGGTGCGGCCGATGATGTCTTTCGCACGGGCCACGTCCTGCACGCCCGGCAGCTGCACGACGATGCGGTCGGCGCCCTGGCGCTGGATGACCGGCTCGGTCACGCCGAGTTCGTTGATACGCTTGGACAGGGTCGTGATGTTCTGATTCACGCCTTCTTCGACGGTACGCTGCAGCGCGGCCGGCTTCAGGGTGACGAGCAGTTTCAGGTCGCTGCCGTCGGCGGCGTCGGCCAGTTGCAGGTCCTGGATCTGGGACGACAGGACGTTGCGGGCGGCATTACGGGTTTCGGCATCGCGGAAGCTGACTTCGACGGTGTTGCCGTTACGCTCGATACCGGCGTGGCGCACGTTCTTGTCGCGCAGGATGCTGCGCACGCTCGCTTGCGTGCCCTTCATCTTGGTTTCCAGCACGGCCTTGGCGTCGACCTGCAGCAGGAAGTGGACGCCGCCGCGCAGGTCGAGGCCGAGGTTCATCGGCAGCGCGTGCAGGGCCTGCATCCAGGCAGGGGTATTCTTGACCAGGTTGACGGTGACGATGTAATCGGGGTCGGCCGCGTCGCGGTTCAGCTGGCGCTCGAGCGCCAGCTTGGCCTTGAATTGGGCATCGGTGGTGCTGAAGCGGGCCCGCACGGCCGCCGAGTTGCCCGAACCTTCCAGGGAAACCTGGTTTGCCGGAACACCTTCGCGCTTGAGCGCATCCGCGACCCGCGCCGTGGTGTCGCTCGTGATCTTGACCGCCGTTTTGCCGGTCGTGACCTGCAACGCCGGCGATTCGCCGAAGTAATTAGGCGCCGTGTACAGCGCGCCCAGCAGGAGCGCGACAGCGATCAGTATGTATTTCCAGACGGGATAGCGATTCATAGTGTTCCAGCGTTGGGTGTTGAGCGGCGGCCCCTGCCGGTGTCGAGCGGGGGCCGCGACGCAGGCTTACAGGGACTTCAGCGTACCCTTCGGCAGCAGCGTGGTGACGGCGTTCTTCTGCACGACCATCTCGGTGCCGGCCGCGATTTCGAGGGTGACGTAGGCGTCTTTCACTTGCACGACGCGGCCCAGGATGCCGCCGGCGGTGACGACTTCGTCGCCCTTGGCCAGCGCTTCCATCATCGATTTCATTTCTTTCTGACGCTTCTGCTGCGGGCGGATCATGAGGAAATACATGACCACGAACATGATCAGGATTGGGGCGAAGGCACCAATGTTGTCCATCAGGCCAGGGGAGGCAGCAGTGGTGGTTTGCGCGTACGCGTTGGAAATGAACACAAGGACTCCGATTGTGAGATAAAAAAAACAGCGCTGTATTCTAGCACCGGCGAACTGCCAGCGGCCATTCCGCGGTATGTGGGAATGACATTCATAAATTGCAAGATGGAAATCGCAGAAAATGCGGAGGAATGCGACGGGAAGTGGATAGCGGGCGTTCGTTGACCGCGTGGGCGGGAAACCCGCCCACCTTACGGGTCAGTGTCGCCGCGTGAGCAGGGAATGTAAGGTGGGCGGGTTCCCCGCCCACGCGTCCAAACAGATGTAGGGTGGAGTCCCGACTCCACGCGTCAACGGGCGGCAGCGATGCCGCGACAGTATTTACACCCCGCGGGCGCGATCCGCAGCAAACTTCAGGCGGAAGCCGTGGAAGCCATCCGCATCGATCGCATCACGAATCTCCTGCATCAGCTTCAGGTAATAGTGCAGATTGTGGATGGTGTTCAGCCGCGCCCCCAGGATCTCGTTCGAGCGGTGCAGGTGGTGCAAATACGCGCGCGAGAAATTCTTGCAGCAGTAGCAGTCGCAGGACTCGTCCAGCGGCGCCATGTCTTCCTTATAACGCGCGTTCTTGATCTTGACGTCGCCGAAGCGGGTAAACAGCCAGCCATTCCGGGCATTCCGGGTCGGCATCACGCAGTCGAACATGTCGACGCCGTTCGCCACGCCTTCGACCAGGTCTTCCGGCGTGCCGACACCCATCAGGTAGTGCGGCTTGTTCTCCGGCAGGCGCGGGCCGACGTGGGCCAGGATGCGCTGCATGTCTTCCTTCGGCTCGCCCACCGACAGGCCGCCGATGGCGAGACCCGGGAAGTCGATGTCTTCCAGTCCCGCCAGCGATTCGTCGCGCAGGTGCTCGTACATGCCGCCCTGGACGATACCGAACAGCGCGTTCGGGTTCTCGCCCCCTTTGAATTCGTTCATCGAGCGCTGGGCCCAGCGCAGCGACATGCGCATCGACTTCGCCGCCTCTTCGGCGGTGGCGGCGCGGCCGTCGATTTCATACGGGGTGCACTCGTCGAACTGCATCACGATGTCCGAGTTCAGCGCGCGCTGGATCTGCATCGACACTTCCGGCGACAGGAATTTACGCGAGCCGTCGATCGGCGAGGCGAAGGTCACGCCCTCTTCCGTAATCTTGCGCATCGCACCCAACGAAAACACCTGGAAGCCGCCCGAGTCGGTGAGGATCGGCTTGTCCCACCCCATGAAGCCGTGCAGGCCGCCGAACTTGTTCAGCACCTCGGTGCCGGGGCGCAGCCACAAGTGGAAGGTATTGCCGAGGATGATCTGGGAACCGACTTCCTTCAGCTCCATCGGGTCCATCGCCTTCACGGAACCGTAGGTCCCGACCGGCATGAAGATCGGCGTTTCGATGGTGCCGTGATTCAGTGTGAGGCGGCCGCGGCGCGCGTGCGACAGGCCGCTGGTGTCTTTTTTAAGAAGGGTAAATTCGAGCATCGGTGATTATTGGCGGGAGTGAGTCGTCAGCAGCATGGCATCGCCATAGCTGAAGAAGCGGTATTCGTTGGCGATCGCATGGGCATAGGCCTTGCGGATCTCGGCATAGCCGGCAAAGGCCGACACCAGCATCAGCAGGGTCGACTTCGGCAAATGGAAATTGGTGATCAGGCGCGTCACCGTCTTGAATTTATAACCGGGCGTGATGAACAGGGCCGTGTCGGCGCTGCCGGCGACCAGTTCGCCCGATTGGGATGCCGATTCAAGCGCGCGCAAGCTGGTGGTGCCGACGGCGACCACGTCGCGCCCTGCCGCTTTTGCGGCGCGCACGGCGTCCACCGTCTCCTGCGCGATCGTGTACCACTCGGTGTGCATGTTGTGCTGCGAAAGGTCTTCCACGCGCACAGGTTGAAAAGTGCCGGCGCCCACGTGCAGGGTGACGTAGGCGATGTTCACGCCTTTCGCGGCCAGTTTATCGAGCAGCGGCTGGTCGAAATGCAGGCCGGCGGTCGGCGCGGCGACTGCCCCCGGTTCCTTCGAATACACGGTTTGATAACGCTGCTCGTCGAATTCGTCGGCCGTGTGCTCGATATAGGGCGGCAGCGGCAGGCGGCCGTGCGCTTCGATCAGCTCGAACACGTCGCCCTCGAAGTGCAAGGTGAAGAACTCGCCGGCGCGCTCGCCGGTGGTGACGTCGAAAGCGTCGGCCAGGCGGATGCGGTTGCCGGGCTTCGGCGATTTGGAGGCGCGCACCTGGGCCAGCACGGTGCGGCTGTCGAGCACGCGCTCGACCAGCACTTCCACCTGGCCGCCGGTTTCCTTCACGCCGAAGAAGCGCGCTTTTAGCACCCGGGTGTTGTTCATCACCAGCAGGTCGCCGGCTTGCAGCTGGTCGAGGATGTCGGCGAAATGGCGGTCGGTGATCTGCTCGCCATCGAGTTGCAGGAGGCGCGAGGCGCTGCGGTCCGGCAGCGGCAATTGGGCGATGCGCTCGGGCGGCAGGTCGAAATCGAAATCGGAGAGCGAATACATTCTGTTCAATTCTGGGAAAATAAGTGCTGGCAGCCTTACAATATGGCCCCAAGTAGGTACGGCGAACCCTCTATTTTACGCTGAACCCTGCCAATTCGCCGCTTTTATGCCCGCTCCCAAGACGCCTCCCGCCCCGAAAACGACACAAACCAAGCTCGCCAAGCTCGGCCTGCGCAGCGACATGGACCTGATCCTGCACCTGCCGATGCGCTACGAGGACGAGACCAAGATCGTGCCGATCCGCGAGGCCTGCCTGCGCGGCGGCCATGTATCGCAGGTCGAGGGCATCGTCATCAAGAACGAGATCGCCCTGAAACCGCGCCGCCAGCTGCTGGTGACAATCGCCGACGACAGCGGAGAGGTGCTGCTGCGCTTCATGAATTTCTACGGCAGCCAGGTCAAGCAGCTGGCCGAGGGCGTGCGCGTGCGGGCGCGTACCGAGATCAAGCACGGCTTCTTCGGCGCCGAGATGGTGCACCCGACCTATAAGGTCGTGAACGAGAACGCACCGCTGCCGACCTCGCTCACGCCCGTGTACCCGTCGGGCGAAGGCCTGTCGCAGCCGATCCTGCGCCGCGCGATCGCGGAAGCGATGCGGCGCGTGAGCTGGGTCGACACCGTGCCGCCCGCGATCCGCCGCCAGATGGGCCTGATGGACTTCGAGCCGGCGGTGAAACTGCTGCACTACCCGCCGGTCGACGTCGACGAATACGCGCTGATGGAAAAGTCGCATCCGGCCTGGACGCGCATGAAGTTCGACGAGCTGCTGGCGCAGCAGCTGTCCCTGAAACGGGCCCAGCGCGCCCGCCGCGACAAGGGCGCGCCGCACCTGCGCGCGGTCGGCGAACTGTCCGAAGGTTTTCTGCGTGCCTTACCCTTCTCGCTCACCGGCGCCCAGCAACGCGTGGTGAAAGAGATCCGTGCCGACCTCTACGAAGGCTACCCGATGCAGCGCCTGCTGCAAGGCGACGTCGGCAGCGGCAAGACCGTCGTTGCGGCGCTGGCCGCGGCGCAGGCCATCGATTCCGGCTACCAGGCGGCCCTGATGGCGCCGACCGAGATCCTCGCCGAACAGCATTTCAGGAAGATCGCCGCCTGGATGGAGCCGCTCGGCGTGAAAGTCGCCTGGCTCACGGGCAGCCTGAAGAAAAAGGAAAAGACGGCGGCCAGCGAGATGGTCGAATCGGGCGAAGCGCAATTGGTGATCGGTACCCACGCCCTGATCCAGGATACCGTGCAGTTCGCCAAACTCGGCCTGGTGATCGTCGACGAACAGCACCGCTTCGGCGTCGGCCAGCGCCTCACCCTGCGCAACAAGGGCAGCGACGGCCTGGTGCCGCACCAGCTGATGATGTCGGCCACGCCGATCCCGCGCACGCTGGCCATGACCTATTACGCCGATCTCGAGGTGTCGGTGATCGACGAACTGCCGCCTGGACGCACGCCGATCGTCACCCGCGCCATCGACCAGAACCGGCGCGATGAAGTCATCGAACGCGTGCACGCGGCCGTGCTCGAGGGACGCCAGGCCTACTGGGTCTGTCCGCTGATCGAGGAATCGGAAGCGCTGCAGTTGCAGACGGCGACCGAGACCTACGAAACCCTGGCCGAAGCGCTGCCCGACCTGCAGGTCGGGCTGGTCCACGGCCGCATGAAGCCGGCTGAGAAGCAGGCGGTGATGGATGCATTCTCGGCGGGCGAGGTGCACGTGCTGGTGGCGACCACCGTGATCGAGGTCGGGGTCGACGTGCCGAACTCTTCGTTGATGGTGATCGAGCACGCGGAGCGCTTCGGCCTCTCGCAGCTGCACCAGCTGCGCGGGCGCGTCGGGCGCGGTTCGGCGGCCAGCGTCTGCCTGCTGCTCTACCAAAGCCCGCTCGGGCAGGTGGCCAAGCAGCGATTGCTGACGATGCGCGAGACGACCGACGGTTTCGAGATCGCGCGGCGCGATCTGGAGATCCGCGGACCGGGCGAGTTCCTGGGCGCACGCCAGTCGGGGCAGGCGATGCTGCGTTTTGCGGACCTGGAGACGGACCAGTGGCTGGTCGAGCACGCACGCGACATCGCGGCGAGTTTATTGGAGAGCGAGACGGGGCCGAATGTGGAGATCGTCGATGCGCACCTGGCGCGCTGGCTGGGTGGGCGGGAAGAGTTCCTGAAGGTGTAATGCATGGTGGGCTCGGGGCGCCCACCATTCATGCGCCGCCCGTGTTAATCGACGCGGGTCAATTCCACCCCATCCACCGTCATCGTCCACTTGCCATTCTCGCGATGCGGCGGCTTGCTGACCACGAACGTGGACCGCACGAGAAAAACGCCGACATCGAAGTTATCGCCACTAAAACCCTGCAGGTCGACGCTGAGGTCGAGGTTCTTGCCGGGCTGGTTGCGCTTGTACTTGACCTTGCCGTCCTTGGCCATCTGGATGCGCATGTCCTTGCCCTGCCAGTCGCCGACATAGGCCATCTTCTCGGGCGGAACCGGAACGGGATCGGCCTGGGCGGCCAGCGGCAGCAGGCAGGCGCTGAGGATGAGGGTGCGAAGCAGGTGCATGATGAACTCACGGAGGCAATGAGCTGCCGAGTATTCGGCCATCACGATATGTTGTCAACATGCATACGCCGCGCGGCGTTGCGTGTTCACGACGCGTCGTCGGCCTTGTAGCGCAGCCCGATCTGGCGCCGGATCTCGTCCATCACCCGCATCAGGGCCAGCGTCTCGTCATGGCTCATGCCGGGGCTTTCGACCAAGCCTTCTCGCCAGCAGCGCTGGGCTTCGATCACTTCGTGCACGTAGCCGTTGCCGAGATAAGGCGTGGCTATCGTGCGCGTGCTGCCGTCGTCCAGCGCCACCGTGATCGAACGGGCGCGGTGGAACATGGTGTTCATGCGGATGTGGCCGCGCGCGCCGGACACCGTCAGCTCGCCCGGCGTGCGCGCCAGGAAGGAGCAGCTGCAGGCCGACATGGCGCCGCTTGCGTGCTTCATCGTGAAGCCGGTCTGGACGTCGACGCCGGTCGGGCCCATGATCGCCTGCGCTTTCACCTCGAGCACGGGACCGAGCAGGCTGGCGGCGATCGAGAGCGGGTAGATGCCGAGATCGAGCAGCGCGCCGCCGCCGAGTTCCGGATTGAAGACGCGGTGTTCGGGACCGAAGTTGGCCGTGAAGCCGAAGTCGGCCACGACCTGCTGGACGCTGCCGATCTCGCCGGCGGCGATCAGGCGCTTTACTTCCGCCAGCGCGGGCATGAAGCGCGTCCACATCGCCTCCATCAGGAACAGCTTGTTGGCACGCGCCAGTGCGATGAGCTGTTCGGCCTCGCGCGCATTCATGGTAAACGGCTTTTCGACCAATACTCCCTTGCCGGCGCCCAGCGCCAGCAGCGCGTTACTCGCGTGCTGGGGATGGGGCGTGGCGACGTAGACCAGGTCGATGCCGTCGGCTTGCGCGAGTGCCTCATAAGAGCCATAGGCGGCGCCGGCGCGGAATTCGGCGGCAAAGGCGTCGGCCTTGTCCAGGCTGCGCGAGGCGACGCCGGCCAGTACCGCATCCGGCACGTCCTGCAGCGCGGTGGCGAAGGCACGCGCGATCTTGCCTGTACCAAGGATGCCCCAACGAACTGGCTTGTCCATGACCGCTCC
This sequence comes from Massilia suwonensis, assembly GCF_042655665.1. NCBI lineage: Bacteria > Pseudomonadati > Pseudomonadota > Betaproteobacteria > Burkholderiales > Oxalobacteraceae > Massilia > Massilia suwonensis. The sequence continues at coordinate 106,678 of NZ_JBHSMR010000011.1, forward strand.
CCTCAATTGACCCGCTTGGGCCGGAAGACGCCCGTGTCCAGGTAAAAGGCCTGGTCCTGTCCGGGCCACCAGCCCGGGACGCCGAGCACCGGCAGCGGCGTGAAGCTGGAGGTGCTCAGGCCCTCGGCGCGCAGCGTCTGCGCCACCGTGCCGTCGATCCAGGCGCGCTGGGCGTCCGCATCGAAGCCGAAATAGTCATCCGGCGCGAACACGACGCGCACGTGCGCCGTGATCGCCTTGCGCGGCGCGACCAGCTTTTCCATCAGCGCGTGCCCGAACAGCCACAACTGGGCATCGGGGCCGAACATGGCACGCTTTTCGAACAGCGCCGCATCCCAGCAGTGGGCGCGCAGCTCGTCCACCAGTTCGCGCCCTGCGCTGGAGGCACGCACCACCAGCAAGGCCGCGTTCTCGTCGAAAATGGTGGCCGCGTCGCGCGCCGGACCGCGGGCCTTGTTGCCGCCGGCGGCTTCGATCTGCGCCGCCTGCAAGGCGTTCAGTTCGCGTTTGATCAGCGGGAAGGTCTGCCACACGAGACCATTGAAAAAATCGTGCAGGTTCTCGCGCGTCGGCACATTGCCCGTGGCGCTGATGAACTCCTCGTACGCCATCCCTTCGGGCAGCGATTCCTGCGGGACGAAGGTGATGGGCAGATCGCGGTGATTGCGCAGCGCCCGCTGCGCGGCCTGGCGGTTGAAGGCGCCGGCGAACTCCTCGCCCTCCAGGCCGAGGGCCTGCCAGGCGGGGCGCACGGCGTCGTACCAGGGCCGCGACCAGTCGATCTGCGCGAGCGCCTGCGTCACTTACAGCATCTTCCAGTCGATGCGTTCGCCCGCATTCAGCGGCACCAGGTCGTTCTCGCCGAAAGGCACGGTGGCCGGCAGCGTCCACGATTCGCGCGTCAGGGTGACCGTGCCTTCGTTGACCGGCAGGCCGTAGAAGGCCGGGCCGTTCAGGCTGGCGAAGGCCTCCAGTTTGTCGAGCGCGCCAGCGTCGGCAAAGGCTTGCGTGTACAGCTCCATCGCGTGCAGGGCCGTGTAGCAGCCGGCGCAGCCGCAGCTCGACTCCTTCGCGCCGACGGCGTGCGGCGCCGAATCGGTGCCGAGGAAGAAGCGCTCGTCGCCGCTGGTGGCGGCCGTCACCAGCGCCAGGCGGTGTTCTTCGCGCTTGAGCACCGGCAGGCAGTAATAGTGCGGACGAATCCCGCCTTTGAAAATCTCGTTGCGGTTGTAGAGCAGGTGGTGCGCGGTGATCGTCGCGCCGATCGGGCCTTCTGCTTCGGCCACGTACTGGGCCGCATCCTTGGTCGTGATGTGCTCGAAGACGATCGGCAGCGCCGGCAGGTCGCGCCGCAGCGGACGCATCACGCGCTCGATGAAGACGGCCTCGCGGTCGAACAGGTCGATGTCGTGGTCGGTGACTTCGCCGTGCACCAGCAGCGGCATGCCGACTTCCTGCATCACTTCCAGCACCTTGTAGCACTTCTTCAGATCGGTCACGCCGGCATCCGAATTGGTGGTGGCCCCGGCCGGATAGAGTTTGACCGCATGGATGAAACCCGTGTCCTGGGCGCGGCGGATCTCGTCCGGATCGGTGTTGTCCGTCAGGTAGAGCGTCATCAGCGGCTCGAACTTCAAGTCGCCCGGCAGCGCGGCCAGGATGCGCTCGCGGTAGGCCTGCGCGGCTGCGGCGGTCGTGACCGGCGGCTTCAGGTTCGGCATCACGATCGCACGCGCAAACTGGCGCGCCGTGTGCGATACCACGCTGGCCAGCCCGGCGCCGTCGCGCAGGTGCACGTGCCAGTCGTCTGGACGGGTGATGGTGATGGAATTGGGGGTCTCGATGGGGGACATGGCGGGCTCTCGGATTGCGGGACGGCGTCATTTTACCTGTATAGGGGGCGGCGCGCCGCGCTTGTCTTCGGTGCCAGGAGGTGTGAACAGAATGGCAAGACGAGCGATGGGACGACTGCTGAGGACTCGCGGAGGCGTTCGTACCGCGTGGGCATGCCCACCCTGCGAACACCTGCCGTCAGTGGATGATCTTGGCCAGGAATTCCCGCGCCCGCTCCGAGCGCGGAGCACTGAAGAACGCCTCCGTCGGCGTGTCCTCGACGATGCGACCGTGATCCATGAACACGATCCGGTCCGCCACCTTGCGCGCGAAGCCCATTTCGTGGGTCACGACCATCATCGTCATGCCCTCTTGCGCCAGCTTCACCATCACGTCCAGTACTTCTCCGATCATTTCCGGGTCGAGCGCGGAGGTCGGTTCGTCGAAGAGCATGGCCACCGGGTCCATCGCAAGGGCGCGCGCGATCGCCACGCGCTGCTGCTGGCCGCCCGAAAGCTGGGACGGGAATTTGTCCTGGTGCGCCAGCAGGCCGACCCGGTCCAGGTAGCGCAGGCCTCGCTCGAGCGCCTCCCCTTTCGCCCGCCCCAGCACTTTGATTTGCGCCAGCGTCAGATTCTCGCGCACCGACAGGTGCGGGAACAGTTCGAAGTTCTGGAACACCATGCCGATCTTCGCGCGCAGCTTCGGCAGGTCGGTCCTGCGGTCGGTTACCGTGATGCCGTCGACCCGGATCGCGCCCTGCTGCACCGGCTCCAGGCCGTTGACGGTCTTGATCAGGGTCGACTTGCCGGAACCCGAGGGGCCGCAGACCACGACGACGTCGCCGCGCGCCACCTGCGTGCTGCAATCGGCGAGCACCTGGAAGTCGCCGTACCACTTGCTGACCTTGTCGATTTCGATCACGTTTCACCACACCTGTGAGCGTGCTTGACAGCACTAACAGCCCCTAGGATACTGCGGAACTTGCCAAGTTACTCAGAACGACCCCTCGTTCGCACGCAGAATCACCTTCATTTGACGACCCCGACACGCAGAATCCACCCTGCATGCCGGGCTGAACGCGCAGGCTGACACAGGAAGTTTATGAACAATCGAAACCGTCTCACCACTTATATCCTGATCGGCCTCGTGCTCGGGGTCGTCGTCGGCTACTTCGTCAATGCGAACACCGCCAATCCGACCGGCTTCGCCGACACCATGTCGCTGGTGACGACGCTGTTCCTGCGCCTGATCAAGATGATCATCGCGCCCCTGGTCTTCTCGACCCTGGTGGTCGGCATCGCCAAGATGGGCGACGCCAAGGAAGTCGGCCGCATCGGCGTCAAGGCGCTGGGCTGGTTCATCATCGCCTCCGTCATCTCGCTGTCGCTGGGCCTGATCCTGGTGAACCTGTTCCGTCCGGGCGACGCGATGGCGGTCTCGGGCCACCTGCCGGCGGTCGGCACCTCCTCGGGCATCGTCACCTCCGGCCTGACCCTGAAGGAATTCATCACCCACCTGGTGCCGTCCTCGATCGTCGACGGCATGGCCAAGAACGAGATCCTGCAAATCGTCGTGTTCTCGATCTTCTTCGGCACCGCCGCCGCAGCCGTCGGCGCGCGCGCCACGCCGCTGATCGACGCGGTCGACGGCGTCGCCCACATCATGCTGAAAGTGACCGGCTACGTGATGAACTTCGCGCCGATCGCCGTCTTCGCGGCGGTGGCCGGCATCGTCGCCAAGAGCGGCCTGGGCGTGCTGCAAACCTACGGCATCTTCATGGCCGAGTTCTACCTCGGCATCATCCTGCTGTGGGTGATCCTGATCCTGATCGGCATGGCCTTCCTCGGCCCGCGCGTGCTGCGCCTGATCGGCCTGCTGAAGGAGCCGACCCTGCTGGCCTTCTCGACCGCCTCGTCGGAAGCGGCCTTCCCGAAAACCCTGGAAGGTCTCGAGAAATTCGGCGTCAAGAACCGCCTGGCCGCCTTCGTGCTGCCGATCGGTTACTCGTTCAACCTGGATGGCTCGATGATGTACTGCACCTTCGCCGCCGTCTTCATCGCCCAGGCCTACGGCATCGAGCTGCCGATGTCGACCCAGATCATGATGATGCTGGTGCTGATGCTGACCTCGAAGGGCATGGCCGGCGTGCCGCGCGCTTCGCTGGTCGTGATCGCCGCCACGCTGGCCCAGTTCAACATCCCGGAAGCGGGCCTGCTGCTCCTGCTGGGCATCGACCACTTCCTCGACATGGCGCGTTCGGCCACCAACGTGATCGGCAACGGCATCGCCACCGCCGTGGTCGCGAAGTGGGAAGGCGATCTCGAAGAGGCGGTACCGCACAAGGACGTCGCCACCTCGCCGCTACGCTGATCGCGGCGGGACGCGGACAAGGCCTTCCAGCGATGGGAGGCCTTTTTTTCTTATAAAAACACAGGAGACAGGTATGAAACAGCTGGCCGCGGCAGCGATGCTGCTTGCATTGAACGGCGCCCACGGCGCCACGCAGACGGTCGATTGCGGCCGCCTGCTCGACGTGAAAAGCGGCACCTGGCGCGAGCGCGTCAGCATCGTGATCGAGAACGGCGTCGTCACGGCGGTGAACCCGATGACGCAAGGTGCCGACCACATCGACCTGTCGAACCGCTCCTGCCTGCCGGGCCTGATCGACATGCACGTACATCTCACCAGCGAAACCCAGCCGGCCGTCGACGCCTACCGCGACCGCCTCACGGCCGATCCGGCCGACATGGCCTACCGCTCCGTCAAGTACGCCGAGCGCACCCTGCTGGCCGGTTTTACGACGGTGCGCGACCTCGGCGCCGAGCAGGCCCTGAACGTGTCGCTCAAGCGTGCGATCGCCGCCGGCTCGATTCCCGGTCCGCGCATGTTCACGGCCGGGAAGTCGATCGCCACCACCGGCGGCCACGCCGATCCGACCAACAACCTGTCGCACTTCCTGGGCGAGGCCATCGGCACCCCGGGCCCGACCGAGGGCGTGATCGACAGCCCCGAGCAGGGCCGCCAGGCCGTGCGCGCCCGCTACAAGGAAGGCGCGGACCTCATCAAGATCACCGCCACCGGCGGCGTGCTGAGCCAGGCGGCCAACGGCCAGAACTCGCAGTACACCGAGGACGAACTGCGCGCCATCGTCAGCACCGCCAAAGATTACGGTTTTCGCGTCGCCGCCCACGCGCACGGCGCAGAAGGCATGAAACGCGCCCTGCGCGCCGGCGTCGACTCGATCGAGCATGGCACGCTGATGGACGACGAAACCATCGCCCTCTTCAAGAAGACCGGCCACTGGTACGTGCCGACGATTTCGGCCGGCCGCTACGTCGCCGACAAGGCCAAGGATCCCTCGTATTATTCGGCGCTGGTACGCCCGAAAGCGGCCGCCATCGGCCCGCAGCTGCAGGCGACCTTCGCGCGCGCCCACAAGGCCGGCGTCAAAATCGCCTTCGGCACGGATGCCGGCGTGTTCCCGCACGGGGAGAATGCCAAAGAGTTCGGCTACATGGTCGAAGCGGGCATGGCGCCGATCGAGGCGATCCGCGCCGCGACCATCCACGCGGCGACCTTGCTCGACCAGTCGCAGCGCCTCGGGATGGTGGCGCCGGGCTTCGCGGCCGACATCGTCGCGGTCGACGGCGATCCGCTGCGCGACGTCAAGGTGCTCGAACAAGTGAAATTTGTGATGAAGGACGGCGTCGTTTACAAGAAGTTGTAACGCGTTTTTAGTAAAAGGAGATGTCCATGTTGTTCCGTCAAACCGCCCGTTCGGCCGCCGCGCTGTTCGGCTTCCTGTTATGCCTTGCGCTTGCCGCGCAGGCGCAAACCACCTCAGTCAAACTGCCGAACGTGACCATCCTCGCCACCGGCGGGACCATCGCCGGCACCGGCGCCACCAGCACCACCACGGTCGGCTACACGGCCGCCACCGTCGGCGTGCAGGCGCTGATCCAGGCCGTGCCCGAGATGACCAGGATCGCCAACGTCAGCGGCGAGCAGGTGTTCCAGATCGCCAGCGAGAACATGGGCAACGAGCACTGGCTGCTTCTCGCCAAGCGCGTGAACACCTTATTGGCACAGCCGAACGTGGATGGCATCGTCATCACCCACGGCACCGACACGCTGGAAGAGACGGCCTATTTCCTGAACCTGGTCGTCAAGAGTAAAAAACCGGTGGTGCTGGTCGGCTCGATGCGTCCTTCGACCGCCATGTCGGCCGACGGTCCGGCCAATCTCTACAACGCCGTGCTGCTGGCCGCCTCGCCCGACGCTGCCGGACGCGGCGTGCTGGTGGCCCTGAACGACCAGATCAACGGCGCGCGCGACGTCAGCAAGACGAATACGACCTCGCTCGATACCTTCAAGACGACGGAACTGGGCATGCTCGGCTACATCGTCGGCGGCAAGCCCTTCTTCTACCGCGCCACGACGCGCAAGCACACGGTCGACACCGAATTCGACGTGATGAACCTGTCGGTGCTGCCGCAGGTGGAAGTCGCCTACGCCCATGCGAACGTGGGTCCGGTCGCGATCGACGCGCTGGTGGCATCCGGCGCCAAGGGGCTGGTGCATGCGGGCGTGGGCGACGGTTCGCTGCCGGCGAAGGTGCGTCCGGCACTCTCCGCCGCGCGCAAGAAGGGCGTGATCATCGTGCGCTCGAGCCGCGTCGGCCAGGGTATGGTGGCGAGGAATGGCGAAGCAAATGACGATGAGCTGGACTTCGTGGCGGGGGATAACCTGTCGCCGCAGAAGGCGCGTATTTTGCTGATGCTGGCCTTGACCAAGACGACCAATACGCGCGATATCCAGAAGATGTTTTATACGTACTGATACCTTTGTGGCGCTGTCGCGTGTTGTGTTCGTGGCCGGTTGAATCCGCGCGGGCATGCCCGCCCTACGGTCACTGTAGGGTGGGCATGCCCACGCGGATTCAACCGACCATTAACGTATCACGCGACGGCGCCACGTTCTCACTCGCCCTGCAACTCCAAGGGCGGACTCGCCAACTCCTCATCCGGCCGCGCCAACTGGCGCTCCCACATCTGCGCATACAGGCCGCGCGCCGCCAGCAGACTCTGGTGCGTGCCGCGCTCGACGATCTTGCCGTGATCGAGCACGATGATCTGCTGCGCATCCGCGATCGTCGACAACCTGTGCGCGATCACCAGCGTGGTGCGATTCCGTGCAATCTCCTTCAGCTGCGCCTGGATCGCCTGCTCCGACTTCGAGTCGAGCGCCGACGTTGCCTCGTCGAAGATCAGGATCGCCGGGTTCTTCAATAGCGTGCGCGCGATCGCCACGCGCTGCTTTTCTCCGCCCGACAGTTTCAGACCGCGCTCGCCGACCATGGTCGCGTACCCGTCCGGCAGGCTCTCGATGAACTCGTGGATGGACGCGGCGCGCGCGGCGGCGACGATGTCCTCGCGGCTCGCGCCCGGGCGGCCATAGGCGATGTTGTATTCGATGGTGTCGTTGAACAGCACCGTATCCTGGGGCACGATGCCGATCGCGGAACGCAGCGAGGCTTGCGTGACGTTCCGAATGTCCTGGCCGTCGATGCTGATCGCGCCCTTGTTCACGTCGTAGAAGCGGAACAGCAGGCGCGAGAGCGTCGACTTGCCCGAGCCGCTATGACCGACCACCGCCGTGGTAGTCCCGGCGGGAATCGCGAAGTCGACGTCGAACAGGATCTGGCGCTTGGTCTCGTAGCTGAACTCGACGTGCGAAAAGGCCACTTGCGCACCCTTCGTCACCAGCGGCTGGGCGCCCGGCGCATCGGCCACTTCGCGGTTCTGGTCGAGCAGGCCGAATAAACGCTCCATGTCGGCCAGCGCCTGCTTGATCTCGCGGTAGATCACGCCTAAAAAATTCAGCGGGATGTACAGCTGGATCATGAAGGAGTTCACCAGCACCAGGTCGCCGAGCGACATGGTCCCGGCAATCACGCCTTCGGTGGCGCGCCACAGGATCAGCGTCACGGCGGTGGCAATGATCAGCGACTGGCCCGTGTTCAGCACGGACAAGGAGGTCTGCGAGCGCACCGCCGCGTTCTCGTAATGCTGCAGGCCCTGGTCGTAGCGCTTGGCTTCGTAGTCTTCGTTGCCGAAGTATTTCACCGTTTCGTAGTTCAGCAGCGAGTCGATCGCCTTGGTATTGGCTTTCGAGTCGAGCTCGTTCATCGTGCGGCGGAAGTGGGTGCGCCATTCGGTCACCAGCACCGTGAACGTGATGTAGGTCGCCAGCGCGACGGCGGTGATGATGCTGAACCACTTGTCGTAGTGGATGACCAGGTAGCCCAGCACCAGCGTGATCTCGACCAGGGTCGGCAGCACGTTGAAAAGCGAATACGAGATCAGCGAATTCACGCCGCGCGTGCCGCGTTCGATATCGCGCGTCATGCCGCCGGTCTGGCGGTTCAGGTGAAAGCGCAGCGACAGCGCGTGCAAATGCCGGAACACCTTTAATGCAATCGTGCGCACCGCACGCTGGGTGACACGTGCGAACAGGAATTCGCGCAGCTCCGTAAACACCGTGGTCGACAGGCGTAATAAACCGTAGGCGACCAACGCGCCCAGCGGCAGCACCAGCAGGGCTTGCGGGTGGGCCGGATCGATGGCGAGCTGGTCGATCAGCTGTTTCAGCACCAGCGGCACGCCGACGTTGGCCATTTTCGCGCCAATCAGCGCGCCGAGCGCGGCGATCACACGCCATTTGTAGACCCACAGGTATGGAAACAGGGTTTTAAGCGTGGCCCAGTCGCTGCGCTGGCGGCCGGTCGCGTTCGGCGCGGGCGGGAGGGAACTGGGTGAAGAGCGTCGCATGGCAGGGGTCCGGGATTTATGGTTCAATTCGGGACGATTGTAGCTTTTCACGAGATTTCAAGATGACGACGCCAGAAAACACCGCTCCTGCCCATACAAACCGTCTGCCGGAAGGAAAAATGCCGCAGCTGCGTGTGATGCCGGGCCCGCCGGACGCGAACGTCTACGGCGACGTCTTCGGCGGCTGGATCATGGCGCAAGTCGACATCGCCGGCTCGCTGCCGGCCACCCGCCGCGCCAACGGCCGCGTCGCCACCATTGCCGTGAATTCCTTCCTGTTCAAGAACCCGGTCTTCGTCGGCGACCTGCTCTCCTTTTACGCCGACATCGTCAAGGTCGGCAATACCTCGATTACGGTCTATGTCGAGGTCTACGCCGAGCGCAACCGGCTGCAGTCAAACATCGTCAAGGTGACGGAAGCGACCCTGACCTATGTCGCCACCGGCCCGGACCGCAAGCCGCGCCAGCTGCCGCCGATCGAATCGCTGATCTCGCATCCCTAATTGAACACGCGCCGCACTTTTCTCCTCGATGCGGCGCGCCTGACGGCCGCGGCAGCCGTACCTTCCGGTGCAGCCGCTGCCAGTCCCGCTTATCCTTTCTCCCTCGGCGTCGCCTCCGGCTCGCCGCTGCCCGACGCGGTCATCCTCTGGACCCGCATCCTGCCCTATCCGCTGAACGCGGCATCGGTGCCGCCGCTGGCCCTGAACGTGCGCTGGGAAGTGGCCGAGGACGAAGCCTTCCGCAAGATTGCCGTGCGCGGCAGCGCGGTCGCCTCTCCTGCCCTCGCCCACAGCGTGCACGTCGACGCCCAGGGTTTGAAACCGGACCGCTGGTACTGGTACCGCTTCATGCTGGGCGACGCCGTCAGTCCCGTCGGCCGCACGCGCACCGCACCCGCGCGCGATGCCCTGCCCGCGAACCTGAAACTCGCCGTCGCCTCCTGCCAGCACTGGGAATTCGGCCACTACGCGGCGCATCGCCATATCGCCGCCGCCGCGCCCGACCTGGTCGCCTTCCTCGGCGATTACATCTACGAGTGGGGTCCGTATCGCCTGCAGCATCCGCCGCGCGCGGTACGCAGCGACGAGTCGTTCACGCTGGCCCAGTACCGCGCGCGCTACGCGCAATACAAGAGCGACCGCGACCTGCAGGCGGCGCACCTGGCCGCGCCCTGGATCGTGACCTGGGACGACCACGAAGTGGCCAACGACTACGCCGGCGACATCGACGAGCGCTTATCGGGCGACTTCGCCGCCCGCCGCGCCGCTGCGTATCAGGCCTTTTACGAGCATATGCCGCTGCGCCTGCCGCCGCCACGCGACGGGCGCTTCGGCAGCCTGCGCATGTACCAACGATATGACTGGGGCCGCCTGGCGCGCTTCCACGTACTCGACGACCGCCAGTACCGCTCGCCGCTACCCTGTTCGAAACCGGGCCGCGGCGGCTCCAATGTCGTGCTGGCGCGCGCCTGCGACGCATTGCGCGATCCCGCGCGCACGATGCTGGGCGGCGAACAGGAAGCCTGGCTGGCCCAGGGCCTGCAATCCTCGCGCGCGTACTGGAACATCCTGGCCCAGCAGACGCCGATGGCGCAGTCGAGCGGCGTGCCGATTCAATCTCCCGAGGACGGCCGCTTCTGGACCGACGGCTGGGATGGCTATCCGCTGGCGCGGCGGCGCCTGCTCGATACCCTGGTGAAGAGCGGCGCGAGGAATCCGCTGGTGCTGGCGGGCGACGTTCACACCTTCTATGCGAGCGAGCTGCGGCGCGATTTCTCGCGGCCGGTGTCGAAAGCGAACCCGGTCGTCGCGGCGGAACTGTGCGGCACCTCGATCACCTCGAGCTCGCGGCCACAGGCGCGCACCGCCGAGAACGTCGAGCGCAATCCGCACATGCACTATGGCCGCAGCGACCGCCGCGGCTACATGCTGATCGACCTGACGCCGCAGGCCGCGCGCACGCGCTTCATGGCGCTCGACGACGTGCGCGATCCGGCATCCGGCCAGTCGGAATCGGCCGTGTTCGTGGTGGCGGACCGCTCGCCCAACCTGCGCCGCGCCTGACCAGCTTACGGTGCGCGATTGCCGCGCACCTCGAAGCGGCTGGTGGCGATCGTCTTGCCGGCGCCGTCGACCAGCTCGAGCCGGTGTTCGCCCCCGACGGGACGCCAGGCCGTGGACGCTTCCGCAGGCCCCAGGTCGGCCCCGTCGAGGCGCCAGCGCAGCCCGGCCCCGGCCTGGGCGCGAAACACGACCCGTTCCAGCTGTTCGGGAATGTCGGGATCGGTCGCGATGATGCTGCCATCAAGCGGATAGACGATGCGCGGCGCGCGCCGGGCGGCCGGCACGGCTTCGATCACGGCGCTCTCGGTCCCGGCCAGGAACCATTCCGGCCGCGCCGCCTCGTGCGCGGGAAGGAAACGCACTTCGCGCCGGACCAGCGTGGGAGGCGCGGCGCCCTGGCGGCCCGCGCGGTCGCGGTGCAGGTAATCCATGACATCGCGCCAGACCGGGGCCGCGCCGGACACGCCCGACACGTCCCACATCGGCTGCCCGTCGAAATTGCCGACCCAGACCCCGACCGTGTAGCGGTCGGAGTAGCCCAGGCACCAGTTGTCGCGCATGTCCTTGCTGGTGCCGGTTTTAACCGCGCTCCAGTAGGCGGTGGCGAGCTCGCTGCGCAGGCCGAAGGTCGGGCTGCGTGCGGCGCGGTCGGCCAGGATGTCGCCGACGATGAAGCTGGCGCCCGCGTCGAGCACGCGCCGCCCCGGTTCAGGCGCGCGCCGGCGCAAAGTCAGCGATCCGTGCAGGCCGCCGTTGGCCAGCGTGCGGTAGGCGTTGGCCAGGTCCAGCAGCGAGACGTCGGCCGAGCCGAGCGCCAGCGAGGGGCCGTAGAACTGCGCATCCTCGGTCAGCGATTCCAGGCCGAGCGTCTTGAGACGGGAGTAAAAGCGTTCCAGGCCGGTCGCCAGCAGGGTGCGCACGGCCGGGATGTTGAGCGAACTGGCCAGGCTGGTGCGCACGCTGGCATAGCCCTTGAACTGGCGGTCGTAATTCTGCGGCACGTACATGCCGGCGCCGGCGGCGACGTCGATCGGGCTGTCGTCGAGCAGGGAAGCCGCCGTCAACAGGCGCCGCTCGAGCGCGAGCTCGTACAGGAAGGGTTTCAGGGTGGAACCGGCCTGGCGCAGCGCCGTCACGCCGTCGACTTCGCTGTTGCCGGCATTGCCGACATAGGCCAGCAATTCTCCGCTGGCGTTGTCGATCACGAGCACAGCGCCGTCGCCGGCGTTGCGCTCGGCCAGTTCGCGCAGGTGGCGCCGCAGCGACTCGAACGCGAAGCGCTGCAGGCCGGCGTCGAGCGTGCTGCGGCCGGACAGGCCCGCCTCGCCCAGCAGCCTGCGCGCGGCCTGGCGCGCCAGTCCCTGTCCGGGCTGCGCCGCCGGCCGGCCCAGTGCGACCTCGGTTTGCCATTCGATCGTGGTGCAGCCGGCCTGCGACTGCAGTTCGCGCGCCAGCGCGCAGGCCCGGCGTGCCACCGCCTGTGGCGCGGCACCGGGTGCGCGCAGGAGCGCGGCCAGGATGCTGGCCTCGGCCTGGTCCAGTCCGGAAGGCGCCTTGCCGAACAGTGCATTCGACGCCGCGCGCACGCCCTGCAGCTCGCCTCGGAAAGAGGCCAGGTTCAGGTAGGCCTCGAGGATCTGCCCCTTGCTCCAGCCGGCCTCGATCTCGCGCGCGGCCAGCGCCTGGTTCCATTTCTGGCGCCAGGAGCGGCCGGCGCTTCCTGCGCGCAGTTCGGCGTCGAGCAGGCCGGCCAGCTGCATGGTGATGGTCGAGGCGCCGCGCGGGCGCGCGCGAAACAGGTTGTCCCAGGCGGCCTGGCCGGCGGCGCGCAGGTCGACGCCGCCATGCTCCATGAAGCGCTGGTCCTCGGCCTGCAGCACCGCCGCGCCGAGCGCGGGCGAGATCTCGGCCAGCGGCGTCCAGGCCAGGCGCCGCACCCGCATGTCGATGCGGATCGCGTCGATCGGCTCGCCGTGACGGTCCAGCAGGCGGGCGTCGGACGCCTGGTAGGCGGCCTGCACCTGGACCGGCGTCGGGACCGCGGCCTGCGCGAGGGCGCTCGCCAGCGCGCATGCCGCCAACAGGAGACGCCGCATCAGCGCTCCACCACCAGCGCCGCATTCGGCGCTTCGCCGAACATCTCGGGGCTGTACATGGCTTCGACCCGCGTCGGCGGCAGGCTGAACGTCCCTTCGTTATTCAGGCGCACCGTGTACTCGATGCTCCACTTGCCTTTCGGGACCCAGGAATAATAGGCACGGAAAGCGCCATGGGTCCGTTCCTCGTAGTCCGGCTGCACCCAGCCGCGCCGGGTTTCGCCAGCCCTGGCGATCTGCGCATCGCGCCCCAGGCCGGTGCCGAGGATGCTGGCGCTGGCGGGAATCGGATCGTCGACCACGACCCAGCTCATGTCGGCCTGGGCTTCCAGTTCGAGTTTGACGCGGTAGACGTCGCCGCGCGTCCAGGCGCCCGGCCTGGCCTGCTCGACCGACGTGACGGTGCGCGCGATGCGGTAGCCCGAGGACAGTGGCGCTTTCAAAGGCACGGCCGCCAGGCTCTGCACCGTGGCCCAGGGCTTGCCGCCGCCCTCGTGGCGCAGCGTCAGCTGGGCCGGACCTTGCGGCCAGCCTTGCAGCACAGTGGCCGGCACGCTGCTGCTCCAGCTGGCGGGTTTGCCGGCGCCGGCCAGCACGGCGCTGCTGTTGCCGGTGACGGGCTGCGCTTCGAACCTGGCCGAGAATTTGTCCAGCGCCAGCTTGCCCCATGCGTTGGCCAGGGTCGTGCCCCAGCGGCCCTGGTGCTGGCGTCCCAGCGTGCCGCGCGCCAGGCGCCCCATGTCGCCCTGCCACTCCGGATTGTCGAGCATGGCCAGCAGCAGGCGGTTGGCGTTCACGTCGGGCGAGGCCATCAGCCACCACCAGTCGTCGCTGCGTTCGGTCGAGAAGCCCATCGTCGTGCCTTGCAGGTTCAGGCGCGCGCGCAGGATCTGCTGCGCCTGGGCCAGCAGGCTGTCGCGGTCGGGCAGCGCGGGCGAGCGTTGCAGCACCAGATACCAGTCGATGACGGCCGAGGTAGGCCACAGGGTCGGCGCGATGGTGAACGACTGCAGCCAGTCGGCACGCACCGGTTCGATGCGCGACAGCGCCTCCAGCGCGGCCAGCTTGCGCACCGCCAGCTCGCCCGTGCGCAAGCCTGAACCGCGCACGATCTTCCCTTCGACGAAGGCCAGCAGACCGGCCTGCATGCGGCCGCGCTGCTCGGCGTCGATCTCGAAGCCTGCCTCCCCCGTCACCGACAGCACGTAGGCCGTCAGGCTGTCGCTGCCTTCATCCATCGAAGCGAAGTATTTGAGTAAACCGTCGCTGTCGAGATGCGCCGGCAGGGTCGCAACGACCCGCGTCCACTCCTTGTCGTCGCCCAGCGCCACGGCACGCGAGGTGCGCTGCTCGAAACAGGTATAGGGATAGGCCGCCATGTAGTCGCGTACGCCGGCCAGGCTGCCGCCCAGGCGCGCGCTGAAGCTGGTGCGCACGCCGCCCTGGCCCGGCAGCGCATCAAGCGGGCGCTCGACCTGCATCGTCTTCGGCCCGTCCAGCTGCAGCAAGGTCGCCTGCAGCGTACGCACCGGCACGGCGGCGCCGACCTGTTGCGTGATGCGGATGCTGTCGCTCGCCACGGCACTCTTCGCATCGACCTGCCAGCGCAGCGCTTGCGCCTGCGGCACCGCGATGTCCCAGCCGACTTCGCGCGAGACGCCGGCGTCGAGCGTCACGGTTTGCGCGGCGAGGATGTGCGGCGCGCCCTCGTCGGCCGTCATGCGCGCCGCCAGCTGGACCTGCTGCGTGCGTACGGATGCATTGCGCACCGTGAAACCGGCGCGCAGGCGGTCGCCGGCGCGCACCAGCTGCGGCAGGCCGGACATCAGCATCAGGTCTTGCGTGCTGCGCACCTCCACTGCCCCGGTGCCGAACAGGCCGGCGCCGGCGCTGGCCACGGCCACGATACGGAAACTGGTGAGCGAATCGTTCAGCGGCACGATCAGCTGCGCTTCGCCATTGGCGTCGAGTTTCACTTTTCCCTGCCACAGCAGCAGGGTGTCGAACAGCTCGCGGCTGGCGCCGCGGCCTCCCCCGCCGCCGTGCGCGACCGCCTTGCGGCCGAAGTGGCGTTTACCGACCACCTGCATCTGCGCGGTCGATGTTTCCACCTGCAGGCCGCGCTCGCTCATCATGGTGTCGAGCAGCTTCCAGCTGTCGTTGGGCTTGAGTTCCAGCAGGCCGACGTCCACGGCCGCCAGCGCGATCTCGGCTCCGGCAGGCAGCGGCTTGCCGTCCGCGCGCGTCACTTTCACGCGCACGGCGGCGCGCTCGCGTACCTTATAGACCGGCTTGTCGCTGGCGACCTGCACCTTCAGTTCGTGCGCGGCCCAGCCGACCCGCACCGGCGCGATCCCCAGTTTATAGGCCGGTTTGCCCAGGTCCACGAGCGCCGTCGGCTGCACGCCGGCGACGCGGCCGCGCACCACCAGCGCGGAGACGAACACGTTCGGCGCATAGCTGGCTTTCATCGGCAGGGTAATGCTCGGGTCCTGCGCCGAGATGCGCCGGACAAAGGTGTCGAGGACGCCCTCGCGCTCCACCGTCACCAGCACGGTAGCCGAGCGGAAGGGCATGCGCAGCTGGAAGCGCGCGTTCTCTCCCGGCTCGTAGCGCGGCTGGGTGGGCAGCAGGTCGATGCGGTCGTTGTCGGACGCTTCGAACCACTGTTCATCGTGGCCGGCCACCCAGACCTCGCTGCGGGCGATGCTCGGGCGGCCATCGGCATCGAGGGCGCGCGCACGCAGGATCAAATTGCCCTCGGCCGGCGCCTTCAGTTCGCACAGCAGCAAGCCGCGTGCATCGCTGGCGCCGGCGCAGGCCGCGCCGATGCGCCGGGTCTCGCTGCTGTTCTCGTAGGCATAAAAGCCGCCCACCAGGCGCCGCCGGTGCGAATAGGTCTGGCGCTGGAACACGTCGACGTCGACCTGAACGCCGGGTGCGGGTTTGCCCTTCACGTCGAGCACGGCCACCTGGAATTTCAGGGTGTCGCCGCTCAGCCAGCTGCCCTGCTTGATGCCGACGACCAGGCGCGACGGCCACAGGGCCACGCGCGTGGAGGCGGTCAAGGTTTCGCCGTTCGCGTCCTGGTAGCTCAGCTCCGCCAGCAGGCTGCGCGGGCGCTCGAGCGGCGGCAGGTCCGGCACCGTGATGCGCGCGCCGCCGGCGCGGTCCAGCGTCAGGCTGTGCGTACGCGCGGCCTCGCCGCTTTTCCCTTCCGCGCCGCTCTCCTCCTCCGCCCAGCCTTCGTCATCGTCCGACTGCGAGCCCTCCTGCTCGACGCCTTCCTTGACGTCGCCGCCGGCAAACGCGAAGCCCTCGTAGTCGTCGAAACGCAGCGCCGCCGGCTCCAGCAGCGTGCGCAGCTTGACCGGGGCCGATGCGGCCGGGCCGCCGGACAGGTAGTTCACCTGGGCGTCGAGCGTGAGGGCGCGCGGCGCCACCGCCGGTTCGGGCGGCCCTTTCAAGACCGCCTTCATGGTCGGCACGCGGAACTGCTCGACCCGGAAGCTGCCGGCCACCTGTCCGCCGATGACGACGTCGTACTGGCCCAGCTTGGACTCGCGCGGGATCGTCCACTCGCCATGCGACTGGCCGCCTGCATCCCACTTGAGATCGAAGACGGTTTTTTCGCCGCTGCCCTGGTGCACCAGCACGCCCTTCGACGGCCGCGGCGCCTTGTCGGCGGCGGCGTCCTCGTCCAGCATCGAGGACACGTTGCGCGGCGCCGGATCGCGCGGGTTCACCAGTGCCAGGCCGCGGCCGACGCGGCGGCGCAGGAAGTGCTTCATGTGCACCGTCTCGCCGGCGCGCAGCAGCGTGCGGTCGAACACGGTGGCAACTAAGCGGCTGTCCTTGTCGAGCGACTCCGTGTTCAGGTGGAAGCGCCATGGCTCGATCCCGCGCTGCCACTCCGACAAGGTAAAGGTGAAATCCTCGCCGCTGCGCGCGCTGACGAAGTAGCCGCGGCCATTGCGGCAGCTGCTGGCGGGCAGTGCCTGCCGGATGCGCGCCACGCCGCTGGCGTCGGTGGCGCCGCTCCACAGCACTTTGCCGGCACAGCTGCGCACCGCGACCTGGGCGCCCGCCACCGGCCGGCCCTTGTCGAGCGAGGTGACCCAGACCAGCGAGGACTCCGCGCCGTGCTTGAAGTGCGCGGCCAGGTTCGTGACCAGCGCCGTGGTGTGCACATAGGCCGTACGGCCCTTGTCGTTGATCGCGCGGCCCAGCTGGGGACTGGCCAGTTCGACGACGTAGAAGCCCGGCTGGCGCAGCGGGATGCCGACCACTTCGAAGGCGCGCCGTCCGTTCGGCTTGGGCAGCGCGAAGCGTTTTACCTCGTCCGTGGCCTGCGGCCCCAAGACCTGCTTTTCCAGGGAGTCGCCGTACTGCTCGCGCGGGGTCGCGGCCGCGCCGCCGTAGCGGTTCAATCTGGCGAGCCAGGCCATCACGTCCTGCTCCTGGCTCACGCGCAGGCTGGCGCCGCTGCTGCGCACGCTGGTCGCCAGCTTCGCTTCGACATTCCTCACCGTGACCGGCAGCAGGCGGTCGCCGCGCGCTTCGATGATGCCGAAGGGCGCGCTGAACTTGACCAGCGGCGGCTGGCGGTCGACGCGCAGCACCGGCACGCCGGGCTTGCCCAGGGTAAGCGGGCGGCCGGCGTCGTCCTTCAGGTCCGCGGGCAGGCGCAACTGCAGGGTCGCCAGCTCGGGGAAGGGACCGGGGAAGTTGATGTCGCTGACGAAGCCGCTTTTTGACTCGTCGCCGAAGGCGGGCGCGAAGCGCTGGCCTCTCAAGTCTTCGAGATAAATCTGGCGCGCCGCGGCCAGCGGCACCGGGGCGCTGAAGTCGAGCCGCACCGGCAGGAAGGGCACGCAGCCGGCTTTCGCATTGACGCGGTCGCAGCGCAGCGCCAGGTGGAAGTCGGGACGCGTCTGGTAGGCCAGTTCCTGGTCGGCGCCGGTGGCGACGCCGTTCGGCGCGGCGATGCCCTTGGCCCAGACCAGGGTCAGGTCGGTATCGGCCGGCAGCGTGCGCCGGCACTGCAGGGCGACGATCGGGAAGCCGTCGTCGAGCTTGTTCTTGAGCGGCACCGAGGCCTGCCAGGTCTGGCCGCGCGCGCGCCAGTACAAGGTGAGGTGGCGGTCGACGAAATCGCGGCGCAGCGCCAGCAGGCGTTCGCGCTCTTCTCCCTGGAGCACGCGCACGCCGATCTTTTCGTTGATGCCGCCGGCGCGGCACCAGGCGTGGGTTTCGATGTCTTTGGTACGCGCCGGGGCGTCGAGCGCGAGCAGGAAGACCTGCCCTTCGTCGACCTGCTGGCTGCCTTCGTGCGGCAGCGAGCGCAGTACCGAGGGGCCGCCCGTATTGAAAGCGAAGGCCTGCTGGCCGGCCAGCGGCTGGCCGGCGAGGTCGCGGGCATCAAGACGCAGCGTGAAGGTGCACGCCGTGGCGCCGGGAAGGTCGCGTTCGAAGTCGTAGCTCCAGGTGCTGCCGTCGATCCAGCGTCCCTTGCCTTTTTCGGCGCAGTCGGCCGTGAAAGGGTCGGCGGCGCGCGGGTCGCCGAAGGCCACCATCTGGTTCGAGAAGCGCGCGGTGACCTGGCGTACGCCCTTGACGGCGCCTTCGGGCGAGAAGGCGGAGACGGTGGTTTGGGCCGTGGCGGCGTGCGCGCACAGGGTCAGGGCCAGGACGGACAACACTCGGGACAAGGCGCGCATTCGCAGCTCCGCAGAGGGGAAACTGCCAACCTACGGTGGCGCGCAAGGGGCGTGTCTGGCCTAGGTCAACAGCCAGATGAGTGTTGCAAAAAGGTGTGGAAGAGTCAACGGATTCTCAGTGCGGGGACGGTCGTGGGGCTGTTGCCTGCACTGTTAGCGGCGCATTGAATCCGCGTGCGCACGGAGTGCGCACCCTACGGGATGCGCCGGGGAGCGATAAGTACCTGTGGTGGCGGTACACCGTAGAGTGGGCACTCCGTAGTGAAACCGCCATCGAGGCCATTGGCCTCGCTGGCCCCACGCGGATTCAACGGTTGATTCGCCCAAGCGCCCCCGCCCCTTACGCGCTCTGCTTCTCGTCGCGCAGCTCGCGGCGCAGGATCTTGCCGACGTTGGTCTTCGGCAGGGTATCGCGGAATTCGATCAGGCGTGGACGCTTGTAGCCGGTCAGCTCTTCCTTGCAGAAGTCCATCAGCGCCTCGCTCGTCAGCGCCGGGTCCTTCTTGACCACGTACAGCTTCACCGCTTCGCCCGAATGTTTATCCGGCACGCCGACGCAGGCCACTTCCAGCACGCCCGGGTGCGAAGCGACTACGTTCTCGACTTCGTTCGGGTAGACATTGAAGCCCGAGACCAGGATCATGTCCTTCTTGCGGTCGACGATGCGGGTGTAGCCGCGTTCGTCCATGATGCCGATGTCGCCCGTTTTCAGGAAACCGTCGGCGGTCATGACCTTGGCCGTCTCGTCGTCGCGCTTCCAGTAGCCGGCCATCACCTGCGGACCGCGCACGGCGATCTCGCCCGACTGGCCGAAGGGGACAGGTTTGTCCGCTTCATCGAGGATCAGCACTTCGGTGGAAGGCAGCGGCAGGCCGATGGTGCCCGTAAAATCGGTGATGTCGCAGCGGTTGGCGGTGACGACCGGCGAAGTCTCGGACAGGCCGTAGCCCTCGACGATCGGGGTGCCGGTAATCTTCAGCCACTTGTCGGCCACCGCCTGCTGTACCGCCATGCCGCCGCCCGGGCAGACCAGGTAGCTCGAGTGATCCAGGTTGGCGAATGCCGGCTGGTTGACCAGGCCGTTGTACAGGGTGTTCACGGCCGGGAAGACGTTGATGCGGTACTTGCCCAGTTCCTTGATGAAGCCGTCCATGTCGCGCGGGTTCGGGATCAGGACGTTCATCGCGCCCAGGCGCATGCCGAGCAGCGCGCAGACGGTCAGCGCATAGATGTGGTACAGCGGCAGCGCGCACATGAATTCGAGCTGGCGGCCGGCCGGGGCGCGGCCCAGCGAAGGACCGAACCAGGCTTCGTTCTGCAGCACGTTGGCCAGCACGTTGCGGTGCAGGAGCACGGCGCCCTTCGAGACGCCCGTGGTGCCGCCCGTGTACTGCAGGAAGGCGATGTCGTCGTGACCCAGTTTCACCGGCTTGAACGTCAGGCGCGCGCCCTCGGCCAGCACCTTCTTGAACGAGGTGGCACCCGGCAGCGACCAGCCCGGGACCATCTTCTTCACTTTACGGACGACGAAGTTGACGATCGCGCCCTTCACGCCGCCCAGCAAATCGCCCATGGTGCCGACGATGACGTGTTTTACCGGGGTGTTGGCGATCACCTGCTCCACCGTGTGCGCGAAGTTTTCCAGCACGACCAGGGCCTCGGCGCCGGAGTCCTTCAGCTGGTGCTGCAGTTCGCGCGGGGTGTACAGCGGGTTGACGTTGACGATGGTGTAGCCGCCGCGCAGGGCCGCGGCCATCGCCACCGGATATTGCAGCACGTTCGGCAGCATGATCGCCACGCGCGCACCCGGCTGCAGGCCGCGGCTCTGGAACCAGGCGGCCATCCCGGCCGACAGGCGGTCGAGGTCGGCGTACGTCAGGGTCTTGTCCATGCAGGCAAAGGCGTTCTGGTTCGCGTACTTGCGGAAGGACTCTTCCAGCAAATGGGTGAGAGAACGGTACTGCGTCGGGTCGATCTCCGCCGCCACGCCTCCCTGGTACGACTTGAGCCAAAACTTGTCCATCTGATGCCTCGCCTTCTTAAAACTCTTTGTCCGATAAAAATGCAAAGCCGCCCGAAAAGCCGGGCGGCTTTGCCAACCAGACGCTCCTATAATGAAGCGTCAGGCTGCTTGCTTTTGTTTTTGCGGCTGCTCGTCGCGCAGCGCGCGCCGCAGGATCTTGCCGACGTTGGTCTTCGGCAGTTCGTCGCGGAATTCGATGTACTTCGGTTTCTTGTAGCCGGTGAACTGCTGCTTGCAGTAGTCCATCAGCGCGGCTTCCGTCAGGTTCGGATCGCGGCGCACCACGAACACTTTGACGGCCTCGCCCGAGTGCTCGTCCGGCACGCCGACGACGGCGCATTCGAGCACGCCCGGGTGGCCGGCGATCACGCCTTCGAGTTCGTTCGGGTAGACGTTGAAGCCCGAGACCAGGATCATGTCCTTCTTGCGGTCGACGATTTTCACGTAGCCGCGTTCGTCCATGATGCCGACGTCGCCCGACTTGAAGAAGCCGTCGGCCGTCATGACCTTGGCCGTTTCGTCCGGACGGTTCCAGTAGCCGGCCATCACCTGCGGGCCGCGGATCGCGATCTCGCCGGTCTGGCCGAGCGGGACCGGATTGCCGTCGTCATCCAGGATGGCGATGTCGGTCGAGGGCACCGGCAAGCCGATGGTGCCGGTAAAGCCCTGTTCGTCGGCGCGGTTGCAGGTGGCGACCGGCGAGGTTTCGGACAAACCGTAACCCTCGATGATACTCTTGCCGGTGGCTTGCCTGAACTTGTCGTTGACCGCCTGCTGCACGGCCATGCCGCCGCCGTTCGCGGTTTTCAGGTGCGAGAAGTCGAGCTTGGCGAAGTCGGGATGGTTGGCCAGCGCGTTGTACAGCGTGTTCACCGCCGGCAGCGTGGTGATCTGGTACTTCTGCAGTTCCTTGATGAAGCCGGGGATGTCGCGCGGGTTCGGGATCAGGATGTTCAGGGCGCCGACGCGCATGCCCCACATGGCACAGGCCGTCAGCGCGAAGATGTGGTACAGCGGCAGCGCGCAGACGATGGTCGGGAACTCGACGTGCGGCGGCTGCGAATTGGCCGGTTCTGCCCAGGCTTCGGCCTGCAGCACGTTGGCGATCACGTTGCGGTGCGTGAGCGTGGCGCCCTTCGACACGCCCGTGGTGCCGCCCGTATACTGCAGGAAGGCGATGTCGGACGCGCTCAGGGTCGGCGCCGCGAACGGCATCTTCGCGCCCTGGCTAAGCGCATCCTTGAAGCGCACCATGTTCGGCAGCGCGAAGTCCGGCACCATCTTCTTGACGTTGCGGACCACGAAGTTGACCAGCATGCCCTTGGCGCCGCCGAGCAGTTCGCCCATGCTGGCCACCACGACGTGGCGCACCGCGGTGTTCTTCAATACCTGCTCGACCGTGTGCGCGAAGTTCTCCAACACGATGATCGCTTCGCTGCCCGAGTCCTTCAGCTGGTGCTCGAGTTCGCGCGCGGTGTAGAGCGGGTTGACGTTGACCACGGTGTAGCCGGCGCGCAGGATGGCGGCGATCGCGATCGGGTACTGCAAGACGTTGGGCATCATGACGGCCACGCGCGCGCCTTTGGCCATGCCGCGGCTTTGCAGCCAGGCGGCCAGGCGCTTCGAGCAGGCGTCGAGTTCGGCGTAGGTCAGGAACTTGTCCATGCAGACGTACGCATTGTTCTGTGCGTACTTCTGGAACGACTCTTCCAGCAAGTGGACGAGCGAGGTGTACTGGTCAGGATTGATCTCGGCGGGGACGCCGGGGGGATACGACTTCAGCCAAATTTTGTCCATCATCAGTGCCCTTTTGTCTCGAATAGAATCGTTATCGTCCGTGGCCTCGTCCGCACAGCGAAAGGGCCAGGCGTGCTTGTGCCTTTGCTATTGCTGATTATGATGCTATCGGGCAGCGCTCGCGGAAGCAAGCGCTTTTGGCACGATTGGAACAGGGACTCTACGGCGCCGCCGCATTGGTGCGCTGCACCATGAAATTTGCCGGTGGCGAAGCGACGTCGATCAGCCTCAAAGCAGCCTGGCGCTCGGATTTATCGAGTTTCGCCAGGCGGTTCACCTTGCGGTAAAACGCGCCGAAATTCTTTTCCTCACGCAGCATGGCGCGGAAGGCCGGCACGTAGTCGTTGTAGGTCGCGATCGAGGCCAGGTGCGCATTCGAGAGCGGCTCGGCAAAGAAACGGTCGTAGCCCGCGTAGCCGCCCCAGTTCGCCTTCAGCACCTGGTATTCCTCTTTCAGCGCGATGAACAGGCGTGCCTTGCCGATGCGCTTTTCCTCGTCGGGAATGATGGACGCATAGGTGCGTTCCAGCTCCTTGCGGTACTTCAGCAGCAGCGCCAGGAAATCTTTTCGACGCGCCGTGTAACGCGCATAGCCCTCGCGCATTTGCGGATTGCCGAAGCGTTCCAGCCACAGTTCGACGCCGGCCTCTTCCACCGCGCTGGCGAAGGATTCATTAAAACGCGAGTCGCCTGCGACATAGGTCACCTGGTGCGCCAGTTCGTGGAAGATCAGGCGCGCCAGTTCGGCGTCGGGATAATTGATGAAGGTGGAGATCAGCGGATCGCTGAACCAGCCGAGGGTCGAATAGGCGCTGACGCCGCCGACCTCGACATCGCGGCCCTGGGCGCGCAACTCTTTCGCATAGGCTTGCGCGTCGTCCTTGCTGTAGTAGCCGCGGTAGTTGACGCAACCGGCCACCGGGAAGCACCACTGCAAGGGTTTCAGGGACAGTTCCGGCGTGGCGACGACGTTCCAGAGCACGTACTGGCGCTTCAAGGCCGCATAGTTCTTGTAGCTGTCGTTGTCGGGCAGGCCCATCTGCTGGACCGCGAAGCGGCGGATCTGGCGCGCCGTTTCCAGGCGATGCCGCAGCGTGGTGTTGGTGGCCGGATCGGCCAGCCAGTCATCGATGGGTCGTGCGTCGGAGAGGAGTTCGAGTTGGCCCTGGGCGGCCTGGGTGTAGTAATTCAGAGTAGAACAACTGGCAAGTACGGAGACGGCACCGGCGGCGACGAGCGCGCGCCGGACCAAGGGGGAAAGTTTAGCGATGGATTTCATGTCCGGGTCGGGGTGCGGCCTTTTCGACCTGCACCAGGGTGTCGTAGAAAGTGGGCGCCCGACCCATGTCGGTCAGGCGCTGGCTGGTCACTTCGTTGGCGTTCTTGCCGTCGCTGGCGAGTTTCTTCCACCAGATCGACAAGCCCACCACGAGGCCCGGTCGCGCTTTCTCGGTCACGCGCGCCTTGGCAACAAAAGAGCCGCGGTCGTTATAGATGCGGGCCATGTCACCGTGCGCGATGCCGCGCGGGGCGGCGTCGTTCGGGTGAATGTCGAGGTGCGGCTCGCCCTCGGTTGCACGCAGGCTCTGAACATTGACAAAGGTCGAGTTCAGGAAGTTCCGTGCCGGCGGAGAAATCATCGCCAGCGGATATTTTTTCGCCAAGACCGGATTCGATGCGACCGACTCGTAGGGCGCGATATAGGCCGGCACCGGATCGAGGCCGTCGTTCGCCATCGAGCTCGAATAAAACTCGCACTTGCCCGACGGGGTCGGGAAGCCGCCGTTGGCAAACGGCGCGTCCGGCATGTTCAGCTTTTGCCAGCCCTTCTGCTTCAGCGATTCCCAGTCGAAGTGGATGGCGCGCGTATGCGTCTTATCAAAAGCTTGCGCGGCCAGTTCGTCGTCGCTCTCCTGGAAGCATGGATCCGTGAATCCCATGCGCGCGGCCAGCAGGCGGAAGATTTCCGTGTTCGGCTTCGCTTCGCCCATCGGCGCGATGGCCGCGTTATTCGCCATCATGTACAAATGGCCATAGGCGAGGTGGGCGTCGACGTGTTCGAGCTGGGTCGTGGCCGGCAACAGGATGTCGGCATAGTCGGCGCTGTCGGTCCTGAAATGTTCCAGCACCACGGTAAACAAATCTTCGCGTTCGAAGGCCTTTTGTACCTTGCTCGAATCGGGCGCGATCGCCAGCGGGTTGGCGTTGTAGACGATGACGGCTTCGACTTTCGGGCCGAATTCCGGCGAGGCTTCCTTGAGGAGGTCATCGCCGATGGTGGTCATGTTGATCGTGCGCGGGTTGCGGCCGGCCAGCAAATCGGGACGCTGCAGCTTGGCCTTGTTGGCCGGGAAGGAACCCGAGGTCGACAACTGGATGCCGCCGGCCGC
Source organism: Massilia suwonensis (assembly GCF_042655665.1). Classification (NCBI taxonomy): domain Bacteria; kingdom Pseudomonadati; phylum Pseudomonadota; class Betaproteobacteria; order Burkholderiales; family Oxalobacteraceae; genus Massilia; species Massilia suwonensis. The sequence continues at coordinate 131,436 of NZ_JBHSMR010000011.1, forward strand.
ATGGCGCCAGGCGCCGACCAGGGCCGGCAGGCAGCTCATGTTGCGCACCGCCATGCCGCCGCCGCGCGCACGCTGCACGCCGTAGTTGCAGCGGATCGCGACCGGCTCGCCGCGCTTGGCGGTCTCGCCGTACAGGCGTGCGAGGTCGACCACTTCGGCCGCTGTCACGCCGCAAGTCTCGGCCGTGCGTTCCGGGGTCCACTCAAGGGCGCGTTCCTTCAGCTCCTCGAAGCCCAGCGTGTGCTGCGCGATGTAGTCGTGGTCGAGCAGGTCTTCCCCGATCAGCACATGCATCAGGCCGAGCGCGAAGGCGGCATCCGTGCCGGGCAGCAGCGCAATGTGCTGATGGCACTTCTCGGCCGTCAGCGAGCGATAGGGATCGATCGCGATCAGCTTCGCGCCGCGGCGTTTCGCTTCCTGCGCGCGCATCCAGAAGTGCAGGTTCGAGGCGATCGGATTGCCGCCCCAGATGATGATCAACTTCGCGTCCTGGAACTGCTCCATGTCGGTGCCGATGGAGGCGCCGACCGTGTACTTGTAGCCCGTGAAACCGGCCGTGGCGCAGATGGTGCGGTCGAGCAGCGAGGCGCCGAGCTGGTTGAAGAAGCGCATGGCCATCGCCTCGCCCTGCACCAGGCCCATGGTGCCGCAATAGCTGTAGGGCAGGATCGCTTGCGGGTCGCGCGCGGCGATCGGTTTCAGGCGCGACGCGATTTCATCGAGCGCCTCGTCCCAGCTGATCTGTTCGAATTTTCCTTCACCCTTCTTGCCGACGCGGCGCATCGGGTGCAGCAGGCGGTCTGGCGAATAGGTGCGCTCGACGTAGCGCGACACTTTCGTGCACAACACACCGGCCGTGGTCGGATGCTCCGGGTCGCCGCGCACTTCGGTCGCGACACCGTCTTCGACGGTGACGAGCAAGGCGCAGGTATCGGGGCAATCGTGAGGGCAGGCGGCGCGGACTTGTGTGATGGACATCGGATCTATTCTTGGGAAAAACGTCGACAAACCAATACTTTAGCTGATTCGGCCGGGGCCGGTGTCTGATGCTGGATTTCCCATGTTGAGGCGGGCTACAATCTTCAAACAGCTTGCATTCATGTCCATGCAAACAGGGAGAACAAGATGAGACTCGTGGAACCTATCCTCGCCTTCCAGACCGAACTGGAAGCCATCCGGCGCGACCTGCACGCGCATCCGGAACTCTGCTACGAAGAACACCGCACCGCCGACGTCATCGCCGCGCGCCTCGAAGACTGGGGCATCCCGGTCGTCCGTGGGCTGGGCGGCACCGGCGTGGTCGGCATTGTCAAGAATGGCAATTCGCCCCGTGCGATCGGCCTGCGCGCCGACATGGATGCGCTGCCGATGCAGGAACTCAACACATTTGACCATGCGTCGCGCCACCCCGGCAAGATGCATGCATGCGGCCATGACGGTCATACGGCGATGTTGCTGGGCGCAGCCCACTATTTGTCGCGTCATCGCAACTTCGATGGCACCGTGTATCTGATTTTCCAGCCGGCCGAAGAAGGTGGCGCCGGCGCGCGGCGCATGATGGACGATGGCCTGTTCGACCAGTTTCCGATGGAAGCCGTGTACGGCATGCATAACTGGCCAGGCCTCCCGGCCGGCAGCTTCGGCGTAATTCCGGGGCCGATGATGGCATCGAGTAACGAGTTCCGCGTGGTCGTCAAAGGCAAGGGAGCACACGCGGCGCAACCGCATCGCGGCATCGATCCGGTGATGGTGGCGGTGCAGATCGCGCAAGCCTGGCAGACCATCATCTCGCGCGAGAAAAATCCGCTGGAGACGGCGGTGCTGTCGATCACGCAGATTCATTCAGGCAGCGCGACGAACGTCATTCCCGATGAGGCGGTCATGATCGGTACGGTGCGTACTTTCTCGACCTCTGTCCTCGACCTGGTGGAACAGCGCATGTCGGAGATGGCGAACGGGATCGCAGCGGCTTATAAGGCCAGCGTCGATTTCGGCTTCAAGCGCAATTATCCGCCGCTGATCAACCATCCGGAGCAGACCGCGTTTGCGGTCGAGGCGATGCGCGCGGTGGTGGGTGCGGCGAACGTGAATACCGAGGTCGAACCGACCATGGGCGCGGAGGATTTCGCGTTCATGCTGCAGGAGAAGCCGGGGTGCTATGTCTTTATCGGCAATGGCGAGGGCGAGCACCGCGCGGGCGGGCACGGGTTAGGACCGTGCCAGTTGCATAACGGGAGTTATGATTTCAATGATCAGTTGCTGCCGATCGGGGCAAGTTATTGGGTGAGGTTGGTGGAGACGGGGTTGCCGGTTGCGTGAGTGTGCGGCCCAGAGTTAAAGCGCCGATGTGCGGACGGTGATAACGCGTGGGCGGAGCCCACCCTACTGTAGGGTGGACTCCCGAGTCCACGCGTACGTGCCGGTGCACACCGCAACATCACGGCAACCGATCCGGCCCACTCCCCACCCGCTGCCCCGGATTGATCCGCTCCAACGCCAATAAGGCCGCCGCATGATCCGCATGCGGCAATTCCCCTTCGATCGACTCGTAACTGCGCGCCGCCGCACTCGTCAGCGGCAACACCAATCCCGCCTCCCCCGCCGCCGCCAGGACATTGCGCAGATCCTTCAACTGGCTTTTCACCTGCCCACCAGGAATAAAATTCCGGTCCAGCATACGCTGCCCATGCACCTCGAGAATCCGGCTGCCCGCAAAGCCGCCGCGGATCGCCTCGCGCACGGCGCCCGGATCGGCCCCTGCCGCCTGCGCCAGCAATAAAGCCTCGGCCACCACATTGATCGTCGCACCGACAATCAATTGATTGCACAGCTTGGCAACCTGCCCGCTGCCATGCGGCCCCACCAGCTGCGCGCTGCCCATGGGCGCGAACACGCTAGCCGCCTCGTTAAAATCGTGCAGGCTGCCGCCGGCCATGATGGCGAGTGTTCCCGCTTCGGCGCCGCCAACGCCGCCCGACACCGGCGCATCCATGAAGCGCATGCCCTGCCCCGCCAGGCGCGCATGGAAGGCCAGCGCCTCGTCGTGGCGGGTCGAACTCATGTCGATCCACAGGGTTCCCGGCGCCATCGCCGGCAAGGCGGCCTCGATGGTCGCGGCGACGGCCGGCCCCGCTTCCAGCATCGAAATCACGATCGCCGCGCCATTCACCGCTTCTTCCACGGACGCGCAGGGAATGGCGCCCGTGCCGGCCAATGCCTCGGCCTTGGCAAGCGTCCGGTTCCAGACGCGCGGGTAGATGCCGGCGCCGGCCAGGCGTGCGGCCATCGGATGACCCATCAGGCCGATGCCAAGGAAAGCGACAGTAGAATGGGGCATGCGGTTCCTTTCAAAGTGTTGACGTGCGCTACGCGCTTTTGTTCGCGCTAGTACAATATTTCTATTCGCCAGCATGGACTGGCGTATACCTTTACGAAAGCAATTATGGCCATTAATAAGAAAATTGCCATCCTGTCCGGCATCGCTACCGCCCTGCTGGCCGGCGGCGTCCATGCCCAGGACAGCGGCTGGGTCGACTCAGCTTCCTTCGACTTCGGCACCGGTCCGAAAGTGCGCATGGCGCGCCTGGCCGTGCAAAAGAACTGGGATGCCCGCTGGTTCGCCTCGAACGGACGCCACCTGGGTGGTTACTGGGATTTGTCGGCCGCCTACTGGCGCGGCACCGCTTACCGCAACGTGCCGGGCCAGCACCAGAACCTGTTCGTGGTCGGCATCACGCCAGTCGCGCGCTACCAGCGTGACGACAAGCTCGGCTGGTACGTCGAGGGCGGCATCGGCGCCAACCTGTTCTCGGAGCTGTACAACAACGACGACAACCAGCTGTCGACCGCCTTCCAGTTCGGCGACCACATCGGCGTCGGCTACGTCACCCAAAGCAAGTGGGACCTGGGCCTGAAAATCCAGCACTATTCGAACGCCAGCATCAAGCGTCCGAACAGCGGCGCCAACTTCCTGGTCGCGAGCGCCCGCTACCAGTTCTGAGAGCGCAGCCGGGTAAGCGGATGCCGTACAGACAGCGTCCGCCAGAAAATCGGCATCTCATGATTTATGTGACAATCCAGACAAGCTTGCGCACCCGCGCGCGCCTGTCTGGATGAGGCCCGTTTGAATAGTTCCACCGTCAAGACCTATTTACCCTGGCTTGTCGCCACTGCCCTGTTCATGGAGCAGCTCGACGCCACGGTCGTCAATACCGCCATTCCCAGCATCGCGGCCAGCCTCGGGGTCACGCCGCTGAGCCTGAAATCGGTCGTCACCAGCTACATCCTCGGTCTTGCCGTCGGCATTCCCGTCAGCGGCTGGATGGCCGACCGCTTCGGCACCCGCCGCGTGTTCCTTACCGCCATCGGCATTTTTACCCTCGCTTCCGTCCTGTGCGGCCTGGCGCCGAACGCTTCCATGATGACGGCCGCACGCCTGCTGCAGGGCCTGGGCGGGGCGATGATGATGCCGGTCGGGCGCCTGGCCATCGTGCGCACCTTCCCGAAATCGGAGTTGCTGGGGGCGATGAACTTCGTCATCATCCCGGCCCTGATCGGTCCGCTGCTGGGACCGACCGTCGGCGGCCTGATGGTGCACTGGACGTCCTGGCGCGCGATCTTCTTCATCAACGTGCCCTTCGGCCTGATCGCCATGTACCTGGTCTGGCGCCACATGCCGGACTACCACGGCGACGAACGGCGTCCACTCGACGTGCTGGGACTGATCCTCTTCAGTTCGGGCACGGCCATCCTGTCCTGGCTGCTGGAAGTGTTCGGCGAACATACCTTGAGCGGCGCGACGATGACCCTGATGCTGGGCGTCTCGATCGGGCTGCTCGCCGCCTATGCCTGGCATGCGAGCCGCATCCGCTTTCCGCTGCTGCGCCTGGCCCTGTTGAAGGTGCGTACTTTCCGCATTTCCGTGGTCGGCGGCTTCGTCACGCGCCTGGGGGTGGGCGGCCTGCCCTTCCTGCTGCCGCTTTTATATCAGCTGGGCCTGGGCTTGCCGGCCTGGCAGTCGGGCCTGCTGATGATGCCGTCGGCAGCTGCGGCCATGGGCATGAAACTGATCGCCCCGAAGGTGCTGGCTCGCTTCGGCTACCGGCAAGTTCTTGTCTTCAATACCCTGTTCATCGGCCTGACGATCGCCCTGTATGGCATGGTCGGACGCGAGACGCCGCTGGCCGCCATCGTCTGCATCAGCCTGATGCAGGGCTTTTTCAATTCGCTGCAGTTTTCCAGCATGAACACGCTGGCTTATGCCGACATCGAAGCGAACGACACCAGCATGGCGAGCACGATTTCCAGCTCCTTCCAGCAGCTGTCGATGAGTTTTGGCCTGGCGGCAGGCTCGCTGGTGACGGCCTGGTTCCTGGGCCGGGTGCCGCAGACGAACCAGGTGCTGGTGACCGGCGCCCTGCATCACGCTTTCTGGGCGCTGGCCGTGATGACGGTCTTGTCGGCCGCGATCTTCTGGCGCCTGCGCCGCCAGGACGGCGACAGCATCAGCCGCGGCCGTGCTGTCGCCAAGGAAGCCGAGCCGGTGGCCCAGTAATTCAGGCTGCGCTCGGGGTATCCACGGTCAGGCGCGAGAGCAGGTGCTGGCGGTTGTTCATCACGAAGTTGACGAAGCTGTGTTCCTTCACCGCCAGCCGCACGATGCCGGGCAGCAGCGGATAGCAGAACATGGCGACTTTACGTACGGCTTCGTCGTTCTCCAGCGCGGCCCGTGCGGCCGGGCCGCTACCTCCCAGCATCGGCATCAGGGCAGCGCGGTGGCGCGAAACGATGGCATTCATCGGAGCGGCCAGCTTGTCGGTCAGGCCGGATGCGTCAGCGTGCATGGGTTTCTCCAGGTGGTAAGTAACCTGGAAAGTTTGCCGCTTGGAAAATACTACGCGCTGAGCTGAAGCAATCAGCCGGCGTCTTCGACCGTTTCCGCCAGATAGTCGGGCACGCTGGCCGTGCGCCGCGCCGGCAGGCGTTGCAGGCTGACGATCACGATCAACACCACTGCGCAGGCGAGCCAGATCGACCACAGCGTATGGGTCAGAAAATGCGCGCCGCGCAATTGCTGCATCCATCCGACCAGGCCGCCCAACAGCAGCGCCACCAGCGCCGCCTGGCGCGCCGCCGTCGGCCTTCCCGGCAGCCAGTACACGCACAGCGACACCAGCCACAGCGCACTCGATGCGTGCCCTGCCGGCAGGCAGTGACCTGCCTGCACGCCCAGCGGCAAGGCATCGAACAGGCGCAGGTAGGGTTGCGTGCCGCCATAGCGCGCCAGGTCCCAGGGGCAATGGGCGACGCTCGCCTGTTTCAGGGTGCTGATCACGAGCGGCACCAGCAAAGCTGAGGCGCCGACCACGCGCAGGCGCAAGCGCTCGAGCGCCTGGCGCCCGGCACGCGGGCGGAAGGCATCCCAAGCCGCCGCGGCGATGAACCAGGCGGCCGCCAGCGTCAGGATGCTTTTCAGGATCGTGTGATTAAAAGTTTCGGTCAGCCAGGCATGGCGCCAGGGGAAGGTACCGGCGCCGGCGTCGTACAGGGCGTCGGCCAGCACCAGGTCGAGATCGGTGGCGCGGCCTATCCAGAGGATCAAGAGTGCTGAAGCAAACAGTCCGGCGCAGAGGAACAGGATCTGGCGCGCACCGAGCAGGGTCGGTGCGGAGTCGATGGGAGCGCGCATCGTCAGGCGCCCCGGGTGCAGGCGCGGAACAAGTCCAGTTTCGGATTCAGGACCGCCGTGTTCACATCCAGCATGCCGAGCACCGAGTGGAACACGTTATCGTGCGACATCGGCTGGTTGCGGCGCGCGATCAGGCAAGTGCGGTCGATCCTGAAGCGCGAACTGAAACCATCGGACATCCACAGCATCATCGGCACCCGGGTCTGCTCGCTCGGCGCGAACAGGTAAGGCGCGCCGTGCAGGTACATATTGTTTTCGCCCAGGGATTCGCCGTGGTCGGAAAAATACAGCATCGCCGTGTCCACGCCTTCGTTCGAGGCGGTCTGGCGCAGCAGGTCGATGGTCTTGCTCAAGAAATAATCCGTGTACAGGATGGTGTTGTCGTAGGCCGCCTCGATCGATTCGCGCGAGCACTTTTCGAATTCGTTGGTATTGCAGACCGGGCCGAAGCGTCCAAAGCCGGCCGGGTAGCGCCGTGCATAGGCCGGGCCATGGCTGCCCTTCTGGTGCAGGACGATCACCATGTCGCCGCTGCTCTTGCGGATCAGTTCCGGCAAGCCGGCCAGCAGGCGTTCGTCATGGCACTCGTCGCTCTCGCAGTGCGGGTCGCCCGGCGTGGCTTGCGACAGGTCTTCGAAGCCGACGCGGGCGCAGACGCCCTTGCAGCCCGAGTTATTGTCGCGCCACAGCACCTGGAAGCCGGCGTGGTGCAGGACGTCCAATAAACCTTCCTGGCTCGAGGCCTTGGTTTCCGAGTAATGCTCGCGGCCGAGGGCGGAAAACACGCAAGGGACGGAGACGGCCGTCGCCGTGCCGCACGAGGACACTTGCGAGAAATTGATCAGGCCCGGCTGGCGCGCCAGCAGCGGATTGGTCTCGCGTCCATAACCGTTCAGGGAGAAATTTTTGGCGCGCGCCGTTTCGCCGACCACCAGGATCGTCACCGTGCGCCGCTGCTGCCCGGCCCAGGCTTGCCCCTTCATGGCATCGCGTCCGAGCGGCGCGACCACCACCGGCGTCGCCCATTTGCCGCGCAGGTAGCCGTGCAGGGCCTGGATGGTATTCGTCGGCGTCAGCAGGAAGCGCAGTTCGCGGTGCTCGCGCACGGCCGGCGCCAGGCTTTTAAAAAAGACCACCAGCAACAGCACGGCGAGCGCCAGCGAGCCGCCGGCAATTCCTGCGCGCTTGAGCAGGCCGCGCATCCCTTGCGGAAAGCCGACGTTGGCGCGCGCGATCAGGATGGCGGGCAGCAAGCCGAGCAGGCCGATCGTGAAGACCATGTGCCAGCTGAAGAGTTCGGCCGCTTCGCGGGTGTCGGTCTCGAACACGTTCTGGATCATCGCCTTGTCGATCACGACGCCATAATTCGCGATGAAATAACTGGCGCTGGCCGCGCTCAGGACCAGCACGATCAGGACCGGTTTCGCGACGAAACGGAAACTGGCCAGGGTCAGGCAGGCATTGAAGAACAGCACGACGATGGCAAAGGCACCGAGCAGCAGCGGCAGGTTGTCCAGCGTCAGGCCGCCGGCCGCGCGCGTCAGGGTGGACCAGAACGGCAGGTTGCCGGCCGAGGCCAGCAGGAAGGCAACGGCCAGGGTCAGGAAAGGTGCGCTGATGCGCCGTGCAAGCAATTTATCCAAAACTCATCCATCGAAGCATTGCGGCCGGAATCGGCCACGTATGCAGCGAGGATAGAGGGGAGCCTGTCAGTGCCCGGTCAGGGAGGCGTTAAGATCGCGTGAAATCGGCGCCGGCTGGGCGGCGGCGAAGCTGATCGTAAAACGGCTGCCGCCGCCGGGGCGGTCTTCGTAGGCGAGCGTGGCGCCGAGATACTCGCAGATGCGCAGCACGAGCGACAGGCCGAGTCCCGTGCCGGCCGAGCCGCGCGAAGGAATCGCGTGCGCTGTCGCGCCATGGCCGGCCAGGGTCTCGCGCACGGCTGCGGGCAAGCCGGGGCCGGTGTCTTCGACGACGACGCGGCCCGCTCCGAGGGCGACGCTCACTGCTCCCTGCGCGGTGTACTGGCAGGCGTTGCGCACCAGGTTGCCGATGGCGGCGGCGCACAGTTCGGCCGGCGCCTGGATCGCGAACGCGGGCCCGTCGTCGTATCCGAGCTCGACCGGTTTGGCGTCCACCAGCGGGCGATAGCGCTCGACTTCGCGCGCGGCGATGGCGTCGATGTCGACCAGCGGCAGGCGTTTCAGTTCCGGCGCGCGGGCCAGCAGGAGCAGCACGGTGACGCATTCGGCCGCCTCGTGCGCGGCGCGGTAGATGCGCTCGGCCGGCGCGCGGGTCGTCTCGCTGGCGGCGTTCGCCATCAAAATTTCGGCGGCGCCCATGATCACGGTCAGCGGGCTGCGCAGCTCATGGCTGACATCGCCCGTAAAAAAGCGTTCGCGGTCGAGGAAGGCGCGCAATTCGGCGGTGTGGGCCGCGAGGGCGCGCGCCAGGATGCCGAGCTCGTCCTTGCGCTCGAGGCCCGGCAAGGGCGTGCCGCCACGGCCGACGGCATCGGCCAGTTCGCTGATGGGATTGACGATACGGCGCGCAACAAAACCGCCGAGCCCGGCGGCGAATACCAGGAAGCCGATGAAAAAGGCGGCGAACAGCGAATACACGACGAGCTCGATTTTCTCGTAGTCGCTTTCGTGGTCGACCACGACGTAGGGACCCGCGGCGTCGCTGCCGGTCAGCACGTGCAGGCCGACGCCATCGACTTCGACGTCGCTCACCCCTGGAGGCAAGTCGCGCAGGGACAGGGGGATGGCGCCGCCGCGATGGAAACGCAGGCCCGAGGGCAGGTCGACGGCGAGTCCGGCCGCCTGGCGCGGCAGCGCCCATTTCGCGACTTCGGCCAGGCGGTTGTCGACCAGGTGCACTTCGATGCCCTCGACCGCTACCGCGGCCAGCACCGCGAAGAACAGCGACAGGACGATGCCGAAGGAGACAAAGGCGACGACGATGCGCCGCCGCAGGGATTCACGTGCTTGCATCGGGGAGCGCCAGGCGGTAGCCGACACCGGGAACGGTGAGCAGCATGGAATGTGTAAACGGTTTGTCGATCGCCTGGCGCAGCGCGTGGATGTGCGTGCGCAGGGCGTCGCTGTCCGGGCGGTCCTCGCCCCAGACAGCTTGTTCGAGCGTCTCGCGCGTGACGATGCGCGGCGCGGCTTTCAGCAAGGCGTGCAGCAGCACGTAGCCGGTGCGGGTGAGCGTCACCGGCTGGCCGGCGCGGCTGGCCTGCTGGGTGTCCGGATCGAAGGCGAGCTCCCCGAAGCGCAGCTCTCTGTTGGCAGAGTTGCGCCCTTCCGCTCTCCGCACCAGGGCTTTCAGGCGCACGTCGAGTTCGACCAGCGAAAAGGGTTTGACGAGGTAGTCGTCGGCGCCGCTGTCGAAGCCGGCGACCTTGTCGTTCAGGCTGTCGCGCGCGGTGAGCATCAGCACGGGCGTCGACAAAGCCAGTTCGCCGCGCAGTTTCTGGCATAGCTCGAGGCCGTTCAGGCCGGGCAAGCCGATGTCGAGCACGATCACGTCGTACTCGTTTTCCGAGGCCAGGGCCAGCCCGGCGTAGCCATTGCGGGCGGAGTCGAGGACATGTCCTTTCGGCTCCAGGAAGCCGTACAGGTTGGCCAGGATGTCGGGATGGTCTTCGACGATGAGGATGCGCATCGGCCTATTGTAAGACGAGCCGGCGCGGAGCGTGCGCCTCAGTAGGGATGCGACAGCTGGGTCAGCTCGCGGCTGCGTGCCAGCCAGCGCTGGATGATGCGCCAATCCCCGGCGTCCGCCAGGTTCAGCGCGCGCGTTTTCACGGGCGGCCGCTCGGCGGCCAGCATGCGCCGGGCCTGCAGGGGGACGATCCGTGCCATGCCATCTTCGAAAAGCAGTGCTTCGGAGCTGGCGCTGGGGGTGTTCACATCGATGGCGTAGACGCGTCCCTGGTACAAGGGAGTGATTTGTTCCACCGGCGTATGGCCGACGACGATGGTATCGGCATCGAAGTGCTCGAGCGCCTGCGTCACCTGGGCCGGCGTTGCGCGGGGCACCTCCTTGTCGCCGTCGAAGTAGCCGCGGTATTGGGTGAGGCCGGCGGGACCGAACACCGCCTGGAGCACCGGGACCGGCTTCGCGGGACCTTGCCAGTAATGCCGGTGGGCCTCGTTGAGCTGTTCGCCCGACATGCCGCTTGCAATCACCTGCGGGCTGATCCCGCCATGCGCGACCACGACGCGTCCCGCTTTCAGGATGACCGGCTGGCGGCGCAGCCATGCGCCCAGGACCGTATCGGCGCCGAAGGCCTGACTGAAGCCGCCCATGCGTTCGGCGCTATGGATATGTTCGCGGTTCGCACGGGACATATTCCCTAGCAACATGTACTGCTCATGATTACCCAGCACGAGATGCACTGCCCCGCCCTGCTCGGCCGCCTGCAGGCTCAGTGCATACAGTCGCCAGAGCACGGCGAACACATCGCGGCCGCGGTCGACGGCATCGCCGGCGATGACGAGGTGCCCCGTGCCATACGACCAGCGTCCGGCGGCATCCTGCACGCCCAGTTCGCGCAAGGCGGCGTCGAGGAAGGCGGCATTGCCCTCGATATCGCTCAACACCAGCATGCGCCCTGGCGCAGCGATGTCGTTTGCGGGCTGCATGCCGGCTGCGCGCATGGGATAGCGCGTCTGCCTGCCTGCACAGTCGATCTCGAGTACGTCGCCGCTGCCGGATTGCCGGTGCACGGCGTCCTCGCAGAACCAGGTGGCGGTCCACTGTCCATTCGGCGCCGGCCGGACGATGGGACCGTCGAGGAATTGGGGGATACGCGGGGTGTCGCCGGTGCCGGAATACAGGTGGATGCCGATGTTGCGGTCACCGGCAGGCAATAGGAGGCGCGTGTGCACGCCGTTCGGCGTCATCTCGACCTTCGATTGCATGAGCATGACGAGCGGCGTTCCGATAACGAACACGGCTGTACCGATCATTGACCATTTCAGTTTTGCTGCACGCTTCATGCGCCCCATCCTTTAAGTCATTTCTGACTGGAAATCATAATTGGGGGATGAATAGAAGTTCGTGTATTTGCGACGAACTGCCGAATAACGCAGCCGAGTTGCAAAAAGAATCGGGACGAAAAAAAACCCGCTGATCTGAATCAGCGGGTTTTTTCTTTATAACTAGCCTGACGATAACCTACTTTCACACTGGTTGCAGCACT
>NZ_JBHSMR010000012.1:0-156348 GCF_042655665.1 Massilia suwonensis
CATCGCGGCCTCCCTATTCGTGACCTGTTAGACAGCGACAGGTCGTCGAGATCGCAAACTCAGGCGGAATTTTTCAACACAATAGGCCGATTGCAGACGTTCGAAACGGCTCAGTGTACGCCCTTGTTGCCCCGACGAAAAAAATAGGTTTTGTTAGGCGCTCTAATGGTCGAACGGCGAGTCATTAGCGGACGCTACAATAAGTCCGTTGTCGACCAGAAGCGGTCCGTGAGACGGTGCTTTATTCGCGCTTGCCCCAACATGAATCGACGACCACTACTACATGAATGGGCATCAAATCTTTTCCGTCCTGGGAGGCAAAATGTTGGACAGCATCTGCCGATTCATCTCAAGCGTTCGTCAATCCCGGAAACGACGAGCAAACATACGCAATGGCCAGGTTCGAAAACGGGACACTGTATTACGTCAACGGCGTGCCCTGAAGCGCCAACGCTTATTGTCTTTTGAAGGCCTTGTTTTCCATGTAGAAGGATACATTCGAACGCAGCTCGTACATGACATTCCCCTGGAGGTACAGGCCTGTGGGATTGACGACGAACGCACGATAGGTACCTTCATCCATGATGCATGAGCGATCGCCATTCGCATAGGTAATGCACCACTGCGCCAGGCCATCCACAACCGAATGCTCGACCCCTGTACCGGTTACCGACCAGGTATGCGAGGGAAGACTTGTCGTCACCTTGTCGACTCTGGCAGCAACTGCGGCAGAGCCCCCGATAAAAACGATACTGGAATCCACACTGCCTTCATAGACTGCAGTCGCGCTGGCCGATTGCGTCCAGGTCCCGAGAACGGCTCCAGAACAATCCGGGTTCACATGATAATCAGTCTTGTACGTTATCGAGATTGAGTCGGTCGTACCTGGCGCGTGCGAGATGCTTGCGTAATCGATCGCATGGAAATGGCATGAGGTCGCCCAGTTGCCAAGGTACGCGGCGAGTGGCGCGACTGGCGCCGTCGATACTGGGGCCGTGCTTGTGCCGCTTTCTCCCTCACCGCCTCCGCAAGAAGAAAGAACAGGCAAAACGGCTGCGATGAGGAGTAGACGCTTCATGTTCTTCCAGTTGTACAGGGTCAAGGCACGCTGATTTGGCTGAGCATTATAGGCCGTTGAATGAAAAATGCTGTTGGACCCTGGCGGTTTGCCAGCGATTCAAAAAAAAATTTCTCGTGACTGTCACTACGCGCGCGTGTCATCCGTCCTGGAGGAGATAGGGCACTCCTGCCCGTCGCATCTTGAAAGGATCGAACATCATGAATCGCGCGAACTGGTTCGCTGTCTCCCCCGAGGGCGCAAAGGCAATCGGCGTCCTGCATCACTATGTCGTGAACGACACGAAGCTGCCCAGCACCCTCATCCATCTCGTCTTCCTGCGCGTATCGCAGATCAACGGGTGCGCGCACTGCATCGACATTCACACCCGCGACCTGATCAAGGAGGGAGTGTCGGTCGACAAGGCCGTGCTGGTGCCGGTCTGGCACGAAGCTCAACACCTTTTCACTGAACCAGAACGTGCCGCGTTGGCATGGTCGGAGGAAGTCACGCGCGTAAGCGAAACGCATGCCTCCGACGACGCCTATGCAGCCGCGCTGGCCGTGTTCGGCGAGAAGGACCTGGTGGACCTGACCTTGACCATTGCGGCCATGAACGCGATCAACCGGCTCGGCGTCAGCTTCCGCCTGAAGCCGCGCGCAAGGAGCTGAATTACCAAACTACCAGGGTCAGGTCTGGCATCAGGACACGAACTCTTCCTTAGCTCCTGCATTACGGCCAACATGGACAAATCTACGGTTGAGGCCGTGCCTGGATGCCAGACCCGCTGAAGCCTCTCGATATTGACCTGGAATTGCGTAGGACATTCATCCTGCCGCATTTAATTTTACAACCATTTTATAGTTGTCATTGACTGTCATTCCACTTATATATCTTCTCAGGCTTTAGAATCCCACTTTCAGATATAATCAGCAATTGAAATACAAGATTTCAAATAACGTTTCCCATTAGAATTTGTCTCTTCGTTTACGCTGCAGTGCGAACTCCAGGTTCGACGGGCAGCCCGGCGCAGGAAGTTCTAGGCACGGCATTTCCCAAAGGTCCACGTGCTTATGCTCGGTATAGACGCCCACTCCTTTATCATCATTTCTGCGGCATTCGGCCTGCTCTGCGCATTTCTGTTTTTTGCCGTTCGCGTAGGATTTCCGAAAAATATCGGCGGTCTGGCCCAATGGGGATGGGGATGCCTGCTCATGGTTGTCGGTGCCGTCGGTTTTACGACGCGCGGCCAGTTGCCGGTTCTTTTTTCCAGCTATCTGCCGAATCTCTTCATTCCAGCCGGCGTCATCTTCATGCATTACAGCTTGAGCCTGTTCGGCGGGCTCGCGTCGAGTAAAAGGCTCCTCGCGCTGCTCTGCATCGCCGCGCTCGGGCTTGCCTGGGTTACCTTCGTCGTCGATGACTACCGTGGCCGGGTAATCATTGTCAGCGGCCTGCTTACCGTATGTTTTGCCGCATGCGGCATGACGATCTACAGGTACCGTGTCAGACGCTTCCCTGAGTGGTTCACATGTTCGATATACGCAGCGACCGCTTGCGTGATGGGAACGCGCTTTCTTTCGGTGCTGCTGTACGACGGCACGTTAACTCTGGAAAATGACACTTCTGCAATCCATGACATCTATTTCACGTCGTTCCCATTTTCGCTGGTAGCGATGAGCCTCGGTTTTTTGATGATGGCGAATCGAGAACTTCAAAGCCGTCTTGAATCACAGGCCCTGCATGATCCTATGTCCGGTGCATACAGGCGGGACGCTTTGCTGGAAATGCTTCAGAGAGAAATCGCCGCGTCTCGCCGACATGGCAGGCCGATGTCGATATTAATGATGGACCTGGATAACTTTAAAGCGATCAATGACACGCACGGTCACCTCGTGGGGGATAAGGTCATCGTGCATTTTGCAGCCGAGGCCACTCAGCTGTTGCGTACACAGGACGTCATTGGACGCTTTGGCGGGGAAGAATTCGTCGTTCTTCTTCCGCAAACCGACCTCCATGCCGCACTTGCAACTGCCGAGCGCATTTGTAGCCGAATCGCCAAGTCCAATCCGACAGAACTACCGTTCTACACCGTGAGTATCGGTGCCGCCTCTCTCGACAGGAGTGATCTCGATACGCTTTCGCTGCTCGACGCTGCGGACAAGGCACTCTACGCTGCGAAACGAGCAGGGAAAAACCGCGTCGTCGCTGCATAGCTCGACGGGAACCTACGGAAGCGGCCGATTCTCCGTACTATCGATCCACTGTCTGGATCGCCTTCGGCTCCCGGCAGCACGCCTTGCAGAAGCGATGATTCCTCCGGTGCGCCGCAATCAGCAGCACGCTGCTGAGCACCGCCAGCCCCGTCTCTGCGCCCTGCCCGAAGGCCGGGCCGACGAACAGTACCGCCACCAGGAAAGCACCCAGGCCCGCCAGGCCGAGCAGCAGCGGCGCCGGATCGCGGTGCGCCAGCCAGCCGGGAACCAGCGCCAGCAGCACCGGCACGGTCACGCCCAGCAGCAGCGCGTCGTGCAGGCCGTGGTGCTCGCTGCCGAGTCCCAGCAAGGGGAACACGGCCAGCAGCAGCGGCATCGCGAGGCAGTGCACCAGGCACAGCGCCGAGGCGGCAATGCCCGCGTAGTCGGCGTAGCTGATCAGCTTTTTCATCAGAAGACGAAGCGCACGCCCGCGGTCAGGTTACGGCCCGGCAGGGGCGCGGCGGCCTTGATGAAGGAGGTGTGGCTGAAGGCCAGTTCGTCGAGCGCGTTGTTGATGCGCGCGTAAAGCTGGGCCGGCACGCCGCCGATGCGGGTCGTGTAGTGGGTGCCGATGTTGAGCAGGTTATAGCCGCTCGTTGGGCTTTCGAAGTCCGCGACCC
Organism: Massilia suwonensis; assembly: GCF_042655665.1. Lineage (NCBI taxonomy): Bacteria > Pseudomonadati > Pseudomonadota > Betaproteobacteria > Burkholderiales > Oxalobacteraceae > Massilia > Massilia suwonensis. The sequence goes on from NZ_JBHSMR010000012.1 coordinate 3,936, forward strand.
GGTCCTGCGTGCCGACCCGCGACAGTTCGACCATGCCGTGCCAGGCCTGCCAGTCCGCGTTCAGGCGCACGCCGATGCGGTGCGCGGGGATGCGCGGGATGTTGCGGTTACCCTCATTGTCAACTGCGTCGTCGAAGCGGGCGCGCACGACATCGCCGAACAGGGTGGCGTCGAAGTTCGGCGAGAGCTTGTGTCTCACTTCGCCTTCCAGGCCGGTGAAGACGGCGTCGCGCTGGGCGTATTCGACCAGCTGGAAGCCTTCGTGATTGTCCAGCGTATGCGCGTAGATGTAGTTGTCGACGCGGTTGTGGAAGGCGCTCAGAGAGAAGGTCGTGGCGCCGGCGAACTTGCGCAGTGTGAGGTCGAGGTTGTTCGAGGTTTCCTTCGTCAGGTCCTGGTTGCCGATCTCCCAGGTGGCGGTGGCCAGGTGCACGCCGCTGGCGTACAGTTCTTCGGCGCCCGGCAGGCGGTGGCTGCGGGCCAGCGAGGCGCGCAGCGAGTACTCGGGAGCGAATTTCCACACCGCGCCGGCGGCGAGCGAGGTGCCGTTCGATTTGCTGTCGCGCTGGGTCGCGCTGTCGACATCGACCTTCTGGCGCTCGTGGCGCAGGCCCGCTTCGAAGCGCCAGTCGCCCAGCTTGTATTCCTCGGCCGCGAACAGCGCGTGCTTCGTGGTGACGGTCGGCGGCACGTAGGCTTCCTCGCCTTCGGTCGAGAAGTCGCGCCGCGTGGTCTGCAGGCCGATCACGCCGCGCCAGCCGCCAACAGGCACGTGTTCGAGTTCGACGCGCGCATCGTGCGCCTTGTTGAAGAAGCTGGTGGCGACGACGCCGTCTTCCAGTTCGTCGTGGCGGTAGTCGGTGAAGGAGGCGCGCAGGCGGGCTTTCGTGAAACCGGCCAGCGGATTGCGGTACTCGCCGCGCACGTCCCAGCGGTCGCTGTCGAGTTTTACGACCGGGACGTCCCCGGCGCCATGTTCGTGCTCGTGGTCGTGGTCTTCGTGATCCTCGTGATCGTCGTGGCCGCCGCAGTGCAGATGGTCGCCATGCGGATGGCAGCTGCCGAATTCGTGGTTGTGGCCGGGGATGCCGTACTCCGTGCGCTCCTTGGTATAGGCCGCGCCCAGGTAGCCGCGTTCGCCGACCCAGGACAGGCCGACCGTGCCGGACTCGCTGTCCTTGAAGCTGCCGGCCACATGACGGCCTTCGCTCCAGCCTTCGCCTACGCGGTAGGCGTTGGCATCGCGCTTCACGCCTTCGACGTGGACGGCGATGTTGCCGGCGCCGCCGGTCACTTCGACCGCGCCCGTCTTTTCGCGCGCGGCCGAATTGGCGCGCAGTTCGGCGCTGCCCTCCACTGCTTTCCCCGGCAGCGCGGTCGGGATCTTGCGGTCGAGGATGTTGACGACGCCGCCCACCGCGCCGCCGCCATAGGCCAGCGCCGACGGCCCGCGCAGCACTTCGATGCGCTCGGCCAGCACCGGCTCGAAGCCGACCGCGTGGTCCGGGCTGATGGTCGAGGCGTCCTGGATTTCCGCGCCGTCCGACAGGATTTTGACGCGCGGGCCGTCCATGCCGCGGATCACCGGACGGCTGGCGCCGGCGCCGAAGTGGCTCGAGGTGATGCCGGGCTGGTTGGCCAGGGTTTCGCCCAGGGTCGATTCGCGGGCGCGCACCAGGGCGCCGCCGCCGAGCGAGGTCACCGGCGTGATCATGTCGTCGCCCACCACGCCGAGCGCGCTGGCCGAGACCACCACCGTCGGGATGCTGTCCGGATCGGCGTGCAGTCGCTCGCTGGTCTGGGCATGGGCGCCGGCGGACGCGCCGAAGGCGAGCAGGATCGCCAGGGCGAGCGGGGTACGGTGGCAGGTGAGGTCGGACATGGACTGCTTCCTTTCAGATGAGTGAGTTTTCGGTAATGATAAGTCATTATCATTAAAAGCTCAACCAGGGGCGTGCGCGCAGCTCAATCGATGCGGCGGAAGAGTCCGGGGTAATGGACGACGAGTCCTTCGTCGTCGACCGTCAGGTCGGCCATGAAGCCGCTGCCGAGGCTTTCGAAGCGGACCAGGCGCGGGGCGATCCGGGTATAGGCCTGGCGCGCCGCCTCGACGGTCAAGGCAGGAAGATGGACCCAGGCGACCGCGATCTCATGGCGCGAAGCGAGCGCGGCGCCCAGGCGCCGGACCGGCAGGGTGTTGGTGAAGCAGCTGGCGGTGAGGTCGATGTCGATACAGCCGGCCAGCGCGGGAACGGATACGCCCTGCCCGTCCTGCCAGCGGCCGGCGCCATCGGCATGCAGTTCGAGGCGCGCGCCGCCGGCCACCTCGACGAGGGCATGACGCACGCGCCAGGCGCTGTCGCAACGGATGGTGTAGAACGCGCCGAAGTCGTCACCGATCACCGCGCCTTGCGCAAACAGGCCGGCGCCATCGCGGCGCAGCGTGAGGTGTTCGATTCCGTTTCCGGCCTCGGGTATCCAGCGGCATGTCTCCATGCGCCGATGATACGCCGACTCGCTTCGATCAGCGCGCCGTCAGGAACAGGACGATGATGACGCCCAGCCCGATCAGCAGCACCTGCGGAATCGATTCTTTTACGGTTGCGCGGCGCTGCATCTGCGGCATCAAATCGCTCACCGCGATGTAAATAAAACCCGAGGAAGCGAACACCAGCACGTAGGGAATCAGGCCGCTGACGCGGTCCAGCGTGTAGTAGCCGAGCAGGCCGCCCGCCACCGACAGCAGGCTGCACAGCAGGTTGAAGACGTAGGCGCGCATGCGCGAGAAGCCGGCGTTCAGGAGGACGATGAAGTCGCCGATCTCGGTCGGGATCTCGTGGGCGACGATGGCCAGCGCCGTGACCAGGCCCAGCTCCGGGTTGGCGAGGAAGGCGGCCGCGATCAGGATCCCGTCCGTAAAATTGTGCATGCCGTCGCCGACCAGGATCATCCAACCCGATTTACCTGCCGCGTGCGCGTCGTGCCCGTGCGCGTGATGGTGGCCGTCGCCCTCGTGGTGGTGCGAGTGGCGCAGCAGCGCCAGCTTCTCGAGCAGGAAGAAGGCGAACAGGCCCGCCAGCAGGGTCGCGAACAGTTTATAGATATCGGTTCCGGACGCGAAGGCTTCGGGCAGCGCGTGCAGGAACGAGGTCGAAAGCATGATGCCGACCGACAGGCTGACCAGCCGCTCCACCATTTTGGAGAGCAGCGTGAACGAAAATACCGCGGCGGCCGAGATGCTGACGACGCCGGCGATCAGGGTCGCCAGCAGGATGGATACGAGAATCGGGTCGATGTGAAGCCTCTTGTTCTGGACTTGCTTATGGCAAGCCGGGCATTGTACCGCTCCCGGCTTGCGAGCGCTTCAAATCACACCACGCCGTGCTTGCGGAACCAGTCCAGCGCACGGCGCCAGCCGTCCTTCGCATCGGCCTCGTTGAAACTCGGACGGTAGTCCGCGTGGAAGGCGTGGCCCGCGTCCGGATAGACCACGAACTCCGACTTGCTGTTGCCCTTGGCGAGTTCCGCCTTCATGCGATTGACCGTATCGAGCGGGATGCCGGTGTCCTTGCCGCCGTACAGGCCGAGCACCGGGGTTTTCAGGTTCTGGGCGATGTCGACCGGGTGCTTGGGCGAGTTGGCCGTCGCGTCGCCCACCAGGCGGCCGTACCAGGCCACGCCGGCTTTCACTTTCGGGTTGTGCGCAGAATACAGCCAGGTGATGCGGCCGCCCCAGCAGAAGCCCGTGATGCCGAGGCGCCCGGTGTCGCCGCCGCGCTGGGCGGCCCAGTTGACGACGGTGTCGAGGTCCGACATGACCTGGGCGTCCGGGGTTTTACCGACGATGTCCTTCATCAGGTCGGCGATGTTGGGCACGCTGCCGGCGTCGCCCGCGCGCACGAACAGGTCGGGCGCGACGGCCATGTAGCCCTGCTTGGCGAAGCGGCGCGCGACATCCTTGATGTGTTCATGGACGCCGAAGATCTCGGAGATGACGAGGATGACGGGCGGGTTGGTCTTGCCCTCGGGCTGGGCGCGGTAGACCGGGACTTCCTGGCCGTTGATGACGATCAGGTGGTCGCCGGTGGACAGGCCGGTGATGTCGGTCTTGACCAGGGTCTGCGCCGCCACCGGCAGGGTCGCGGCGGCGAAACCGCTGCCGACGGCCGCTTTCAGGAACACGCGGCGATCGACGCCCTCTTCAAAGGTGCTGGCGCCCACCAGGCTGTCGCCGTCTTGTACGAGATCCTTCATGTGCATCCCTCCGGTCCTTGGTTGTAAGATTGGCTATCTTACAGCGACACGGAGCGTCGCGCATGTCTTGCGTGCCGCGCCTTCCGTATCGCAGCTTCGCACGACGCTCATACGTTCAAAGGTATGCCATGTTTGAAAACATCAAGCGGTTTTTCGAGGCCGATTCCGGTTCCCAGCCCCCGGCCGACCTGCCCTTCGACTACGACGACCTGGTGCTGCTCGATGCCGAAGACCTGGCCGAAGTCGGGATCCTGGAGGCCTACCAGCAGCTGCATCCGCAGTTGCGCCAGTACGGCGCGGCGGAGATCGACATCGCCGAGGAAGTCGACGAGGACGCGGGGACTTATACGGTGCTCGCCGATGGAATACGTTATCCCATCTATGGCGAAGGCGCGGAAGAAGACGCATGGGTCCTGGCCACGATCGCCTTCTTCGACATCGTCAATGCCGGCCTGGCGGATGCGTCCCACCGCTTCTACGCCCTCTACGGCGGAAACGACCTCGCCGGCATCTTCCTGAGCGACGAGCAGTTCCGGCTGGCGCAGCGATGCTTCAAGCGCGCCATGGACCGCCCCTGGGTGCCGGTCAACCAGCCGCCGCACTACGGCTTCCCGCAGGACGAGGAAGCACCAGCGCCGTGAGCGCCAGCCGCGCCTTTCAGTCGCCGGCCTTGACCGAGCCGAGGCCCTGCACCGACTTGGCGACCGTGCGCGGCTTGCCGTAATAAGTCAGGCTGCCCATGCCCTGGACCTTCACGTCGAGCCGCTCCTTGGCATACACCTTGACGTCGCCGATGCCCTGGAAGCGGATATCGACGTCGTTGGCGACCAGTGCCTTGGTGTCGACTTCGCCCACGCCTTCGGCGCTCATCTTGAAGAGCTTGACCTCGCCGTTGATCGTCATGCTGCCGGCGCCGCGGTAGTTCACGTCGAGGCGTTCGCCGCGCACGTTATTGAGCTTGATTTCGCCCGCGCCTTCGGCATTGAAGGCGCGCAGCTGCGGCATGGCGACGACGATGCGCTGGTCGCCGTTGACGTTGTTGATCTTCTTGTCGCGCATGCGCACGCGCAGCTCGCCGTTCACGACTTCGGTCGTCACTTCATTGAGGAAGGCGTCGCTGCCGCGCACCAGCAGCGACTGTTTTGCGCCGCCCGCGTCGACGGTGACGCTGATCGGGCCCTGCACGCTGATCGAAGTGAAGGGCGCGGCGTTGCGCGCCTGGTCGGCGGCCGAGGCGGCGCCGGCGGCGAGGGAGAGGGCGAGGACAAGAGCAAGACGGCGCATGATGATTTCCCTTTTTGTTAGAAGTGAAATCATTCTAGATTGCCGCCCCGCCCTGCTGGAGGATTTTGCGACGAACTGCACGATTCGCCGGATGCGCTGCGCCGAGCGCATCCGATATCGTCAGGGATCAGGCCTGCGTGCGCAGGTACCCCGCGATCGCCTCGCCCACCTCGGTGGTGCTGGCCGTGCCGCCCATGTCCGGCGTGCGCGGGCCTTCGGTCAGGCACGTCTCCATGGCGCGCACGATGGCGTCGTGGGCCGCGGTGTAGTTCGCATCGCCCTGCCCCAGGAACTCGAACATCATCGCGCCGGACCAGATCATCGCGATCGGGTTGGCGATGTTCCGGCCGTAGATGTCGGGCGCGGAGCCGTGAACCGGTTCGAACAGCGAAGGGAAGGTACGGTCCGGATTCAGGTTGGCCGACGGCGCGATGCCGATCGTGCCGGCGCAGGCCGGGCCCAGGTCGGACAGGATGTCGCCGAACAGGTTCGAGGCGACCACCACGTCGAAGCGTTCCGGCGAGAGCACGAAGCGCGCGGCCAGGATGTCGACGTGGTACTTGTCCCATTTGACGTCGCCGTATTGTTCGCCCATGGCGGCTACGCGCTCGTCCCAGTAGGGCATCGAGATCGCGATGCCGTTCGACTTGGTCGCGGCGGTGAGGTGCTTTTTAGGGCGGCGCTGGGCCAGGTCGAAGGCATATTTCAGGATGCGGTCGGTGCCGTGGCGCGTGAACACGGCTTCCTGCAGCACCAGTTCGCGCTCGGTGCCTTCGAACATGCGCCCGCCGACCGAGGAGTACTCGCCTTCGGTGTTTTCGCGCACCACATAGAAATCGATGTCGCCCGGCTTCTTGTTCGCCAGCGGGCAGGGCACGCCCGGCATCAGGCGTACCGGACGCAGGTTCACGTACTGGTCGAACTCGCGCCGGAACTTCAGCAGCGAACCCCACAGCGAGATGTGGTCGGGCACCTTGTCGGGCCAGCCGACGGCGCCGAAGTAGATCGCTTCGAAGCCGGATAGCTGCTCTTTCCAGTCATCCGGCATCATCTTGCCGTGCTGGAGGTAGTAGTCGCAGTCGGCCCATTCGAAGTTCGTGAATTCGAGCCCGATGCCGAAGCGCTTGGCGGTGGCTTCCAGGGCGCGCAGGCCTTCGGGCATCACTTCCTTGCCGATGCCGTCGCCGGCGATCACGGCGATCTTGTGGGTTTTCATGTCTCTCTCCTGAAGGATGGTAGCGAATGGACATCAGGATAACGCATTACAGGATGTATATAATCCGTGCCAGTGTGAATCCAAAGGACACGATTCGTGAACAATCTGCAGAACGAAGACTTGCACGTCTTCGCCACCGTGGTGCGCAAGGGCAGCTTCGCGGCGGCGGCCGAGGAGCTCGGCATGTCGCCGGCCTATGTGAGCAAGCGCGTCGGCGTCCTCGAGGGCATCCTCGGCGTGCGCCTGTTCCAGCGCACCACGCGCCGCGTCGTCGTCACGCTCGAGGGCGAACAGGTCTACGCGCGCGCCCAGGCCATCCTGGCGCAGCTGGACGACCTGGTCGACGAGCTCGCCGAGGGACGACGCGAACCGAGCGGCCAGCTGCGCATCTGCAGCAGCTTCGGCTTCGGACGCAAGCTGGTGGCACCGGCGATCGCGCAGCTCGCCGCGACCTACCCCGGCCTGCAGATCCGCTTCGAAGTCTTCGACCGCCTGGTCGACATCGTGGCCGAAGGCTTCGATCTCGACGTGCGCGTGGGCGACGAGATCCCGCCGCAGCTGATCGCACGGCGCCTGCGCCCGAACGGCCGCATCCTGTGCGCCTCCCCCGCCTACCTGGCGCGCCACGGCGTCCCAAAAAACCTGCAGGACCTGGCCGGCCACCAGTGCCTGCCGATCAAGGAGCGCGACCATCCCTTCGGCGTCTGGCGCCTGCGCGGCAGGAACGGAGAAGAAACGGTGAAAGTGTCGGGCGCGCTCTCGACCAACCACGGCGAGATCGCGCTGCGCTGGGCGCTCGACGGCGCCGGCATCGTGCTGCGCTCGCGCTGGGATGCGCAGCCCTACCTCGATGCGGGCCAGCTGGTCGTGGTGCTGCCGGAGTACACGCAGGAGGCGAACGTGTGGGCGGTGTATCCGCAGCGCCTGGCGGGATCGGCCAGGCTGCGCGTGTGCGTGGAGTTTCTGGAGGCGCAGCTGGCCATGCCGCGCACGGACGCAGGCTGAAGCTTCGGGCGCATAACAAAACTGTCGCGGCAAGACGTAGCGCCGCATTGGAGGACCGCGAAGACAGCACGAGAGTACGGCGAGCACCGAGTCTGTGCCTTCGATCTCAAGGTGCGGTACGGATGCCCACATGGCTCATGGAATCGCGAAGCAGTTCCTTGCGCCCCTCGCGAGGCCATCCTGCGAACTTCGATTTGAGCACCCCATCCTCAAAGAAATAGAAAGTAGGAGTTTGCCATTCGTCAATCATTTTCCACTCACTCGTAAGATAAGCTTGGGAGATTGGTGCGTCCAGGTAACGGCGATTCCAGTCATGGAATGGAACGAGACTTTCATTCCGCTGCTGTGGAGAAATCCACTTCATTCTGCCCGCCAATGCTTTTTTCAAGACCGGGTCACCCATTATGTCTTCGACAGCATACTGCGTAAAATGACATTGTGGATTTCCAACAGCGACAACAAACCCACCTTCTGGAAGTCGAAATTCAATACGTTTGAGATGACCTCCCGCCAACACCAGCTCGGTCGGCTCCGTTGACGAATTCGCGGTTGACCCATACATTTCAAGGGTCGCATCGCGAATTACTGTGTGGTGTAAGTTCCGCCACGCACCAGCAGACTTATAGTCCCGGGCGGCAATCAGGGACGAGTAAACTTTCTCGATTTGTGAATCGTCTAAAGAGCCTTTTCTCGCCAATTCGGTTGCAATCGCCAGCATGTCGTTAGCATGCATTACGCTCGACGAATAAAAAGCTGCCTCATCCGCCGCGTTAAATAAGAGAAGCAGTTCACTGTGCGTTAGCTTTGGCAACGCCCCAGGCAGGTCAGCCCGCGCACGAAGAACCGTATATGCTGCCGATACGCCTGCGATCAACTGTTCATCTGACAAAGATTGGCGAACGAGATTTTTTGTTATTATGGAAAAGCGCTGATACTCTGACTTTATTTCGACTGCCGAAACGGCAGCGCTGCACACAATGAAAAAGAAAGCGCATAAGACATGAAACGCAAGCTGAATTTTTCGCTTAAATTTCTCGTTAGCATACACTTTTTATTCTTCAAGGAACAAGGCGCTTGACCAGGGGCCAACCGCGTTACTAAAGTAAAACGGAAGTTACCATTCCTTTCTCACTCCTACTGTAACTTCCGTGATAGAACGCTTAGCCGCAGCGCAGCGCCCTTGGGAAAGAATTAACAGCTACTCATGCAAATATCTCCGTAGGATCTAGTACAAGTCGCTTTGGCCTTGCAAGCGTAGTCCGGATAATCCCTGTACATGCCAGGGCCAGTGTCGCGATACCCATGATTGAAAAATCCATCGCTGTAGTGGACTTTGCACCCCTAATCAATGGAGTTAAGCTCTGTGCCCCAAACAATGACAGTACATGGTATATCTGGGTCACAGTCAACTCGGCACGCAGGTCCTCATACCGGAAACTGGTGAGACCGTTTTCATTAAAAGCTAGACTGTTGATAAAACGTTCCCGTCCCCAGCCTGAGAGGTGTTTCAAGGGACTTGAGTGGAACTGCGGCGAGGCTAAGTAAGAACGAAGTTCAGCGTCTGATTTGATCGGCGCGACAAGGAAATCGAGTTGCCTGCGCATCGACTGCTGGCGGTCGTGTTTGTTTGTTATAACGTGAGACTGTTCTCGCGCAATAGCTGGCGCGAGGATGATATTTGTAAACACCATAAGTACCGCCAAAAATTTTTCATGTAACCGCCCTCAAATTTAGTTATATGTTTCTTGAACGTCAGTACCGCTGTGTTGCACTTCAATTTCATGGCGCACGACTAACAATTAGGCTCTTAAACCGCCCGACATGAAACAAGGACAGTATAGAGCCTTCCAGAGTCTGAAAAAGCTCGAATTGTAACTACTGAGAATCTTTTCCTGTCGCCCAACAGGTTAGCGTGACATCGAGCAGTTACATTAAATCCGCAACGAACCCGTACGCCATCCTGGATCGGCACGACCGAAACCTTGCGTGATCAACACTAAGCGGCCTTAAGGATTGCCGGCAGCAACGTGGAATTCCTGATTCATCCGAAGCGCTAAGTCATCGAGCGTACCCATGCTTGGACTGAACGCCGGCGTCGCACGGTAATACATCACGACCGCAAACTCGATATCTCCGCTGATTAGGCGCAGCTAGCAGAGGCGCGCATGCTACCAATAGACCCGCTTATCGAGTCTGATTTATCTACGTCCTCTTGGTATCCCGTGCGCGGCCAATTCGCCGCCGGTTCTATAGTGCTGTTTTTAGCCGTCCTTTCGGTGAAGGGGGCCGCACATGGTCTCGAGTCAAACCGGATTCATTTTTGCCACCGGCATAGAAAACAGCATTCCGACCATCGGCGGAGGCCGCATCCGCATGGACGAGATGGACAAATGCGGCCACTACCGCCACTGGCGGCGCGACTTCGACCTGGTCGAGGAGATCGGCATCCGCTTCCTGCGCTACGGCCCGCCGCTGCACACCACCCTGCTCGGCGCGGGGCGCTACGACTGGTCGTTCGCCGACGAAGTCTTCCCCGACCTGCACCGGCGTAATCTGGTCGCCATCGTCGACCTCTGCCATTTCGGCCTGCCCGATTTCCTCGGCGATTTCCAGAACCCGGATTTTCCTGCCCTCTTCGCCGACTATGCGCGCGCCTTCGCCGAACGCTTTCCCTGGATCCAGCTCTACACCCCGGTCAACGAGATGTCGATCTGCGCGCTGTTTTCCGCCCTCTACGGCTGGTGGAACGAGCAGCTGCACGACGACCGCGCCTTCGTCACGGCTTTGAAACACATCGTGAAAGCCAACCTGCTCGCCATGCGCGCGATCCTGCAGGTGCGTCCGGATGCGCTGTTCATCCAGAGCGAATCGAGCGAGTATTTCCACGCCCAGAACCCGAAGGCGATCGGCCCGGCGGAGACGATGAACGCGCGCCGCTTCCTGTCGCTCGACCTGAACTACGGCCGCCGCGTCGACTCCACCATGTACGAGTACCTGCTCGACAACGGCATGACGCGCGACGAATACCACTTCTTCCTGAATAACAACCTCAAGCATCACTGCATGATGGGGAACGATTACTACCAGACCAACGAGCACCACGTGGCCGCCGACGGCACGACCAAGGCGTCGGGCGAGATCTTCGGCTACGCGGTCATCACGCACCAGTACTACAACCGCTACCGCCTGCCCGTGATGCACACCGAGACGAACCTGTGCCAGGGGCCGTGTGGCGACGAGGCGGTGCGCTGGCTGCGCAAGGAATGGGCCAACGTCCTCCGCGTGCGGAACAACGGCGTGCCCATCGTCGGCTTCACCTGGTATTCGCTGACCGACCAGGTGGACTGGGACACGGGCCTGCGCGAAAACAACGGCCGCGTCAACGCGCTGGGCCTGGCCGACCTCGATCGCAATCTGCGTCCGGTCGGACAGGCCTACCGCGAACTGATCCGCGACTGGACCGAAGTCCTGCCGACCCAGAGCGTCTGCCTGCAGGTGCCGATCGCGCTGAGCCAGGACTATCCTGGCATCGACGCGCCGGTGCCGCCACCCGCACAGGATTCGAGCGCCGCGACCGGCGCCCCCAGGAACACGGATTGAGGAGAGGACCCATGCGCTTCAGCGACAAAGTCGTCATCGTCACCGGCGCCGCCAGCGGCATCGGCCTGGCGGCAAGCCTGCGTTTTGGCGCCGAGGGCGCGCACGTGGTGCTGGTGGACCGCGATGCGGATGCCTTGCCGGCGGCATCCGGCAAGGTCGACGAACAGGGACCGGGCGAGACGATGCAGGTGGAGTGCGACGTCAGCGCCGAACAGAATGTCGCGCATGCGGTCGAGCAGGTGATGGCGCGCTTCGGCCGGCTCGACGCAGTCGTCAACAACGCCGGCCTGATGGTCTTCAAGCCGATCGAGGAACTGACCGGCAGCGACTGGATCCACGTGCTGCAGGTGGACCTGCTCGGCGCCTTCTTCTTCACCAAGCAGGCCTTCCTGCACATGCGGCCCGGTGGCGCGATCGTCAACGTGTCCAGCGTCCATGCGCTGGAAACGGAGCCGAACGTGGCGCCCTACGCGGCGGCCAAGGCGGCGCTGCTGTCGCTGACCCGCTCGGCCGCGCTCGAGGGCAGGCCCAAGGGCATCCGGGTCAACGCCCTGCTCCCCGGCGCCATCGACACGCCGATGTTGTGGACCAACCCGCAGGTCAAGTCCGGCGTCGAACACCTCGATCCGGCCGACGTCGGCAAGCCCGAGGACGTCGCCGCCGCCATCGCCTTTCTCGCCTCCAGCGAAGCGGCTTTCATACAGGGCGCTTCGCTGCTGGTGGACGGCGGGCGCCTTTGTCAGCTCTAGGTTTTACTTCACGCGGTACATCGCACAGAGCTTGTTGCCGTCCGGGTCGCGCACATAGGCCAGGTGCATGGCGCCCATGGCGCCTTCGCGCAGGCCGGGCGGCTCTTCGATCGAGGTGCCGCCGTGGGCGACGGCGACGTCGTGGAACTCCTTCACCTGCTCGGGCGAGCTGCACTTGAAGCCGATGGTGCCGCCGTTGGCGCAGGTCGCGGCTTCGCCGTTGATCGGCTGCGTGATGCCGAGGGCGGCGCCGTCGTGGCGGTAGAACAGGCGATTGTGGCCGCTGGGCGCCTGGCCGCGATAGGCTTCGCCCGCGCCGAGCACGCCGAGGACGGCGTCGTAGAAGCGCTTGGAACGTTCGAGGTCGTTCGAACCGATGAGGACGTGACTGAACATGGATGGTCTCCTTGGTTTTCTTGAGCTGCCGAGTGTACCATCGAGCTGAGCCACGACCAGGAGCCATGCATGCGTGAATTCAGGGAGTACACCATCCTCGCCAACGGCATCCGCCAGCACGTGCTGGAGGCAGGCAGCGGTCCGGCGGTCCTGCTGTGCCATGCACAACGTGTCGGGGCACCTGGGTACGACCATCGTTCCGGGCGCCGGGCACTGGGTGCAGCAGGAGGCGCCGGAGGCGGTGAACCGGGTGCTGATCGATTTCCTGGAGCGCGTCCGGCGCTAGGCTCAATGCCAGTCAGTTAGCCGTTATGCACCGTAGGGGTCATGGTGGCCAATGGCCGCCATGACGGTTTCACCGGGCTCTCCGAATTGAAACTGCCATTGAGGCCACTGGCCTCAATGGCCCTACGCGGGATACGTGCCGGCTCTTATACCGTGAACGATGATCTTGAAGGCACGTATCCCGCGTGGGCACAGGTGCCCACCCTACGTTATTTAGACGCCGGCGGCCTTGTCGTGTGCGCAGGCTAGCATTGCGGCCGAGACAACGCATTCGCCCTGCGTCTGCAACGCCTCACCCGCACCGCGCACATCGCGCAGCTCCTTGTTCTGGCTGAGCTTCGACTTGCCCACCAGGCGCGTGATCTCGATCTCCAGGCCGACGATCTTTTCCAGCAGCCCGTCGATGAATTCCGGCGCGCTATCGCCCATCTTCCACGGCACCGGCTGCGCCGCTTCATGCGTGCGCGTCAGGCGCGCCACCAGGCCGCGTACGAAGCGTTCGTCGTCGCGCACCGTGACGCGGCCGTGCGCATGGGCGACCATGTAGTTCCAGGTCGGCACCTGCATGTGCGCTTCGTGCTTGGACGGATACCAGTTCGGCGAAACATACGCGTCGCCGGCGCGGAAGATGACCAGCACCTCGGCGCCGCCGGCCAGCTCGCGCCAGACAGGATTGGCGCGCGCCACGTGGGCGCGCAGCGTGCCGAGCGGGCCATCGGGCGCGAGCTCGAACGGAATGTGATTCGCATCCAGTCCGTCCGCGCCGTGCGTGACAAGGGTTCCGAAAGGGTGTTGGCGAATCAGCTCGTGCAGCACCTCGGTGCGCGATTCGTCGAAATGGGGTGGAACATACATCATGCGCTCCTCTGACGGGAATTCAGGCCTTTCGCCCTATTCTAGTCGAGCTGCGGCGCATCCGTGGGCAAGTGCCCGGTCTTGAGATAAAACGTCGCGCCCCGCGGCCCGGCAGCGAGCCCGGAACACGCATCGGCCGGAAGGCGCAGCCATGCGCCCCGTCCGCAGTCCTGGCCGTCGAACACGAGTTCGCCTTCCAGCACCAGCAGTTCCGCGCCGGCGGGGGCTTGCGGAAACAACACGGCATGCGGCGGCACCTGCTGCAGGCAGACCTGCTCGTGCGCGCTCGAGAACAGCGGGCAGACGGCGCGCTCGCCCTGGCGCTGCCAGCGGGCCGGATCGCGCGTATCGATGCGCACGGGCTGCGTCTCGCCTGCCGCCATCTGGCGCAGCTTCACGAAGATCAGGGCGCCCGGCCGGCTCGACGGCCGGTGCGAAGAATCCGGCGGATTGCGCAGGTACCAGCCTTCCGGGAAATCGGCGTTCTCGTCCGAGAAGGTGCCCGACAAGACCAGGATCTCCTCGCCATCCGGATGCGCGTGGCGCGGAAAAATCGACTCCGGCGCATAGCGCACGATGCTGGTGGCGCGCGCCTGCTCGGCGCCGATCCGGTCGAGCATGACGCGCTCGACGCCGGGCTGGGGCGAGGCCACCCACGCGTACTGGTGCGGGACGACCACGACCGGGCGCGAGAAGTCTGCGTTGATCAGCAAGCTGCTTCTCCGGGTATGGAAGGCTTGTAAACTCAGGCGAACTTGGTGGCCGGCGCAACGCGCTTGGCGGTGACCTTCACGACGGCCATCTTGCCGCTGTCGCTCGACACCAGCGAGTCCGCGCGTACCTGGGCTTTATAGCTTTCGGCGCTGGCGTAGGTGGTGCCGACGACGGCCAGGGCGGCGACCAGGAACAGCGTTTCCATGTGTTTGAGGACGTTCATTTCAGGCTCCCTTCGGTTGGCTTGTTGGCCCTTTGCTTCAGTGCGTTCGGGCTTTCGATGGGAGTAGATTAGCAAGCGATCCCACGCATCTCCATCGGTGTGCGACGAAGTGCAAAAAACGCGTGATGAAGCGCGCGAGACGGCGATGCGCGTACGCTCAAGACCGTGCGGATGCGCGCGCACTGTCGAGATACTGCCGGTAGAAATCGATGAAGCTGCGCACCTTGGCCGGCACCTGTTTCGCGGCCGGATACACGGCATACACGCCCCCTGCCGGCAGCGTCCACTCGGGCAGGACACGCACCAGGCGCCCCGTGTCGATGCCCAGCTGCGCATTGAACTGGTCGAGCACGCTCATCCCCGCGCCCTGCTCGAGCAGGCTGCGCAGCACGGTCGGCGAATCGACGCGCAGGCGCGAGTCGACGTGGACCGTTGCCGCCTGCCCGTCCCTTGCCGAGAACTTCCAGGTCAGCGGCGTGCGCAGCAGGGATAGCGCGACCCACTCGTGCGCTTCCAGCTCGTGCGGCGCCGCCGGCGTCCCGGCGCGGCGCAGGTAGGCGGGCGATGCGACCACGACCTGTTCGAACTGGCCGAGCTTGACCGCCCGGTGCGAGGAATCGCGCAGCCAGCCGAGGCGGATCGTGAGGTCGATGCCTTCGCCGACCAGGTCGACCACGCGGTCGCTCGTGCGCAGGTCGATGGCGAGGTGCGGATGCTGCCGCGCGAAGCCGGCCAGCGCCGGCGCCAGCGACAGGCTGGCGTGATCGACCGTGGTGCTGATCCGCAGCGTGCCCGCCAGCCGGTCCTTGCCGGAGGTCGCGCGCTCGACCGCTTCGCCGAGTCCCTCCAGCAGCGGCCGGCACTCCTCGTACAGGCTCTGCCCCGCATCGGTCAGCACCACCTTGCGCGTCGTGCGGCTGAACAGGACCACGCCGAGCCGGGTTTCGAGCCGGCCGATCTCGACGCTGACCTTGGCGGTGGCCACGCCGAGCCGGTGCGCCGCGGCGGTGAAGCCGCCCGTCTGCGCAACCGCCTGGAACACCAGTAAATCGTTCAGGTCGATCTTTCCCGGCAATGCCATGGCAGCTCCATTTTTCAGAAAATCATAAAAGTGAATTATGGATTGATCCGTTTTTCTTCTCAATGCCAGGTGTGATGATGCGTCTCATCGGCGAACAAGGTCGCCGGCCACTCATACAGAAAGGGACATCACATGAACATCGCACTCATCGGCGCCAGCGGCTACGTCGGCGCCGCCCTGTTGAAGGAAGCCTCGGCCCGTGGCCACGACATCACGGCGCTCGCTTCGCGTCCGGAACGCATCGCCACCGCGCCGAACATCCACGCGCGGCAAGTGGAGGTGCTCGACCGGGAGCAACTGGCGGCGGCGCTGCGCGGGCACGACGCCGTCATCAGCGCATTCAGCGGCCATGCGCAGGCAGAGGTGCGCGCCTACTATGTGGAGGGAATGGAGTCGATCATCGCGGCGACCAGGCAGGCCGACGTGCCGCGCCTGCTGGTCGTGGGCGGCGCCGGCGGCCTCGAGGTCGCGCCGGGCGTGCAGCTGCTCGATACGCCGGCGTTTCCGGCCGAGTGGAAAGAGACTGCCGAAGGTGCGCGTCAGGCCGTGAACCGGCTACGCGAGGAAACTGAACTGGACTGGACGGTCCTTGCGCCGTCGGCGCATCTGGAACCGGGCGAGCGCACCGGCAGCTTCCGGCTTGGCAAGGACGCCTTGCTGATCGATGCGGCAGGTAACAGCCACATCTCGCTCGAGGACTACGCGGTGGCCATGATCGACGAGCTCGAACGGCCTGCTCATTCGCGTACCCGCTTTACGGTCGGTTACTGACGCAGATTCAGGCGAACTTGGTGGCCGGCGCAACGCGCTTGGCGGTGACTTTGACGACGGCCATCTTGCCGCTGTCGCTCGACACCATCGAGTCGGCGCGCACTTGCGCTTTATAGCTCTCGGCGCTGGCGTAGGTGGTGCCGACGACGGCGAGGGCGGCGACCAGGAACAGCGTTTCCATGTGTTTGAGGACGTTCATTTCAGGCTCCCTTCGGTTGGTTGGTATGCCCTGCGCTTCAGTGCGTTCGGGCTTTCGATGGGAGTAGATTAGCAAGCGGCTTCACGCGACTCCACCGGTGTGCGACGAAGTGCATAAAACCGGTGATGAAGCGCGCAAAACGGCGATATGAGCGATGTTGCGGGGAGCTTGACGGCTGATCAGTGAATGACGGCGTCGCCGTAGGTGCGGCGCAGGCTCGGCTGGCGCAGCACGCGCTGCGCAGTGGCGAAGGGAATGCCCTGTTCGCTCAGCATGCGCGCCGCCACGTACATGCCGCGCGTGCGCAGGACGGCAATCGAGGCGTCGATCAGTTTGGCAGTGTCATAGTCGCGTCGGGGTTTCATGGTGGTCTCCTGTCCGGTATTGCGCGATCCAGACGGTGGCGCCGCCGCAGGCAGCGTCGTCCGCCGCATGCCGTATCACCCGAAAACCCTGCCCTTCCAGCAGGGCGCGGTACTCGTCCGCATCCAGCGACGCGTGATACAGCGCCTCTCCGCCATTATCGCTCCATACTTCCCCATATGCGCTGCCCGACGTGAACATCAAGAGCCCGCCGGGGTTCAGCAGTTGCGCGAAGACCGCGAACATCGCGCGCTGGTCGTCGTAAGGCAGGTGGAACAGGCTGTGCCAGGCGATGACGGCGTCGAAGGTCTGGCCCGGCTGTAGCGCGCGCATGTCGCCGACCAGCAGGCGCGTATCCGGGAAACGTTGGCGCGCGATGGCGATCATGGCGGCGCTGGCGTCGACGCCCGTCACGTCGAACTGGCGCTCGAGCAGGTAGCGCAGGATGGGTTCGCCGGTGCCGCAGCCGAGGTCGAGGATGGCGGCGCCTGGCTTCAGTGCCTGAGTCAGATAGTCCAGGTACGGCTTTTCGATCAGCGTGCGCGTGCGCTTGTCGTCGAACCACGCGGCGATGCGGTCGTAGCTCCCGGCGATGTCATCGGCGTATTTGTTCATGCGTTGTGTCGGCAATGGTGGGCACGGAGCGCCCACCCTACCAGCGAGATGAAATCGTAGGGTGGGCGCCCCGTGCCCACCAAACGCACGCGTCACGTTGGCTCAGTGCGCCGCTTCCCAGTTCGATCCCACACCCGTCTCGGCCACCAGCGGCACCTTCAGCTCGGCCACGCCGGCCATCAGCGCGGGCAGCTTCGTCTTGACCAGTTCCAGCTCGCTTTCCGGCACTTCGAGAACCAGCTCGTCGTGCACCTGCATCACCATGCGCGTGCCCAGCTTCTCGGTCTCGAGCCAATCCTGCACGGCGATCATCGCCAGCTTGATCAGATCGGCCGCGGTGCCCTGCATCGGCGCGTTAATGGCTGCCCGTTCGGCACCGGCGCGGCGCGGGCCGTTCGGCGAGTTGATCTCGGGGAGCCACAAACGGCGCCCGAACACGGTCTCGACATAGCCCTTGGCCTTGGCCGCCAGGCGCGTCTCGTCCATGTACTGCTTCACGCCGGCGAAGCGCGCGAAATAGCGGTCGATGTAGTTGGCGGCGGCGGCGCGTTCGATCTGCAGGTTCTGGGCAAGACCGAAGGCGCTCATGCCGTAGATCAGGCCGAAGTTGATGACCTTGGCGTAGCGGCGCTGCTCGGAATCGACTTCGTCCGGCGCGACGCCGAAGATCTCGGCGGCGGTGGCGCGGTGGATGTCCACGCCTTCGGCGAACGCGCGCAGCATCGCTTCGTCGCCAGAAATATGGGCCATGATGCGCAGCTCGATCTGCGAGTAGTCGGCCGAGACGATGACGCTGCCCGGCGGCGCAACAAAGGCTTCGCGGATGCGGCGCCCTTCTCCGGTGCGCACCGGGATGTTCTGCAGGTTCGGATCGTTCGACGCCAGGCGCCCGGTGATCGCCACGGCCTGCGCATAGTTGGTATGCACGCGGCCCGTGTTCGGGTTGACCATTTTCGGGAGCTTGTCGGTATAGGTCGACTTCAGCTTGGCCAGGCTGCGGTGCTCGAGCAGCACCTTCGGCAGCGGGAAATCTTCGGCCAGCTTCTGCAGCACCTCTTCGTCGGTCGACGGCGCGCCGGTGGCGGTCTTCTTGATGACGGGCAGGCCGAGCTTCACGAAGAAGATCTCGCCGATCTGCTTGGGCGAACCGAGATTGAACGGGCCGCCGGCCATCTCGTAGGCCTGCTGCTCCAGCTCGACCAGGCGCGCGCCCAGTTCGCGCGACTGCGCTTCCAGTTTCGCGGCGTCGATCAGCACGCCGTTGCGCTCGATCTTCTGCAGCACGATCTGGGTCGGCAGCTCGATGTTCTTATAAATGAATTCCAGGCCCTTGTCGGCCAGGACGTGCGGCAGCATGGTCTGGTGCAGGCGTAGGGTGATGTCGGAATCCTCGGCCGCGTATTCGGTGGCGCGGTTCAGCTCGACCTGGTCGAAGCAGATCATGTTGGCGCCCTTGCCGCACACGTCCACAAACGGAATCGTCGTGTAGCCCAGGTGACGCATCGCCATGGTGTCCATGTCGTGCGGCTTGTGCGACTCGAAGACATACGACTGCAGCAGCGTGTCATGCACGATGCCTTTTAACGTGACCCCATGGTTGTTAAAGATGTGCATGTCGTACTTCAGGTTCTGGCCCAGCTTCGGCTTGTCCGGGTTTTCCAGCCAGCCGCGCATGCGTTCCAGCACCTCTTCGCGCGGCAGCTGCTCGGGCACGCCGGCGTAGCGGTGCGCGACCGGGATGTAGGCGCCCTTGCCTGCTTCGGTCGACAGCGAGATGCCGACCATTTGCGCCGTCATCGGGTCGAGCGAAGTCGTCTCGGTGTCGACCGACGTCAGCTCGGCGGCATCGGCCAGGGCCAGCCATTTGTCGAGCTGCTCCCAGCTCGTCACCAGTTCGTATTCGCCCTTGATGATCGGCATGCCCGGCAGCGTGTCCTGGGCGCCTTCCGGCGAATTCAGGACCGGCGCGCCAGGGGCTGGCGGGGCACTTTGCCCCAGTTCGCGCAGCATGGTTTTAAAACCGTAGCGCTGGAAGAAGTCGCGCAGCGCGCTGGTGTCTTCCGGACGCGCGACCAGGGTTTCCTCGATCGAGACCACGTGGTTGACGAGGTCGCAGTCGGTTTTGACGGTGATGAGTTCGCGCCCGCGCGGCAGCCATTCCAGGGCCGAGCGCAGGTTCTCGCCGACCGCGCCGGTGATCGAATGCGCGTTCTCCATCACGCCGTCGAGCGAGCCGTGCAGGGCGAGCCACTTCAGGGCCGTCTTCGGGCCGCACTTGTTCACGCCCGGTACGTTGTCGACCGTGTCGCCGATCAGGGTCAGGTAGTCGATGATGCGGTTCGGCGGCACGCCGAACTTGGTCAATACGCCGGCTTCGTCGAGCTTTTCGTTGCTCATCGTGTTGATGAGCATGACCTTGTCGTTGACCAGTTGCGCGAGGTCCTTGTCGCCGGTCGAGACGATGGTGTTCATGCCCTTGGCGGCGGCCTGCACGGCCAGGGTGCCGATCACGTCGTCCGCCTCTACCCCTTCGACCATCAGGATCGGCCAGCCCATGTGGCGCACCACCTCGTGGATGGGCTCGATCTGCTTGGAGAGATCGGGCGGCATCGAGGCGCGCGTCGCCTTGTACTCGGGGTACATATCGTCGCGGAAGGTTTTACCTTTCGCATCGAAGACGCAGGCGATGTAGGCGGCCGGGTAGTCGGCGCGCAGGCGGCGCAACATGTTGACCATGCCGTGCATCGCGCCAGTCGGGTGGCCGTCGGGGCCGCGCAGGTCGGGCAAGGCGTGGAAGGCGCGATAGAGGTAGCTGGAACCGTCGACGAGCAGAAGGGTATTTTGCATAGGAATGATGGGTGAAGCCGGCAGTAGCCAAAGTGACAGGCATTATCGCAGAATCCGGCATGGGAAAAGCACAACAGACTCAGTTCAATATGGGGACAGAAGTCGTACTTTCCACCGGGAGGCACTGTGTTTGTTACAATGGTTCAAACGATATTAGGTGACCATCATGCCGCGCACATTTCCCCGCCTGACCCTGTCGATCGCCCTCTTCGCCTGTGCCGGCGCAGTGTGCGCACAAACGGCCCAAACGGGGCAGACCTCGCCGGCCCCGACGCCGGCCGGCACCGGCCAGACCCAGACCGAACGCATCGAGCAGGAAGGCGCGCCGACCAGCGTCGAACCGCGCCGCGGCACCCAGATCCGGGAAAAGCGCAATAACGGGCAGGTCACCGAAGTCGAAGTCCAGAGTGGCCGCAGCCGCTACATCCTGAAACCGAACCAGCCTGCCGGCAATGCCGTGCCGGGCGATGCCCAGAGCAGCGCCTTCCGCGCGCCGCAATGGCAGGTGATGGAATTCGACCTGAACGGCAAGAGAAAAGCAGCTGCCGATGCAGAAGCGGCTGCCGCCGCGGCCGCAGCCGGCGCCACCGGACCGGGCACGGCCACCGCCAGCGCAACCGGGGCCAACGGTGCGCCAGTCGGCAAGGTACCGGCGGCAACCGTCCCGATGACGAAGCCGGCCGACATCCCGCCGCCACCGCCGCTCCCGCCGCAAACCTCGACCCGCTGATCAACCGCCCGGCGGGCGCTTGCGCCCGCACGCCCAGACTCCTACCTTTTTTTCGCACCATGGCAGTTTTCACAGCGGTAACACTGGATGAGCTCACCCAGTGGATGGAACAGTTTCCCCTCGGCCAGGCAGTGGCCCTCAAGGGCATTGCCTCCGGCATCGAAAACAGTAATTTCTTCCTGACGACCGAGCGCGGCGAATACGTGTTGACCGTGTTCGAGAACCTCGATTTCGAGCAATTGCCCTTCTACCTGCAGCTGATGCGCCACCTGGCCGAGCGCGGCATTCCGGTGCCGGCGCCCGTCGCCAATGCGCAGGGTGAGCTGGTGGTGCCGCTGCGCGGCAAGCCGGCCGCCATCGTCAGCAAGCTGGAAGGCAGCTCGCAGATGGATCCGCAGCCGGTGCACTGCGCGGACGTCGGCACCATGCTGGCGCGCATGCACCTGGCAGCCGCGGATTTTCCGCTGCAGCAGCCGAATTTGCGCGGGCTGGACTGGTGGCAGGCAACGATGCCGCAGGTGCTGCAATATCTCACGCCCGATAACGCGGCGCTGTTGCAGAGCGAAGTGGCCTTCCAGGCGAATTTTGCCGCCGGCACTAGCTACGCGAAGTTGCCACGCGGCCCGGTCCACGCCGACCTGTTCCGCAATAACGTGATGTTCGTCGGCGAAAAGCTGACGGGCTGCTTCGACTTTTATTTTGCCGGCGTCGACACCTGGCTGTACGACCTGGCCGTCACCGTCAACGACTGGTGCATTGATCTCGACAGCGGCGTGCTGGACGTGGCGCGTGTGAACGCGTTGCTGGCTGCCTACCGCGCCGTGCGTCCGTTCACGGCCGAGGAAGAGCTTGCCTGGCAGCCGATGCTGCGCGCCGCGGCGCTGCGCTTCTGGCTGTCGCGCCTGTACGATTTCTATGCGCCACGTGAGGCCGAGCTATTGACGCCGCACGATCCCACCCATTTCGAACGCATCCTGCGCGAGCGCATCGCCACGCCCGCACCGCGCCTGGTCCCACAAGAATGAACAACATGCCCGCAATTACCGGCTGGAACTGGCTCAAGCAAGGCACCGGCCTGTTCCGCAAGCAGCCTGCCGCGCTGACCACCCTGCTGTTCGCCAACATCCTGTTCAGCCTGCTGATCGGCTCGGTGCCCCTGCTCGGCACGCTGCTGGCCATCGTGCTGATTCCCTCGTTCTCGATGGCCTTCATGCAGGCCTGCCTGATGATCGAGAACGGCGAACGCGTGACGCCGGCGGTGCTGATGACGGGCTTCCGCAAGCCGGTCCTGGCGCAGCTGTGCAAGATCGGACTGATCTACCTCGGCGTGTCGGTGCTGCTGACCTTGCTGGCGCGCTTCGCGGTCGACCTCGACCAGCTCCGGCAAGTCGTGCAGCCGGCCGATCCGAAACAGGTGCCGGCCGTCGCAGGCTGGGAATTCGTCAAGATGTTCGCGCTGTCGGCCCTGAACGCGAGCGTGCTGATCGCATTGTCCTTTGCCGCGCCCCTGCTCTACTGGCAGGGCATGAAGCCGGGCAAGGCGATCTTCTACAGCTTCTTCGCCGTCCTCAAGAGCGCGCGCGTGTTCATCGTGATGCTGCTGAGCTGGTTCGGCCTGCTGCTGGCCTTTACCGTCGTGATCCAGCTCATCATGGGCGGATCGATGTTCGGCAGGGTGCTGGTGATGTGGCTGCTGTTCCTGTTCGTGCTGCTGCTGCAGTGCGCGATGTATGCGGGGTATCGGCAGATCTTCGGGAAGCCGGTGCAGGCGGGTGCGGGGCGGGTCAATCTCGAGAAATGATGGTGAAACATGGTGGGCACGGGGCGCCCACCCTACCAAGTAATCGTTAGCAGATGGTTTTTGTAGGGTGGGCGCCCCGTGCCCACCGATCCGACATCAGCGGCTGACCCGCTCCAGCTTCGCCACCGACAAATCCAGCACCTTCATCCCCGCCGCGCCGAAATTGATCTGCGCGCGGGCCGCTCCTGCCCCGCCTTCGATATTCACAATCACGCCTTCGCCGAACTTGGCGTGCGCCACCGCTTCGCCGATGCGCCAGCCGGAGCCGCCGCCCGACTTCTGGGTGATCTGCTGGGCGATCTTGTTATCGCTGCCGGCATTGCGGAAGGCGGCGTCGTCCCAGGCCGTGGCCGATTTCTTGTTGGCGAACCAGTTGCTCTGCACGCGCGGCGACAGCCACTTGAGCGATTCCTCGGGTAATTCGTCGAAGAAGCGCGACTTCATGTTGAAGCGGGTCTGGCCGTGCAGCATGCGCTGCTGGGTAAAGCTCATGTAGAGACGCTTGCGCGCGCGCGTGATCGCCACATACATCAGGCGTCGTTCCTCGTCCACGCCATCGAGCTCGCGCGAGCTGGTTTCGTGCGGGAACAGGCCCTCCTCCAATCCCGTGATGAACACGGCATCGAATTCCAGGCCCTTGGCCGAGTGCACCGTCATCAGCTGCATCGCATCCTGGCCGGCCTGCGCCTGCGCATCGCCCGCTTCCAGCGACGCGTGGGCGAGGAAGGCGGACAGCGGCGACATGACCTGGGGCAGTGGCGTGTCGGCATCCATGATCTCGATGCCGTCCTGGTAGACGACAGCCTCGCCCGCTTGCGCCTGCGACGGCGGGCCGAGGTGGGCCGGTGCGCCCTGCCCAAAACCTTCTTCCTGCACGAACTGGGTCGCCGCGTTGACCATCTGCTCCAGGTTTTCGATGCGGTCGGCGCCTTCCTTTTCGTTGGCGTAGTGCGTGAGCAGGTTGCTGCGCTCGAGCACGACGCGCACCATTTCCGGCAGCGCCAGCTGCTGGGTCTCGAAGCGCGCGCCCTCGATCAGTTTCACGAAACCGCCCAGCGAGGTGCCCGCCTTGCCGGTCATGTAGGGCACGGCCGCGTAGAGCGAGATGCCGTAGGTGTCGGCCGCCATTTGCAGCTGCTCGATCGAGCGCACGCCGATACCGCGGGTCGGGAAGTTCACGACGCGCAAGAAGGCCGAATCGTTATGCGGATTGTCCATCAACTGCAGATAGGCAATCGCATGCTTGACCTCGGCACGCTGGAAGTAGCGCAGGCCGCCGTAGACGGTGTAGGGAATGCCGGCCGCAAACAGCGCGTGCTCGATGACGCGGCTCTGCGCGTTCGAACGGTACAGGATAGCGATTTCCTTGCGCTCCAGGCCCTCGGCCATCAGGCTCTTCGCTTCCTCGATGATCCACTGGGCTTCTTCGAGATCCGACGAGGCCTCGTAGATGCGCACCGGCTCGCCCTGCCCCGCGTCCGTGCGCAGGTTCTTGCCAAGACGCTTTTGGTTGTTGGCGATCAGGTAGTTGGCGCTGTCGAGGATGTGGCCGTGGGAGCGGTAGTTCTGTTCCAGCTTGATCAGGTTCTTGACCTGAAAGTCTCGCTCGAAAGCCTGCATGTTGCCGACGTTGGCGCCGCGGAAGGCATAGATGCTCTGGTCGTCGTCGCCGACGGCGAAGATCGCGCCGCCGACCTGCTCGCCATGGCCGGCGAGCAGCTTTAACAGGTTGTACTGCAGGTCATTGGT
The DNA here is from genome assembly GCF_042655665.1 of Massilia suwonensis. NCBI lineage: Bacteria > Pseudomonadati > Pseudomonadota > Betaproteobacteria > Burkholderiales > Oxalobacteraceae > Massilia > Massilia suwonensis. Next base: position 28,673 of record NZ_JBHSMR010000012.1, read on the forward strand.
ATCCTGGAATTCGTCGACCAGCACGTGCTTGAAACGCATCTGGTAGTGCTGGCGCAAGGGCGCGTTGCGCGACAGCAGCTCGTAGGCACGCAGCAGCAGCTCGGCGAAATCGACCACGCCCTCTTTTTGGCATTGCTGGTCGTAGAGCTCGTAGAGCTCGACCATCTTGCGCTCGATCGGGTCGTAGGCCTCCAACTGGCCGGCGCGCAGGCCCTGGTCCTTCGCGTTGTTAATGAAATACATCAGGTTCTTGGCCGGATATTTTTCATCGTCGACATTGGCCGCCTTCAGCAGGCGCTTGATCATCGACAGTTGATCCTGCGAATCGAGGATCTGGAAGGATTGCGGCAAGGCCGCATCACGATAATGCGTGCGCAGCAGGCGGTTGCACAGGCCGTGGAAGGTACCGATCCACATGCCGCGCGTGTTCACCGGGAGCATGGTGGACAGACGGGTCAGCATCTCCTTCGCCGCCTTGTTGGTAAAGGTCACCGCCATGATGCCCGCCGGGCTCACCTGTCCGGTCGAGAGCAGCCAGGCAATACGGGTAGTCAGCACGCGGGTCTTGCCCGAACCGGCGCCGGCAAGGATCAGCGCACTTTGGGAGGGCAGCGTAACGGCTGCCAATTGTTCGGGATTGAGGTTGTGAAGGAGATTCATGCGGTCATTATAGCGCCGGGATCTACTGTATGCCCATCCAGTCTCGCTACAACACTGAAGAGCTGTGACAGGAAATTTCAAAGCAGGCCGAAGATTGAAAGATTATTTCATTCCCAGTGCATTTGACAGCGTGCGTGCTGACACTAGGACGTACTTGTTGTAACGCTGCCATATCCTTGAATCCGTCAATTTTATATGTGCAAAGCATGAGCAATTTCCGGTCAAAAATTTACAACCACACCCTATCTCACAATATCTTCATTTAACTCAGCAGTAAAAGCCGATAAGCCTCCCGCGCGCCGCCTGTTCAGAAATTCGCTTAACTTAACGACAAATACGCGTGACTGCGCGTGCCCCTCTGTCGCTGTTACTAAAGGAGAAACCTATGCTGAACCGAGTCGTGACTGTCGCCGCGCTGGCCGTTGGCGGAATGATGCTGTCGAAGCAAATGAAAAAGAGCCGCACCCAGAATGGCGACTCGTCGATCATCGAAGCCATCGAAGTGAACGTGCCACTGCGCACCGCCTACAACCAGTTCACCCAGTTCGAGGACTTCCCGCAATTCATGAAGAGCGTCAAGGAAATCCGCCAGTTGGACGACAAGCGTCTGCACTGGAAGGCGAACATCGCCGGCGAAGACAAGGAATGGGATGCGGAAATCACCGAGCAGATCCCGGATAAACGCATCGCCTGGCGCAGCATCGGCGGCGTGCAGAATGCCGGCGTGGTGACCTTCCATAAAATCTCGGACAACGTCACCCGCGTGACCCTGCAGATGGATTACCAGCCGGACGGCGCGCTGGAAGCCATCGGCGACGCCTTCGGTGCGGTCCGCATGGAAACCCGTGCGAACCTGCAGAACTACAAGGAAATGCTGGAGAAGCGCGGCGCCGAAACGGGCTCGTGGCGTGGCAAGATCGACCAGCACTAAGCGCATGCACGGCTGAAAAAGCCCGCAGGCCAGTTCTGGCTCGCGGGCTTATTATTTTTCGGCGCCGAGGCTGTTCTGATGCTGGTTGAACGCGTGGGCGGGATTTAGTCCCCCAGACTAAATCCCCCGCCCACCCTACATCCCGGAGAATAACGTTGGCAATCGCAGCAGGACGTAAGGTGGGCGGCTTGCCGCCCACGCGTTCAACAACGCAGGCTTACCAAACCCGGCAACGCTTCACCGCAGCCATCGGCTGCCCCGGCTTGCACGCAAACGCCTTCTCGAACTCCGGCATGTTGACCACGACACCATTCACCCGGTACTTGCCCGGCGAGTGAGGATCGGTCATCGCCGTCACGCGCAGGTTTTCCGGACGATCGTTTTCGCAAGCCCACTGCGCATAGCCGACGAAGAAGCGCTGCTCCGGCGTCAGCCCGTCACGCGGCGCTTGCGCCTGCTGCGGCATGCTCGCCATCTGCGTCTTCCACGCCATCCAGCCGAGGATCAGGCCGCCGAGATCGGCCACGTCCTCGCCCAGGGTCAGCTTGCTGTTGATCTTGATGTCGTCCACCACCGTGTAGCCCGCGTACTGGTCGACGATGCATTGGGCGCGGTCGGTGAATTCCTTGGCGTCCTTCTTGGTCCACCAATCCTTCAGATTCCCCTTCGCATCGAACTGACGGCCCTCGTCATCGAAGGCGTGCGTCAACTCGTGACCGATGGTGCCGCCCGTGTTGCCATAGCCCGGCGCATCGTCCATCTTCGGATCGAACAGCGGCGGCTGCAGCACGCCGGCCGGGAAATTGATGTCGTTCATCTGCGGATTGAAATAGGCGTTCACCGTCGGCGGCGTCATCAACCACTCGCTGCGGTCCAGCGGCTTGCCGATCTTGGCCAGTTGCCTCCGGTTTTCGAACTGCGTGCCGCGAATCGCGTTGCCGGTGAAATCGTTCGGACGCACCTCGAAAGCCGAATAGTCGCGCCAGGTGTCCGGATAGCCGATCTTGTTGACGATGGCGTCGAGCTTTTCATGGGCGCGCTTCTTGGTGTCCGGGCTCATCCAGGCGAGCGAATCGATGTCCTTGGCCATGGCTTCCTCGACCTGGCGCGTCATGTGCAGCGACTTCGCCTTCAGCTCGGGAGAAAACGCGCGGCTGACGAATTCCTGGCCCAGTGCTTCGCCCAGCTGGGCGTCGACCAGCTGCACGCAACGCTTCCAGCGCGGCGGCTGCTTCTCGACGCCGCGCAGGGTCTGGCTGAAGAAGGCGAAGTGCGGCTGGTCGAATTGCGGCGCCAGCACCGGCGACATTTCCTTCATCACATGCCAGCGCAGATAGGTCTTGATCGCAGCGAGATCGTTGCTGCGCAGCTGCTTGCCGAAGGCCTTCATGAACTTCGGTTCGGTGACGTTGAAGTTCTTCAGGCCAGGCTGGCCGAGAGCAGCAAGATAGGTCTTCCAATCGAAAACCGGCGTCATCGCCTGCAGGCCTTTCAGGTCGGTCTTGTGGAACAGCTTATAGGGGTCACGCTTGTCGACGCGCGTCAGCGAAGCCTGGGCCAGCGCGGTCTCGAGACGCATCACAGTCGCAGCCGAACGCTTCGCCACTTCCGGCGACTCGCCGATCAGGCCGAACATGGTGCGGATGTGGGCTTCGTATTTGTCGCGGATGTCTTTGGAGCGCTTGTCGGTCTTCAGGTAGTAGTCGCGGTCCGGCAAGCCGAGGCCGCCGCCGCTGGCGAACGCGATCACGCGGGTAGAATCGCCGAAGTCCTGGTTCGAGCTGAAGCCGAAGAAGAAGGCTTCGCTCGAGAGCGCCAGCTGCAGCCCGGCCAGCACGCGCGGCAGTTCGCGCGTCGAGGCCATGCTTTCGATCTGGTTCAGGAACGGCGCCAGCGGCTCGGCGCCGCGCTTGGCGATCGCGCCCTCGTCCATGCAGGCGCCGAAGTAGTCACCGATCTTTTGCTGGGTGACGCTGCGGCCTTCCTTCTGCTTCGCCAGGCCGTCGAGAATGCCCCACAGGTAGCGCTGGTTGTCCTGCGCCAGCTTGCTGTACACCGACCAGCGCGCCTGGTCGGCGGGCACCGGATTGTTCTTCATCCAGCCGCCGCAGGCGTACTGATAGAAATCGACGCAGGGGTCGGCGCTCTTGTCCATCGCGCTGACGTCGAGGCCGGGCGTGTAGGGGAAGGTGGTGGCCGGGCGTTCCGGTTCGGTGGTCTGGGCGGTGGCGAAGGCAGCGCTGCACAGGAGCGCGCTGGCGAAGGCGAGACGGGTGATCTGGCGCATGGATGGATTTCCGCGAAAAGTGATTCTCCATGCTGACATACAAATATTGCTAAAGCAATATTAGTCAGTTGGAGTTCAAGCTGGGAGATGTATGGAAGCAAGGCAGATAGATAGGCCTCGTACTTGCTCTGAAGGCAACTACTTCGTACACTGAGCGATTCTGACGGCTGCAATCGGCCAGGAGAAGACGGTCAAAAGCCGGGCGAGGAAATGAAGAAGACACAGCGACGGTTAGTAAAAGAATTGTTCACAAAAACACGTGATGAAAGATACGCTGAGATGTCGAAGTCCGAGAAGCTCGGCTACTGGATCTTCGGTTCCGTCGTCGTCTCGATCATGTTTTTGCTGTGGAACTCGGCTTGATGCGGGCGAAAACAGTTCATTTCGATAGGTCCGCTTTGGGTCGAAGCGGACGCTACCAGCGTCTGCAACCGGCCAAGGGCAGACGTCGGAATGACTACCAATGAACAACATAGAACATGACGCACTTATCATCTGAGACGAGGCTTTTCGAGGCTGCATTGAAAGGATGCGTCCCGTACGCGCTGTTGCAGGATGCAGCGATTCAGTCTGGACGGAGTGCCCCCGATCTGCTTGATCATCTCTCCTATGTCGTAGCGTCGCGATACTCTGCCAATGAAATAGATTTTGAGGTAGCAGACGCGGTCATGAATGCCCTTTGGGTGGCCTGCGTTTCCGAAGAGTTTTGGGCCGATTACGACCGAACTATTCCGCCTGCAACGAACGCGGTCTATTTGGCGTTTGACGCCGGAGAATATTACCGAAAGACTGATCCGCCCGGTACTGATCCAGAGGTCAAATACACAAGGCCATTGATTGACGCGTTCCTTGCTGAGTACGTCCCAACAAGATCACATCCGTCGGCAGATTCGCGCCGGTCCTAGTCACGATGCGATGACCGCTTTGGGTCGGTTGCCAACATTCGAGATAAGCCAACAGCTGACACAACCTGACATCGAATCATGACCAAATTTCTTATTTCTTTCCCTGCAAGTGCCATGGATGTCCCGGCCGAGGACATGCCCGCTGTCAGCGACGCGTCCCGTGCCGTGATCCGCGAAGCCAAGGCTGCCGGCGTCTACGTCTTTGGCGGCGGAATCAACAGCGAGGTCCCCTCCGTCATGGTCGCAGCGGACGGCAGCTGCACAAGCGAGACCTACCGCGAAACCAGAGAGCTCGATGGCGGTTTTTGCGTGCTCGAGCTTCCGTCCAGGGAGGTGGCCGTACAATGGGCGGCCAAGCTCGCCGCAGCCTGCCGCTGTGCGCAGGAGTTGCGCGAGTTTTACTACGACCCTGAAAGCTGACCTGGATGCCGGACCTGATCCGTTTTACCGCCCTCTTCGCCCTCACCGCCCTCGCCGAAATCGTCGGCTGCTACCTGCCCTGGCTGGTGCTGAAACAGAACAAGCCAGTGTGGCTGCTGTTGCCTGCAGCAGCTTCGCTGGCCCTGTTCGCCTGGCTGCTGACCCTGCACCCGACGGCGGCCGGCCGCACCTATGCGGCCTACGGAGGGATGTACATCGCGGTGGCCTTGCTGTGGCTGCGTTTCGTGGATGGCATCCACCTCAGCCGCTGGGATGCGGCCGGCGCGGCGCTGGCGCTGGCCGGGATGGCCGTGATTGCGCTGCAGCCGCGTTAATCAAGGCTTAGTCGCCCGGCCCTTCGCCCGGCATCGTATCCGCCATCAGGCGCAATTCTTCCGGGGTCAGTTCTTCCGGCTTCTTATTGGCCAAGGCATCGAAAGAGTCCGCAGCGGACTGCTTGTTCTGCTCCTGCTGAGATTGCTGCTGAGACTGCTGCGGCTGCGCAGCCTGGTCATCCTGCAGCCCCTGCCGCGATTGCGTGTTTTCGTTCGTCATGCTGTCCTCCTTGGGCATCGGTTCGATGCCCAAGTCTGGCACAGAGGCGATTTCCCAGGCGCTCCGCTCCCGCCGATCAGCGGCCCGGTCCGCCGCCTCCGCCGAAGCCGCCCGGTCCAGGGCCCATGCCCGGCCCCATCCCCGGGCCGCCCGGACGCATCGGTCGCTGGCCGTTGTTGCCGAAGCTGCCGAAACGATAGGACAGGCCAACCGTGAAGGTGCGGCCATTGTTGCGCCGGATGCTGTACTCGCGCAGGAGGTCGGTTTCGGTAACCGTCTCGATCTTCGACGAATCGAACAGGTCGTTCACATTCAGCACCAGCGACAGCGCCGGCGTCAGGTTGTGGCGGTACGTGAAATCGGCGGTGCGGGTCGGCTGCCGGTAACCCTCGCCGAACAGGGTTTTACCCTGGGCGTTGAGCATCAGCTGGAAAGTGTTGTTGCGGTCGTACTGGTAGCCGATGCGGGCGCGGCCGCTGAGCGAAGTCGCGGTGCGCTTGTCCTCGCTGGCGCTGCCCAGCACGTCCTGTTCGGAATAGGCCAGATTGCCGCTGGCGTTGATGCTCAGCTTGTCGGTGACCTTGCCGCCGAAGGTGAATTCCAGGCCGCCCGAATTGCTGCTGCCGGCGTTTTCCTTGGTCGTCAGCAGGACGTTATTCGCAAGGAAAACGCGGCGCTCGTTGATCAGGTCGGTATCGCGGCGCGCGTACAGGCGAACCGTCGTGTCCACCTTGCCCAGCTTGGTCTCGACGCCCAGTTCGAGCGAGTCGGAATCGCTCGGGCGCAGGTCCGGATTGCCCGAGGAGACGTTGAACTCGTCGCGGTAGACCACGAAGGGGTTCAGGTCGCCGGCGCCGGGGCGGCGGATGCGGTGCGCGTAGTTCAGGCGCAGCGTGGTGTCGTCGGACAAACCATAGGTGACGAAGGCGCTCGGGATCGCGTCCAGGTAGCTGTTGCCGGCGCGGATATTCGTCGTCGCCTGGAACATGTCGACGTCCGTGTACTCGGCGCGCAGGCCGCCCTGCACGCTCCAGTCGCTGTTGATGCGCCACTGGTAGGAGGCGTACAGCGCGGCCGTCGTTTCGTCGAGCTCGAAGCGGTTCGTGCGGCCGGTGTTGAGGCGCTCGGCCAGCGTCGCCTCGTCGATGTCGAGGTAGGCATTGTCGAACACGCTGCTGGTGCGCGCCAGTTTGTAGCCGGTCCTGAACATGCCGTTTTCTACCGGCAGCTCGTAGTCGCCGGTGAAGTCGACGATGCGGTTCTCGGTCTCGTTGTTCTGGCGGGTCAGCGCGCCCTGGGCGGTGACGGGCCGCACCGTGTAGCCGGTGGCATTGCGCAGGTCGCCTTCGTTCGTGGCGCCGGAGACGCGCAGGTCCATCTTGAAGTTTTCGCCCTGCGTATCGCCCTTGTGGTCGAAGCGCGTGGAGAGGCTGTAGTTGCGGTTGCGGCCGTCGCGCGTGGCCTGGCGCAGGTAATCGCTCTCGGCGATGCCGGCGGCATTCGTGCCCTGGTAGCGTTCGCTGGAGACGGTATCGCTGTCGGTGCCCGAGGCCATCACGCTGGCGGCGATCACATCCTTTTCGCCGAGGTTGTAGCTGAAGTTGCCCGTCATGCCGACAGTATTGTTTTCGGTGTCGCTGTTCGATGCCGAGGTGCTGCGCGCGACGCCGCCGCTGACCGGGTCGATCCGTTCGCGCACCGTTTCGCCGCTCGACTCGCGCTTGTCGCGGCGGCCGAACACGCCGCCCTGCACGCTCATGCGTCCCGTCGTGTAGCTGCCGAAGCTGTTGACGTTGAATCGGCCCTCGGTGCCGGCGTTCGCGTTCACGGAGGCGAAGCCGCCCGGCGTGCGTTCGCGCCGCATCACCAGGTTCAGGATCGGACCGCCGCCGCCTTCGTTGCCGAACTGGGCGCCGGGATTGTTGATGACCTCGACCGATTCCAGGTCCGCCGCCGGCAGCGCATTGATCGCGGCCGCGCGGTTATCGCCCTGCATCATGGCCGAGGGCTTGCCGTCGATATAGACCTGGACATTGCTCTTGCCGCGCAGGGTGATTCCGCCATCGGCATCGACCGCGACCGAAGGTACCTTGTTCAGGGTGTCGGCCACCGTGTCGTTCGAACTGGCCGGGTCGGCCTTGACGTCGTAGACCTGGCGGTCGATGCGGTTCGCGTTGCGCTTGGTGGTGACGGTCACGGTGGCCGGGCTATCCGCGCTCGCCTGGTTTTGTCCGGTCACAGGCGCTGCGGCAGCTGCCGGCGGTGTCGGGCTGGTCTCCTGCGCGGCAGCCGAGACGCAGGCCAGCAGCGCGCCGAGGGCGATCGCGGTTTTCACGAAGGGACGGGAGTCAGGGAGAGCGGAATTAGCGTGGGCAGGCATGAAAAGGCGTCGGCAATGCAGAGTTTGGTCGACCATGATTGTCGCATGGGACTATCATCAGAATTTCTTAACAAGCGTAAAGATTTGGTAACGTCTTGTTTCAGCTAGCTCACGCGCGCGGGTAGAATTCAACCGCCCTTCTTTCGTCAACGCTTAACAAGGAATGCAATGCCGACTCCCCGTCCTCTCGCCAAGACCGTCCTCTCCACGCTGCTGGCCGCCGCCCTCGCGCTGCCGGCCTTCGCCGCCGAACCCGCCTGGGTCACGAAAAGCAACGACAACGCCAAGGTGCTGCTGAAGGTGCTGGCGAAGTATTCGCCCGAAAGCGCCAGCACGCTCGGCGTGGACGGCTACGACGAGCAGATCACGGACATGTCGCGCGACCAGTTCGAAGCCAACAACCGCGACCTGCGCGCGGCGATTGCCGACCTGCAGAAGCGCATGCGTACTGAAACGGATTCGAAGGTGAAGCAGGATCTGCAAATCCTGATCGACAAGGCGAACGATCAACTGAAGACCAACGCGCTGCAGCGCAAGTACTTCATGCCCTTCGACGACCTGACCGGAATGATCTTCGGCGTCGTGCGCGCGACGCTCGATCCGCGCATCCCCAAAGAACGCCAGCAGACCCTGCTCGTGCGGCTCGACAAATACGCCGGCCTGGCCAAGGGCTATCGTCCGATCACGGACCTGGCGCACGAGCGCCTGCAGGAACGCCTGAAGGCGAACAAGAACCTGCTCGGCCCCTACAAGGGCGAACTCGAACAGGCGCTCAACGACGGCCCGACCCTGTTGAAGGGCATGCGCGAGCTGCTGGCGAAAAGCGAATTGAAAGGCTGGGAAAGCCGCTTCGACGCGCTGGAAAAGCAGCTGACCGCCTACAACGCGCGCCTGAAAACCGAGATGCTGCCGCGTGCGCGTGCGGACCACCGCCTGCCGCCGGAAGTCTATGCCGACAACCTGAAAAACTTCGGCGTCGACATCGGCCCGCAGGAGATGATCTCGAAGGCCCTGACCTCGTTCGCGGAAATCCGCAACCAGATGCAGATCACGGCGAACCTGATCGCCAAGGAACGCGGCTTCAAGGATGCCGACTACCGCGTCGTGATGGCGGAACTCAAGAAGCAGCAGATCCCGCTCGACCAAGTGATGCCGCTGTACGCCGAGCGCCTGGCGGCCATCGAATCGGCGGTGCGCGAACAGCAGATCGTCACGCTCCCGTCGCGCAAGGCCGTGATCCGCCTGGCGACGATGGCCGAGAACGCGGCCAGCCCGGCGCCGCACATGAGCCCTCCGCGCCTGATCGGCAACACGGGAGAGTATGGCGAATTCGTGCTCACCACCGGCATGCCGCCCGACGCCAGCGGCAAGCGCCTGGTGTTCGACGACTTCACGCACCAGTCGGGCACCTGGTCGATCACGGCGCACGAGGCGCGTCCGGGCCACGAGCTGCAGTTCGCGAAGATGATCGAAACCGGCGTCTCGACCGCGCGCGCGGTGTTCGCCTTCAACAGCGTCAACGTCGAAGGCTGGGCCCTGTATGCGGAAGCCGAGATGCAGCCTTACGAGCCCTTGGATGGCCAGCTGTTCGCGCTCCAGGCCCGCGCCATGCGCGCCGCGCGCGCTTTCCTCGATCCGATGGTGAACCTGGGCGAGATCACCCCGGACGGCGTGAAGAACTTCCTGATGCGCGACGTCGGCCTGTCGGAAGGCATGGCGACCCAGGAGATGCAGCGCTACACCTTCCGCGCGCCGGGCCAGGCGACCTCCTACTTCTACGGCTACCAGCGCCTGATGGAAACGCGCCAGGCCGCCGAGGTGGCGCTGCGCGGCAAGTTCGATCGCCAGAAGTTCAACGACTTCGTGCTGGCGCAGGGTCTGGTGCCGCCGAAGCTGCTGCGCAAGGCGGTGATGGAGGAGTTCGTGCCGGCGCAAGCGAAATGATTTGGCGGATGTGAATCGTTGGCGGTGATGTAACGTAGGGTGGGCTCTCCGAGCCCACGCGGTTCACCGCATGAAAATACGCGGCCTCGATTAACGTTGCAGGTATTCCGGCGGTGAAACCGCGTGGGCACAGAGTGCCCACCCTACTTAACTGCGCTTCGGTGCGGGACGTGCCACGCCGCTGGCGACCGATTCGTCGATGATCCCGCGCGTCGCCTTGTCGGCATCCTTCTGCTGCGCTTCCATGCGCTCGCCCAGCGCTTCCATTTGCTTGCCGATCGCTTCCATCGGCTTGCCCGCTTCTTCCATCTGCTTGCCGATGGCTTCCATCTTCGCCTTGTTCAGCGTGGCGGCGGCCAGCGCCATCTCGCTGCCGTAGTCGCCCATGGCCTTGCCGTGGCGGCCCATCTCCTGACCGTGTTTTTCCATCTCGGCACCGGTCTTTTCCATCGGCGCCCAGGCCTGGCGCACGCGCGCCAGCGTCGCGGCGTCCTGCACGATGTACTCCTTGCCGTCCTTGCGGAACCAGAAGAATTCGCCCTGCACGCTGCCCTTGAGGGCTTCCAGCTGCTCGCTGCTGACGTTATTGCCGGTCATGCTCATGCGCGAGTCGGCGCGCACCAGGGCGTAGGGCTCGCCGCTCTCGAGACGGTGGATGTTGCGCACCTTGTGCAGGCCGTTCGGGGTTGGCTCGGCGTGCACGGCAAGCAGTGGCGCGGCGCAGGCGGCAGCGGCGGCGCTCAGCAGGAGGGCGTGCCTGATGCGGCGGGAAGAAAAGGGAAAACGTGCTGGCATGGTGGACTCCACAAGTCGATTGACGATGGAGCCACTGTAGGAGAACCGAACGCCGCCTGCCCGCTTCATGCGACGAACCGTCGCTTTCGCGGAACAGGCGACAGAAAAACCGGCTTAGTACACCACGACCGAGCGGATCGACTCGCCCGACTTCATCAGGTCAAACCCTTCGTTGATGCGTTCGAGCGGCAGGTGGTGGGTGATCAGGTCGTCGATGTTGATCTTGTTTTCCATGTACCAGTCGACGATCTTCGGCACGTCGGTGCGGCCGCGCGCGCCGCCGAAAGCGGAGCCCTTCCATTCGCGGCCGGTCACCAGCTGGAACGGACGGGTCGAGATCTCGGCGCCGGCTTCGGCCACGCCGATGATGATCGACTGTCCCCAGCCCTTGTGGCAGCACTCGAGCGCCTGGCGCATGGTGTTGACGTTGCCGATGCACTCGAAGGAGTAGTCGGCGCCGCCGTCGGTGATCTGGACGATCGTGTCCACCACGTTCTGCACTTCCTTCGGATTGACGAAGTGGGTCATGCCGAACTTGCGCGCCATGGCTTCGCGCGCCGGGTTGATGTCGACGCCGATGATTTTATCCGCACCCACCATCTTCGCCGCCTGGATCACGTTCAGGCCGATGCCGCCCAGGCCGAACACGACGACGTTGGCGCCCGCTTCCACCTTGGCGGTGAAGATCACGGCGCCGATGCCGGTGGTGACGCCGCAGCCGATGTAGCAGATCTTGTCGAAGGGCGCATCGTTGCGGACTTTCGCGAGCGCGATTTCCGGCACCACGATGTAGTTCGAGAAGGTCGAGGTTCCCATGTAGTGGTAGATCGGCTGGCCGTCGAGCGAGAAGCGCGAGGTCGCGTCGGGCATCAGGCCGCGGCCCTGGGTCGAGCGGATCGCCTGGCACAGGTTGGTCTTCTGCGAGAGGCAGAATTTGCATTGGCGGCATTCCGGCGTGTAGAGCGGAATGACGTGGTCGTCCTTCCTGAGGCTGGTGACGCCGGGACCGACGTCGACGACGACGCCCGCGCCTTCATGGCCGAGGATGGCCGGGAACAGGCCTTCCGGATCGGCGCCGGACAGCGTGTAGTAATCGGTGTGGCAAATGCCGGTGGCCTTGACTTCGACCAGGACCTCGCCGGCCTTCGGGCCTTCGAGCTCGACTTCTTCGATCGTCAGCGGTTGACCCGCCTTCCATGCAATCGCTGCCTTGGTTTTCATGAATGGTTCCTGTTACTTGAGATGGATTTGCCATCATACCAAGAGCAGGAAAACAAGGTCGCCTATGCACCATGCAAATTGCTGCATCTGCACATGAGCAGGGGCCAAAAATATACCACCGATCCGATCCGTTTATACAGTTTTTCAATCGGGCACATATGCACAAAACAACATAGCTGAGCACGATTGATTTCACAATTGCAAATACGCACATTTCCTGCCTACACTGACTCAGCCGTCAACACGGCGAACAAATCGTTTTATAAAAAACGTGCACGCGAGCAAAGAATCGCGGCATTTCGATAGGCTTTTATACGGAGAAGTAAAAAAATGATTCAACGTACCTCCAGCAAGATCCTTAGCCTGTGCCTGACCGCTGCGGCGGCCAGCATCCTGTGCAATTCCGCCATGGCGGCAGAGCCGGATACCACCCGTGTCATCGTTGCATTCAAGCCGGGCGCGAAAGCGGCCATGAAAGGCGTCGTCGCCGCTGCCAAGGGCGCGGTCAAGCACGAAATCTTCGGCGCAAACGCGATGGCCATCGAAGTGCCACGTGCAGCCCTGAAGGGCCTGGAAAACAACCCGAACGTCGAATACATCGAAGAAGACGCCAAGCGCTACCCGCTGGCGCTGACCTCGCCATCGACCGGTACCCCGTACACGAGCGGCCAGCTGGTCCCGTACGGCATCAAGATGGTCCAGGCCGACCAACTGAGCGATTCGCTCGCCGCCAACCGCAAGGTCTGCATCATCGACTCGGGCATCGACCGTAACCATGAAGACCTGTCGGGCAACAACCTGACCGGCGAATACGACAGCGGCACCGGCTGGTGGTACACCGACGAAAACCACCACGGCACCCACGTGGCCGGCACCATCGCCGCAATCAACAACAGCGGCGTCGGCGTGGTCGGCGTCAATCCGAACAAGCAGCTCAAGATCCACATCGTCAAGGTCTTCGGTCCGGACGCCTGGGCCTATTCGTCGACCCTGTCCTCGGCGGCCAACAAGTGCAAGGCCGCAGGCGCCAACGTGATCTCGATGTCGCTGGGCGGTTCGATCTCGAACAACACCGAGAAGAACACCTTCGCTTCGCTGGAAGCCGCCGGCATCCTCTCCATCGCCGCTGCCGGTAACGACGGCAACACCCGCGCTTCCTACCCTGCCGGCTACGCCAGCGTGGTCTCGGTCGCCGCCATCGACGAGAACAAGCAGTGGGCGACCTTCTCGCAGTACAACAGCAAGGTCGAACTGGCAGGTCCTGGCGTCGGCGTGCTGTCGACCGTGCCGACCGGCGTCGGCCAGGAAGCCGTCCTGACGGTTGGTTCGTCGACCTACGCACCGGGCGCGATGGAAGGCTCGCCTGTGAAAACCGCGACCGCGCCGCTGGCCGACTTCGGCATCGGCGACAAGGTCAACACCGCCGTCTCGGGCAAGGTTTGCCTGATCCAGCGCGGCACGGTCGACTTCGCGGTCAAGGTCTCGAACTGCCAGAACAGCGGCGGCGTCGGCGCCGTTGTGTACAACAACGTGGCAGGCGCCTTCGGCGGCACGCTGGGCACCACCGTGACCAACATCCCGTCGGTCACCGCAACCGACACCGATGGCGCGGCGATGAAGCTGCAACTGGGCCAGAGCGCCACCGTCGGCATCAAGGCATCGAACTACGCCTACTACGACGGCACCTCGATGGCAACGCCGCACGTGTCGGCCGTCGCCGCGCTGGTGTGGAGCTACTTCCCGACCTGTACCGCCGTCCAGATCCGCAGCTCGCTCGGCAAGAGCGCGCAAGACCTGGGTACCGCCGGCCGCGATACCAAGTACGGCTATGGCCTGGTGCAAGCCAAGGCTGCCTACGACCGCATCAAGTCGCTGGGCTGCGGTAACTAAGCTGCTCTAAGCTGTAACGAGAAAGGACGCCGATTCGGCGTCCTTTTTTTTGTAGGGTGGAGTCCTGACTCCACGCGTTTTCATCGGTGGAAACCACGCGGCCCGATTCCACGTCCCGGGTTTGCCGGCCGTGAACCGCGTGGAGTCGGGACTCCACCCTACTTCGACGGCTGCATCGTCAAGCCGATCAAGATCACCGGTTGAAACCCTGCGGCGTAATGCTCGACTGATCTATCGTGCCATGACGCGTGGGCACAAGTGCCCACCCTACGGTGCGCCACGGTTAACGGTTGGCGCACATAACATGTTTATTTCGACGGCTGCATCGTCAAGCCGATCAGGCGCGCGACCACCGAGGCAAGGTACATCAGCCCGACGAACATCTCGATGCTCGCCAGCGCGCGTGCGTGCACGGTCAGCGGGATGACGTCGCCGATGCCGGTGGAGGACAGCAGCGCGAAGCTGAGGTAATTCAGCTCGGTCCAGGTGCGCGGCAGTTCGGGGTTCACGGCGGCTGCGAACGATCCGGGAGCCAGCGCCTGCACCACCAGGTACAGGTGCGTAAAACCCCAGGCCAGCAGCGTGAAGGTCGCGCCGGCGGCGTACAGCTCGTCGGTGGTGACGTGGCGGTCGGCCATCATGTAGGCGATCAGGCTGCCGGCGGCATAGAAGTAGAACAGCGCCTCCAGGCCGGACGCCCAGGCCTGCAGCACGGGCAGGTTGAGGAACATCTGGGCCGACAGCAGCGCGATGATGGGCACGGCCATGGCCACGCTGAGCCAGGTGTGGCCCGGCGTGCGCCGCACCATGCGGATGGTGAAGGTCAGGATCACGATGCCGAAGGCATTGAAGGCGACGTGGCCGTAGTGGGTGCGTTCAAGAAAGGGATACAGCAACATCCCCAGCAGCTGGGCCAGCAGCAGGATAGCGGACGGGTGGCGGCGGGTACGGACGAGCAGGCGAAGCAAGCGCATCGAATTCTCTTGTTGGATTTGCGATGGCGCTATTGTAGGCACAAGCGGCGCGGGGGCACGCACGCCCGCCCGGCCCATGAAAAAACCCGCCACGCGGGCGGGTTTCGGATGGAACAAGGCGGCTTACGCGGCGATGCTCTCGATGACGCCCATCTCTTCGGACGACATCAGGCGGTCGATGTCGACCAGGATGATCATGCGCTCGTCGACCGTGCCCAGGCCGACCAGGTAGTCGGTGTTCAGGGCGCCGCCCATGTCCGGGGCCGGCTTGATCTGGTCGGCGGTCAAGGAAATCACGTCGGACACCGAATCGACCACCATGCCCACCACGCGGTCCTGGATGTTCAGGATGATCACGACGGTGAACTGGTTGTAGGTCGGCTCGCCCAGCTTGAACTTGATGCGCATGTCGACGATCGGCACGATGGTGCCGCGCAGGTTGACCACGCCCTTGACGTGTTCCGGCGCGCTGGCGATGCGGGTGACCGATTCGTAGCCGCGGATTTCCTGAACTTTCAGGATCTTGATGCCGTATTCCTCGTTGCCGAGTTTGAAGGCGAGCGCTTCGAGCACGCCATCGTTCATCAATGTGTTGTCCATGGTAGTGATGAGGTCAGAGAATAGAATACGGGGATTCTATAGTTTTTCCGCATGGCAATAAATAGGGGAAAGCGCTTAAAGTCTGATCTGTCTCGCCCCTGCAACGAGATTTACCGGCGCGCCGAGGTGTGGAACAACGCCGCGAAGCGCCACGCGGCCGTTTCCGGAGCCGCGTCGCCATACACGCTAGTGATCGCCGCCACCATGTCCGCCCCGCGCGCCACCAGCGGTGCGGCGTTCTCGGGCGTCATGCCGCCGATGACGACCAGCGGCAACCGCAGTTCGGCGCGTGCCGTGTCCAGGATCGACGGCGCCGTAACAAAATCGTATTTTTTTACGGGAGACGGATAAAAACCGCCGAAGGCGGCGTAGCTGGCGCCGGCTTCCTGGGCCGCGTGCGCCAGCGCCAGTTGGCCGTAGCAGGAAGCGCCGACGATCTTCCCGGGCCCCAGCAGGCGCCGCGCCAGTGCCGGCGCGTCGTCCGTCCCGCCCAGGTGCACGCCATCGGCGTCGATGCGCATGCACAGGTCGAGGTGATCGTTAATGATCAGCCGCCGGCCGTAGCGGCGGCACAGCGCCAGCAAGGCCGTGGCCTGTTCCAGCCGCCGCGCATCGCCGGCGTCCTTGTGCCGGTATTGAACCAGCACGGCGCCGCCGCGCAGGCCGGATTCGGTGGCGGCCAGCAGCCGGTCGGTGTCGTCCCAGTTCGGGGTAACAAGATACAAGCCGCGCATGCGGGCTCCTCAAGGTGTGGGTTGTAAGAAGCGGCGCGGGATGCGCTGCCCGGGTGCGATCGCGAAGGACTGCGCCAGCGCCGCGTGACAATAGGCCTGGGCCGCGCCGAGG
Organism: Massilia suwonensis; assembly: GCF_042655665.1. Taxonomy (NCBI): domain Bacteria; kingdom Pseudomonadati; phylum Pseudomonadota; class Betaproteobacteria; order Burkholderiales; family Oxalobacteraceae; genus Massilia; species Massilia suwonensis. Next base: position 45,081 of record NZ_JBHSMR010000012.1, read on the forward strand.
GCGTCGAACATGCCCTCCCCCAGCGCCAGGCGGCCCGCCAGCGCCGCCGCCAGCGTGCAGCCGCTGCCGTGGTAGTCGCCGGGCAGGCGCGGCCAGCGCCAGCGCCGTGCCAGCTCGCCGCCGCGATACCAGCGGTTGACGACGAACTGGCCGTCGCCATGGCCGCCCGTGATCAAGAGGTGGGGACAGGGAAGGCTGCCAAGGTGGCATGCCTCCGGCTCGTTCGGCAGCACGATCGTCGCCAGCGCCGGCAGCCCGGCCAGGCTCTCGACCGGGTCATCGGCACCGAGCGCGTCGCCGCCCCCGCTCGCCAGCACCGGGTCGAGCACGACCGGCAGATCTGGATCGATGGCGCGCAGGCGGCGCAGCAGGCCGGCGATCGCCTGCGCGTTCTCGCGATTGCCCGGAATGCCGATCTTGACGGCGCCGATGCGGCAGCGGGCCAGCAAGGCCTCGGCCTGCCGCAGCACCAGCCCGGCGTCCACCGGATGCACGGCGTGCACGCGGTTGTTGTCCTGCACCGTGAGCGCGGTCGCCACGGGCAGCGCATGCGCGCCCTGGGCGGCGATCGCCAGCACGTCGGCCGCGAGGCCCGCGCCGCCGCCCGGGTCGAGGCCGGCGAAGACCAGTACCGAGGGAACCGTCACGCGATGCGTCCTTCGACCGGCGAGGACGGCGCGGCCGCGAAGCGCCTGGGCATGCGCCCGGCCAGGTAAGCTTCACGGCCGGCCTGCACCGCCAGCTTCATCGCCCGCGCCATGCGCACCGGCTCGCGCGCGTGAGCGATCGCGGAATTCATCAGCACGCCGTCGCAGCCGAGCTCCATGGCGATGGCCGCATCCGATGCCGTGCCGACGCCGGCATCGACCAGCACCGGCACCCTGGCCTGCTCGATGATCAGACTCAGGTTCCACGGATTGAGGATGCCCATGCCGGAGCCGATCAGGGACGCGAGCGGCATCACGGCCACGCAGCCGATGTCCTGCAGGATGCGCGCCTGCACCGGGTCGTCGCTGCAGTAGACCATCACGTCGAAGCCGTCGCGCACCAGGACTTCCGCCGCCTTCAGTGTCTCCGGCATGTGCGGGAACAGCGTCGTCTCGTCGCCCAGCACTTCGAGCTTCACCAGCTTGTGCCCGTCGAGCAGCTCGCGCGCCATTTGCAGCGTGTAGACGGCATCCTGCGCGTTGTAGCAGCCAGCCGTATTCGGCAGGATCGTGAAATCCTTTGGCGGCAGCACGTCGAGCAGGCTGGGCGCATGCGGGTCCTGGCCGATGTTCACGCGCCGGATCGCCACCGTCACGATCTCGGCCTCGGCCGCCAGCGTAGCTTCCCGGGTTTCATCGAGGCTGCGGTACTTGCCGCTGCCGACCAGCAGGCGCGAGCGATATTGTTTGCCTGCGATAGTAAGTGGGTTGTCGTTCATGTTGTCCTTTCAGCCGCCGCCGATGGCGCGCACGATGTCCACGCGGTCGCGCTGCGCCAGCAGCCGTCCGCTCCATTCCTGGCGCCGCACCACTTCGCGGTTGACGGCCAGCGCCATGGCCTGCCCTTCGATGCCGAGCGCGCGCACCAGGTCGCCCAGGGTCTGGCCCGCCGGCAGGCGATAGGCCGCGCCATTGAGTTCAATGTCGAGCATGTTCATACCTCGCGGTACAGCTTGGCGCCGCCGCGCACGAACTCGATCGCCTTTTCGCGCATGCCCTGGTCCGCATAGGCGCGCACTTCCTGGGTGATCTTCATCGAGCAGAAATGCGGCCCGCACATCGAGCAGAAGTGCGCGACCTTGGCCGATTCCTTCGGCAGCGTGGCGTCGTGGAAGGCGCGCGCCCTGTCCGGGTCGAGGCCGAGGTTGAACTGGTCTTCCCAGCGGAATTCGAAGCGCGCCTTGGACAGGGCGTTGTCGCGGATCTGGGCACCCGGGTGGCCCTTGGCCAGGTCGGCCGCGTGGGCCGCGATCTTGTAGGTGATGATCCCTTCCTTGACGTCGGCCTTGTCGGGCAAACCAAGGTGCTCCTTCGGCGTCACGTAGCACAGCATGGCGGTGCCGAACCAGCCGATGTGGGCGGCGCCGATGCCGGAGGTGATGTGGTCGTAGCCCGGCGCGATGTCGGTGGTCAAAGGGCCGAGCGTGTAGAACGGCGCTTCCATGCAGCCATCGAGCTGCAGGCGCATGTTCTCGCGGATCAGGTGCAGCGGAACGTGGCCCGGCCCTTCGATCATGGTCTGCACCTCGTGCTTCCACGCAATCTGCGTCAGTTCGCCGAGGGTCGCGAGTTCGGCCAGCTGGGCTTCGTCGTTGGCGTCGTAGATCGAGCCGGGGCGCAGGCCGTCGCCCAGGCTGAAGGCGACGTCGTAAGCCTTCATGATGGCGCAGATGTCCTCGAAGTGCGTGTAGAGGAAGGATTCCCGGTGATGCGCCAGGCACCATTTCGCCATGATCGAACCGCCGCGCGAGACAATGCCGGTCAGGCGTTTGGCCGTCATCGGCACGTAGGCCAGGCGCACGCCGGCGTGGATCGTAAAATAGTCGACGCCCTGCTCGGCCTGTTCGATCAGGGTGTCGCGGTAGATCTCCCAGGTGAGGTCCTCGGCCTTGCCGTTCACCTTTTCCAGCGCCTGGTAGAGGGGAACCGTACCGATCGGCACCGGGCTGTTACGCACGATCCATTCGCGCGTTTCGTGGATGTGCTTGCCGGTGGAGAGGTCCATCACGTTGTCGGCGCCCCAGCGGATCGCCCAGGTCATCTTTTCCACTTCCTCGCCGATCGAGGACGTGACGGCCGAGTTGCCGATGTTGGCGTTGATCTTGACGAGGAAGTTGCGGCCGATGATCATCGGCTCGCTTTCCGGATGGTTGATGTTGGCCGGGATGATGGCGCGCCCGCGTGCGACTTCCTCGCGCACGAATTCCGGCGTGATTTCAGGCGGGATGGCGGCGCCGAAGGACTGGCCCGGATGCTGGCGGCCGAGCAGTTCGGCCATGCGCCGGCCCTGCGGCCCTCCCGCTTCCAGCTGCGCCAGGTATTCCTTGCGGCGCAGGTTTTCGCGCAGGGCCACGAATTCCATCTCGGGCGTGACGATGCCGCGCCGCGCATAGTGCATTTGCGTGACGTTGGCGCCCTCCTTCGCGCGGCGCGGTTTCCTTTGCAGCCCGAAGCGCAGCGCGTCCAGGCTGGCATCCTGCAGGCGCTCGGCGCCAAAGGCGGAGCTGGGGCCGGGCAGCTCCTCGGTATCGCCGCGCTCGTCGATCCAGTCGCGGCGCATGGCCGGCAGGCCGCGCCGGATGTCGATCTGCGCGGCCGGGTCGGTATAAGGGCCGGAAGTGTCGTAGACGAAGACCGGCGGATTGACTTCGCCGCCGAAGCTGTCGGGCGTCGGGCTTTGCGCGATCGAACGCATCGGCACCCGGATGTCGGGGCGGCTGCCTTCGATGTAGACCTTGGTCGAATTCGGGAAGGATGCGATGGCGGCCGTGTCCACCGTGGCGGTGGCGGCGTCAAACTCTAGTCGTGCATTCATGTGGCTCCTTTGGGCAGGAGCCAGCAAAGGAGGCCGAAGATGCAGGCGTGCGTGCGCACGACCGTGTCTCGGAAGCTTCCCTTCGCTGGCATTATCCAGATCAGGTTCAGAGGGTATTTCTCACCCGCGCACCGTCAGTGCGCAGGACCCCTAGCGTGTGCTGCCGTGTAGCAGCGAGCGGATTATAGCTGCTTCGGTAGCATTGACAAGCAAATAATCTCTGTACATGGGGTCGAATCCGCGTGGGCTCGGAGAGCCCACCCTACGGGTACCGTTATTGGCAAGTTCATACGAAACCCCATTAGTTGGCTCCTTCCGTAGGGTGGGCACTCTGTGCCCAAGCGGATTCGAGACACCGATAACGGAACACGCAACAGCGCCACGGCCGCCGAAAATTCGCATCCCCGGCAAGACCGCTTCCCCTCCCTCCTCCTCTATAATGGCTCTTTTCGCACATTCAAACGCCATCACATCATGGAATTAGCCAAGTCTTTCGAGCCCGCCGACATCGAGCAATACTGGCGCGCCGAGTGGGAACAGCGCGGTTACTTCACCGCCACCCTCGACGCCGACAAACCATCGTTCAGCATCCAGCTGCCGCCGCCGAACGTGACGGGCACGCTGCACATGGGCCATGCCTTCAACCAGACCGTGATGGATGGCCTGACGCGCTACTACCGCATGCGCGGCTATAACACCGCCTGGATTCCGGGCACCGACCACGCCGGCATCGCGACCCAGATCGTGGTCGAGCGCCAGCTCGACGCCCAGAAGATCTCGCGCCACGACCTCGGCCGCGACGCCTTCATCGAGAAGGTCTGGGAGTGGAAGGAAAAGTCGGGCAACACCATCACCGGCCAGATGCGCCGCCTGGGCGCCTCGCCCGACTGGCAGCGCGAGTACTTCACGATGGACGAGACGCGCTCGAAGGTCGTGTCCGAAGTCTTCGTGCGCCTGTACGAGCAGGGCCTGATCTACCGCGGCAAGCGCCTGGTCAACTGGGACCCGGTGCTGGGCACCGCCGTCTCCGACCTGGAAGTCGATTCGGTCGAGGAAGACGGTTCGATGTGGTACATCCGCTATCCGCTGGCGGACGGCTCCGGCTCGCTGACGGTGGCGACTACCCGTCCTGAAACCATGCTGGGCGACGTGGCCGTGGCGGTCGATCCGACCGACGAGCGCTATACGCACCTGCACGGCAAGATGTTGAAATTGCCGCTGACCGGCCGCGAGATCCCGGTCATCGCCGACTCCTACGTCGACAAGGAGTTCGGCACCGGCTGCGTGAAGATCACGCCGGCGCACGACTTCAACGACTACGCCGTCGGCCAGCGCGCGGGCCTCGCGCCGATCACGATCATGACGCTCGACGCCAAGATCAACGAGAACGCACCAAGCCAGTACCAGGGCATGGACCGCTTCGCCGCGCGCAAGCAGATCGTGGCCGACCTGGAAGCGCAAGGTTTCCTCGAGCAGATCAAGCCCCATAAACTGATGGTCCCGCGCGGCGACCGTACCGGCGTCGTCATCGAGCCGATGCTGACCGACCAGTGGTTCGTCGCCATGACCAAGCCGGCGCCGGAAGGCACCTTCAATCCGGGCAAATCGATCACCGAAGTGGCCCTGGAAAAGGTCGCCAGCGGCGAGATCAAGTTCGTGCCCGAGAACTGGAGCACGACCTACAACCAGTGGCTGGGTAACATCCAGGACTGGTGCATCTCGCGCCAGCTGTGGTGGGGCCACCGCATCCCGGCCTGGTTCGACGAAGCCGGGAACATCATCGTCGCCCGCGACGAGGAAGAAGCCAAGGCCAAGGCTGCCGCACAAGGCATCACGGGCGCACTGCGCCGCGACGAAGACGTGCTGGACACCTGGTTCTCGTCGGCCCTCGTCCCCTTCTCGACCATGGGCTGGCCGGAAGAGACGCCGGACATGAAGATGTTCCTGCCGTCGTCCGTGCTGGTGACCGGCTTCGACATCATCTTCTTCTGGGTCGCGCGCATGGTCATGATGACCGCGCACTTCACCAACAAGGTGCCGTTCGAGACCGTGTACGTGCACGGCCTGGTGCGCGATTCGCAGGGCCAGAAGATGTCGAAGTCGAAGGGCAATACGCTCGACCCGATCGACCTGATCGACGGCATCGACGTCGAGTCGCTGGTGGCCAAGCGTACCGCGGGCCTGATGGACCCGCGCGCGGCCGAGAAGATCGCGAAAGCCACGCGTAAAGAGTTCCCGAACGGGATCCCGGCCTTCGGCACCGACGCCGTCCGCTTCACCATGGCCAGCTACGCCTCCCTGGGCCGCAACATCAACTTCGACCTGGGCCGCGCCGAGGGCTACCGCAACTTCTGCAACAAGCTGTGGAACGCGACCCGCTTCGTGATGATGAACACGGAAGGCAAGGACTGCGGCCAGCCGGACGAAGCGGACCTGTCGCCGGCCGACCGCTGGATCATCTCGCTGATGAACCGCGTCGAGCTGGAAGTGGCGAAGGGCTTTGCCGACTACCGCTTCGACAATATCGCCAGCGCCATCTATAAATTCGTCTGGGACGAGTACTGCGACTGGTACCTGGAAGTGGCCAAGGTCTCGGTCCAGCAGGGCACCGAGGCGCAGCAGCGCGCCACCCGCCACACGCTTCTGCGCGTGCTGGAAGTGATCCTGCGCCTGGCGCATCCGGTGATTCCGTTCGTGACCGAAGCGCTGTGGCAGGCGATCGCGCCGCTGGCCGGCAAGACCGGCGATTCGATCATGCTGCAGCCCTACCCGGTCGCCAACGAAGCCCTGATCAACGAAGGTGCCGAAGCCTGGATGGCGCAGCTGAAGGATCTCACCAACGCCACCCGTAACCTGCGCGGCGAGATGAAACTGTCGCCGTCGGTGCGCGTGCCGCTGATCGTCGAGCCGGGCAGCGAAGAGGACCGCGCCAACATGGCCGGCTTCGCGCCCTTCATCCAGTCGCTCGGCAAGCTCGCCGAGGTGCAGATCGTCGACGCGCTGCCGGAATCGCCGGCCGCCGTCTCGATCGTCGGCACGACCAAGCTGATGCTGAAGGTCGAAATCGACGTCAAGGCCGAACGCGAGCGCCTCTCGAAGGAGATCGCGCGCCTGGAAGGCGAGATCGCCAAGGCCAACGGCAAGCTGTCGAGCGAGAGTTTTGTCGCCCGTGCGCCGGCCGCGGTGGTGGCGCAGGAGAAGGAACGCGTGGCGAACTTCTCGGCGACGCTGGCGAAGATGCAGGAGCAGCTGGCAAAATTGTAAACTGAGCTGGCTGCGGGCTAAAATGGCCTGATCCGAAACGCGGCTCCGGCCGCGTTTTTTTTATCCTTGTAGTGAAGGAGACCGCATGATCCGCGACCACATGTACGTGCTGGCAGTCCACGACCTCGAACGTTCCGCCGCCTTCTATCGCGACGCCCTCGGCTTCGCGGTGCACGAGATGGGCGACCCGGGCTGGCGCATGTTCGTGCGCGACGGCTGCCGCATCATGGCCGGCGAATGCCGCGACGCGATGCCCGTGGCGGACACAGGCTTTCACTCGTATTTTGCTTACCTTGTGGTAGAGGACGCCGATGCCGAATATGCGCGGGTGGCTGCGGCCGGCACCGAGATCACCAAGCCGCTCAGAAGCGAACCCTGGGACATGCGCGAATTCGGCCTGCGCACGGTCGATGGCCACCGCATCATGATCGGGCACGAACTGCCGGGCGCCTGAAACATCCGGCAACGTTTTTATTGCCAAGTTGCGTACAGGGTTTGCTACACTGCGGCCAGCGACACCACAACAATGGAGACATCACCATGCGCCCCCTGATCAAAGCCGGCCTCCTGGCCACCATGCTGTTCACCAGTGCCGCCGCCCTGGCCCAGAATAATTCGCCGGTCGGCGTCTGGAAGACCATCGACGATGAAACCGGCAAGCCGAAAGCCCTGGTGCGCATTACCGAGGAAAACGGCGCCCTGCAGGGCAAGATCGAGAAGCTGTTCCGCGGCCCGAACGAAGACCAGAACCCGAAATGCACCGCGTGCACCGACTCGCGCAAGGACCAGCCGATGATCGGCTTGACGATCGTCTCGGGCCTCAAGAAGGATGGCAACGAATATACCGGCGGCGAGATCCTCGATCCGGCCAAGGGCAAGGTCTACAAGAGCAAGGCCACCCTGCGCGACGGCGGCCAGAAGCTGGAAGTGCGCGGCTATATCGGCGCGCCGATGTTCGGCCGCTCGCAAGTCTGGCAGCGCGAGCAGTAAGCCGCGCCTGCCCCACACAAGCGGCCCGCGCGGCCGCTTTTTTTATCTTTATGAGTTATGACGCTCTACCAAAGCTACCTCTTCCTGGGCCTGGCCATCGTGGTCGAGGTGATCGGCACCACGGCGCTGAAGGCGACCGAGAATTTCACGCGCCTGGGGCCGAGCGTGCTCACGGTGGTCTGCTATGCGGCCTCGTTTTATCTGCTGACCTTCAGTTTGAAGGTGCTGCCGACGGGGATCGCGTATGCGATCTGGTCGGGCGTGGGGATCGTGCTGATCTCGATCGTGAGCTGGATCGTCTACAAGCAAAGCCTCGACCTGGCCGCCCTGATCGGGCTGGGCCTGATCATCGCCGGTGTGTTGGTGATTAACCTGTTTTCAAAAAGCGTCGGGCACTAGCCGATCTGGATCACCTTCGTCATGCGGATCGTGTGCTGCTGCTCCTCGCCGCCATCCGTGCTCCAGCGCTGATGCGCTTCCAGGGTACGGTCGTCGATGCGGCGCCAGGTGAACTGGGTGGCTGCCTGCACCGGCGCGAAGCTGGCGTGCGCGGCGCCGATCTCGGATGCGCGCCAGGTGAATTCGCCCCAGGTCGACAGCACTTCGCCGTCCAAAAACGAAATCGTGCTGCCGTCGCTATGGTCGGTGAACGCTTCGCTATTGAAGCGGCGGGAACGGAAAGTGCGCTGGTCCGGCCGGTCGTATTCCTCGTAAAAATCCTTGCCGTCGGCGCTTTGCCCTTTCCAGCGGCCTTCGAGGAATTGCAGCTTGCCGAAATCATCCAGACTGAACATGCGATTCTCCTTGCGTACCGGCCGTGCCGGCTAACGTGGCGCGCGGCGGCGGTCGCGCGTTCTCTGCTGGGACGGCGAGCACAAGACACGCAACGCCACCGTGCGCGGCACGCCGACGAGCTGCATGAACTCGAGCGCAGGCGACATCCCGTCGGTCCTGAGCATTTTGAGGGCATCATCGACGCGCGCGGCCAGGTAGGCATTCGCGCGCGGATCGGACTGGGCGCTTCCCGACATTAAATAGCCTCGCTACATCCACCTCTCACGGGCATCCTAGCAAAGGGAGATGGACGTGGCGCGCGCTTGCTCGCGCGAAACGTGAGCCCGTCGTGATTTGATGCCTGTTGGAAATATGCCAGCTACACTGATTCCGATATGAATCCGATCACACTCGTCGTGAGCGCCGTCCTGTTGCTGTGCTATGCCATCGGCATCCTGCTCGTGAAGCTGGGCCTGAGGGATATTCGTCTCGGCCTGGGCGCACGCACCTGGCCGACGGCTCCCGCACGCCTGGAACGATGCGTCATCGGTCGCCCGCCCCTGAGCACCTCGCCCGTGTCCCAGGTGCTGGTCAAGTACTCGTACACGGTGGCAGGCGTACGCTACAGCGGCGACAACCTGGCGATCGGCTACCTGGCTTCCAACAATCGCCGCGTCCATGAAGAGACGCGGCAAAGAGTCCTCGACATGCCGAGCTTCCGAATCCGCTACCACCCTGACCAGCCGGACATCTCGACGATTTTCCCGGCGGAGAATTCGCTGGTGTTCGGGACCTTCGTCTTCGCCCTACTGTGGCTGGCCTTCACCACGGTATTCACGTTGATCGTGTTGGCGATCAGCGGCGTCGGACGCACCATGCTCGACTGGTTCGGTCTTTGACAAAGGCCGCAGGATCGCCAGGATCACGAGCGCGAACACGGCGCTCAGCACGGCCGTCGCTTCGCGTCCCATGCCCGCGGCGATGCCGACCGCGGCTGTGAGCCAGACGCTGGCCGCCGTGGTCAGGCCGCGGATGTCGCCCTTGTTGTTCTGCTTGAGGATGGCGCCGGCGCCGAGGAAGCCGATGCCGGCCGTAATTCCCTGCAGCACGCGCGACAGGTCTTCGATCTTCATGCCGGCTTGCAGCGGGATCAGCACGAACAGGGCCGAGCCCAGCGAGACCAGCATGTGGGTGCGCAGGCCGGCAGAGGCGCCTACCGATTCGCGTTCATAGCCGAGGATGCCGCCCAGCACGATCGCGACCAGCATGCGCACGGCAAGCCGGGTCAGCGATTCGACGTCGCCCAGGTCCGAGAATTCCGCCTGTACTGTTAACCAGCTCTGTTGCCACCACATGCCGCTCCTCCTGAAGTTTCAAGAGGATCATGGCAGATCGGCAATTTCTATGTCGCCACGCTCAGCCGGACTTGGGGCGGTGGCGGGCCAGATGGCGATCCAGCGCGTTGGCGAATTGCTGGCGGTCGGACTGGCTGAAGGCGGCCGGGCCGCCGGTGTCGACGCCGCCGCTGCGCAGCTCTTCCATGAAGGCGCGCATCGTCAGCTGCTGGGCGATGGTGTCCTTGGTATAAAAATCGCCGCGCGGGTTCAGGGCGTAGCCGCCCTTCTCCAGCACCTGGGCCGCGAGCGGGATGTCGCCGGTGACGACCAGGTCGCCGGCTTGCAGACGCTCGACGATTTCGGCATCGGCCACGTCGGCGCCGCTCGGCACCTGCACAGAACGAATGAATTTCGAGCCGGGCACGCGCAGCAGCTGGTTCGCGACCAGCGTGACCTGGATCTGCGTGCGCTCGGCAACCCGGTACAGGATGTCCTTGATGACGGCGGGACAGGCGTCGGCGTCGACCCAGATCTGCATCAACGCAGGTTGTCCCACAAGTCGCCGGTCGGGCTGATGCGCGGGGCGGCGACGCCGAAGTGCTGGTAGGCCGCCGGGGTGGCGATGCGGCCGCGGGGGGTGCGCTGCAGGTAGCCCTGCTGGATCAGATACGGTTCCAGCACGTCCTCGATGGTGTCGGCCGCTTCGCCGATCGCCGCCGCCAGGTTGCCGATGCCGACCGGGCCGCCGTTGAACTTGAAGAGCACGGCTTCCAGCAGTTTGCGGTCCATGACGTCGAAGCCGACCGAGTCGACGTCGAGCATTTTCAGGGCGCGGTCCGCCATCTCTTTCGTGATCTCGCCGGTGCCCTTCACTTCCGCATAATCGCGCACGCGGCGCAGCAGGCGGTTGGCGATACGAGGCGTACCGCGCGCGCGCATCGCGACTTCGCGCGCACCGTCTTCCTTGATCGGCGCTTCCAGCAGGGCCGCGCTGCGGGTCACGATCTTGGTCAGCTCCTCGACGTTATAGAACTCGAGGCGGGCGACAATGCCGAAGCGGTCGCGCAGCGGGTTGGTCAGCATGCCGGCGCGCGTGGTGGCGCCGACCAGCGTAAACGGCTGCAGGTCGAGTTTCACGGAACGCGCGGCCGGGCCTTCGCCGATCACGATGTCGATCTGGTAGTCCTCGAGCGCCGGGTACAGGATCTCCTCGACCACCGGAGATAAACGGTGGATCTCGTCGATGAACAGCACGTCGTTCGGCTCGAGATTGGTGAGAATGGCCGCCAGGTCGCCCGGACGCTCGAGCACCGGGCCCGAGGTCTGGCGCAGGTTCACGCCCATCTCGCGCGCGATGATGTGGGCCAGCGTGGTTTTACCGAGGCCCGGCGGACCGAACAGCAGCGTGTGGTCCAGCGCCTCGCGCCGTTTGCGGGCGGCGTGGATGAAGATTTCGAGCTGGTCGCGGATCTTTTCCTGGCCGACGTATTCGTCGAGCTGCTTCGGGCGCAAGGCGCGCTCGATCGCCTCCTCGTTGGGCGAGGCGGGCGCGGAATCGATCACGCGCTGCTCGGTGAAATTGTCGGTCTGGATGCTCATTGTTTATCTCGGTGATACGGGTGCTCAGGCCTTGGACAAAGCCTTCAGCGCAAACTTGATGCCGTCGGAAACGGTCGAGCCGGCCGGCAGGTTCTTGGTCGCCAGCAGGGCTTCCTTGTCAGAATACCCCAAAGCCAGCAGCGCGTTGAGCACGTCCGACTGGGTATCGTCGCGCGGGGCGCCGCCGACCACGCCGATGTCGGCGCCGATCTTGCCTTTCAGCTCCAGCAGCAGGCGCTCGGCCGTCTTCTTGCCGATGCCCGGAATTTTTACAAGGCGCCCCGACTCCTGCAGCGTGACCGCCTGCGACAGGTCGGCCACCGTCATGCCCGAGAGGATGGACAGTGCGGTGCGGGCGCCGACGCCGGTGATCTTGATCAGCTGGCGAAACAGCGCACGCTCGCTGGCCGTGCCGAAGCCGAACAGCAGGTGCGCATCCTCGCGGATCGCCTGGTGGGTGAACAGCACCACCTTTTCGCCCGTGTGCGGCAGGTTGTAGAAGGTACTCATCGGCACGTCGACTTCGTAGCCGACGCCGTTGCAATCGACCAGCAATTGCGGCGGCGTTTTTTCGAGCAGAATTCCGGAAATGCGACCGATCATGGTTGACCTTTCTTTTTTTTAGACGAGACGACCGTTCTTCATGCGCAGCACGGCCTTTTGCGGGCTCAGCGAATTCACCAGCGCCAGCGTATCGTGGCTGTGGGCATGGCAGATCGCCACGCCCAGGGCATCGGCGGCGTCGCTGCCGGGCAAGCCGGGCAGTTTCAGGAGGCGCGAGACCATGTCCTGCACTTGCGGTTTCGCCGCCTTGCCGGTGCCGACGACGGATTGCTTGATCTGGGTCGGCGAATATTCGGCCACATCGAGATCGAAGCCGACCAGCGCGCTGATCGCCGCGCCGCGCGCCTGGCCGAGCAGCAGGGTCGATTGCGGATTGACGTTCACAAACACTTTTTCGATGGCGGCACAGCTCGGCTGGTAGGTCGCGACGACTTCGCGCACGCCGTCGAGGATGATCTTCAGGCGCGGCGGCAACGCGCCTTCCAGTCCGGTCTTGATGGTGCCCGAGGCGATATAGCGCAGTTTGCTGCCGTGTTTTTCAATAACCCCAAAGCCGGTGGTGCGCAGGCCTGGGTCGATGCCGAGGATAATCATTATCGAATGTTATACCGGCCAGCAACGTTCGTGGGAAAAATACTGTGTAAAAACACAGGTGGGCTGGTGTTTATACAACCTTATCGTACGCCGAAGGGACGTAAGGTGGGCGGGTTCCCCGCCCACGCGTTCAACCAGCCCATGCAAATCGCGATTCGATTAGCACCGGTACGTTGAACGCGTGGGCGGCAGAGCCGCCCACCTTACGTCCCTTCGCTTAACAATCAGTCTAAATCAATGGCGGAAGTGACGGGTCCCGGTGTACAGCATGACAACGCCACGTTCATCCGCCGCGTCGATCACTTCCTGGTCGCGCATCGAGCCGCCCGGGTGGATGACGCAAGTCGCGCCCGCATCGACGACCACGTCGAGGCCGTCACGGAACGGGAAGAAGGCATCCGAGGCCACGGCCGAACCGCTGAGCGACAGGCCGGCGTTCTGCGCCTTGATCGAAGCGATGCGGGCCGAGTCGATGCGGCTCATCTGCCCTGCCCCGACGCCCAGCGTCATGCCGTTACCGCAGAACACGATCGCATTCGACTTGACGAACTTAGCCACGCGCCAGGCGAACATCAGGTCTTGCAGTTGCTGCGGGGTCGGCTGCTTCTTGCTGACCACGCGCAGGTCGCCAATGCCCACGTTCTTCGCGTCCGGCGCCTGCACCAGCAGGCCGCCGCCGACGCGTTTGACGTCGTACGGGTTCTGGCCGTCGCCCAGCGGGATTTCCAGCAGGCGCACGTTCTGCTTGGCCGCCATGATCTGGCGCGCCTCAGCGGTGAAGGACGGGGCGATCAGCACTTCGACGAACAGCTTCGCCAGCGCTTCGGCGGCGCGGCCGTCGACTTCGACGTTGAAGGCGATGATGCCGCCGAAGGCCGAGGTCGGATCGGTTTGCAGCGCGCGGGTGTAGGCGTCCAGCGCATCGATGCCGATGGCCACGCCGCACGGGTTGGCGTGCTTGACGATGACGCAGCCGGCCGGCTGCTGGAAGCCGCCCAGCGACTTCACGCATTCCCAGGCCGCGTCGGCGTCGGCGATGTTGTTGTACGAGAGTTCCTTGCCCTGCAGCTGGCGGTAGTTGGCCAATGCGCCAGGCACCAGCGCGATGTCGCGGTAGAACGCGGCGCCCTGGTGCGGGTTCTCGCCGTAGCGCATGTCCTGCACTTTCTCGAAGGCCATGTTGATGGTCTGCGGATACTGCGAGCGGGTCGCGTGGGCCTTGTCTTCGCCCAGGCTGGTGAGATAGTTCGTGATGGCGCCGTCGTACTGGGCGGTGTGGCTGAAGACTTTCTTCGCCAGGCGGAACTTGGTGTCGTAGCTCACGGCGCCGGCGGTCTCGCCGGTGCCTTTCATTTCGGCTAGCACAACGCCATAGTCGCTCGGATCGCAGATCACGACCACGTCGCGGTGGTTCTTGGCTGCCGAGCGCAGCATGGTCGGGCCGCCGATGTCGATGTTTTCGATCGCGTCTTCCAGCGAGCAGTCATCCTTGGCGACGGTCGCCTGGAAGGGGTACAGGTTGACCACGACCATGTCGATCTGCGGAATGCCGTGCTCTTCCAGCTTGGATACGTGCTCCGGGAAATCGCGGCGTGCGAGGATGCCGCCGTGCACTTTCGGGTGCAGCGTCTTGACGCGGCCGTCGAGCATTTCCGGGAAGCCCGTGTAATCGGCCACTTCGGTGACCGGCACGCCATTGTCTTGCAACAATTTGGCGGTGCCGCCGGTGGACAGGATGTTCACGCCGAGGGCAGACAGGGCGCGCGCAAAGTCGAGCACGCCGGTCTTGTCGGAGACGGAAATGAGAGCTTGTTTGATCATGGGGTGGCCACTGGTTGATGAGAATTCTGGTCGGAATTCCGGCGCGCCTTACTGGCCGCGCCACGCGGCCACGCGTGTCGGGGTAAAACTTAGAGCAGTCCGTGCTCTTGCAGTTTCTTGCGCAAGGTATTGCGGTTGATGCCCAGCATCTGGGCCGCGTGCGACTGGTTGCCGTCGGCGCGCGTCATCACCACTTCGAGGATAGGCCGCTCCACGGTCATGACCATCATGTCGTAGATATTCGTCGGCTTCTGCTCGCCCAGGTCATTGAAATAGTCCTCTAGGCTCTTCTGGACAACTTCCTGGATACTTTCTTTGCTCATGTCTGCTGCTTCATCCTGGTTAGTGATTGCTCCGCCAATTGTGTCGGCGGCGTCCCCATTATCGTTTTTGTTGTTTTGCTTCTTTTTATGCCGCGATTGCTTCTTCGATGAGCGATGCGGGCCGGTATTGTAACCGCTCGCCATGGCGAAGTTGCGATTCGAAAAAATTATCGACTGCCGCCAGTTGCTCGGCCGTTGATTCCAGCAGGTTCATCCGCTGGCGGAATTCCTCGCCGCCCGGCAAGTCCTCGACATACCAGCCGATGTGCTTGCGCGCGCTGCGCACGCCGACATAGTCGCCATAGAAGGCGTAATGCGCCGGCAGGTGTTCGTTCATGAGGGCCCGCACTTCCTCGACCAGGGGCGCCGGCAGGTGCTCGCCGGTGCGCAGGTAATGGTCGATTTCGCGGCAGATCCACGGACGTCCCTGGGCCGCGCGGCCGATCATGACGGCGTCCGCGCCCGTGTAGTCGAGCACAAATTTCGCTTTTTCCGGCGTCGTGATGTCGCCGTTGGCGACCACCGGAATCCCCACTGCGGCCTTGACCGCGCGGATCGTGTCGTATTCGGCCTCGCCCTTGTAGCCGTCGGCGCGGGTGCGGCCGTGCAGGGTCAGCATCTGGATGCCGGCCTCCTCCGCCATGCGCGCGATGCGCAGCGCATTCTTGTTCTGGCGATCCCAGCCGGTACGGAATTTCAGGGTCACCGGCACGTCCACGGCTTGCACCACGGCATGCAGGATGCGCTCGACCAGGTCTTCGTGCTGCAGCAGGGCCGAACCGCACCAGCTATTGCACACCTTTTTCACGGGGCAGCCCATGTTGATGTCGATGATCTGGGCGCCGCGCTCGACGTTATGGCGGGCGCAGTCGGCCAGGTCTTGCGGATCGGCACCGGCGATCTGCACCGCCTTCGGCTCCATCTCGCCTTCGTGGTCCGTACGCCGGCTGGTCTTTTCGCTGGCCCACAGGCGCGGATTCGAGGCCGCCATCTCGGACACGGCATAGCCCGCCCCGAGCTGCTTGCACAGCTGGCGGAACGGACGGTCGGTCACGCCGGCCATGGGGGCGACGAAGACGTTATTGCGCAGTGTATAAGGACCGATTTGCACAGCGGGAACAGGGGAACAGTGGACGGGAACCCGCTATTTTACCTGAACTGCTGCTCAATTTACGGGCAATATTTTTTCGAAACTGTCGCGAACGGGATAATCAGGTGTAGACAAAAGGAAAAGAAGTGCATTAGGGATTACTCAGCAGGCATATAAATTGGACGAGTGTGCCCGTGAGAGTGCGCACCGTAGGGTGGAGTCCTGACTCCACGCGTACGCACGCATGCATGTCGAAACATCTCTGGAAGACGAAAATGGCAGTTCAACCTTCGTAAACGCGTGGAGTCAGGACTCCGGTGAACCCGTCATTGTGGCCATTGGCCACAATGACCCCTACGCCTAGACATCGTCGAGCACCGCAGGCCGCAGATGCGCGACCTCGCCCCAGCTCACCAGTTCGAGTTTGCCGTCTTGCACCATAAAGCGGTTGATGCTGGCATTGAGCACCTTGAAATCCCGCGGCGTCTCCAGCGGCAAGCCCAGCGCGGCGCGGTAGATGCACTCGAGCACCCCGCCATGGGCAACAATCGCCAGCGACTTCCCCGGATTGTCTTCCGCCCACCCCAGCACGGCGCTGGTCACCCGCTCATAGAACTCGCGGAACGTTTCGCCCCGATTCTGCCCCGGCGGCAATGGCGCATCGACCTCGCGCGCCTGCCAGGCGGCAAATTCTTCCGGGTAGCGCGCGGCGATGTCGGCATACAGCAAGCCTTCGAAGCCGCCGTAGCAGCGCTCGCGCAGGCGTCCATCTATATAGAGAGGCAAGCCGCTCACGTCGCCCAGGGCCTTGGCGGTCTGGCTGGCGCGCGCCAGGTCGCTCGAGACGAGCACGTCGAAGTGCTCCTGGGCCAGGCTGGCCGCCAGGGCGCGCGCCTGGCGTTGTCCTTCTTCGTTGAGATCGATATCGAGGTGGCCTTGCAGGCGGCGCTCGGCGTTCCAGGCGGTTTCGCCATGACGGATCAGCACGATCCGGGTGGGGGTGTCGTTGTGCATGCGGTATATAAAAGCGCCCGGGTGGCCGGGCGCCGGAATCAGGCGGAAAGCGTGGGCGCGATCTCGGGGTTGAGCGAATAGACGCCGAAGATCTGGGCTTCGTCGAGGATGTGGCCGGTCAGCGCCTCCCGCGCTTCGGCGCAGGTGAAATTGCCGTCGAGCGGGAACTGGGCGATGTCGAGCGCGTAAATGGTAAACACATAGGTGTGGACGCGCTCGTCGTTCCACGGTGGGCATGGGCCGTCGTAGCCGAAGTAGTCGCCGGCCATGTCGGGATCGGCCGCGAACCAGCCCGTATAGTCGTTGATGCCCTGGCGCAGCTGGTGCTCGGTGCCGTTCTTTACCAGGAAGGACACGTTGGGGCCGCCCTTGCCGCCGGGCGTGACCATATCCGAGAACTGCCCTTCGGCGATCGACTTCAGGCTGGGCGGAATGTCGACCAGCGCCCAGTGATAGAAATCGGCGCGCTTGAGCGACTCGGGCACGCTCCTGCCCTCCTTGTTGACGTCGGTGCCGTCGGTGGGGGCATCGCCGTCCACGCAGAGGATCACCAGCGACTGGGTACCGGCCGGCACTTCGTCCCAGGCCAGATGGGGATTGCGGTTGCTCGACAGGCGCACGTGCGTTGCCGGGTCGATGACCGCGAATGCACACTCGGCCGGAATCAGGCCGCCTTCGGTAAACGAATCACTCCAGATCTTCATTTTCGACTCCACGGGGCCTCCTTACTATTGACCGCACGTGGCGGCGGGGGTTTCAACGCGAAACAACGACCGGATCAACACGTAGCCAGATCGTGACTGGACCGTCGTTGGTGAGACTGACTTTCATGTCGGCGCCAAATTGACCGGTCTCAACTTTGCCATGGCGCTCACGCGCCTGGCGCACGAAATAATCGAACAGGCGGCGCCCCTCGTCGGGACTGGCCGCCGGCGAGAACGACGGGCGCGTGCCGGAACGGGTGTCGGCCGCCAGCGTGAACTGGGGCACCAGCAGCAAGGCGCCGTTGGTATCGGTCACGCTGCGGTTCATCTTGCCGGCCTCGTCCGAAAACACCCGGTAGCCCAGCAGTTTCGTCAGCAAGGCGTCGGCCTCGCGCTCGGAGTCGCCCTTCTCGGCGCAGACCAGCACCATCAGGCCGGCGTCGATGGCGCCGACGGTGGCGCCGTCGACCACGACGCTGGCGTGGCTGACCCGTTGCAGCAGGCCAATCATGCGTTAAAGGTCACGCGGGCGAACTTGCGCTTACCCACTTGCATCACGAACTGGCCGGCTTCGACCTTCAGGTTCTTGTCGCTGACGACATCGCCATCGATGCGCACACCGCCCTGGTCGACCATGCGCATGGCTTCCGAAGTCGAGGCGCACAGGCCGGCCGCCTTCAGCAGCTGGGCCACGCCGAGCGGTGCGCCCGAGAGCGTCACTTCCGGCACGTCGTCGGGGATGCCGCCCTTCGAGCGGTTGACGAAGTCCGCCAGCGCATCGTCGGCCGCCTGGGCCGAATGGAAGCGGGTGACGATTTCCTTGCCCAGCGCCACTTTGGCATCGCGCGGATTGGCGCCGGCCTCGACGGCGGCTTTCAGGCTGGCAATGTCGTCCAGGGAACGGAAGGACAGCAGCTCGAAATAACGCCACATCATGGTGTCCGAGATGCTCATCAGCTTGGCGAACATGGTGTTCGGTGCTTCGGTGATGCCGATGTAGTTGTTCTTGGACTTCGACATCTTTTCGACGCCGTCCAGGCCTTCCAGCAGCGGCATCGTCAGGATGCACTGCGGCTCTTGCCCGTAATCCTTCTGGAGTTCGCGTCCAACCAGCAAGTTAAATTTCTGGTCCGTTCCACCTAGCTCAAGGTCTGATTTCAAAGCGACCGAATCGTAGCCTTGCATCAGCGGATAAAGGAACTCATGCACGGCGATCGGAGTCCCACTCTTGTAGCGCTTGGTGAAGTCGTCGCGTTCCATCATGCGGGCGACGGTGTAGCGCGAGGCCAATTGAATCATGCCACGCGCGCCGAGCGGGTCGCACCACTCGGAGTTGTAGCGCATCTCGGTGCGCGCTTCGTCGAGTACGAGGGCCGCCTGGCGGAAATAGGTCATGGCGTTTTCCTCGACTTGCTCGCGGGTGAGCGGCGGGCGCGTGACGTTGCGGCCCGACGGATCGCCGATCATCGAGGTAAAGTCGCCGATCAGGAAGATCACCTGGTGGCCGAGGTTTTGCAGCTGGCGCAGCTTGTTCAGCACCACGGTATGGCCCAGGTGCAAGTCGGGCGCGGTCGGGTCCAGGCCCAGCTTGATACGCAGGGGTACGCCGGTCTTTTCCGAGCGCACCAGCTTTTGTGCAAATTCGCTTTCGATCAGCAGTTCGTCGACGCCGCGTTTGGTGATGGCGAGCGCTTCCTGGACCTTGTCGGACAAAGGCAATTGATCCTTGGAAACGGAGTTGTTATTACTACAAGACGCGGAGTCTGTCATAAATTCTTTGTAGGAGTTTGGCTAAAACGGTTGTAGGACCGCATATTTTGGTACAATGCTCGATCCCATCAATCTTGCCGCAAGAAAACTTTTCAAAACAACAAGAAAAATAGTGGTCCGAAGTTCAAGCGGTAAATTTTAACTGATTGCATGAACCCTATACATAAAATCACCGGCAAACTAGCCAATACGAGCCGCAAGACCCGTATCGTCGGCGCCGGCGCACTGGCCCTGGCCCTGTGCGCATTCGGTGCCGTGGCAACCGCCCCGGTCACCCAGGACGACAGCGACGTGCAGGTTGTTTCGGTCGCCGAGAACCTGGCCCTGCCGAACCTCTCCGACCAGATCGCCGCTCTCCAGCAGGACGAGCAGCAATTCATCCACGAAGAACGTGTCCGCGCCGGCGACTCGGTCGGCACCATGCTCGGCCGCCTCGGCGTCAACGATGCCCAGGCACAGAACTTCATCCGCTCGAATAAACTCGCCCGCCGCATCCTGTCGCTGAAAAACGGCAAGCGCCTGCAGGCCGAGACCGACGAGAACGGTCAATTGTTGTCGCTGCGCGCCACCCTCACCGACAAGAATAGCGCGCCGACCACGCTGACCATCGCACGCCACGGCGACGGCTTCAAGGCGTCCGAAGCTCCTGCCAAGCTCGAGCGTCGCGTCGAAATGCGTTCGCGCGAAATCGTCAACTCCTCGCTCTACGCAGCCACCGACGCCAACGTCGACGGCGGCTCGATCCCGGATTCGGTGGTCGGCGAAATCATCAAGATGTTCTCGACCAACATCGACTTCCGCGACGACCTGAAGCGCGGCGACCGTTTCAATGTTGTGTACGAAACCTTCTGGCTGGACGGCGAACTGGTGAAAACCGGCCGCATCCTGGCAGGCGAATTCATCAACCGCGGCACCAGCTACCAGGCCGTGTGGTTCGAAGACCCGGTCACCAAGCAGGGCGGCTACTACAGCCTGGACGGCAAGTCGCTGAAGAAAGCCTTCCTCAAGTCGCCGCTGGAGTTCTCGCGCGTCTCGTCGGGCTTCGCCAACCGCGTGCACCCGATCTCGGGCCAGTGGAAAGCCCATAAAGGCATCGACTACGCAGCGCCGACCGGCACCCCGATCCGCGCCGCCGGTGACGGCGTCGTCGACTTCGCCGGCGTCTCGAATGGCTACGGCAACATGGTGGTCCTGAAGCACTGGTCGAACTACAGCACCGCCTACGCCCACATGAGCCGTATCAATGGCCTGCGCAAGGGCGCCAAGGTCAGCCAGGGCCAGGTCATCGGCTTCGTCGGCTCGACCGGCTGGTCGACCGGCGCTCACCTGCACTACGAATTCCGCGTCGCCAATGTCGCCCGCGACCCGCGCGGCCTGAAGGACCTGATGGCTGCGCCGCTGAGCAAGGGTGAACTGGCCCGCTTCCGCATGGCTGCCGCGGAAATGAACCACCGCTTCTCGCTGCTGACCCCGGGCGGCAACGCCATGGCTGCCCGCTAAGCGAACCGCCCCCTTCAAAACGCCTTCCGCTGCATTGCACGGAAGGCGTTTTTACTTGGGCCATCGATTATCATGATGGGCATATGATGACTTCCTCTCTTTATATCGGCCTGATGTCGGGCACCAGCCTGGACGGCGTGGACGGCGTGCTGGCCGACTTCGCCGATGGCGCGATCCGCACCCTCGAGGCCGCCTTCGTGCCCTTCCCTGCCGAGTTGCGCGCCGAACTGATGGCGCTGCAAGCGAACGGCGCCAACGAAATCGAACGCGAGGCGATCGCCGCCAACGGCCTGGCCCGCGCCTATGCCGACTGCGTCGCCGCGCTCAACATTAAAGCGCCGGGTCCGGTAGCCGCCGTCGCCGTCCACGGCCAGACCGTGCGCCACCGGCCCGAGCTCGGCTTTACGCGCCAGACCAATAATCCCGCGCTGCTGGCCGAATTGACCGGCATCGACGTCATCGCCGACTTTCGCAGCCGCGACATCGCCGCCGGCGGCCAGGGCGCGCCGCTGGTGCCGGCCTTCCATGCGGCCGCCTTCGGCACGCCAGGCACGACGCGGGTGGTCGTGAATATCGGCGGCATCGGTAACATCAGCGTCCTGCATGCCGATGGCCGCGTGACCGGCTACGACACGGGACCGGGCAATGTCCTGCTCGATGGCTGGATCGGACGCCACCAGGGCAAGGAATACGACGCCGACGGCGCCTGGGGCGCGCGCGGCAGCGTGATGCCGGCCTTGCTCGAACGCTTGCTGGAAGAACCCTATTTCCACCAGCCGGCGCCGAAAAGCACCGGACGCGACCTGTTCCACATGGAGTGGCTGGATGCGCGCCTGGCTGGTTTTACGGACTTGGCCGCGCAGGACGTGCAGGCCACGCTGACGGCGCTGACCGCGCAGAGCATCGCGCGCGCCATACTTGACGAGCGTGTCACCGTCGACGCCGTCTACGTCTGCGGCGGCGGCGCCTACAACGGCACCCTGCTGCGCATGCTGGCGGGTGCCCTGGGCGGCGCGGTGCCGGTCGAATCGACGGCGGCGCTCGGCATCGCCCCGAACCGGGTCGAAGCGCTTGCCTTCGCCTGGCTGGGCTACCGTTTTACTCAGCGCCAGCCGGGCAACATGCCGGCCGTCACAGGTGCGCAGGGACCGCGCATCCTGGGAGCGCTGTACCCTGCGTAGAGCTGCTCAGGCGGGACCGAGAAGATCGGTCCCGTAGGAATTGTCGATGACGCACAGCCAGCGTCCATGGAGTTCCTGGCGGAACACATAGGTCGCACGCCGTCTTACGTGCACTGGCTCGCCGTTTTCGCCGGCATAGTCGAGCACCGATTCCATGATCACCAGAGCGTTGCCGGCGCCTTCCAGCACTTCCATCCTGCCTTGCGTGACGACAAGGGTATGCCCGACGAAGTCGGCGATCCGGACGAAGGCTTGCCTGATTTGCTCCTTGCCGCGCACCGTGAGGCCGGGCTTGACGACGAGCGAGGCGTCGTCGGCATAGAACTCCATGAGGGCATCGAAATCGCCGGCCGTGATGGCGGCGTCGGCGGCCTTGATGAGCTGTTCGAGCGGGTGGGCTGGCATGCTGGTCTCCTGTTGAGTCGGTGAAGAGACGGGCATGCTGCAAAAAGAAAACCCGCCTCGTGGCGGGTTGCTGGATGAAACGAGCGCTAACCCACCATTCTTCGAATGGCGGAAATAATGCTGACGAGGGCGCGCTCGGTGTTCATGAAATAAATAGTAACCCGGAGTTACCAAGGTAACAAGGGGGTCGTAGGGGGCATAGAGGCCAATGGCCTCTATGCCGGGTTCACCGGGCTCCGCCCATGCGGTTTCGTCACGTGCGCTTACGCGGCTTGGCACACACTCTGTTCGCTCGCCGGGAGTGGGGGCGCGTCAGATCATGCGGTGATCCCGCGTGGGCGGAGCCCACCCTACGTGAGCGTGTCATGCCAGCATCGCCGGCAAGGAACAGGCATCGTAAAAAAACAAATCCGGGCAGCGCCCGGATCCGATCACGACGCCCGGGCCAGCCGGGCTGTGCTTCAGCTTACGCCGAGAACGAGGAACCGCAGCCGCAGGTGCTGGTCGCGTTCGGGTTCTTGATGACGAACTGGGCGCCTTCGAGGTCGTCCTTGTAGTCGATTTCGGCACCGACCAGGTACTGGTAGCTCATCGAGTCGATCAGCAGTTGAACGCCGTTCTTCTCCATGGTGGTGTCGTCTTCGTTGACGATTTCGTCGAAGGTAAAGCCGTACTGGAAGCCCGAGCAGCCGCCGCCCTGCACGAAAACGCGCAGTTTCAGGTCGGGATTGCCCTCTTCCTCGATCAGCTGGGCCACTTTTTCGGCAGCGCTATCGGTGAAGACGATGGGGGTCGGGATGGTGTCAAAGTCAACTACTTCGGCCACGGCGGTCATGGATAAACTCCTGATTGGATTCAAATTTATTCCATTATAGACGGTTCACGCCGGTCATGCCTGCGATGCCTCCGCCACTGCCAGGTGAAACACGGGTTCGCCCGCCGGCTGGTGCGTGAGCTTGCCGGTGACCAGGGCGCCGCCGTGCATCTCGAGCAGCTTGTAATGGACATCCCCATGAATGCGGCCTTTCGGCTGTAATTCAAGTAGTTCCGTGGAATAAACCGATCCGGCGATGAAACCGTTCACCACCAGGTTGGCGCAGCGTACTTCCCCCTCGATGCGGGCGTGCTCGGAGACGATCAGCACGCTGTCCACGCCTTCGCTGGCGATCACGTTGCCGTGCACCTCGCCATCGATGCGCAAACCACCGCTGAAGCACAGGTCGCCCTCGATCCGGGCGGCAATGCCGATCAGGCTGTCAATTTCGCTTTTTGCGTTGCGACCGAACATGGTGGCACCCCTGTGAGATAGATGATGTGATCGGAAAAAACCGATCAGCGCATCGGTCAATTTACCGTTCTCATCAGTTGCCGCCTTGATCTAGCTCTGGTCAGCTAGTGCACGACGGCAACGCCACAGGATGGTGCCGCCGCTTACGGCAGCAGGGCGATTTGCTGCAGGCCGGTCGTTTCTTCGAAGCCGAACATGAGGTTCATGCACTGCACGGCCTGGCCGGAAGCACCCTTCACGAGGTTGTCCTGCACCACCAGGATGACGACGGTGTTGCCGCCATCCGGACGGTGCAGCGCCAGGCGCAGCATGTTCGAGCCGCGGGTCGAGCGCGTTTCCGGGTGCGAACTGAAAGGCATGACGTCGACGAAAGGCGAATCCGCATAGGTTTCCTCGAACAGGGCTTGCAGCTGCTCGTCCGTGACCTCTTTCGTCAGGCGCGCGTACAGGGTCGCGTGCATGCCGCGGATCATCGGAACCAGGTGCGGGGTGAAGATCAGGCCGACTTTCTGGTCGGTGAAGCGCTGCAGCTGGGCCGAGGTTTCCGGCGTGTGGCGGTGGCCGGCGACGCCGTAGGCCTTGAAGTTATCGCTCGCTTCCGAGAACAGCGTGCCGATCTCGGCCTTGCGGCCGGCGCCAGAGACGCCCGACTTGGCGTCCGCAATCAGGCTGCCGGCGTCGATCATGCCGGCTTTCAAGAGCGGCACGAAGCCCAGCTGCATCGTGGTCGGGTAGCAGCCCGGGTTGGCGATCAGGCGCGCCCCTTTGATGTCCTCGCGGTTCAGTTCAGGCAGGCCGTACACGGCTTCTTCGATCAGGTCGGCGGCCGTGTGCTCGATCTTGTACCACTTCTCGAACGCGGCGCGGTCCTTCAGGCGGAAGTCGGCGGCCAGGTCGATGACCTTCACGCCGGCGGCCAGCAGGGCCGGGGCTTGCGCCATGGCGACGCCGTGCGGGGTGGCGAAGAACACCACGTCGCACTGAGTGAGATCGGCCTTGTCCGGCGCCGAAAAAGCCAGGTTCACGCGGCCGCGCAGCGAGGGGAACATGTCGGCCACCGGCAGGCCGTCTTCCTTGCGCGAGGTGATCGCGGTCAGCTCCACGCCGGGGTGGGCGGCCAACAGCCGCAGCAATTCCACGCCCGTGTAACCGGTTCCGCCAACGATGCCAACTTTGATCATGTTCTTTCCTTTAAATGTGTAAATGGTACAACGAGGTGCAATTTTAACAGGCAGACCGATTCGGGGTGCCGCCCTGCCCGGATTGCGGCCTGCAAAGAATATTTGCATCCAGGTTCGTTATTGCAAATATTCCATGCATCCCTCAGTGCGCCCCCGGATCAGGCATCGGTCCCCGTCAGCAACTCGGCCTGGTGTACCGGCACCGGATCCATGGTGGATCTGAGGCCGACGTCCTCGAGATGGGCGTCGAGCCAGCGCTGCGCCATCTCCACGCCCAGCGCATGCAGACGCAGCAAGAAAGGCAATTCCGTATTGAACTTGCTGGACAAGTCCAGCTGCTGCAGCGCCTCGTTGCCGCTGATCAGGTGCAGGCGCACGGGCGCCGCGTGGCTGCGCTGGCTCTCCTCGGCATCGACCAGGCCGCCCAGCTGGCGGATCGCGGCGACTTCGCGCACGAAGCTGATATTGAAGGCGATCTCGCTGGTGCGGCTCTGGACGTCGCTCATCGTCATCGGCAAGCCGGGACGCGCGATCGGATTGTTCTGGACGATGAGGATGTCGGCCGGGCCATTCTCGACCAGCGGCGACAGCGACGGATTGCCCACAAAACTGCCGTCCCAGTAAGCTTCGCCGTCGATCACCACCGGGGCGAACACGTAAGGCAGGCAGGCCGAGGCCGCGATCACGCGCGCGTCGAGTTCGCTACGCGTAAACACTTTGCCTTTGCCGCTGCGGATATTGGTGGCGGGGATGAATAAATCGATCTCCTCGCAGGCACGCACCCGTTCGAAATCGATCAGGCTCGCCAGCACGGGGATCAATGGATTCATGCTCAGCGGCGAGATTGGGGGCGCGAGCACGCCGCTGAACAATTGCATCAGCTGGTAGCCCGGCGAGGAAGCCAAGGTACCGCCGCCCATGGCCCAGTCGAAGGGCGTGGGCCTGGCTGGGCTGACCAGGGAAGCGGTAGCGCTCAAGCCGTGCCAGAAGCGCGCCAGGGCCGCCCGCGCGCCCGCACGGCCGCCGCCGCGCGCATAGCCGTCGGCCATCACGGCCGCATTCACGCCGCCGGCACTGGTGCCGCTGACGGCGGCGATGTCCAGGCGCTCTTCCTGCAACAGCCGGTCGAGTACGCCCCATCCGAAGGCGCCGAAGGCGCCGCCGCCCTGCAGCCCGAGACTGATCCGTTTGATTCCCATCGGCATTTGCTGCTCCTGCATCATTTCCAGTAGCTAGCTTACCTTGGCGGCCACAGCAGCGCCGTTCGCTACCGGGCGTCAACAAATGAGCCTGGCATGCGGCGCTGCAGTGCAACATGACGATCGCGGCAAGAATAAAAAAAGCCGCCCGAAGGCGGCTTTCTCGTCCAGCAGACGCAGCCCGAAGGCTGCCAGCGATTAACGCTTCGAGAACTGCTTGGCGCGGCGTGCTTTACGCAGGCCGACTTTCTTACGCTCGACTTCACGGGCGTCACGGGTGACGAAACCGGCACGTGCCAGGTCGCCCTTGAGGCCTGCGTCGTAGTCGATCAGAGCGCGGGTGATGCCGTGACGGACGGCGCCAGCCTGGCCCGATTCGCCACCGCCGTGCACGTTGACCTTGATGTCGAAACGCTCGACGTTGCCGGTCAGTTCCAGCGGCTGACGGATGACCATCAGGCCGGTTTCGCGCGAGAAGTAATCAGCAGCAGGCTTGCCGTTCACGATGATCTGGCCGGTGCCAGCTTTGATGAACACGCGAGCGACTGCACTCTTGCGACGGCCGGTGCCGTAGTTGTAGTTACCGATCATGTCAGTTCCTTAGAGGGTCAGTGCTTGTGGTTGCTGTGCTGCGTGCGGATGGGTACCTTCCGCGTACACTTTCAGCTTCTTGATCATGGCGTAGCCCAGCGGGCCCTTCGGCAGCATGCCTTTGACAGCCTTTTCCAGGGCACGGCCCGGGAAGCGCTGTTGCATTTTCAGGAAGTTGGTTTCGTAGATACCGCCCGGGTAGCCCGAGTGACGGTAGTAGGTCTTCTGGGTGGCTTTCGTGCCGGTCACGCGCAGCTTGCCTGCGTTGACGACGACGATGTAGTCACCGGTATCGACGTGCGGAGTGAATTCTGGCTTGTGTTTGCCGCGCAGTCGGAGTGCCACTTCGCTGGCAACACGTCCGAGGACCAAGTCCGTCGCGTCAATCACGAACCAGTCGCGCTGGACTTCATGGCCCTTAGCGGAAAAAGTTTTCATGTTGACTTCCTAATATAGGTAAATTGCTCAAATGGCGGTTCCGCAATTGTTGCTGCGGACTCTTCCTTATTATCTTTTCCAGAGCAAATGGAAAGCCAGCGATGATACCTCAACTGACCGTTACCGGTCAAGGCAAGGGCACCCCGCCTGTGGCATCCCCGCCTCCCCTGTCCATCCCGGACCAAATGATGACATGCAACAAGCAAATCCTTGTGTTGCGGACTAGACTCAGCTCAACCATTCCCAGGCGAAACAATTTGTTGACGATAGAAACGATAGCAAATTACTATTGATCAACTATCTGAGGAGTCCTCGTGAAACCACGTTTTATCCTGTCTTCCCTGCTGGCCCTGCTGTGCGCGGCCGGTACGGCGGCCGGCGCCACTCCCGAGCCGGCACGTCCGGCAGCCCGCGGCTGCCACCTGCCCGGTACCGAAGACGCGCTGCGCTGCTTTGCCGTTTCCGTGCCGCTCGATTACGCCAAGCCGGGCAACGCCAAGCTGAACATCCACGTCACCATCGCGCCGGCCTTCCGCGAAGGCGCCCGGCCCGATCCGCTGTTCGTGCTGGCCGGCGGCCCCGGCCAGGCCGGCAGCGACGTGATCATGACCCTGAATACCGCTTTCAAGCGCGTGCGCGCCACCCGCGACATCGTCTTCATCGACCAGCGCGGCACCGGCCTGTCCGGCAAGCTCGATTGCGAAAGCCGGCCCGAGCACGAAACGATGAGCGAGGCCGAGCAGGAAGCCGAAATCCACCGCTGCATCAAGAGCAGCCGCGCCCCCTTCTCGGCCTACACCACGCTGAACGCCGCGCGCGACCTCGAGCAGGTGCGGCGCGCGCTGGGCTACCAGAAGGTGAACGTCTGGGGCGGCTCCTACGGCACCCGCCTCGGCCAGGCCTATGCGCGCGCCTATCCGGCCAGCGTGCGCGCCCTGGTCCTCGACGGCGTGGCCGCGCCCGACCAGGTGATTCCCGCCGGCGGACGCGACGGCCAGGCCGCGCTCGACAAGCTGTTCGAGCACTGCGCCAAGGACGCCGGCTGCCACAAGGCCTATCCGAACCTGCGCGCCGAATTCGACAGCCTGGCCGCGCGCGCCGACGCCGGCATCAAGCTGTCGATCGCCGATCCGCGCACCGCACAGCCGGTCAATCTCACGCTGTCGGGCGCGCGCTTCGCCGGCACCGTCCACAGCATCCTGTACTCGCCGGCCGACGCGCGCCGCCTGCCCTTCCTGATCCACAGCGCCTACCAGGGCCGCTGGGAACCCTTCATCGCGCGCCAGAACCTGATGGGCGACTTCGCCGGTGACGAGGGCGGCATGGCCTTCCTGCTGCACCTGGCCGTGGTCTGCGCCGAGGACGTGCCGCGCATGACGGCGAGCCTGATGAAGGACGAGGATGCGCTGATCACGCGCCCCTGGGCCGGCCGCATGCCGGCGATGTGCAAGTCGATGAACGTGCCGGCCGTGCCTTATGTTGCGCCGAGCATGATCGAGGCACCGGCCCTGCTGCTCTCGGGCGCGCTCGATCCGGTCACGGCGCCGCGCCGCGCCGAAGCGGCAGCCCGCTACATGCGCAGCGCGCGCCACGTGGTGGTGCCCAATGTCGGCCACGGCGTCTCGCAGCTCGGCTGCGCGCCGCGCCTGCTGCGCGAATTCCTCGACAAGCCGGGCGCCGCGCTCGACGCCAAGTGCCTGTCCGAGATTCCGCCTCCGACCTTCCAGCTCGGCAGCGCCGGGCCGCAACCCTGAATATCGAGTGTCCCATGATCGAAGTACACGATGTACGTAAACAGTTCGGCGACGTCCACGCCCTCGGCGGCGTCAGCTTCAGCGCGCGCGACGGCCAGATCACGGCCCTGCTCGGCCCCAACGGCGCCGGCAAGACGACGCTGCTGCGCACCCTGGTGGGCCTGCTCAAGCGCGACCACGGCACGATCGCCATCGACGGCGTCGACCCGGAACGCGATCCGCTCGCGGTACGCCGCAACATCGGCTTCCTGACCGACCAGTTCGGCCTCTACGAGCGCCTCTCCACCCGCGAATACCTGAGCTACTTCGGTGAGCTGAACGGCATGGGCGGCGCGGCGCTGAAAAACCGCATCGACGAGGTCTCGGAACTGCTGTCGATGGACGATATCCTGGAGCGCCGCACCAAGGGCTTCTCGCAGGGCCAACGCATCAAGGTGGCGCTGGCGCGCACCCTGCTGCACCGCCCGCGTAACCTGCTGCTCGACGAACCGAGCCGCGGCCTGGACGTGATGAGCACGCGCGCGCTGCGGCGCGCCCTCTCGAGCCTGCGCGAGGATGGCTGCTGCGTCATCATGGCCACCCACGTGATGCAGGAAGTGACCCACCTGTGCGACGACGTGATCGTGATCGCCAAGGGCCACACGGTGGCCCAGGGCACGCCGCACGACCTGTGCCGGCGCACCGGCATCCACAACCTGGAAGACGCTTTCGTCAGCCTGGTCGGCGAAGAAGGGATCGCAGCATGAAGCCGGCCTTCCTGACCGTCTTCCTGAAGGAGATGCGCGAAACCCTGCGCGAAAAACGCACCGTCGCCCTGCTGGTGCTGTTCACGCTGATGTATCCGGTGATGTTCGGCGTCCTGATGCAGCAGCTGATCGACCGCGCCACCCGTTCCGAGCGCGAAGGCATCGAGCTGGCCGTGATCGGCGCCAGCCAGGCGCCGACCCTGATGGCCCAGCTCAAGCAGAAGAACATCACGGTGCGCGAGAGCGCCGCGATGGACGAGCCGGCGATCGAAGCCCTGCTCCAGAAGGGCAAGGTCGCGGGCGTGCTGCGCCTGTCCGACAAATTCACCGAGAACTACACGGCGATGCGTCCCGCGCGCGTCGAGCTGTGGTACGACTCGGCGGCCGAAAAGAACGGGCAGCGGCGCGAAGTCGAGGACGTGCTCGAGGCCTACGGCGCCAACGTGGCGAGCGCGCGCCTGCTGGCGCACGGGGTGTCGCCGGCGACGCTGGCGCCGATCCAGGTGCAGCGCTACGACACCGGCACCAACGCCTCGCGCTCGGCGGGCCTGATCGGCGGCATGCTCAGCATGCTGTTCTTCCCCGCCTTCTTCTGCGGCATGTCGGCCGCGGTCGACAGCACCGCCGGCGAACGCGAACGGCGCTCGATGGAGGTGCTGATGGCGCAGCCGGCGCGGGCCTGGGAAATCGTCACCGGCAAATGGCTAATGGCCGGCGCCCTGGCGCTGGCCGGCCTCACGCTCGAACTGCTGCTGGCGCACGTGGTGCTGGGCTGGCTGCCGCTGGAAGAACTGGGCATGTCGTGGAGCCTGAGCTGGCTCGACATCACGCTGGTCTGCGTGGTCGGGCTGCCGCTGGCGCTGCTCGCGGCGGCGCTGCAGATTGCGCTGGCCATGAACGCCAAGTCCTTCAAGGAAGCGCAGAGCACCCTGAGCATCGTGCTGCTGCTGCCGATGCTGCCGGGCGTCGTGGTCTCGATGATGGAACTGAAAACCTCGCTCTGGATGTACGCGGTGCCGATGCTGTCGAACCAGACGCTCTTGCGCGAAGTGTCGAAAGGCGTCGAGGTCGGCGCCCTGCCCTATGTGCTGACCTTCCTCAGCGCGGCGCTGCCGACGATCGCCATCGTCGCTTTTGCCAGCTGGCGCATGAAGAGCGAGCGCTACGTGCTGGCGGTGTAGGTTCTTCGCCTCCACCATCGAAAACAGCCCTGCCCGGCACGCGCCGGCCAGGGCTGTCTTACAATAGCCTTTTAGCGCGGAGAAGCACATGGAAGTCAAAGTCAGCTGGAACGGCCCCTCGGGCATGAGTTTTCGCGCCCAGACCGGATCGGGCCACATGGTCGCGATGGACGGCGCGCCCGAAGGCGGCGGCCACAACCTGGCGCCGCGGCCGATGGAGATGCTCCTGGTCGGCACCGGCGGCTGCACGGCCTATGACGTGGTCCTGATCCTGAAACGCGGCCGCGAGAACGTGCTGGGTTGCGACGTCACGCTGCAGGCGGAACGGGCCGAGACGGATCCGAAGGTGTTCACGAAGATTAACTTCCATTTCGTGGTGACGGGCCGGAACCTGAAGCCGGCGGCGGTGGAGCGCGCGGTGAAGCTGTCGCATGAGAAGTACTGCTCGGCGTCGATCATGCTGGCGGCGACGGTGGAGATGACGCATTCGGTCGAGATCGTCGAAGCGGCGTAGTACTGAGACACCCGGGTATGCACCGGCACGAACGCGCGGGCATGCCCGCCCTACGGTGCGCAACAGTCCGTGGCCGTCGCGTAACGTAGGGCGGGCATGCCCGCGCGAACGTTTGCATCGTGTTGGCCGGTGAACGTGGCGATAAGGCCATCCAACCCGGCCCGTGGACGCGACTTACAAATAATACGCCGTCGTCGTCATCACCTTCGACATCGCCCGCATCGCCAGTTTGACGGGCACCGGCATCTCGGCCGCGCCCAGGGACTGGGCAGCGTCGCCGTGGGCGATTTCATCCTGGCGCATCTGCTCGACGATCGCGCGCGACTTGGCGTCGCCGGCGGGCAGCGTCTCGAGGTGGCTGTTCAGGTGGGCCTCCACCTGACGCTCGGTCTCGACCACGAAGCCGAGGCTGCGCGCGTCGCCCAGTTTCGCGGCAATCGTCCCCATCGCGTAGGCGCCGGCATACCAGAGCGGATTCAGTACGCTCGGCTGCGAGCCGAGTTCGGACAGGCGCTGGGCGGTCCAGGCCAGGTGGTCTTCTTCCTCGCGCCCGGCCTGTTCGAACTGGGCGCGCATGCCCGGGCTCTGCGCGTGGCGCGCCTGCGAATCGTAGAGCGCCTGGGCGCAGACTTCGCCGACGTGGTTCACGCGCATCAGGCCGGCGCTATGGCGCTGCTCGCGTTCGTCGAGCTCGCAATCGACCGTATTGGCCGCCGGGTTGGCGCGCGACGCCGAGGCCACGCCGCCGACGACGCGCAAGGCCTTGTCGAAGCCGACGATCAGGTCGTCGAGTGGACTGATGAAGGGATTGGCTCGCATAGGATGTCTTTCGTCGCGGGAAAACCACATTATATGCGCCGTGCCTGCCCTCTGCCGCGCGGCTAAGAGCGCCAGAACCGCGCGCCCTGCTCCCGCTTTTCTGCAGTTTGGTCCGCACTTCGCGCCGTGCGTCGCACGGGTCCGCCCGAGTCAGCCATTAGCGCATACAATGCATTCGTCAAAAAAGGCTTGGCGGAAATGAAACTGACCGCCCTGCAAAAGTGTTTATCTGGAGTCCGCATGGAATTACGCATCCGCAATTTGTCCAAGACCTACGCCAATGGCGTGGTGGCCCTGGACAAGGTCACGCTGAACATCCCGCCGGGGATGTTCGGCCTGCTGGGGCCGAACGGCGCCGGCAAGTCGACCCTGATGCGCATCCTCGCCACGCTGCAGGAATGCGATGCCGGCTCGGTCTTCCTCGACGACATCGACGTCCTCGACGAAAAGGACGAAGTGCGGCGCATGCTCGGCTACCTGCCGCAGGATTTCGGCGTCTACCCGAAAGTCACGGCCTATGAGCTGCTCGACCATTTCGCCCAGCTGAAAGGCATCGCCAGCAAGGGGCGGCGGCGCGAAGTGGTGGACGGCCTGCTCCAGCAGACCAACCTGTTCGAGGTGCGCCACCAGAAGCTGGGCACCTTCTCGGGCGGCATGCGCCAGCGCTTCGGCGTGGCGCAGGCCCTGATCGGCGACCCGCAGCTGATCATCGTCGACGAGCCGACGGCCGGCCTCGACCCGCAGGAACGGGTGCGCTTCCATAACCTGCTGTCCGACATCGGCGCCGACAAGACCGTGCTGCTGTCGACCCACATCGTGTCCGATGTCGCGGATTTGTGCGCCAACATGGCGATCATCAACAAGGGCCGCGTGCTGCTGTGCGGCGAGCCGGCACGCCTGATCGACGACATCGAGCCGCACATCTGGGCGCGCTTCGTGGACAAGGCGGAGCTGCCGCTGTTCCAGAAGCAGCACGCGGTGATCTCGACGCGCCTGCGTACCGGCCGCACCCTGATCCACGTGTATGCCGAAAACGATCCGGGCATGGGCTTCGAGGAAACCCAGGCCAGCCTCGAGGACGTGTACTTCGCCACCATCGCCGGCCGCCACGCGTTCCAGGCCGGGAACTGCTGACACCGATGGCAGCCCTCTTTTCCATCGCCCGCTTCGAGCTGCGCGGGCGCTTTCAGCAGGTCTCGACCTGGGTCATCTTCTTCGCCTTCCTCGCCCTGGCGATGCTGTGGACGGCGGCTGCCGGCGGCGTCTTCAAGGACACCGTCGTCGCCTTCGGCACCCGGGTGCTGATCGACGGGCCGCGCCAGGCCGCGCTGTCGGTCGCCTTCCTCGGCTGTCCGGCCGTGGTCGTAATGGCCGCCATCATGGGACGCGCGGTGCAGCAGGACTTCGAGCACGGCATGCACCACTTCTTCTTCAGCGCGCCGATCCCGAAGTACGCCTACGTGTTCGGGCGCTTCCTCGGCGCCTGGGCGCTGCTGGCCTGCCTGTTCGCCGCGATTCCGCTCGGCGCGTGGCTCGGCAGCATGGTGCCGGGCGTCGACCCCGACCGCATCGGCGCGGGCCGTGCGCTGAACTACGTCCTGCCCTGGCTGCTCACGCTGCTGCCCAACCTGTTCATCTTCGGCGCCATCTTCTACGTGCTGGCGGCGCTGACGCGGCGCATGCTGCCGGTGTACGTCGCCAGCATCGTCCTGATGGTCGGCTACACGATCGCGCCCTCGCTGGCGCGCGACTTCGACTATAAAACCCTGGCCGCGCTGATCGACCCCTTCGCCACCACCGCGCTCCTGCGCCTGACCGAGTACTGGCCGACCGCCGAGCGCAACGCGCGTCCGGTGCTGCTCGAGGGCGTGTACCTGGCCAACCGCCTGATCTGGTGCGGCTTCGGCCTCGCCGTCCTGCTGCTGGGCTACTGGCGCTTCCACCTGGTCGGCTTGCTGGAGTCGCGCGGCTTCGATCCACGCGCACCGAACGACGCCGCGCCGACGCTGTCGCAGGCGGCGGTGAATACGCGCGAACGGCCCGACTTCGCGCGCCGCAGCCTCACCGCGCTGCTGGCCAAGGAAGCGGGCATGCACCTGCGCCAGTCGGTGGCGACCCTGCCCTTCGCACTGATCGCGCTGGCCGGCATGGCCATGATCGCGATCGGCAGCTTCGACATCGGCTCCCTGCACGGTGCGCGCACCTATCCGGTGACCTGGCAGATGCTGGAACTGATCGGCGGCGTGTTCTCGACGTATATCCTGGTCGTCACCGCCTTGTATGCCGGCCAGCTGGTATGGCGCGAACGCGATGCCGGGACCAGCCAGCTGTTCGACGTGCTGCCGGTGCCGGGCTGGCTGGCGCCGCTGGCGAAGACCCTGGCCCTGGTGGCGATCCAGGCGCTGCTGCTGTTCGGCGCGATGCTCACCGCGATGCTGTGCCAGCTGCTGCGCGGTTATTTCGGGCTCGAGCCGGGACTGTACCTGCAGACCCTGTTCACGATCCTGCTGCCGCAATACGTTTTATTGGCGGTGGTGGCGGTCGCGGTGCAGGCGCTGTGCGGCCGCAAGTACCTCGGCTACGCGCTGCTGGTGGC
Organism: Massilia suwonensis; assembly: GCF_042655665.1. Classification (NCBI taxonomy): domain Bacteria; kingdom Pseudomonadati; phylum Pseudomonadota; class Betaproteobacteria; order Burkholderiales; family Oxalobacteraceae; genus Massilia; species Massilia suwonensis. The sequence continues at coordinate 79,840 of NZ_JBHSMR010000012.1, forward strand.
CCTGGTGGTGGCGGCCGTCGCGCTGCAGGGACGCGGCTACGACCATCCGCTGCTGGTCTACGCCAGCTTCCCGCAGCTCGACTATTCGACCATGAGCGGCTACGGCTACCAGCTGCTGCGCGAGCGCATGCTGTCGCTGTACTGGGGCGGCGCCGCCCTGATGCTGCTGGTCGCCACCGTGGTGCTGTGGCCGCGCGGCGTGAACGCGGAGCTGCGCAGCCGCCTGCGGCTGGCGCGCCAGAACCTGAGCTTGCCCATCCTCCTTGCTTTCGGCGCCGGCCTGCTGGTGTTCGGCGCGGCCGGGGCCCTGCTCTGGTACGAGCTGGACGTGGCCGGCAACTACCGCACTGCACGCGCGCAGGAGACGCGCCGCGCCGCCTACGAAACCCTGTATCGCCAATATGCGCAGCTGCCGCAGCCGCAGCTGGCGGCGGTCGACCTGCGCGTCGACCTGCATCCGCGCAGCCGCACGCTGGCGGTGCAGGGCCACTACCAGCTCGAGAACCGCAGCGGTGCGCCGCTGTCCGACCTGATCCTCTACCAGCAGCCGGGCATGGATCTGGCAAGCCGCCTGTCGCAGCCGGCCAGGCTCGTGACCAGCGACCGCGAACGCGGCTTCTTCCACTACCGCCTGGCGCGGCCGCTGGCGCCGGGCGCGCGCCTGGCCCTGGCCTTCGAACTGAGCGCGGCGCCCGCCGGCCTGCTCGGCATCGGCAGCGACACGCCGGTGAGCGCGAACGGCAGCTACTTCACCAACGAAGCGCTGCCGCGCATCGGCTACCAGGACGCGGTCGAACTGATTGATCCGCGCGACCGCCGCCGTCACCGCCTGCCGCGCCGCGCCGCGCCCTTGGCCGCCACGCCGGCCGCGCCCATCGCCTTCAGCGCCGTCGTCGGCACCGCCGTCGACCAGGTGGCGGTGGCACCCGGCACCCTGGAGCGCGAGTGGATCGCCAGCGAGCGGCGCTACTTCCTGTACCGCTCCGACGGCGCCATGCCGGACGATTACGCGATCGCCTCGGCGCGCTATGCGGTGCGCCACGAGCGCTGGCAGGACGTCGCCATCGACGCCTATTTCACGCCCGGCCACGAGACCAACGTCGAACGCCTGCTGCGCGGCGCCAGCGCCGCCCTCGACTACGGCACGCGCCAGTTCGGCCCTTACGGCCAGCACGACCTGCGCCTGGTCGAGACGCCGCGCCGGAGCGGCGCCGCGCACGCCTTCCCCGGCATGCTCGCCCTGCCGGAACACGCCGCCTTCATCGCGCGCGCCGACGGCAAGAGCGGCGGCAGCATCGATTACCCCTTCTATACGGCGGCCTGGAGCACCGCGCACCAGTGGTGGGCGCGCCAGCCTGGCGGCGCCTTACTCGCGGACACCCTGGCCGAATACACGGCGCTGATGGCGGTACGCCGCACGGCAGGCAGCGCGGCGATGCGGCGCTACCTGCGTGAAGACCAGCGCTCCTACCTGGTGGGCCGGGCATTGGCGAGCGGCCGCGAACGGCCCCTGCTCGACTACGTGGACGAGGTCTGGCTACGCCGCAGCAAGGGGGGAATCGCGCTCTACCTGCTGCAGGACCTGCTGGGCGAGGAGCGGGTCAACGGCGTGCTGCGCGCCCTGGCGGCGCGCACCGGCCCGAAGCCGCCCGACATGACGGCGCTGGCCGCGGCCCTGCGCGCCGTCGCGCCGGCCGACAAGGCCTATCTGGTGCGCGACCTGTTCGAGGACGTCGTCCTGTACGAGAACCGCGCCGATGCCGCCCGTGCGCGTGCGCTCGCCGACGGCCGCTACGAGGTCACGCTGCGCGCCAGCGCGGCCAAGGTGCGCGCCGCCGCACAGGGCGAGCAGGATATGCCGCTGGCCGACTACATCGAATTCGGCGTCGATGACCGCGCCGGCAATCCCCTGCTGCGCGAACGGCGCCTCGTCACGACCCGAGACCAGACCCTGAGCTTCGTCGTGACGGGCCGTCCGGGACGGGCCGGCATCGACCCGGACCACAAGCTGATAGACAAGAAGCCAACGGATAACATGGTTGTTGTCGACAACGAGTAAAACTCGCGCTAATATCAAGGCACTATTCTTACGAGGTTTACCGATGTCGACCATGCTTGCCGAAGTGTGCGAAAAAATCCAGCTCCTGAATGCCGACGAAAAGCATGAGGTGCTGCGCATCCTGTTGCAAGACATCGATGGCCCCGCCGACCAGGATGCCGACGAAGCGTGGCGCGACGAAGTCGTGCGCCGCGTGAAGGCGATCCGCAACGGCGAAGCCGCGATCCGCGCGCTGCAGGACTGGCAGGAATAATCCGTCTGGCCGGGTTGCCCCCGGCACGCACGGCCAGGTCTTACCCGGATCGGGTAACGGTATAAACAGAATACCGAATAAAGACGAAAAAAAACCGCAACCCGAGGGCTGCGGTTTTTTTATGCCCTCGTCAGGGCTTACTTCTTGGCTGCGGCGCGCTTGGCGGCGGGCTTGGCAGCGGCTTTTTTCGCGGCCGGCTTGGCGGCGGCTTTGGCAGCCGGCTTCTTCGCCGTCTTCGCAGCCACGCCTGCGGCTGCGCCCCCGCCCTCGCCGCCCTCGGCATCGTTCGCCGCGGCCTTGCCTTTTGCTGCCGGCTTGGCCTTGCGCTCCTCGAACTCGAAGCTGATCTTGCCGTCCTTGGCGCGCGTCAGGAAGGCCTTGAACGGACGGCGCGTGCGCTGCGAAACGAAGCCCGGCAGCAGGTCGGTCTTGCCTTCGTTGAGGAGCTTGGCCATCTGCTCGGGCAGGATCTCCTGCTGCAGGATGATGCGGCCGCTGCGGAAATCGCAGGTCTTCGGCTTCGCCACGCTCTTCTCGCACACGTATGCCAGGCCCATCTCGTAGACGCCGCCGAAGCATTTCGGGCACGGTCCCAGCGCGGTCTGGCCGGTGAAGTCGACGCCTTCGCCCTCTTCGCCCTCGGCCTGGTCCTGGCCGAAGTCGAATTCGAGCTTGAAGTTGCCGATCTCCTCGTCGCGCACGATGCGCAGGATGGCGGCAAATGGACGCCCCATCTTCGAGCGGAAACCCTGCAGCGGACCGATGGTGCGTTTTTCCAGCAGCTCTTCGACCTCATTGATTTCGAACTGGCGGCTGCCCGGCGTCTTGCTCATCGAGAAGTCGCACTTGGTGCAGGCGAAACGGCGGTAGTTTTCCTTGACCACGCCGGCGCAGTTCGGGCACGGGGTGTTGAGGGTCGCGTACTCGCCCGGAATCGTGTCGTTGTCGTATTCCTTGGCGCGCTTTACGATGATCTGCGTCATTTGCGCAATCTCGCGCATGAACTCTTCGCGCGAAATCTTGCCCTTCTCCATCTGCGACAGCTTGTATTCCCATTCGCCGGTCAGTTCCGGCGCCGTGAGTTCGTTCACGCCCAGGCCGCGCAGCAGCGTCATCAGCTGCGATGCCTTGGCGGTGGGGATCAGCTCGCGTCCCTCGCGGATCAGGTATTTCTCGGTCAGCAGGCCCTCGATGATGGCCGCGCGCGTCGCCGGCGTGCCCAGGCCCTTGCCGGCCATGGCGTCGCGCAGCTCGTCCGAGTCGACCAGTTTACCCGCGCCTTCCATCGCCGACAGCAGCGTCGCTTCGCTGTAGCGTGCAGGCGGCTTGGTGACCAGGCCATTCGCTGTGATCTTGTCGGTCAGGACCTTCTCGCCCTTCGCCACCGGCACCAGCGTGGCGCCGTCCTTGTCGTCGCCCGTGGTGTCCTTGCCGTAGATGGCCAGCCAACCGGGGTTGGTCATGACTTTACCTTCGGTCTTGAACTGGTGGCCCGAGACTTCGGTGAAGCGGGTCGTGACCAGGAACTCGGCCGGCGGGAAGAACACGGCCATGAAGCGGCGCGTGACCAGGTCGTACAGCTTTTGTTCCGGCTCGGTCAGGTTCTTTGGCGCGACACCGGTCGGGATGATCGCGAAGTGGTCCGAGATCTTGGTATTGTCGAAGATGCGTTTATTCGGCTTGACCCAGCCGTTCTTGCTGATCTGCTTGGCGAACTGGTGGTAGTTGTGGTTCTCGGCCAGCGACTCCATCGTCGACTTGACGGTGGCAATGTAATCCTCCGGCAGGTGGCGCGAATCGGTACGCGGGTAGGTCAGGACCTTGTGCTTTTCGTACAAGGCCTGGGCCAGGCCGAGGGTGTTCTTGGCCGAGAAGCCGAAGCGGCCGTTGGCCTCGCGCTGCAAGGACGTCAGGTCGAACAGGGCCGGCGCCATCGAGGTGGTCGGCTTCGATTCCTCGGTGACGACGCCCTGCTTGCCGCGGCAGGCGGCGGCGATCGAGTCGGCAGCCGTCTTGCTCCACAGGCGCTCGGCGCGCTTCTCGGGGTCGTTCTCGTCCTTCTTGAAGTTCTGGTCGAGCCAGCGCCCTTCGTAGACGCCGGCGGCGCAGACGAATTCGGCGCGCACTTCCCAGTAGTCGCGCGGAACGAATTTTTTGATCTTTTCTTCGCGCTCGACCACGATCGACAGGGTCGGCGTCTGCACGCGGCCCACGGTCGTCAGGTAGAACCCGCCCTCCTTCGAGTTGAAGGCGGTCATGGCGCGGGTGCCGTTGATGCCGATCAGCCAGTCCGCTTCCGAGCGGCAGCGCGCGGCGTCGGCCAGCGGCAGCATCTCTTCGTCGCTGCGCAGCTGCTTGAAACCTTCGCGGATCGCGGTCGGCGTCATCGATTGCAGCCACAGGCGCTTGACGGGCTGCTTGGCCTTCGCGTTCTGCGCGATCAGGCGGAAGATCAGTTCCCCTTCGCGGCCCGCGTCACATGCGTTGATGAGGGTGGTGACGTCCTTGCGCTTGATCAGCTTATTCAGCACCTTCAGGCGCGACTCGGTCTTGGCGATCGGATTGAGCGCGAAGTAAGGCGGAATCATCGGCAGGTGGGTAAAGCTCCATTTGCCGCGCTTGACGTCGTATTCCTCGGGCACCGCGATTTCCAGCAGGTGGCCGACGGCGGACGACAGGATGTATTCGTCGTTTTCGAAATACTCATCGTGCTTGGTGAAGCCGCCCAGCGTCTTCGCGATGTCGTTCGCGACAGATGGCTTCTCGGCGATGATGAGGGTTTTGGTCATAGGGTTCTCGTCTTACTTATATATATGTTTGGCCTGCGCATCATACATGCTTTAGCGAAACGGTCAGCAACGCGACACGATCTAATGTCTTAGTAGTAACAGTCTTAAATGAGCGGCCAATGATAAGCGCGTTATCACGCTGTTCGCAAGTAGGCTCTGCACCTTCCTTGTGCGGCGCGCCATTCAACGCACGCTCGTGGCGCGTCCGCAACGCGAGCATTACAAGCATGCATATCGCATGATTGCTCAGTGACGGTGGGCGCTTTCCTACATCCTCGCCATCGGGATTCCGATACAAGCGGACCGGGTCGGCGCGCATGATCGGCTCTGTTGGCGCCCACGCGCCGTTTCAGGAGGATCGACCATGAGCGACAAACACAAGGGCATGGTGAACGAGCACGGCCGCAGCGTCCGGCGCGAAAAGATGGTGCCGGTGGCGCCGGAAAGCCAGCAGGGCAAATCGCCCGGCTCCGGCGCGGGCAACCGCCAGTCGGATGTGGGGCTCGGCACGCAGGCCGGCAAGATGCAGGCGACCGATGCCGGTTCGCGCGGCGGGCCGGGTTCGCAGAGCGGCGGACGCAGCGCACGCCAGCAGGCGCAGCGCATGCAGGCGCAGGCGGAAGCCGACCGCCTCGGCACGTCGATGCAGTCCGGCGCCGGCGGCCTTGAGCAGCGCCAGCATGCCGGCTCGCAGGAATCGAACCTGGGGGCGGGATCGCAGCAGTCGGCCGGCGCCGGCTCGGGCGGACGCGGCAATCCTGAGCAGCCGGGCTCGGATTACGGTGCGGGGCTGGCAGGCACGGACAAGAAGCGCTGACCTGTCCGGACCATTCTCGACGTAGCGAAGTGGAACGCAGTGTCTCAGTTCCGAAGTGCGCTGACGCCGTGGGGCAATAGTTTCACAGCAAGTGTGCAAATGAAAACTGCCGCATATGCGGCAGTTTTTTCTGAATCTGTGTTGATACTTAATGCAGCTGGCGTGGAATCTGTTCGTCGTCGGAGCCGAACAGATCGTCGAAGATCAGCGCGTCCGGTTCCTTGTTCTGGCTCCACATCATCATCAGCACGATGATCTTCAGCTTGCTCAGGGTGACAGGCGATTCGTCCACCGCGAGCGCGCGCTCGATGACGATTTCGCGCTGCAGCGGCGTGAGCAGCTTGGCGCTTTCGAGGAACTGGATGAAACCGATCGCGGCGCTGCCGAGCTCGTTGTATTCCTCGTCCACGTAGTAACGCGTGCCGGTGGAGGCGACCACGTCGGCCAGCTCTTCGCCCGCCATTTCAGTAAGACCCGTAAGCCAATCGATGGCTTCGCAAATCTCGAAGTCGTCGAAACCGACGGCGGAGAGTTTGCGTGCCAGTGCCGCCGGCTCGGGGCAGGCTTCGGGACGATAGTACGTCTCGTAGAGATAGACCAGGATGTCGAACATAGTGACGCTACTGTAGCAGCTAAGCTCGTACTGGTACAAGCTTGCTGCGTGCGTGCGCAGTCCGGGAAGAAATTTCGTCGTTTTTCGGCCTTATCGGTTCATATAGGCTTGTGAGTAATTATCGAAAACATGCGTCTTTTTAATATCCTATTCGCGACGCATTAAATATGTATTCTCTGCACTTTTCCGCCGGGAAGCCGTTCGATCATGCCGGCCATTTCAAGCGCCAATAAACCCATGCTTAATTGGCTGATGTTCGTATCGAGTCGTTCCAATAACTCGTCGACGTCGAGCGGCTCGTGTCCGAGTTGGGCGAGCAACTCAGTACACGCGGATTCGGTAGGTAAAGCATTTGTCGATGACGTTGCCGGCACCGATGCGAGCGGCGACACCTGCATCGCCTCCAGCACTTCCTTGACGGTTTCTACGAGACGCGCACCATCGCGTATCAGTTGATGACAACCCTTGGCCAGCGGCGCATGGATCGAGCCCGGCAAGGCGAACACCTCTCTGCCCTGTTCGGCGGCCACGCGCGCGGTAATGAGCGAACCCGATTGCGCGGCGGCTTCGATCACGAGCACGCCGCTCGACAAGCCGCTGATGATGCGATTGCGGCGCGGGAAGTTGCCGCTGGTGGGAGGCGTGCCGAGCGCATACTCGCTGACGATGCAGCCTTCGTTGGCGATGCGTTCGGCGAGTGCGCGATTGCGTGCCGGATAGAACAGGTCGGCGCCGGTGCCGACCACGGCAATCGTGGAGCCTGTGCCGCGCAGTGCGCCTTCATGCGCCGCGGCATCGATCCCCAACGCCAGGCCGGACACCACGCACACACCCGCATCGGACAGCGCACCGGCAAAGGCGCTTGCATTCGCCTTGCCCTGCACGGTGGCATTGCGGCTGCCGACGATCGCCAGCGCCGGACGCGCGAGCAGGTCGATGCGCCCTCTTATATAGAGCAGCAGCGGCGGATCGGGAATATTGGCAAGCGCTTGCGGATAGGCGACGTCGCCCAATGCCAGCACATGATGCGAAGGCGACGCGAGCCAGGCGAGCGTGGTGTCGATCAGCGTGCGCGTTGCCTGGGAAGGCGGTGCGTGCAGTGCGCGCGCCAGCGCGGGACCGAGGTGGGCGGCCAAGGCATCGTGGCCGGCCTGAAAGATGGCCCGCGGCGAACCGAAGGCCGCGAGCAGCTGGTGCGCAGTGCGCAGCCCCACCCCGCGTGCGCTTTCCAGGCGCAGCCAGTCGGTGAGGGATGCAATGCGGCTGGCGGGGGTGGGGTCCGTGTCCTGCACGGTGGATTTACTCCGGTGATTTCGCCACGTCGCCGACTTCCACCGGCGCCGTCACTTGCATGATCAGGCCGTAGGACACGCGCCCGAACACTCGGAAGATGAACAGGCTGCCATATTGTTCATCGGGAAGCTTCATCGTGGCCCGCTTCAATCCGAAGAATCCTTTATTCCCTTCCGGATCGGCGACCGTCTTCCCGAAATGATAGAGCTGCAAAACCGAGCCGACATCGAGTCCGTCAATCGAACCACGGTTGACAGTGACGACCTGGCTCTGCCCGGCGTAGGTGACGCCCGAATAAATCGACATCACGCGCGCATCGATATTGGCTTGCGGCGCATGCGGCACATAGTTGCGCACGGCCGGCGGCGGCGTCGGGATCAGGCGGTCGCCGACGCCCATCTCGCTGACCGAGCTCGAGACCGTCATGGTGTGCACGTCGACGCCGGGCCCGGCCGCCTTGACCAGTTTTACGGTGCCGACATAGGCGGCCTCGTACGCCAGCACGGCGCCGGTCTGCGGATCCTTCAAGGCGGTGCCGGGACGGAACACCTGGAATTCGGTCGCGCCCTGCAAACCGCCGCGCACGTAGACGCGGTCGCCCGTGCCCAGATACAGGTGGCCTTCCTGCGAGGCGGCGATGCGCGGCGCGCTGGCCAGCGCATCCTGTTCGATCACGAGCGGCTGGGTCAGGTAGGGTTCGATCGCGCCGGCGGGAATCGCGTCGATCGCGCCGCGCTCCAGGCCTTCGCTGCGCACCTGGGGCGACAGGCGCAGCAGGGGCGCATCGCTGCCGTCGTCGCCGCTGCCCGGCTTGTTCAGCGAGAGGCGGCCGCGCGCCCGGTCGAAGTAGACGATCTGGCCGGGATAAATCCAGTGCGGATTGCGGATTTCTTCACGGTTCATGCCCCAAACCTGGGGCCAGCACCAGGGATGCTCGAGAAAGGCGCCCGAAATATCCCACAGGGTATCGCCCTTGACGACGCGGTGCTGGTCCGGCACATTCGGTTTGAAGCTGCATTCGGCAGCCTGGACAGGGCCGGCGAAGGCACACGCGACGAGCGCCGCGCAAGCAGCGCGGGTCACGACTGTGCTAAAATTTTTCATTGAAGACGTCCGTAAAATGCGGCATTGACAACGGAATTGCTGGCTGTGCCAATCGCTCGGCCAGCCACGGCGCAAGAGACAGAAGGCTCGCACTCCCAAACCGCACTGGCGGATCTAAAAGAGTTGCCCAACTGAATCAAATTCTGCACACAAATCCTTGAACTAGCAAGACAAACCGTGTCCTGCTCCCCTGGCCATGTGTTGCATTCCTGCCCCTGCACCCCGATCTGCCGTCTGTCTAACCATCCCCCTTATAAAACTACTATTACTGAACACGCTGATATGGCCCTCCTGAAGATCCTGCGCTATCCCGATCCACGCCTGCACAAGATTGCCGCGCCCGTTACCGAATTCGGCGAGCGCCTGGCCAAGCTGGTGGCCGACATGGCCGAGACCATGTACGACGCCCCGGGCGTCGGCCTGGCCGCGACCCAGGTCGACGTGCACGAGCGCGTGGTCGTGATCGACGTGACCGAGACGCACGACAACCTGATCGTGTTCGTCAATCCGGAAATCACCTGGGCCAGCGAAGAAAAGCAGGTCTACGACGAAGGCTGCCTGTCGGTACCGGGCATCTACGACGGCGTCGAACGTCCCGCACGTGTAAAAGTGCGCGCCCAGGATGCAAGAGGCGAGTTCTTCGAGATCGAGTGCGACGGCTTGCTGGCCGTCTGCATCCAGCACGAGATGGATCACCTGATGGGCAAGGTGTTCGTCGAATACCTGTCGCCCTTGAAGCGCAACCGCATCAAGGCCAAGCTGCAGAAGGAAGAGCGCGGCATGGAACGCGAAGCGGCCCTGAAAGCCGCCGGCCGCCGCTACTAAGGCGGCGCGCATGAAAGTCGTCTTCGCCGGTACGCCGGAGTTTGCCGCCTGCGCCCTGCGCGCCCTGATCGACGCCGGTTTCACGATCCCCCTCGTGCTGACCCAGCCCGACCGCCCGGCCGGGCGCGGCATGCAATTGCAGGCGTCCGCCGTCAAACAGGTCGCACTGGAACATGGCATCGAGGTGCTGCAGCCGCTGTCGCTGCGCATGGACGCCAAGGATCCGCAGCGCGCCGCCGAAGCACAGGCGGCCCATGAGCGCCTGGTTTCCCTCGACTACGACGTGATGGTGGTGGCCGCCTACGGCCTGATCCTGCCGCGCAGCACGCTCGACATCGCGCCCTGCATTAACATCCACGGCTCGCTGCTGCCGCGCTGGCGCGGCGCCGCGCCGATCCACCGCGCGATCGAAAGCGGCGATGCCGAGACTGGCGTGACCATCATGGGCATGGAAGAAGGCCTGGATACCGGACCGATGATGCTGATCGAGCGCATCGCCATCGAGGACGCCGACACCACCGGCAGCCTGCACGACAAGCTGGCCGCGCTGGGCGCGTCGATGATCGTCGAGGCTCTGCATCGCTTGGAACGAGGCGAATTGCCGGCCACGCCGCAGCCGGAAGAAGGCGTGACTTATGCGGCCAAGATCAGCAAGGACGAGGCGAAGCTCGATTTCAGCCTTCCCGCGCTCGAGCTGTGGCGCAGGGTGCGCGCGTTTAACCCTTTCCCCGGAGCGCAAGGCACGGTGAACGGAACCGCCATCAAGATCTGGAACGCGGAGTTGGCCGAAGGTAGCGGCCAGCCAGGGCAGGTGCTGGCGGCGGATGCGCAAGGCATCGTGGTCGCCTGCGGCACTGGTGCGCTGCGTGTGCTGCAGCTGCAAAAGCCAGGCGGCAAGCGACTTGCGGCAGGGGAATTCCTGAAGAGTTTTCCGCTGCAGGGCCTGCGCTTCGAGTAAATCGTAGGGTGGGCGCCCCGTGCCCACCAGCCCGCCTCGATCAAGCACCCACAAATAAAAACGCGCCCATTTGGGCGCGCTGCAAGCTGTGACGCTTTTTAGTTACCGTCGACTTCCAGGGCGCGCTGGGCATCCATGTGCTCACGCAAGACCTGGTTGATGCGAGTCTGGTAACCTGGACCGGCTGCCTTGAACCAGTCCAGCATGTCGACGTCGAGGCGGATCGTCACGATCTGCTTGGCGCCGCTTGGCGCTGCTTTTGGCTCTACTGCTGGCATGTGGCTCTGCAGCGAAGGCTGGTCCCAATCGGGTTCATACTCTTTGTTCATGCTATCCATCCCGTGTTAATACGTGCCGTGGGTCTTCACGGCGCATATTTATATTGTCGTCCCTGTATGTATCCATGAAATTACAAAACAGGCGGGTTTTGTAACGTCGTGTAACAAGCGGATGCATAAACACATAACGATACAATCTGCGCCGACTGGCCCGGCGCCGGCGGGAAGACTCGGCATTGACGTATAATTTCAGACCGCCCTTCCCGTGCAGGTACTCTTGCACGCCTCTCGAAAGTGAACGATGACTGCCCCGAAAACGTCCCCCTCCCCGATCGAAACCCAGCTGCGCGCGATCCTGTCGCGCCGCATCATGATCCTGGATGGCGCCATGGGCACGATCATCCAGCAGTACAAGCTCGACGAAGCCGCCTACCGCGGCGGGCCGAACGGCCGCTTCGCCGACTTCGCCGCGCCGCAAGACAGCGGCACGCGCGAACTCTTCGTCAAAGGCAATAACGAACTGCTGACGCTGACCCAGCCGCAGGTGATCCAGGAAATCCACGAGCGCTACCTCGCGGCCGGCGCCGACCTGATCGAAACGAATACCTTCGGGGCCACCAGCGTCGCCCAGGACGACTACCACATGGGCCACCTGGCCTATGAGATGAACGTGGAAGCGGCAAAACTGGCGCGCGCCGCCTGCGACAAGTACACGAGCGCCGACAAACCGCGCTTCGTCGCCGGCGCCCTCGGTCCGACCCCGAAGACGGCTTCGATCTCGCCCGACGTCAATGACCCGGCGGCGCGCAACATCACCTTCGACCAGCTCGTCGCGAGCTACCACGAGCAGGTGCGCGGCCTGGTCGACGGCGGCGTCGACGTGCTGCTGGTCGAAACGATCTTCGATACCCTGAACTGCAAGGCGGCCCTGTTCGCGATCGACCTGTACTTCGACGAGCATCCGGAGCAGGTCCGCAAACCGATCATGATCTCGGGTACCGTGACCGACGCTTCGGGCCGCATCCTGTCGGGCCAGACCGTGCCTGCCTTCTGGAATTCGGTGCGTCATGCCAAGCCGCTGACCATCGGCCTGAACTGCGCGCTGGGTGCGGCGCTGATGCGCCCGTACGCCGAGGAGCTGTCGCAGATCGCCGATACCTTTGTCTGCATCTACCCGAACGCCGGCCTGCCCAACCCGATGAGCGACACCGGCTTCGACGAACTGCCGGCCGATACCTCGGCCCTGCTGCGCGAATTCGCCGACGCCGGTTTCGTGAACATCGCCGGCGGCTGCTGCGGCACCACGCCCGAGCACATCGCGGCCATCTCCGAATTGCTCTCGACCGCCAAGCCGCGCGCCGTGCCGGAGATCCCGACGGCGCTGCGCCTGTCGGGCCTGGAGCCGTTCACGGTCGACGAATCCTCGCTGTTCGTGAACGTCGGCGAGCGCACCAACGTCACCGGTTCGAAAGCCTTTGCGCGCATGATCCTGAACGAGCAGTTCGACGAGGCGCTGTCGGTGGCGCGCCAGCAGGTGGAGAACGGCGCCCAGGTCATCGACATCAACATGGACGAGGCGATGCTGGACTCGCAGGCGGCCATGACGCGCTTCCTGAACCTGATCGCGTCCGAGCCGGACATCTCGCGCGTGCCGATCATGATCGACTCCTCGAAGTGGTCGGTCATCGAAGCGGGCCTGAAGTGCGTGCAAGGTAAAGCCATCGTCAACTCGATCTCGATGAAGGAAGGCGAAGCGGAGTTCATTCGCCAGGCCGGCCTGTGCCGCCGCTACGGCGCCGCGGTCATCGTCATGGCTTTCGACGAGCAGGGCCAGGCCGATACCTTCGAACGCAAGATCGAAATCTGCGAGCGCGCCTACAAGGTGCTGACCGAGCAGGTTGGCTTCCCGCCGGAAGACATCATCTTCGACCCGAACATCTTTGCGATCGCGACCGGCATCGAAGAGCACAACAACTACGCCGTCGATTTTATTAACGCCACGCGCTGGATCCGCCAGAACCTGCCGCATGCGAAGGTCTCGGGCGGCGTCTCCAACGTCTCGTTCTCCTTCCGCGGCAACGACCCGGCGCGCGAAGCCATCCACACCGTGTTCCTGTACCACGCGATCCAGGCCGGCATGACCATGGGTATCGTCAACGCCGGCATGGTCGGCGTGTATGACGACCTGCCCGCCGAACTGCGCGAGCGCGTCGAAGACGTGGTGCTGAACCGCCGCGAGGACGCGACCGAACGCATGATCGAATTCGCCGGCAGTTTAAAAGCGGGCGGCGGCAAGCAGGAACAGAACCTGGAATGGCGCAACGGCCCGGTCGAGAAGCGCCTGGCGCACGCGCTGGTGCACGGCATCACGCAGTGGATCGTCGAGGATACCGAGGAAGCGCGCCAGGCCGTCGCTAGCGCGAACGGCCGCCCGATCCACGTGATCGAAGGCCCGCTGATGGACGGCATGAACATCGTCGGCGACCTGTTCGGACAGGGCAAGATGTTCCTGCCGCAGGTCGTGAAATCGGCGCGCGTGATGAAGCAGGCCGTGGCCCACCTGATCCCCTTCATCGAAGAGGAAAAGGCGCGCGAAGAAGAACGCACCGGCATCGTCGCCAAGCCGAAGGGCAAGATCGTGGTCGCCACCGTGAAAGGCGACGTGCACGACATCGGCAAGAACATCGTCTCGGTGGTCCTGCAGTGTAATAACTTCGAGATCGTGAACATGGGCGTGATGGTGCCCTGCTCCGACATCCTGGCGAAAGCCAAGGAAGAGAACGCGGACATCGTGGGTCTATCCGGCCTGATCACGCCGTCTCTCGAAGAGATGGCCCACGTCGCGCGCGAGATGCAGCGCGACCCGTGGTTCCGCGAGCGCCAGATCCCGCTGCTGATCGGCGGCGCCACTACCAGCCGCGCCCACACGGCCGTGAAAATCGCGCCGCACTACGACGGCCCGGTGGTCTACGTGCCGGACGCCTCGCGCTCGGTTTCGGTCGGCCAGTCGCTGCTGACGGAAGAATCGCGCGCCCAGTACATGGCCGAGATCAAGCTCGATTACGAACGCATCCGCGAGCAGCACGCCAACAAGAAAGCGCTGCCGACGCTGTCGCTGGCGGACGCGCGCGCCAACAAGGCGGAGCTGGACTTCGCGCCTGTAAAACCGAAGTTCATCGGCCGCCGCGTATTCAAGAATGTCGAGCTCTCCACGCTGGCGCGCTACATCGACTGGGGCCCGTTCTTCCAGACCTGGGACCTGGCCGGTCCCTTCCCTGCCATCCTGACCGACGAGGTCGTCGGCGAGGCGGCGTCGAAGGTCTTCGAAGAGGGCCAGGCGATGCTGAAGAAGATCATCGAAGGCCGCTGGCTCACCGCCAACGGCGCGATCGCGCTGCTGCCGGCGAACAGCGTGCGCGACGACGACATCGAGATCTACACGGACGAATCGCGCGAAAAAGTCGCCTTCACCTGGCACGGCCTGCGCCAGCAGGGCGTCAAGCCTGTCGTCGACGGCGTGCAGCGTCCGAACCAGTGCCTGGCCGATTTCATCGCGCCGAAGGAGTCGGGCGTGGCGGATTACATCGGCATGTTCGCGGTCACCGCCGGTCTGGGCATCGAGAAATACGAGCAGCGTTTCGAAGCTGCGCACGACGACTATTCGTCGATCATGCTGAAGGCCCTGGCCGACCGCCTGGCCGAAGCCTTTGCCGAGTACCTGCACGAGCGCGTGCGTACCGACCTGTGGGGCTATGCGGCCAACGAGGACCTGAGCAATGCGGACCTGATCGCCGAGCAGTACGCCGGCATCCGCCCGGCGCCGGGCTACCCGGCCTGCCCGGAGCACACGGTCAAGAAGGAGCTGTTCGAGACCCTGCAGGCCGAGGAGATCGGCATGCAGCTGACCGAGTCGTACGCGATGTATCCGGGCGCCGCGGTGTCGGGCTTCTATTTCGCGCACCCGGAGTCGAAGTACTTCGTGGTCGGGAAGATCGGTGACGACCAGGTTACTGATATGGCCGAGCGCCGCGGGATGGACAAGGCCGAGGTGGAGCGTCACCTGGCGCCGAACCTGTCGTAACACGTGCATGCGAACGGTGGGCACGGGGCGCCCACCCTACGCGACTAACACGCGCATGCGAATGGTGGGCACGGGCCGCCCACCCTACGGCTCTGTCGTCTTGTAGGGTGGGCGCCCCGTGCCCACCACACATCGATCTACCCTTCCATCTTCCTGAACCGCCACACGGCCAGCGCCGCGAACAGCAGCGCAAATCCCAGCTGCGCTCCCATCGCCGGCAGCACGGCACTCATGTCCATGCCGCGCCAGGTGACGGCGTCGAAACCCTCCACCGCCCAGCGCGTCGGCATCGCCAGCGAAGCCTGCTGCAGCCAGGCCGGGAACATGAAGGAGGGCACCCAGGCGCCGCCGATCATCACCATCAGCAGGGTCGCGAACATTGCCATCTTGCGCGCCACTTCCGGCGTCTTGCCAAAGGCGGCGACCAGCACGCCGAAGCTGGCCGTGACCAGCGCGAAGCACAGGGCGATGCCGGCAAAGCCGCCAAAGCTCGAGATGTGCACGCCGAACACCAGCACCGCGAACAGGAAGATCAGGCACAGGATGGCGAAGGCGATCAGCGCGCTCGACGCGGCGCGCGCCAGCAGCAGGGTCGAAAGCGAGACCGGCGCCGCCAGCAGGCGGTTCCAGACGCCGCTATGACGGGCATGCAGCAGGGCCGTGCCCATCTCGATGCCCATGAAGAGCAGGAACTGCACGCCCATGCCGGCAAAGGCATGCGCGAAGGGATTGTAGCCCTGCGGGCCGTTGCCGCTGCCTGAAGCGAGCGCCTCGTCGCGCGTCGTGAACGGCATCGTCAGCCCGGCCTTGGCGGCGCCGGCCTGCTCGTCCTTCGCCGGCAGCGACTGGTAGGTGATCACGCTTTCCAGCACGCCGCGCAGGGCCGCCGTCTCGGCGTCCTGCGGCCGCGCTTCGAGGGCGTGCAGGTTGCGCTCGTTGACTTCGCGCCCGCCCGGCCCGCCGAACATCTCGCCGGAGACCACCTGCATCACCTGCTGGGTCAGCATGCCCTTCACCATCGACAGCACGGCTGGTTGCGACGGGTCGTAGAGCAAGGCGATTTCCGGCTTGTCGCCGGCGCCGAACAGCGCCTGCCCGGCCGCATTGCCGAAGCCGGCCGGGATCACGATCGCCGCCTTGCGCTTGCCGGTGCGGACGGCCTGGCGCGCTTCGTCCATGTTCATCTGCGCCACGGCGAGGCTGGCATCGCCCTTCAAACCGGCCGCGACGTCGCTCGCGGCCTTGCTGGAATCGTTCAGCACCAGCGCGATCTCGATCGCGCTGCCCTGCTTTTCTCCGCCGCCGAACAGGAAGCCGAAGAAGGAGGCGATCACGATCGGCAGCGCCAGGCTCATGAGCAGCGCGCGGCGGTCGTGCAGGAACAGGTACAAGTCCTTGCGGACCAGGGCGAGGAAGGCGGTCATGTCAGTCGCGCAGGCTGCGTCCGGTGAGGTGGAGGAAGATGTCTTCGAGGCGGGTGCGGTTGGTCGCGAAGCCCAGCGCCTGGCAGCCCGAGCGTTCGAGCCAGCCCATCACGGGCAAGGCGTCGTGCGCATCCTTCAGCCCGATCGCGAGCCGCAGGCCGTCGAGCCGGACATCCGTCACGCCGGCCATCGCGCGCAGGCCTTCGAGCAGGCTCGGCTCCGGCTCGCCGGCCAGCTCGACCTGCAAGGCGGCCTGCGAAGGCAGGCGCCGCTGCAGGCCCGCCGGGGTATCGTCGGCCAGCACGCGGCCGCCGTCGATGACGACGATCTGGTCGGCCAGGCGCTCGACTTCTTCCATGTAGTGGCTGGTGTAGACCAGCGCGCAGCCTTCATCGCGCAGGCGCTCGAGGATGTCGAAGATGGCGTTGCGGCTCTGCGGATCGACGCCGACGGTCGGTTCGTCCAGCACCAGCAGCTCGGGCGCATGCATCAGGGCCGCGCCGATGTTCAGGCGCCGCTTCATGCCGCCCGAGAAGGTCGACGGCTTGTCGCGCGCGCGGTCCTGCAGGTTGACCTGTTCCAGCACGCGCTGGGCGCGTTCGCGCTGCAGTGCGCGCGGCACGCCGTACAGCGCGCCGAACAGCATCAGGTTTTCGATCGCCGGCAGTTCCTCGTAGAGCGCCAGGTCCTGCGGCACCAGGCCGATGCGGCGCTTGGCCTCGCTCGCCCCCGGCCCGAGCTGCTCGCCACGCACGCGCACGCTGCCGGCGTCGGGCGCCAGCAGGCCGCACAGCATGCCGACCGTGGTCGACTTGCCGGCGCCGTTGGGACCGATCAGGCCGAGCGTCTGCCCGGCCTTGACCTGGAACGAGACGCCGTCGACGGCACGCCGCGCGCCATAGGATTTCGCCAGATTCGATGCTTCCAGCAGCACGTTCATGTCACCCCCAAATGTTTATTCGTGGCGGTGCTGTGCCGCCCGAACTTTCTTGTCTGCGGTGTTGCCTAATTCTCGGGACCTCGTCCCGCACATACTGCAAGGAGCGCATCATGGCTATGCACCTCTCGACCCGGCGCTGGCAGGACCAGGGCATCCTGCTGCTCGCCATCTGGCTCATCGTCTCGCCCTGGGTGATGGGTTACCCGAGCGATTCCCAACCGGCCGTCAACGCCACCATCGCGGGCGCCATCATGGCCGCCCTCGCCGCCTTCGACCTCTATAAAACCTATGCCTGGGCGGTATTCCTGAACATCATCCTCGGCATCTGGGTCGCCGTCTCGCCCTGGCTGGTGAACGTCATGCGCGACACGGCGATGAGCGCCAGCATGCTGGTGGTCGGCCTCGCCACGATCGTGCTCGGCATGTGGGAACTGCGCACCGACCCCGAGCTGCACCAGCAGTGGGCCGGCACGTGATCGCGGCCTTTTCTTCCAGTGTTCGTGAGCGTGTGAAAAAACTCCAGGGCAAGGCGCATCGTTAAAGACAGTACGCTAGTACGGCGAAACGATGCAACGCCGCCCTGGAGGATTTTTCACACGCTCACAGCGCGCTGCGTACGACCTGGCCGGACCACTCGAAAGCCGCCATCTCGAGTTCGACCAGGTCGTCGCCGCTGTCGGCCAGCTGGTTCAGGGCCGGCATCACGTCCTCGCCCTCTTCCATCCGCTCGAAGGATTCGGCCAGGCGCAGCAGTTCGCCGAAGAAGCCGCTGCGCTTGAGCAGCGCGTTCGCCACTTCCTCGCTCACCGGGATCTGTTCGACCAGGTCGTCCATCGGCACGCAGAACAGCGTATCCATCAGCGACATGATGCCGACCGTGAAGGCCATGTCGGCGACGTGGCGCTGGCCCGGGCGCAGGCGTTCGGCCAGCAGCTCCATCAGGCGCGCGCGGGTACTGGCCAGCATCAGCAGCGGCGTTTGCGTGTGGCCGCGCGTGCCCGGCTCGGCATACAGCATGATCTGCAGCCAGCGCTGCAGCTGGCGCCGGCCGAGCACGACCAGGGTCTGGCCGAGCGAATCGATGCGCTGGCGCAGGCCGGCCGCCGGCGTGTTCACGATGCGCAGCAGGTTGATCGATAAAGTCACGTCGCGCTTGATCGCGCGTTCGATCACGGCATTGTCGGCGTCCGAGACGACCAGGTTCATCAGGTCCAGCACGGCCAGCTGCGAAGGCGACAGCTTGCGCCCGGCGATCACCGAGGGACGGGCGAAATAAAAGCCCTGGAAGTAATCGAAACCGAGGTCGAGGCAGGTGCGGTATTCGGCCTGGCTCTCGACCTTCTCGGCGATCAGGCGTTTACCGGTTCCACGCAGGCGCGGCACCAGCGACAGCATCGTCACCACCGGCATCGCGCGCAGGTTGACCTTCACGTAGTCGAGCAGCGGCAGCAGGCGGCCCAGGCGGCTGCCGTGGACGCTGGCCTCGGCAGCGAACTTGAAGCCGTGGCCGGCCAGTTCCGCCAGGCGCCACAAGATAGGCTCGGTGGCCTCCACCGAGCCCACCAGCTCGAGCACCGTGCGCTCGCGCGGCAGGAAAGCGAAGATATCGCTCATCAGGGCTTCGCTGTCGATGTTCAGGAAGGCGGTGGCGTCGCCCACCGCGCGCGGCAGGCCGAGCTGGGCCGCGTGGGCCAGCACGCCGGCCGTGGCCGAGAGGTCGGAATCGATGTCGGCGCTGTTGTTCGGGGTATTGCGGAACAGCAGTTCGTAACCAAACAGAGCCTGGTTGCGGTCCAACAGCGGCTGGCGCGCAAGGTAGAAATGTCGCAGCTGCAAAGGCTGGGATGCCTGGTCTAGGCTGGCGGTATCGGTCATCGCGGTCGCGTGGTCAGGTTCAAGCTGTTCACTCTACCGCATTCTCGGCAATTAGTGGATTTTCGGCATTATTTTTCTTAAAAAATGATACAGAAAATACAACTTCATGCCGCAAATCGAATCAAATTGGCGCACCGTCGACGAAGACCAGTAACTCGCCCGGCGCGAACGCGGTCCAGGTTTCGTTGGTCGTCAGCGGTTCGGTGACGATGATGGCGACCCGGTCGTTGGGCGTGGTGACCTGGGAAAAGTCGACCGACAGGTCTTCGTCGGACAGGCAGGCGGTGACGAAGGGATACTGGCGCACCACGTAGCTGAGCTTGGTCGAGCAGTGCGCGAACAGGGCCGTGCCGTCCGACAGCATCATGTTGAAGGTGCCGTGATCCGAGACACTGCGTACCAGTTCGCCCAGCACCGCGCGCAGGGCCGGCAGTGCGGGCGGCGTATCGCCGAAGCGGCGGCGCAGTTCCTGCAGCAGGAAGCAGAAGGCGCGCTCGCTGTCGGTGTTGCCGACGGGGCGGAAGGCGCCGTCGAGATGCGGATGGAACTCCTTGAGGTCGCCGTTGTGGGCGAACACCCAGTAGCGGCCCCACAGTTCGCGCACGAAAGGATGGCAGTTTTCGAGCGCGACCTGCCCTTGCGTGGCCTTGCGGATATGAGCGATGACGTTGGTCGACTTGATCGGGTAACGCTTGATCAGTTCGGCAATGGGCGACGCAATGGCGGCCTGGTGGTCGACGAAATGGCGCACGCCGGCGCCTTCGAAGAAGGCGATGCCCCAGCCGTCGTGGTGGGTGTCGGTGCGGCCGCCGCGATGGGCAAAGCCGGTAAAGGAGAACACAATGTCGGTAGGGACATTGCAGTTCATTGCGAGGAGTTGGCACATGGTGAAGAGCTTACCATGTGGCCTGGGTAGGCCGTAACGGCCGATTGTTTCAAGATGTGATGCAAAGATGCTGCGAGGCGCAGGGCGAACGCGGCACCGGTCTTTCCCGGTGCCTGCATCCCGTTATGTCCCTGGCCGTCTGTGGGGCATTCTCCAGCTGGATGGCGGGCTGCTTAGTGCAGCACGACCGGCTGGCTCATCAGCGTGTCGTAGGAGCCGAGGAAATCGTCGATTTCTTCCATGGTCGGCTCGCTTGCGATGAGGTTGTTAACGTCGCGGCGGAACGATTGTGCCAGTTTGCCGCCGATGAACGCTTCGCGACGGCCGGCCTTGTCGACGATCTCGTAACCGCCGAAGCGCAGGGCTTCGAGGTCGCGATCGACGCCAAATTCGACCACGCTGTACTGTTCGCTGTTATAGATCATGTTCATGATGACTCCTTCTCTCGATCAAGTGTCTGAGCAGCCGCGCGGCGGCGGGCGACTGGCTTCGACTTCAGTGAAGAGGTGGGGCTCGCCCAAGCAATTTCAAGAGTGCAGGTCGGGCGTGAGGGCCAACAGCTGATCGTATGGTGCGCTGCTCAACCATGATCGCAACTGGTCCAGGTGCGCCGTGTCGGCCACGCCGATGAACAGGCGCGCCGGCCGCTGGCGCAGCAGACGATTTAATGTAACACGCATGACGAGATTTCCCGCGCAGCACAGGCAACCGGGTGCGATGCGCGAGATCAGGATTTTCTCGGAAATTTCCAGCGTCGGACTGCCATCCGAGAGGCCTTCCAGGATCACGGCAACCGTGTCGCTACGGGGCGTAGCGAGGTCGTGCAAGGCGTCGGCAATGGCCGCTTCGCGCAGGGCCGCGGAGGGCCCGGTGACCAGTACCGTAGGAATCGGATGACGCAAAGAAGAGCCTGATGGGAAGGGGCCAGCCCGAACGGGCTGGCGAGGGAAAAACTTATCCGCCGCGCTTGCCGAGCTTGCCCGGTTCGACGCCGAGCTGCTTCAGCTTGCGGTACAGGTGGGTGCGCTCGAGGCCGGTCTTTTCGGCCACGCGCGTCATGCTGCCGCCTTCGCGGCCGAGATGGTGTTCGAAATACATGCGCTCGAAGGCATCGCGCGCTTCGCGCAGCGGCAGGTCGAAGGACAGCGTATAGCCCTGGGTTTCGCCATGCCCGACCACGCCCACGCGGGCGCCATTGAGCGGCGCCGGTGCGGGCTGGGCTGCGAACATCGGGTTGCTCACGGGCGGCGCTTCGGCCACCGGAGCCGGCATGACCGGACGCGGCGGCGGCACCGGCGCGCGCGCCACTTCCTGGGCCCGGGTCAGGCCTTGCTGCACCGCTTTCAGCAGTTTCTGCAGGGCGATCGGCTTTTCCAGGAAGTTCAGGGCGCCGATGCGGGTGGCTTCGACGGCGGTATCGATGGTGGCGTGGCCCGACATCATGATGACGGGCATGGTCAGCAAGCCGTCGCGCTGCCACTCCTTGAGCAGGGTGACGCCGTCGGTATCGGGCATCCAGATGTCGAGCAGGACCAGGTCGGGCGCCCCGGCGGCACGCGCTTCGCGTGCCTGCTGCGCATTTTCGGCCAGCGTGATTGCGTGGCCTTCGTCTCCCAGGATTTCCGAGAGCAGCTCGCGGATGCCCATTTCATCATCAACTACGAGTATGTTCGCCATCGTTGCCTTCCGTCTCCACCCGAGTTAACAGTTGTATTCGAGTCGTGATTCTATTCCCGTTTTACGCTTCGGCCAAGTTCGCCTCTTGTGCTAACTTTAACAGCAAAATGAATACTGACGCGCCACTTCCGTCCGGACGGTTCTGAACATCAATGCGTCCACCGTGCTCGTCGATGATCTTTTTCACCATCGGCAGGCCCAGGCCGGTGCCGCGCGCCTTCGAGGTGACATAGGGTTCGAAGGCCCGCGCCAGGATCTTCGGTGCGAAACCGGGGCCGTTGTCGAGGATGGCCAGGCGCACCGCCTCCCCCGCCGTGCCGTCGGCGCCGGTATAGCGGATGATCTCGGTGGCGACGTCGATGCGCGGCTGGTGCACGTCGAGGCCGCGGTCGGCCAGCGCGTCCTGGGCGTTCTGCAGCAGGTTGTGGATCACCTGGCGCAGCTGGGTCGGGTCGCCCATCACCTTCGGCAGGTTCGGCGTCAGGCTGGCGTGGATGATGTCGGACGCGTCCTCGGCCAGGTACAAGGTCAGGATTTCTTCGATCAGCGCATTCAGGTCGAGCGGCTCGAGCACTGCCGGCGGCGTGCGCGCATAGTCGCGGAAGTCGTCGACCATGCGCTTCATGGCGTCGACCTGGTTGACGATGGTGGTCGTGGCGCGCGCCAGCAGCGCGGCGTCGGGCGCTTCCAGCTTGTCTTCCAGCTTCATCTGCAGGCGTTCGGCCGACAGCTGGATCGGGGTCAGCGGGTTCTTGATCTCGTGCGCCAGGCGCCGCGCGACCTCGCCCCAGGCCACCGAGCGCTGGGCCGAGATCACGTCCGAGATATCGTCGAACACGACGATGAAGCCGCTGCCCACGCCGACCGGCAGGCGCGAGCCGCGCGCCAGCAAGGTGGTGTCGTGGTCGTCCGCTGCGCCGTTGCCGCCGCCGCTGCCACTACTGCGGCGAGGAATCTCGATCTGCTGCTGCCAGTGGGTGCGCTGGCGCGCGGTGCCGGCGGCCGACTGCGCGCTCTGGGCCGAGAAGGCGCGGGTGACGGCGACGGCAAAGGTCTCGAGGCCTTCGATCTTCGAGAGCGGCCCGTTCAGGTGGCATTGTTCCATCTGCAGGATGCGGCAGGCGGCCTCGTTCGAATTGACGACTGTCCCTTCGGCGTCCAGCACCAGCACGCCGGCCGACATATTCGCCAGCACCGATTCCAGGTGGGCCTTGGCGCTTTGCAGGGCCGCGCGGTTGCGCTCGACGGCGCTTCTCGCCTCGAACAGCTGGCCGGTCATGGCATTGAAGGACTGGGTCAGCGTGCCCAGTTCGTCGCTGGTCTCGACGATCGGACGCGGAGAAAGGTCGCCCTCGGCCACCGCCTGCGTGCCCTCGGCCAGCACCAGTAGCGGCTGGGCCAGGTTCCCCGCGATCAGGACCGCGCTGCCGATGGCGCCGAAGATCGCCAGCAGCAGGGTCAATGTCAGGGTCTCGATGTACATGCGGCGCAGGCCGTCGCGCGCGACCGAGCGCTGCTGGTATTCGGAAAACGCGCTTCGCAGCACCTCGGCATTCGACGCCAGGTTGACCGGCACCGTCTGCATCAGCTGCAGGTAGCGCGGCGCGGCGCCGGGCGGCTCGGGCACGGCCAGCACCGCGCGCAGGCGCAGGCTGGTAGCGGCGTCGAGCGCGTTGGAGTCGTTCGCGCCATTCGCGCCGTTCGCCGCATTCTCGCGGAAGTCGAGTTCGATCCCGCCCTCGGCGCGCGCGTAACCGCCGGGCATGGCGGCCTGGCGCACCATCTGCGGATTCGGCAGGTCGGCGGTGAGATCAGCGCGCCGGTCTTCGCTGGCACTGGCGACCAGCTTGCCGTTGGCGTCGAGCAGCAGCGCGCTCTGCATGCCTTCGGTATCGGACACCAGCTGCGACAGGGTCATCTGGGCGCCGGTATCGTCCTGGCCGGACAGGGTCGCGGCCACCGTCTGGCCCTTGGCCGAGAGTTCGGCCAGCGACTCGTCGAGCGCGGCGTGGCCCAGGTTCAGGCCGGACTGCAGCGCGGCCTCGATCTTGACGTCGAACCAGGACTCGATCGAATGCGAGACGAACTGCACCGACACCATGAAGATGATCAGGCCGGGCAGGATGCCGATGCCGGCGAACAGCAGCACGAGTCTCGCCATCAGGCGCGAACCGAAGCGGCCCGCCTTATAACGCGAATACAGGCGGCCGAGGGCGACGACGACGAGGATCAGCAGCAGGAACGCGATCGTCGCGTTCAGGCCGAGCAGCCAGGAATAATAACGGTCGAAGAAGCCGGAGTTGTCCGAGGCCGAGGCAAGCAGGAACAGCAGGATCGAGACGACCGCCCCGCCGACTACCAGCGCATAGCGCATGGCCTGGTTCACGCCTTACTCCGCACGGTAATTGAAGGTCTTCCGGTTCGAGGCCAGGTGCCAGTCCGAATTGCTGAACGCGTTCACCTGCAGCGGCTTTTGCAGCAGGTCGCGGTTCATGTACATGCGCAGCGTGACCTCATAGGTCTCGCCGTGCTTGAGCGCCCCTTTCGGCGCAATCAGCCAGCGCGCGGGACGCCGGATCTGGAACATGGCTTCGTCCAGGGTCTGGTAAGTCTGCTGGACGCTGCCGCCCATCGACACATAATACTGCCGCAGCAGCACGTCGTAGGAAATGCTCACCGTGCGCTTGGTCGAGACGGCGCGGTCGTCGCGCCAGTACCAGCGCGGGCGCGTCAGTTCGATCTCGGTGGTGAAGTACAGTTTGACGCCGTGCTGCAGGGCGTCTTCCAGGTCGCGGTTCAGGTCGAACGAGTAATTGGCGGCGAGACGGTAGCCTTCGTCGGACGCCTCGATCTTCGCCAGCGTGATGTCGATCCCGTCGGCCGCCTGCGCCGTTGCGCACGCGAAGACCAGCAGGAGCTGGCAGGCGAGGAGGCGAAAGAATCGTAAAGTCACAGAGGGCCGGAACCTGAATAAATTGAACGGATGGTGCGGAAACGTTACGCCGCCTTCTTGTGGAACAGGGCGTAGAACAGTCCGTCATGATCGAGCCCGGCGCCGCTCGAGGGAAGCAGCTGCCCTGGCGCATCGAGGCGGACGGCGTCAGCATGGCGTGCCGCAAACGCGGCGGCCTGCGCCTCCGATTCCTGGGGCCAGAGCGAACATGTCACAAACAGCAATTTACCATCGGCCCGCAGCATCTGCCAAAGATTGTCGAGTATCTCACTGGAAAGTGTTGTAAGTTGGCGCGTGTCGGTCTTGCGGCGCAGCCAGCGGATGTCCGGGTGGCGCCGCACGATGCCCGAAGCCGTGCACGGCACGTCGGCCAGGATGCGGTCGAATTGACGGCCATCCCACCAGTCCTGGGTCTGTGCTTCGGCCGCCACCAGGGTGCTTGATAAGCCCAGCCGGCCCAGGTTGTCGCCCACGCGCGCCAGGCGCTGCGGGTCGGCATCGACCGCGGTCAGCTCGACATCGGCCAGCTCCAGGATATGGCCGCTCTTGCCGCCCGGCGCCGCGCAGGCGTCGAGCACGCGCATGCCCGGCTCCAGGCCCAGCAGGGGCGCGGCGAGCTGGGCGCCGGCGTCCTGCACCGAGACCAGGCCGTCGTGGAAACCCGGAATCTGCGACACATTCGTCGCCTGCTTCAGGCGCAGCGCGCTCGGGCCGATCCGGTCGGCCTGGAAGCCCGCCTCTTCCAGGCGGCGCAGGTAGTCTTCGACGCTCGTCTTGCGGGTGTTGACGCGCAGGGTCAGCGGCGGATGGCGGTTGCCGGCCGCGAGGATCGCTTCCCAGTCGCGCGGATAGGCCGCCTTGGTGGCGTCGATCCACCATTGCGGATAATTCCAGCGCGCCAGCGGCTGCTTGATGGCGGTGGCGACGAGGGTCTCGCGCTCGCGCAGGAAACGGCGCAGCACGGCGTTCACCATCGCCTTCGCATGGGCAAAATCGGGGTGGCGGCTGGCCGCCGTCACCGCCTGGTCGACCACCGTGAAGGGCTCGTAGGCGGCCTGCTCCCCTTCCGGCGGATCGAGCAGCACCAGCGCGCATTCGATCAGGCCGACCAGCATCGGCACGTCCGGCGCCTTGGTCGTCATCAGGCCGAGCAGGGTTTCGGCACGCCCGAGGCCGCGCATGCTGCGGTAGGCCAGGTCCTGGATCGCGCCACGGCCCTGGGGCGTGACTTCATAGGCGGCGAACACGTTCGACAAGGCCTGCGGCAGCGCGGTGCCGTTCCGCACCTGGGCCACAGCGCTGGCCGCGCCCAGCATGGCCAGGGCCAGCGAATCGGCCGGCAGGTCCGGGCGGTAGGCCTGCTGGAACTGGGGTTTGACCTCGTAGCTCGGGCGCGGCGCCGCGGGCCTGCGCGGTGCGGCTGGCGCCGGCTTGGCTTCAGGCTTTCTCTCGACCTTCGCCGGCTGGCCCGCCGGCTTCGGCCGGGCGTACTGCGCGGCCGGATTGGCGGGCTTGGCTGCGGGCTTGCCGCTGGCAGCCTTGGGCTTGATGGTGAGCGTCGGGCGCTTGTCGGTCATGATGGCGGGTCAATACGGGAAAGACCCGCATTGTACCGGCTCCGCCTTTGGTCGCGCTTAAAGAGAGCACCTGACAAAATCGCCATGGCGGCGTTGCAGCGCCTCGCCGTACGCTCGTACTGTCTTCGCGGTCCGCCGATGCGGCGCTGCGCCTTGCCCTGGCAATTTTGTCAGGCGCTCTAAACCGCCGGGGGGCTGTGGCGGCCAGGCCCGTATTCGGCATTGCAGCAAACCAGTATAATGAATCAGTCTGCCGTGGCCGCGCCACCGCCTTACCGAACTTATCGACTCAATTATGCTCGCCCAACAAAAACAAGAGATCGTTGCCCTCTTCCAGGCCGCCCTTGCGCCGATCGTCGCCGGCACCGATCTGACTCCCAACATCGTCCTGGAACGCCCGCGCGATCCAAGCCACGGCGACGTCGCCTGCAACATCGCCATGCAGCTGGCCAAGCCCCTGAAGACCAATCCGCGCGAACTGGCCACGCGCCTGGTCGCCGCCCTGCAGGCCGACCCGCAGGCGGCCAGCATCATCGAATCGCTCGAGATCGCCGGCCCGGGCTTCATCAACCTGCGCGTGGCCGCCAGCGCCAAGCAGTCGGTGGTGCGCACCATCCTCGAGCAGGGCGAGGCCTTCGGCCGCGGCACCTCGGGCGACGGCCACCACGCCATCATCGAATTCGTCTCGGCCAACCCGACCGGCCCGCTGCACGTCGGCCACGGCCGCCAGGCCGCGCTGGGCGACGCCTTGTCTTCCCTGTTCGAAGCCCAGGGCCACCAGGTCACGCGCGAGTTCTACTACAACGACGCCGGCGTGCAGATCGCCACGCTGGCCAATTCGGTGCAGGCACGCGCCCGCGGCTTCAAGCCGGGCGACGCCGAGTGGCCCGAGTCGGCCTACAACGGCGACTACATCGCCGACATCGCCGCCGACTTCCTGGCCGGTAAAACCGTCTCCGCCAGCGATGGCGAACCCGCCACCGGCAGCGGCAACGCCGACGACATCGAATCGATCCGCCGCTTCGCGGTCGCCTACCTGCGCAACGAGCAGGACCAGGACCTGCAGGCCTTCGGCGTCAAGTTCGACAATTACTACCTCGAGTCCTCGCTCTACGCCGACGGCAAGGTCGAACAGGCGGTGCAAGCTCTGATCGACGCCGGCGTCACCTACGAGCAGGACGGCGCCCTGTGGCTCAAGACCACGGACTACGGCGACGACAAGGACCGCGTGATGCGCAAGTCCGACGGCACCTACACCTACTTCGTGCCAGACGTCGCTTACCACATGCAGAAGTTCCGCCGCGGCTTCGACCAGGCGATCAACATCCAGGGCAGCGACCACCACGGCACCATCGCGCGCGTGCGCGCCGGCCTGCAGGCCGTGAACATCGGCATCCCGCAGGGCTATCCCGACTACGTGCTGCACAAGATGGTCACCGTCATGAAGGACGGCGAAGAAGTCAAGATTTCGAAGCGTGCCGGTTCCTACGTGACGGTGCGCGACCTGATCGAATGGTCGGGCAATGGCGACATCACGCGCGGCCGCGACGCCGTGCGCTTCTTCCTCATCTCGCGCAAGGCCGATACCGAATTCGTGTTCGACGTCGACGTCGCCCTGAAGACTTCGGATGAAAACCCGGTTTATTATGTGCAGTACGCCCACGCGCGCATCTGCTCGGCCCTGGCCAACTGGGGCGGCGACGAAGCGTCGCTGGCCAATGTCGACCTGTCGCCTTTGACCACGCCGCACGAAGCCGGCCTGCTGTCGAAGCTGGCCGCGTATCCGGAAATGCTGCAGCGCGCCCAGGCCGAACTCGGCCCGCACCAGGTCGCCTTCTACCTGCGCGAACTGGCCGGCGAGCTGCACAGCTACTACTTCGCCCATAAATGGCTGCTCGACGACGACGAGCCGCTCAAGCTGGCGCGCCTGGCCCTGGCCACGGCCACCCGCCAGGTGCTGCGCAACGGCCTGGCCCTGATCGGCGTCTCGGCGCCGAACAAGATGGAACGCGCCCCGGCGCAAGACGAACCGCAAGCATAATCAAGAGATCATGACCGCCACCTTACGTTTTCCTTCCCGCCAGCGCGGCAGCACCCTGACCGGCATCATCATCGGCCTGATCATCGGGCTGGGTATCGCGGTGGCGGTCGCGCTGATGATCACCAAGGGCGCCTCGCCCTTCACCGACCGCTCGAACAAGATGGGCCGTCCGGCCGATCTCGAACCGAGCCAGGCCAACGATCCGAACAAGCCGATGTACGGCAACCGCGACGCCGCGCGCGAGGCGGCCAAGCAGCTGGCCGAGCGCGAAGCAAAGAAGGCGGAGGCAGCCGCGGCACCGGCGCCGGCGCCGGCAGCGGCACCTGCTCCGGCACCGGCCGCCGCGACCGAATCCGATCCGCTCGGCCAGGCGATCGCCGGCATGACGGCGGCCAGCGAGCCGAAACCGGCCAGGGCACCGGCGGCAGCGCCGGCTGCGGCTCCTGCGGGTGCACCGGCAGCGCCGGCCGCGTCGGCCGCGGGCGCCGACGACAAATACATCTACTATCTGCAAGCCGGCGCCTTCCGCGACATGTCGGACGCCGAAGCCACCCGCGCCAAGCTGGCCCTGCTCGGCTTCGAAGCCGCGATCAGCGACCGCGCCAGCGACAGCGGCACCCTGCACCGCGTGCGTTTGGGCCCGTTCAACCAGGTCGAAGCCGTGAACAAGGCACGCGCCAAACTGCTCGACAGCGGCATCGATGTCGCGATCGTCCGCAATCAACGATAAGCAACGATAAGGAAAACGCTTGATGAACATGCTCCGCCGCCTGCTGTGCACCGCCGCCCTGCTGACCCTGAGCGGTGTCGTTTCCGCCGCCCCCGCGGGTCCCGTGGCTCCGAAGGAAGGCGTGCACTACAACGTGCTGCCGCAAAAGCTGGACACCCCGGCCGGTAAACCAGTGGAAGTCATCGAGTTCTTCGCTTATTACTGCCCGCACTGCAACGTGTTCGAGCCGCTGCTGGCCGACTGGGTGAAAAAGCAGGGCAACAACATCGTGTTCAAGCGCGTGCACGTGGCCGGCGGCGCACGCGTGCTGCCGCAGCAGCGCCTGTTCTACGCGCTCGACGCGCTCGGCCTGGTCGGCCAGTACCACACCAAGGCCTTCGCCGCCATGCACGAGCAGGGCGTGCGCTTCGCCAACGACCAGGAAGTGATCGACTGGGCCGCGAAGTCCGGCATCGACCGCGCCCGCTTCACCGACGCCTACAACTCCTTCGGCGTGCAGGCTAAGGCGCGCCGCGCCGGCGCCATGATGAACGAGTACCGCGTCGACCACTGGCCGATGGTCGCGATCGACGGCCGCTTCATCACCTCGCCGTCGATGGCGAACCCGGAAGGCTCGCCGGCGCAGACCGAAATCGATCAGCAGAAGGTGGCGCTGCAGGTGATGGACGCACTGGTCGACAAAGCCAAAGCGGACAAGAAATGACCGGTGCGGCCGAAGCCGGCCGGGTCTTCATCACCGGCGCTTCGAGCGGTATCGGCGCAGCCCTGGCGCGCGAGTATGCCGCGCGCGGCGCCAGCCTTGGCCTGCTTGCACGGCGCGGCGACGCATTGACTGGCCTGATCGCCTCCCTCCCCCATCCTGAACGCCACCGCAGCTATGCGCTGGACGTCCTCGACCACGCCGCGCTGGCGGCAGCCGCCGCCGACTTCATGGCCGCCCACGGCGGCGCCGACATCGTCATCGCCAGCGCCGGCATCTCGCACGGCACGCTCACCGAGCGGCTTGAGGACCTGGCCGTGTTCGAGAGCGTGTTCGCCACCAACGTGACAGCCACCGTCGCTACCTTCGCGCCTTTCGTCGCGTCCATGAAGGCGCAGGGCACGCCCTGCCGCCTGGTCGCGATCGGCAGCGTGGCGGGCGTGCGCGGCATGCGCGGCGCCGGCGCCTATTGCGCCTCGAAAGCCGCGGTGCACGCCTACTGCGAATCGCTGCGCCTCGAACTGCACGCGACCAAGATCCGGGTGGTGACCATCGCCCCCGGTTATATCGATACACCCATGACCCGCAATAACCGTTTCCCCATGCCTTTCCTGATGCCGGCCGAGCGTTTCGCGGCCCAGGCTGCGCGTGCCATTGCGCGCGGCGACAGCTACCGCGTCCTGCCCTGGCAAATGGGCGCCGCTGCCAAGCTGCTGCGCGCCCTGCCCAATGTCGTCTTCGACCGCGTGTTCGCACATGCGCCGACCAAGCACCGCAAGGAGGCCGCATGAACCCCGCCGCCATCGCCGCGCTGTCGCAGTCCGGCGTTGCCGTCGAAGTGGTCGAGGAGACCGGCTCGACCAACGCCGACCTGCTGGCGCGCGCCGCTACCCTTTCGGGGCCGCTGCTGCTGGTCGCCCGCCAGCAGACCGCCGGCCGCGGCCGCGCCGGCCGCAGCTGGCTGTCCTCGAGCGAAGGCTCGCTGACCTTCTCGCTGGCCTGGCACTTCGCGGGCGGCCTGCCGCGCCTGACCGGGCTGCCGCTGGCGATCGGCGTGGCACTGGCCGACACCCTGGAGCGCCTGGGCGTGCAGGTCGGCCTCAAGTGGCCGAACGACGTGCTGCGCGACGGAGATAAACTGGCCGGCATCCTGATCGAGACGCAAGCGGCGTCCCAGGGCGGCGTCTGGGCCGTGATCGGCATCGGCCTGAACCTCCTGATGCCCGACGAACTCGAGGCGCAGATCGGGCGCAGTGTGGCCTCCCTGCCCTGGCTGGCGCGCATGGACCGCGACGAGCTCATGGCAGCCCTGCTCGACGGCCTGGCAGGCGCGCTGCGCGAATTCGAACGCGCCGGTTTCGCCGCCTTTGCCGCGCGCTGGAACCTGCGCCATGCCTGGCAGGGCGAGACGGTGACGGTACTCGATGGCGGGACCGTGCTGCACGAAGGCAGCGCCGCCGGCGTGGACGACGCCGGCCGCCTGCTGCTCGACACGCCTGAGGGCCGCATCACGGTGCTGGCCGGCGACGTGTCGCTGCGCGTGAAAGGTGCCGAGTAAATGCTGTTGTTGATCGATGCCGGCAACACGCGGGTGAAATGGGCGCTGGCGGCGCCCGGTGCGGCGGCCGGCGAATGGAGTGAGCTGGGCGCGGCCCTGCATGCAGACCTCGACGCCGCCGGCGCCGCCTGGCAAGACCGCGGCGTCACGCGGGCCCTCGTATCTAACGTGGCCGGCGCCGAGCTGCGCGCGCGCCTGTCTGCCCTGCTCGGGACCATCGATACCGAGTGGTTCGCGTCCAGCGCCGCGCGCGCCGGCCTGGTGAACGGCTACCGCGAGCCGCAGCGCCTGGGCTGCGACCGCTTTGCCGCCGCGATCGGCGCGCGTGCGCTGGCGCCGAATCAGCCGCTGGTAGTGGCCACCTGCGGCACGGCGACCACGGTCGACGCCATTACCGCAGAGGGCCGCTTCATCGGCGGCATGATCCTGCCGGGCCTCGCATTGATGGCCGGCGCGCTGGCGAAGAACACGGCGCAGCTGCCGCAGGCGACGCCAGGTGCGGCACCGCCGCCGCTGTTCGCCGACAATACGAACGACGCGATCGTCTCCGGCTGCCTGTCGGCCCAGGCCGGCGCGATCGAGCGCGCGGTAGCAAGCCATGGGGACGCGCTGTGCATCCTCTCGGGCGGCGCCGCGCCGTATATCGCGCCGGCGCTCAAGTGCGGCCACCGCCTGGCCGATAATATCGTGCTGGTCGGCCTGCATGCGGTGGCGCTGACGGATTGAGAATGGGAGATCGGACTTGCTGAGATTCGTTTTCTGGGCTTTGCTGTGCGCGAACGCGCTGCTGTTCGCCTATGGCCGCGGCTTGCTCGGTTCCTTCGAGGCCGAGACGCACGAGCCGGCGCGCCTGCGCAACCAGCTGGCCGCCGACAAGCTGGTGCTGCTTTCCGGCGCGCAGGCGCAGGCGATCGCGGAAGCGGCGGCGCCTGCCGAAGAGGAGAGCGAAACGCCGGCGCCGGCGCCTGCCGCCGTACCGGTCGCCGCCGTGCCGCCCTCCCCCGCCGTGGCGTGCGTCGAGACCGATGCCTTCGCAGCCGGCGACGCCCGCCGCTTCGAGACGCGCCTGGCGCGCCTGGACCTGGGCGCGCGCCAGACCCGCCTGACGGTGCCCTTCCAGGAAGTGACCAGCCACCTGGTCTACCTTCCGCCGGCGAACGGCAAGGAAGGCGCCGACCGCCGCACCGCGGAGCTGCGCGAGCGCGGCGTGACCAATTCCTTCGTGATGCAGGGAGACTCGCCGCTGAAGTGGGCGATTTCGCTGGGCGTGTTCAAGACCGAAACGGCGGCGCGCAGCGAGGCGGCGCGTTTGACGAAGCTCGGCGTGGCAGGCGTACGCGTGCTGCCGCGCGGGCCGCAGTCGCAGCGTTTCGCGTATCGTTTCCGGGACATCGATGCGGCGATCCGCAACCAGATCGTCGAGGCCGGACGCGGGATGCCGGCGGCCGTTTTACATATTTGCCGCTAAGGTTTGCATAAACACGTACGCGTGGAGTCAGGACTCCACCCTACGTAAACCGATATTCGTAGGGTGGAGTCCTGACTCCACGCGTCAACGCACGCCGATAAACCCTAGCGCTTGACGACGATCGGCTTCAAGCCCAGCCCCGACGGCAGCGATTTCGCCGCCTGCTGCGCCTCCGCCCGCGTCTCGAACGGCCCGCCATACAAGCGGTGCACCGAACCCGCCGGCGCCACCTCGAGGCTGCCCACCGACACCCCCGCGTCCGCCAGCTGGCGGCTCATCTCCTGCGCCTTGTCCTGCGCCTTCTCGGCGCGGCTGTAGGCGCCCAGCTGCAGCCAGAAGCCGGCGGCGGCCGTCGCGGTGCTGAGGCCCTGGACCGGCGTCGGCTTCACCGCTGCCGCGCTGTCGATCTGCACCCGGTCGTCCAGCATTAGCGCCGCGATGTCCGGCGGCGCCGGCGTCACCTCGAGCGCCTGCGTCTTCGAGACGGCGGCGCGGCGGATGGTCGCTTCGCGCGCCGGATCGTTCGGGAACAGGCGTTCGATCTCGACCTCGTGGCTGCCCTTGCCCAGCAAGCCAAGTTTCAAGGCCGCCGTGTACGAGACGTCGACGATGCGGCTGGCGTGGAAGGGACCGCGGTCGTTGATGCGCACGACCACCGTCTTGCCGGTGGCGATGCTGGTGATGCGGGCATACGAGGGAATCGGCAGCGTCGGATGCGCGGCCGTCATCTTGTACATGTCGTAGGGCTCGCCCGAGGAGGTGCGCTGGCCGTGGAATTTCACGCCGTACCAGCTGGCCACGCCGCGCTGGCTGAAGGGTTCTTCGTGCAGGATGGGATTGTAGGTCTGGCCGAACACGGAATACGGGCGGTTCGCCCATTTCGCGTAGGGCTCGGCGCGCACGACGGCGTCGGGCACCAGCTCCAGGCCGGGCGGGATGTTGCGGCCCGGGCCGTCGTCCTTGTAATAGCCGCCGCGCCCGGAACCGGCCGCCGGCAGCGCGACGTCGCCGTGCTCGGTCGTGACCTTGTGTTTCCACGGCAGCGGAATCAGTGGCTTGTGTTCGCCAGTGGTTCCGCATCCGGTCATCAAGGCCGCGAGGGCGATGACCGCCGGGAGTAATCTCGGAGCGGTCATTGCGCCCTCCTTTTTATGTCTGCACCAGTTTCCGGTGACGTTGTATGCTCATCAATATGCCCGCGCCGAGGCCAAGCGTGATGAACGCGGTGCCGCCATAGCTCATGAATGGTAGCGGAACACCCACCACCGGGAGGATACCGCTCACCATGCCCATGTTGACAAAGGCATACGTGAAGAAAATCATCGTGATCGCGCCGGCCAGCAGCCGCGAGAACAGATTCGGTGCGTTCGCCGCGATCATCATGCCGCGGCCGATCAGCAGCAGATAGATTACCAAAAGAATCAGGTTGCCGACCAGTCCAAATTCTTCGGAATAGACCGAGAACAGGAAATCGGTGGTTTGTTCGGGCACGAACTCGAGCTGGCCCTGGGTCCCCTTGCCGTAGCCTTTGCCCATGATGCCGCCCGAGCCGATCGCAATGGTCGACTGGATGATGTGGAAGCCCTTGCCGAGCGGGTCCGAGGTCGGGTCGATCAGGGTCATCACGCGTTCGCGCTGGTAGTCGTGCAGCATCGACCAGGCGATCGGCATGCCGGCCGCGCCGGCGGCGGCGAGGCCGGCGATCACTTTCCACGACAGGCCGGCCAGGAACAGGACATAGAAGCCGGAGGCGCCGACCATCAGCGCGGTGCCGAGGTCGGGCTGCTTGGCGATCAGCGTGAACGGAATCAGCAGCAGGATCGCTCCCACCACGAAGGACTTCCATTCCCCCACCTTGGCCCGGTTCTGGAAATACCAGGCCAGCATCAGCGGGGTGGCGATCTTCAGTATCTCGGAGGGCTGGATGTCGACCCCCACGTGCAGCCAGCGCCGCGCGCCCTTCTTGATGATGCCGAACAGGGCGACCGCGACCAGCAATGCGACGCCGAAGGTGTACACGGGCACCGCCAGGCGCATCAGCGTCTGCGGCGGGATCAGGGCCGCGATCCACATGACGACGAAGGCGAGCAGGAAGTTGCGCATCTGCGCTTCGACCCGGCCCGGGAATTCGGCGCCGGCCGAGGACATCGTGATCACGCTCGTGGTCAGCAGCATGAACAGGACCATGGCGAGCGGCCAGTCGAAGACGGTGAAATACGGCTTCAGCCGGCGGCTGAGGGAACGCCGCTCCGGATAATAGGCCATCTGTTACTCCTTGGTGGGAACCGGCGCGGTCAGCGGGGACGCTGCCGCGGCAGGGGCGGCGGGCGCTGCGGCGGCCTTGGGAGGGACGGCAGCGGGCACGGCGGCCTTCGGTGCCTGGCCGGCGCGCGCAGCGGTGACGGTCGGCTTCGCGCCGGGCGCGGTCTCGTCCGTCTTGGGCGGCGGCGGGCGCTTGCCGAGCAGGTAGTAGTCGAGCGCCTTCCTGGCGATCGGCGCCGCCGAAGCCGCGCCGAAGCCGGCGTTCTCGACCACCAGCGCGATCGCGATGGTCGGCTTGTCGGCCGGCGCGAAGGCCGTGTACAGCGCGTTGTCGCGGTGGCGCTCGTCGATCGCGTGGGCGTTGTACTTCTGCCCTTTCAGGCCGATCACCTGCGCGGTACCGGTCTTGCCGCCCGAGATATAGCCGGCGTTGGCAAAGGCGCGGCGGCCGGTGCCGTAGGCTTCCTGGGTCACGCCGACCATCGCGCTCTTGATGAAGTCGATGTTCTCCTGCTTGAGCGGAATGCGCCGGCTTTCCTTCGGCACGGTGAGCGTACGCTGGCGCGTCGCGCCGTCCTCGATCAGCTTCACCAGGTGCGGCTTCATAACCACGCCGTTGTTGGCCAGGTTGGCGATCGCGTGCGCCAGCTGGATCATGGTGTAATTATTAAAACCCTGGCCGATCGAGACCGAGATGGTGTCGCCGCCGACCCACTTCTGGGCCGCGCGGTTGCGCTTGAAGCGGTTCGCCTTCCATTCCTTGGACGGCAGCACGCCCGACTTCTCGTGCTCGAGATCGATGCCGGTCGGCTCGCCGAAGCCGAAGTGATGCATGAAGGCCGACAGGCGGTCGATGCCCATCTCGTTGCCGAGCTGGTAGTAATAGGTGTCGCAGGACTCGGCGATCGAGCGGTACATGTCGACGTAGCCGTGGCCGCCCGGCTTGTCGTCGTTGAAGCGGTGCCCGCCGAGCATGAAGAAGCCCGGATCACGGATCGCATCCGACGGCCGGCGCAGCCCGTATTCGAGCGCCGCCAGCGACATGAAGGGTTTGAAAGTCGAACCCGGCGGATAGGTGCCCGACAGCGGACGGTTCATCAGCGGCTTGTCGAGCGAGGTATTGAGCTCGTTCCAGCTCTGGCTGTCGATGCCGTCCACGAACAGGTTGGGGTCGAAGCCGGGACGCGAGACATAGGCCAGCACGTCGCCCGTTTCGGGCTGGATGGCGACAAAGGCGCCGCGCTGGTCGCCGAAGGCTTCCTCGACCACCTTCTGCAGTTCGATGTCGATCGACAGGATCAGGTTGCTGCCCGGGACGGGCGGACGGCGCGACAGCGTGCGGATCGCACGCCCGCCGGCAGAACGCTCGACTTCCTCGTAGCCGGTGGTGCCGTGCAGCTGGCGCTCGTACTTCTTCTCCAGGCCTTCCTTGCCGATGTGTTCCGTGCCGTTGTAGTTGGCGGCGTCGTCGCTCTCGCCGATGGCGTCGGCCTCGCGCTGGTTGATGCGGCCGATGTAGCCGACCACGTGCGAAGCGACCTCGCCCAGCGGGTACTGGCGGAACAGGCGCGCCTGCACCTCCACGCCGGGGAAGCGGAAGCGCTGCGCCGTGAAGCGCGCCACCTCGTCGTCGGTGAGGCGGGTGCGCAGCGGCACGCTGGCGAAGCTGCGCGATTCTTCCAGCAGGCGCTTGAAGCGCTTGCGGTCCTTCGGTTCGATCGCTACCAGCTTGGCCAGCTCGTCGATCACCGAGTCCATGCTGGCCTGCAGTTTCGACGGCGTGATCTCGAGCGTGTAGGCCGAGTAGTTACGCGCCAGGACGACGCCGTTGCGGTCGACGATCAGGCCGCGGTTGGGCACGATCGGCACCAGCGCGATGCGGTTGTCCTCGGCCTGGGCGTGGTATTTGTCGTGCTGGATCACCTGCAGCCAGACGAAGCGCGCCACCAGCAGGCCGAAGCAGACGAACACCAGCCCCACCAGCACGGTCAGGCGCAGGCGGAAGCGGTGGATCTCGCGGTCGCTATCTTTAATTTCGGTCATCGCACTACTGCAGGATCAGATCGGACGGGTATGGTCGCGGTCCACGGCGCGGCGCTGCGGCGCCAGCAGCAGCCAGGTGATGACCGGCCACAGGGCGACGGCGACCGCGCTTTCGATGAAGTGCAGCCAGCCGGGGAAGCGGCCGGTTGCGAAGAAGTGCACCAGCGACTGGATCGCCTGGGTCAGCAGCAGCAGCGGAAACACGTGCATGGCCTGGGTCAGCACCGGGAACCACAGCACGCGGCGGTGGATCATGGTGGCGACGTAGGACAGTAGCGTGTAGGCCAGCGCGTTCTCGCCCAGCAGGGTCGCGTCGTGCACGTCCATCAGCAGGCCCATGGCGAAGGCGACGCCGATGCCGACTTTTCTCGGCTGGTGGATGCCCCAGAAGACCAGCACCAGCGCCACGAAATCGGGCGCGCCGGTCCACTGGCCCCAGGGCAGCAGGTTGAGCATGAAGGCGCAGGTCAGGCTGAACGCGATGAACAGCGGGCTGACCGGCAGCAGGATGTAGTTGGGACGATGTCCGGGCATTACGCGCCCTCCTTGCGAATCGTCGGCTGGGCCGGCGCGGTGATGGCTGCGGACGGCGGCGCGGCCGGGCGCGCGGCGCCGGTCGCGGCAGGCGCGGTCGTGGCCGGAGCGGCCGGCGGATTGGCGGCAGGCTGGGTGCCGGCCGGCGCGGGGGCGCGCACCGGCACCGGCGCCGTGCCTGCCGGCGCGACGGGCGTAACGGCGCCGTTCGCGGCGGGCGCGGCAGGTGCGGCCACGCCCTGCTGCTGCGCCGGCACACCCTGGGCCGGCAGCGGCGAAGCCGCCAGCGGCGGCGCCGGGACCGGTTCCATCTTCGGCAGGTTGCGGCGCGGCGCGCCATGGGCCGGCGGCGCAGGCGGATCGGCCGGACGCGGCTCGCGCGCCACCTGCGACATCACGATCAGGAGCTGGCGGTTGCGGTCAACGCCGCCCAGCGGCTGGCAGACCACGCGGCCGAAGGCGCCGGCGGCGACCTTCTCGACCTGGATGACCTTGGCCACCGCCAGGCCGGCCGGATACATGCCGTCCAGGCCCGAGGTGACGATCACGTCGCCGACCTGGATGTCGGCGTCGGGCGCGACGAAGCGCAGGTCGAGCAGGCCGGAACGCCCGCGGCCATAGGCGATGCTGCGCAGGCCCGAGCGCAGCACCTGCACGGGAATCGCCTGCTCGCGGTCGGTCAGCAGGGTGACTTCGGAGGTAAAGGGAAAGACGCGGGTGACCTGGCCGATGACGCCGGCGTTGTCGATCACCGGCAGGCCGAGCTGCACGCCGGCGCGCGCGCCGCGGTCGAGAACGATGCGGCGGGTCGAGGGATCGCGCGCGTCGTACAGGATCTCGCCCATGATCGACTGCACCGGCAGGTGCTCGCGCGCTTCGAGCAGGCGCCGCAGGTGGGCGTTCTCGGCCATCTGGAGCTGGGCCTGCTGCATCGACTGGGCCTGCGCGACCTGCTGGTTCTTCAGCTCGCGCACTTCATTCTGCAGGCTCGAGAGCGAGGAAAAATAGCCGCCCATGCTGGAGACGGCGTCGCGCGGCATCAGCGCGGCCATCTGCAGCGGATAGAGCACGGTGGCGGCGACCTGGCGCACGGTACTGAGCACGTGCATGCGCGCATCGACCACCAGCAGCACCAGCGACACCAGCGCGAAGACCGTCACCTTGACCCGTGCGGGAGCGCCCTGTTTGAAAAGCGGCGGAGGACTGTAATCCATGAATTTCAATAATGGCAGCAAAGCCGCCCATGATTAGCGCAGCGGGCGGCTGGCATCATGCCAGGCCGCCCGCCCAGGTCTTGCACAAGCCAACCGGAGGTCGATTACTCGTACGAGAAAATGGAGCCCAGCTTGTCATTGTGTTCCAGCGCCATGCCGGAACCGCGCACCACGCAGGTCAGCGGGTCTTCGGCCACCAGCACCGGCAGGCCGGTCTCTTCCATCAGCAGGCGGTCCAGGTCGCGCAGCAGCGCGCCGCCGCCGGTCAGCATCATGCCCTTCTCGGCGATGTCGGCGCCCAGTTCCGGCGGGGTCTGCTCGAGGGCGTTCTTGACGGCCGAGACGATGTTGTTGAGCGGGTCGGTCAGCGCTTCCAGGATCTCGTTCGACGAGATGGTGAACGCGCGCGGGATGCCTTCGGACAGGTTGCGGCCCTTGACTTCCATTTCCTTGACTTCCGAACCCGGGAAGGCCGAACCGATGGCCTTCTTGATCGCTTCGGCGGTCTGTTCGCCGATCAGCATGCCGTAGTTGCGGCGAATATAGTTGACGATGGCTTCGTCGAACTTGTCGCCGCCCACGCGCACCGAACCCTTGTAGACCATGCCGCCCAGCGAGATGATGCCCACTTCGGTGGTGCCGCCGCCGATGTCGACGACCATCGAGCCGGTCGCGTCCGAGACCGGCAGGCCGGCGCCGATCGCGGCCGCCATCGGCTCTTCGATCAGGTAGACCTGCGAGGCGCCGGCGCCCAGCGCCGATTCGCGGATCGCGCGGCGCTCGACCTGGGTCGAACCGCAAGGCACGCAGATGATGATGCGCGGCGACGGACGGAAGAACTTCGAATCGTGCACCATGCGGATGAACTGCTTGAGCATCTCTTCGGTGACGGTGAAGTCGGCGATGACGCCGTCCTTCATCGGACGGATCGCTTCGATATTGCCCGGCACCTTGCCCAGCATCTGCTTGGCTTTCTTGCCGACCGCCTGGATCGTCTTCTTGCCGTTCGGGCCGCCCTGCTGGCGGATCGCGACGACCGATGGCTCGTCCAGCACGATGCCCTGGCCGCGCACATAGATCAGCGTATTGGCGGTACCTAGGTCGATGGCCAGGTCGTTCGAGAAGTAACTGCGTAAAGAACCAAACATGTGTGTCCTGATGCGCGAGACCGCGCGTAAAAATTTAATCGGGAATCCTCGCCGCCCCAGCCTGCCTGCGCCCGGCGGTCTTTTGGTGCTGGTCTCGCGCTCGTTCGGCGCAGACCACGCATTAGCCCGCCATTCTACCTTATAATTTGCCGATTAAACGCTGAAAACAGGGGGTTTTCCCCTCCAGTTCTGAAGCGAGATCGACGGGATTAACAAGGTTTTATCGACCGTAGCAAGGCGTTCAACAGCGCGGCGCCCGATTCCGTTATCCGCCCAACCACATTTTGAACGCGGCCCGCGCCGCGCCTTTTTGCCATGTCCCTGACTCTTTCAGACGTAAAACGCATCGCCAACCTGGCGCAGCTCGAAATGGACGATGCCCACGCCGAGACCGCACTGGGCGAGTTGAACGGCATTTTCGCCCTGGCCGAACAAATGCAGGCGGTCGACACCAGCGGTGTTGCGCCGCTGTCGCATCCGCTGGCCGCCATCCTCGCGCTGCCGCTGCGCCTGCGCGAAGACGTGGTCACGGAAGAAAACCGCCGCGACGACTACCAGGCGCCTGCACCGAAAGCCCAGGACGGTTTGTACCTGGTGCCGAAGGTGATCGAGTAACCCTGCCCTCACGAACAGAGTACGCACCATGCATAACAAGACCATCAAAGAACTGTCCGCGCTGCTGCAGGCGAAACAGGTGTCGAGCACCGAGCTCACGCGCCACTTCCTCGACCGCATCGCGGCCAGCGGCCACAACGCCTTCCTGCACGTCGACCCGGCCCTGTCGCTGGCCCAGGCGGCCGCGGCCGACGCGCGCATCGCCGAAGGCAGCGCCGGTCCGCTGACCGGTGTGCCGATCGCCCATAAGGATATCTTCGTCACGCGCGACTGGCGCACGACTGCCGGTTCGAAGATGCTGGCCAACTACGTCAGCCCCTTCGATGCCACCGTCGTCGAGCGTTTCAACGCCGCCGGCATGGTCACGCTCGGCAAGGTGAACTGCGACGAATTCGCGATGGGTTCGGCCAACGAGAACTCGGCCTTCGGCCCGGTGAAGAACCCGTGGGATGCCCTGGCTGTGCCGGGCGGCTCCTCGGGCGGCTCGGCCGCCGCGATCGCCGCGCGCCTGGCGCCGGCCGCGACCGCCACCGACACCGGGGGCTCGATCCGCCAGCCGGCCGCCTTCTGCGGCGTCACCGGCATCAAGCCGACCTACGGCCGCGTCTCGCGCTTCGGCATGATCGCCTTCGCCTCCTCGCTCGACCAGGGCGGCCCGATGGCGCAGAC
Source organism: Massilia suwonensis (assembly GCF_042655665.1). NCBI lineage: Bacteria > Pseudomonadati > Pseudomonadota > Betaproteobacteria > Burkholderiales > Oxalobacteraceae > Massilia > Massilia suwonensis. Next base: position 121,224 of record NZ_JBHSMR010000012.1, read on the forward strand.
GGCGGAAGATTGCGCCCTGCTGCTCAACGAAATGGTCGGCCACGACGGCCGCGATTCGACCAGCCTGACGCCGGAACAGGGCAACCTGCACGAGGACTTCACGCGCGACCTCGACAAGCCATTGACCGGCCTGCGCATCGGCGTGCCTTCCGAATACTTTGGCGAAGGCCTGGCCAGCGACGTGGAAAGCGCCGTGCGCGCCGCGCTCGAGCAGTTCGTGAAACTGGGCGCGACGCTGGTCGACATCTCGCTGCCGAAGACGGCGCTGTCGATCCCGACCTACTACATCATCGCCCCGGCGGAAGCCTCGTCGAACCTGTCGCGCTTCGACGGCGTGCGCTACGGCCACCGCGCCAGCGAGTACAAGGACCTGGCCGACATGTACAAGAAGACCCGCGCCGAAGGTTTTGGACGCGAAGTCCAGCGCCGCATCATGGTCGGCACCTATGTGCTCTGCCACGGCTACTACGATGCCTACTACGTGCAGGCGCAGAAGATCCGCCGCCTGATCGCCGACGACTTCCAGGCCGCCTTCGCCGACAAGTGCGACGTCATCATGGGCCCGGTCGCGCCGAGCGTCGCCTGGGACGCCGGTTCGAAGACCAACGACCCGGTCGCCAACTACCTGGCCGACATCTTCACGCTGTCGACCAGCCTGGCCGGCCTGCCCGGCATGTCGATCCCTTGCGGCTTCGGCGAAGGCGAGAAGAACGGCAAGCGTCCGGTCGGCCTGCAAATCATCGGCAACTACTTCAGCGAAGCGAAACTGCTGAACGTCGCGCACCAGTACCAGCTGGCGACCGACTGGCACCAACGTGCGCCTGAAGGCGTCTAACGTACATCGACACGTTCCGGTCGCTGTTGAACTTGTAGGGTGGGCACTCTGTGCCCACGCGGTACACCGGCTTCGCAGCCGCACTGTCACCGCGAGACACTAGCCACGCGAACCGAACAGAAAAAGAGAGAACACCATGCAATGGGAAGTCGTCATCGGTCTTGAGAACCACGTCCAGCTCACGACCAATTCGAAAATCTTCAGCGGCAGCTCGATCCAGTTCGGCGCCGAGCCGAACACGCAGGCCAGCCCCGTGGACCTGGCCCTGCCGGGCGTGCTGCCCGTGATGAACAAGGGCGCCGTCGAACGCGCCATCCGCTTCGGCCTGGCAGTGGGCGCGAAGATCGCGCCGCAGTCGGTCTTCGCCCGTAAAAACTACTTCTATCCGGACCTGCCGAAGGGCTACCAGATCAGCCAGTTCGAAGACCCCGTGGTCCAGGGCGGCACGATCACCTTCGGCTACGAGAAGGACGGCAAGCTGGAGACGAAGACCGTCAACCTGACCCGCGCCCACCTCGAAGAAGACGCCGGCAAGTCGCTGCACGAGGACTATGCCGGCATGACCGGCATCGACCTGAACCGCGCCGGCACGCCGCTGCTCGAGATCGTCTCGGAGCCGGAAATGCGCAGCGCCGCCGAAGCGGTGGCCTACGCAAAGGCCCTGCACTCGCTGGTGATGTGGCTCGGCGTCTGCGACGGCAACATGCAGGAAGGCTCCTTCCGCTGCGACGTCAACGTCTCGGTACGTCCGATGGGCCAGCAGGAATTCGGCACCCGCTGCGAGATCAAGAACCTGAACTCCTTCCGCTTCATGGAAGAGGCGATCCATTACGAAGTGCGGCGCCAGATCGAGCTGATCGAAGACGGCGGCAAGGTGCAGCAGGCGACGCGCCTGTGGGACCCGGACCGCAAGGAAACCCGCGCGATGCGCTCGAAAGAGGACGCACAGGATTACCGCTACTTCCCGGACCCCGACCTGCCGCCTTTGATGATCTCGGAAGACTGGATCGAGCGCGTGCGCGCCGACATGCCGGAACTGCCGGAAGCCATGCGCAAGCGTTTTACGGGCGACTACGGCCTGCCGGAATACGACAGCCTGATCCTCACCTCCTCGCAAGCGATGGCGACCTACTACGAAGCTGTGGTGGCCAAGGCTGGCAAGGAAAACGCGAAAGCCATCGCCAACTGGATGATGGGCGACGTCTCCTCGACCCTGAACCGCGAAGGCGTCGAGATCACCGAGTCCCCGGTCGAAGCCTCGCAGCTGGCGCTGCTCATCAAGCGCATCGCCGACGGCACGATCTCGAACAAGGCCGGCAAGGAAGTCTTCGCGGCGATGTGGGAAGCCAAGTCGCTCGATGAGAACCTGGCCGACATCGTGATCGAACAGAAGGGCCTGAAGCAGATCTCGGACACGGGCGCGCTGGAAGCGATCGTCGACGAAGTGCTGGCGGCGAATGCGAAATCGGTCGAGCAGTACCGCGCCGGCAAGGAAGCGGCGATCAACGCGCTGATCGGCCAGACCATGAAGGCCTCGAAGGGCAAGGCGAATCCGGCGCAGGTGACGGAACTGCTGAAGAAGAAGCTGGCGGGTTGAGACGGCCTGTAGCAATGAAACATAAAAAGCCGGAGCATGACTCCGGTTTTTTTTCACTTGCGTAGGGTGGGCACTCCGTGCCCACGCAGAATCGAAGAGTGGTGTGCAAAAATCGTCAACACAGCGCCCATGTCCGCGTGGGCACAGAGTGCCCACCCTACGAATCACACGCCGTAGCGCGTGCGGTAGGCCGCCACGGCTTCCTTGTGCTGTCCCAGTTCGGCACCGGCGCCCTCGCCCGACAGGTAGGTGAACAGGTCGTCCAGATTGGCGATCGAGATGACGGGAATGCCGAACTCCTGCGCCACCTGCTGCACCGCCGAACCGTCGGAGAGCGCGTCGTCCTTGCCCGAGCGTTCCATGCGGTCGAGCGCGATCAGCACGGCGGCAGGTTCGGCGCCGGCGGCGCGGATCATGGCGACCGATTCGCGCACCGAGGTGCCGGCCGAGATCACGTCGTCGACGATCACGACCTTGCCTTTCAAGCCGGCGCCGACGATGGTGCCGCCTTCGCCGTGGTCCTTGGCTTCCTTGCGGTTGTAGGCGTATTGCGTGTTGCGGCCCTTGGCAGCCAGCGCCACGGCGGTGGCGCTGGCCAGCGTGATGCCTTTATAGGCCGGGCCGAACAGCATGTCGAATTCGACGCCGGAGTCGAGCAGGGTCTGGGCATAGAACTGGGCGAGCTGGCCCAGCGTGGCGCCGTCGTGGAACAGGCCGGCGTTGAAGAAGTAGGGCGAGAGCCGCCCCGCCTTGGTCGTGAATTGACCGAATTTCAAGACTCCGGTCTCGACCGAAAACGCAATAAACTCCTGGCGCAGATTGTTCACACGGCTCTCCCTGTATTCGAAAGACCGTATTTTAATCTGCGCCGGAGTTTCAGTCCTCGGCCAGGCGCGCGATCTGCTCGGGCGTGATCGGCTTGACCAGGTGGCGCTCGAAGCCGGCGGCCTCGCTGCGCTCGCGGTCGCCGTCCTGGCCATAGCCCGTCAGCGCGATCAGGCGGCAGTGTTCAAAACCGGGCAGCGCGCGCAGGCGCGCCGCCAGTTCGTAGCCGTCGAGGACCGGCAGGCCGATGTCGAGCACCGCGATGTCCGGCCGCAGGCGCGGCGCCGCTTCCAATGCGCTGACCGGATCGTGGAAGACGCTGACCTCGTGCCCATGCACGGACAGCAGCATGCCCAGCGTCTCGGCCGCATCGGCGTTGTCGTCGACAACCATGAAGCGCCGGCCCGACGCCGCCGGCAGCGGCCCCGCGGCCGCCTCCGGCTCGCTGCCCGGCGCCAGCGCGTGCACCGGCAGGCGCACGATGAACTCGCTGCCCTGCCCCAGGCCGGCGCTGCGCGCCTCGACCGTCCCGCCGTGCAGCTCGACGATGTTCTTCACCAGCGCCAGGCCGATGCCCAGGCCGCCTTCGACACGGTCGACACTGCGTTTACCCTGGAAGAACAGGCCGAAGACTTGCGGCAGCACCTCGGGCGCGAGGCCGATGCCGTTGTCCTTGACCGCGATGCGCAGCCAGCCGGCGCCGTCGCGCCGGGCCGACAGGGTCACCGCGCCGCCGTTCTCGGTGTAGCGCGCGGCATTGGTCAGCAGGTTCGACACCACCTGCGCCAGGCGCATCGGATCGCCTTCCCAGTCCATGTCCGCTTCCACCTCGATGGCGAGATGGTGGCCGCGCTGCTCGAGCAGCGGGCTGGCCATCTCGACCGCCTTGGCCAGCGGGACCGCGAGGTCGCCGCGTTCGGACTTCAGTTCGATCTGGCCGCGGGTGGCGCGCGCCACGTCCATCAGGTCGTCCACCAGGCGCACCAGGTGCTCGACCTGGCGCTCGATGATCTCGCGCTCGCGCAGGGCGGCGCTTTCCTCGCGCATGCGCATCAGCTGCAGCGCGGTGACGATCGGCGACAGGGGATTGCGCAGCTCGTGGCCGAGCATGGCCAGGAATTCGTCCTTGGCGCGGCTGGCGGTGGTCAGCTCGTCGAGCAGGCGCTCGCGCTCGGCATGGGCGCGTTCCAGGCGGCTCAGCGCCTCGTCGCGCTGGTGGCGTTCGGTGGCGTCGCGCGTGAAGCAGCGCGTGTAGCGCAGGGTGCCGCCATCCATGCAGCCGTTCGAACTGATCAGGACGTGCTTAACCGAGCCGTCCTTGCAACGCAGGCGCGCCGGCTGGTCGATCAGGGTGCCGCCCGCGAGCAGCGTGGCGAGGATATGGTCGATGACGTCGGCGTCGAGGTGGAAGTCGGCGATATGGCGGCCGACGTATTCTTCCGCGCCGTAGCCGAGCATCTGCAGCTCGGCCCTGTTGGCCCACAGGATGGTGCCGTCCGCGCCGACCTTGTGCAGGCCCTCGGCGGCGTTCTCGACGAAGTCGTTCAGCTCCTCCTCGCGCCGCTGCAGGGCGCGCTCGGCTGCCTGGCGGCGCGCGACTTCTTCGTCGAGCGCGCGCGCCTTGCGTTCGAGCCTGACGAGTTCGAGCGGCTTGCCCATCACGTCGTACAGGGCATCGCCCGCGCCCTGGCTGCAGGCATGCTGGTGCGCGGCGCAGACCTCGTCGAAGCGCGCGGCGAATTCGGCGTTCGGAAAGGCCTGCCAGGGATAGGCGCAGAACAGGGAAAAATGCATCTCTTCGGCCAGTTCGTTCCACAACTGCTCGAGGCGGACCGCGGCGCTGTAGTTGCCGTCGGCGCACAGCAGGGCGACCATTTCGCCGAAGGCGTGCAAGGTGCCGGCATGCTTGCCCAGCTGCGCGCGTGCGGCGCGGATGATGGTCTTGAAGCGTTCGCTGTCCGGTTCGCCGTCCACCATCAGGCGCTCGAGCGTGTCGCGCGCGTCCAGGAAGGCCAGGCGCGTGCCGGCGGCGGCGCCGTGCTTCAGGCGTGCGCGCAGAGCTTGCGCGTGCTCGGGTGTCGCAATGACAAGACCGGCGCCGCCGATCGACAGGGCGGCGTCGACGAACCCGGCGACCTCGTCCATCAGGCGAGCGTTGTCGTCGTAGAAACGCACGATATGCGCGTTCTCTCCATGGTTCTCAAGCGGCACTGCGTCATCGTGAATGAGCACTGTCATCTTTCCCTTTCTGTTGCCGGCGTGAAATGAATGTGTCGCCGCAAGGGTCAAGTTTAACAGATGATGCCGACAGGAATGCGTGGGATGGGCTCATTGTCCCCGTCAAGCAACAGGCCGTTGCATCGCAGCAATGCCAAAAAAGCGCTACACTAATGCCGCGCCGCACTGTCGCGGCCTCAACCAGGACTGTCCGGTCCACTTCTCTCCGCTCTTATCCATGCCACGAATTATTTCCGCCAACCTGAACGGCATCCGTTCGGCGCACAAGAAAGGTTTTTTCAACTGGCTCGCGAACGCCGACGCCGACTTCATCTGCGTGCAGGAACTGAAGGCCCAGGAAGCCGACATGACCGAGGAATTCCTCCGTCCGCACGGCTACCACGGTCATTTCCACTACGCCGAAAAGAAGGGCTATTCGGGCACCGGCGTGTATAGCCGCCTGGCGCCGGACAACAGGCGCATCGGCTTCGGCTGCGAAGAATTCGATGCAGAAGGCCGCTACACGCGCTGCGACTTCGGCAACCTGATCGTGATCTCGGTGTACTGCCCCTCGGGTTCGTCCTCGCCCGAGCGCCAGCTGGCCAAGTTCCGCTTCATGGAAGTCTTCCTGCCGCACCTGCAGGAACTGAAGGCCGAGGGCCGCGAAGTCGTCATCTGCGGCGACTGGAACATCGCGCACAAGGAAATCGACCTGAAAAACTGGAAGAGCAACCAGAAGAACTCGGGCTTCCTGCCGGAAGAACGCGCCTGGATGACGCGCCTGTTCGACGAACTGGGCCTGGTCGACGTGCACCGCACCGTGGCGCCGGAAGCGGCCGACTACACCTGGTGGAGCAACCGCGGCCAGGCGTACGCGAAGAACGTGGGCTGGCGCATCGATTACCACGTGGCGACCCCGGGCATTGCGGCCAAGGCGCATGCCGTGTCGGTCTACAAGGACGAGCGGTTCTCGGACCACGCTCCCCTGATCATCGACTACCACCTGTAATCATTCAGGCCAGTCCAGCGTACGTTCGCTATGGAACGTACGCATCTCTCCGCTCAGGGGATCCTCGAAGCTGATCGAACGCGCCAGCAGCTGCAGCGGCGCGCTGAAATCATCGCCCTTGCAGGGCAGCGCCACCGGATAAAAAGCGTCGTTCAAAATCGGCGCGCCGAGCGACGACAAATGCAGGCGCAGCTGGTGCTTGCGGCCCGTGTGCGGGTGCAGGCGGTAGCGCACGACGTCGCCGCGGCGCTCCATTACCTCGATCAGCGTTTCCGAATTCGGCTCGCCCGGCACCTCTTCGCTCACAAAAAACTGCGCCGCATCCTGCATGCGGCTGCGGTAGGTGAAGGGGAATTCCCTCCCCTCGATCGGCCCCGCCAGCGCTTCGTACACTTTTTTCACCACCCGCTTCTGGAACATCGACTGGTACTTGCCGCGCGTGTCCGGGTTGTGCGAGAAGATCACCACACCGGCCGTTTCGCGGTCCAGGCGGTGGATCGGCACCAGGTGCGGCAGTTCCAGCTGGGCTTTCAGGCGCACCAGCAGGGTCTCGTGCAGGAAGCGCCCGGTCGGGATCATCGGCAGGAAATGCGGCTTGTCGACGATCAGCAGGTGCTGGTCCTGGAACAGGATGCGTTCCTTGAACGGGATCGGGGTTTCGGGCTCGTCGAGCTCGCGGTAATACCAGATGCGCATGCCCTGGCGGACATGGCTGTCCGCTTGCAGAGGCTTGCCCGTGGCGTCGACGACTTCGCCACGCTGCAGGCGCGCGGCCCAGGACTCGCGCGTGACGTCCGGGAAGCGCTCGGTGAGAAAACGCAGCATGCCGCCGGCCAGCGTTTCGGTCAGCCACAGGTAGCTGGGCGCGACGCCATTGCGGACCGGCAGCGGGACGTAGGAGTTGGCTTCCGCCTGACGACCCATCAGCGAATCGCGACGTTGGTGCGGTAAGGCGGCAGGCGGTTGACCGGCACGTTCTTGCTGCGCGCGTACAGCGGCAGCAGCACGTTCATGTGCTCTTCCATGTCGCGGATGCGGGTTTCACCGCCCGGGTGGGTGGACAGGAACTCGGGCGGCGCGCCCTTGTTCAGCATCGCCATCTTGCGCCACAGGGCGATCCCCGCGCGCGGGTCGTAGCCGGCGCGGGCCGCGATGTCCAGGCCCACGAGATCCGCCTCGCGCTCCTCGTCGCGCGAGAATTTCAGGACCACGCCCTGGCCGATCATGCCGGTCACGGTGTTCGTGATGTTCGGGTCGATCCCGAAGATGGCGGCGCCGAGCGCGCCGGCGCCGCGCGCGACCATCGAGGTGATGCCGGATTTCGCCGTGCGCTCGCGGCCGTGCTCGCGCAGCGCGTGGGCCACCTCGTGGCCGATGATGGCGGCCATTTCGTCGTCGGTCAGTTTCAGCTGGTTGACGATGCCGGTGAACACGCCGATGCGCCCGCCCGGCATGCAGAAGGCATTCACCTGGGGCGAATCGAACAGGTTGACTTCCCAGTTCCACTTTTTGGCGTTGGCATTCCAGCGCGGCGCATAGGGAATGATGCGCTGGGCGACGCCGCGCACCCGCTTGGTCTGCGGATCGGTGGCCGGTACCAGCGCGCCCTTTTGCTGCGCCTGCGAGAGCATCTCGCGGTACTGCTGGGCCGCCGCTTCGTTCATCTGCTCTTCAGGCACCAGCACGCGCACGCGCGAGAGCGGCTTGACGGCGATGCCGTCCTGGACGACCTGCTCTTTCTGGGCCTGGGCCGGGGTGACGCCGGCGAAGCTGGCCAGCAGCGCGGCGCACAGGGTAAGGTGTTTCAGTTTTTTCATGTCGGTAGCCGGTGTGCTGTTTTTGTCAACAGCATCGTCGCAGAAATGGGCGGATGGGATCGCACGATAAGGAGGCGTTTATACCCGCTTCGCCTTCTTACGCAGCCTGAACACCGCCAGGCTGCCGCGCAGGTTCGGCAGGAAACTCACCGGCTTGCCCTCGGCCAGCGCCACGTAGTCCAGCACCTCGAGGCCGCACTCTTCCGCCAGCTCCTTGAAGTCATAGATCGTTGCGCAGCGCACGTTCGGGGTGTCGTACCACTGGTAAGGCAGCGAACGCGAGACCGGCATCCGCCCCTTCAGCAGCGCGACGCGGTGCGGCCAGTAGGCGAAGTTCGGGAAGGAGACGATTGCCTCGTTCCCCACGCGCACGATGTCGCGCAGCAGGGCCTCGACGTGCTGCATCATCTGCAGCGAGGACAGGCACAGCACCGTGTCGAAGGAATTGTCGCCGAATAGTCCCAGGCCCTGTTCCATGTCGTGCTGGATCACGTTGATGCCGCGGCGAGTGCTCTCCAGCACCTTGTCGTCGGCGATCTCGATGCCGTAGCCGGTGCAGCGCTTGCCCTTTTCCAGGTAGCGCAGCATGGCGCCGTCGCCGCAGCCGACGTCCAGCACGTGGGCGCCGTCGCCGACCCAGTGCGCGATGAAGGCCAGGTCGGGCCGCAGCGTCGTCAAGTCTTCGAATTTCATGCGGCCTCCCCTGCCAGCTGCTCGGCAATGCGGTCGTAATAGGCCCGCACCACGCCCATGTAGCGCGCGTCTTCCAGCAGGAAGGCGTCGTGCCCGTGCGGCGCGTCGATCTCGGCATAGGTGACCTGGCGCCGGTTCGAGATCAGGGCTTCCACGATCTCGCGGCTGCGCTCCGGAGAAAAGCGCCAGTCGGTGGTGAAGGAGGCGATCAGGAACTGGGCGCGGGTCGACGCCAACGCGCGGGTCAGGTCGCCGCCGTGCTCGCGTGCCGGATCGAAGTAGTCGAGCGCTTTCGTAATCAGCAGGTAGGTGTTGGCGTCGAAGTATTCCGAGAACTTGTCGCCCTGGTAGCGCAGGTAGGATTCGATCTCGAAGTCGATGCCGAAGTCGAACTTGTAGTCGTTGGTTTCGGCGGCATTGCGCAGCTTGCGGCCGAATTTCTCTGCCATGTCGTCGTTCGACAAATACGTGATGTGGCCGACCATGCGCGCCACTTTCAGGCCGTTCTTCGGCACCACGCCGTGCTCGTAGAAGTCGCCGCCATGGTAATCCGGGTCGGTGAGGATCGCCTGGCGCGCGACGTCGTTGAAGGCGATGTTCTGGGCCGAGAGCTTCGGGGTCGAGGCGATCACGATGCAGTGGCGCAGGCGCTCGGGGAACATGATGGACCACGACAGGGCCTGCATGCCGCCCAGCGAGCCGCCCATCACGGCGGCGAACTGACTGATGCCGAGACGGTCCGCCAGGCGCGCCTGGGCCGCGACCCAGTCTTCGACGGTCAATAAAGGAAACGCCGCGCCATAAGGCTTGCCGGTGGCGGGGTTCGTGTGCATCGGGCCGGTCGAGCCGAAGCAGGAGCCGAGGTTGTTGACGCCGATGACGAAGAAGCGGTCGGTGTCGACGGGTTTACCCGGTCCGACCATGTTGTCCCACCAGCCCAGGTTTTTCGGCGCGTCGGCGTAGGTGCCGGCGACGTGGTGCGAGGCGTTCAGTGCGTGGCAGATCAGCACCGCATTCGATTTGTCGGCATTGAGCGTGCCGTAGGTTTCATACATCAGCGTGTAGCCGGCGAGCTGCGCGCCGCTTTGCAGCAGCAGGGGCTCGGCGAACTGCATCGCTGAAGGAGAAACGGTTCCAATGGATCCCATGAGACTTTCTTGATGATGTGTTTGGCGACGCTGTGTGTCGCCTTGGGTATGACGGTATTACGTGAGCTGGAGCTGTTCGACCGCGTCGAGGATCTCGCCCGGCTCCATCGAGCGCATGATGCGCCGCATTCGGGGAGCGATCTGCGCCAGGTCGGCGTTCAGGATTTCCTGTTTCACCGACAGCAGCTGGGCCGGGTGCATCGAGAACTCGCGCAGGCCCATGCCCAGCAGCAGGCGCGTCAGCTTGATGTCGCCCGCCATCTCGCCGCACACGGCGACGTCGATGCCGGCCTTCTGCCCCGCCGCGATCGTCATGCCGATCAGCTGCAGGACGGCCGGATGCAGCGGATCGTACAGGTGCGCCACTTCGTAGTCGACGCGGTCGATCGCCAGCGTGTACTGGATCAGGTCATTCGTGCCGATCGAGAGGAAGTTCATGCGCCGCACGAACATCGGCAGCGCCAGCGCGGCGGCCGGGATCTCGATCATGGCGCCCACTTCCACGGCTTCGTCGAACTTGACGTTCTGTTCGCGCAATTGAAGCTTGGCCTGCTCCAGGATGTTCAGGGTCTGGTCGATCTCGAAGGCGTGCGCCAGCATCGGGAACAGGATGCGCACCTTGCCGAAAGCGGAGGCGCGCAGGATCGCGCGCAGCTGGGTCAGGAACAGCTGCGGTTCGGCCAGGCAGTAGCGGATCGCGCGCAGGCCCAGTGCCGGATTCAGGGCCGTGTGCTCGGTCGGATCGAGCGGCTTGTCGGCGCCGACGTCGAGCGTGCGGATCGTCACCGGACGGCCCTTCATCGCCACCACGGCGCGCTTGTACTGTTCGAACTGTTCTTCCTCGTCCGGCACCTGCAGGCCGGGCGCGCCGCGGCCCATGAACAGGAATTCGGAGCGGAACAGGCCGATGCCGGTCGCGCCGGCATCCAGCGCATGCGGGCAGTCGTCGGGCAGCTCGATGTTCGCCATCAGCTTGATCGCGGTGCCGTCCTTGGTGACGGCCGGCGTCTTTTTCAGCTTCAGCAGGCGTTTTCTAGCCTTGGTCAGCGCCGCCTGGCGCGCGCGGTACTGTTCCAGCACCAGCGGGCTCGGATTGCAGATCACGACGCCGGCGTCGCCGTCGACGATGACCCAGTCGTCCTGCTCGATCAGGCGCGAGGCCTGGCTCATGCCCACTGCCGCCGGGATGTCGAGCGAGCGCGCCACGATCGCGGTGTGCGAGTTCTGGCCGCCGACGTCGGTGACGAAGCCGATGAAGGAGCGCGATTCGCCGGCGCGGTCGCGGAAGGCCAGCATGTCGGCCGGCGAGATGTCATGGGCGACCACCACCATCTGCGGCTGGTAGCCTTCGTCGCTGGCCAGCACCGGCGGCACGTTCAAGGCGGTGCCCAGCAGGACCTTTAACACGCGCTCGGCGACCTGCTGGATGTCGTGCTTGCGCTCGCGCAGGTAGGGGTCTTCGATCTCGTCGAACTGGGCCGAGAGCTCGTCGATTTGCGTGACCAGCGCCCATTCGGCGTTGTAGTGGCGCGTGCGGATGATGTCGAGCGGCGCCTCCGAGATCATCGGGTCGGACAGGATCAGCGCGTGGACGTCGATGAAGGCACCCAGTTCGGTCGGCGCATCCTTCGGCAGGTCGGTCCACAGTTCCTGCAGGTTGCGGTGCACTTCGGCGATCGCGTCCTGCAGGCGCTTCACCTCGGCTTCGACCTGCTCTTCCGGGACCAGGTAGTGCTTGACGTCGAGCGCGGCCGGCGTGAGCAGGTGCGCGCGCCCGATCGCGATCCCGCGCGAGACGGGAATGCCGTGGAGCGTGAAGGATGCCATCGAGGGTCCCGAACGGTAGCGGCCCGATTCCGGCATTATTCGCCTTCGCCGAACTTGTCGTTGACGAGGGCGGCCAGCGCCGTGATCGCGTCCTGTTCGTCGGCGCCGTCGGCTTCTAAGGTGACTTTCGCGCCCTTGCCGGCGGCCAGCATCATCACGCCCATGATCGACTTGGCGTTGATGCGGCGGCCATTGCGGGTGAGCCAGACTTCGCTTTTGTACTTCGCTGCCAGCTGGGTGAATTTAGCGGATGCGCGGGCGTGCAAGCCCAGTTTGTTGATAATTTCAAGTTCTTGTTGAATCATGTTTTCGTTTTCTTTTCAATCGTCAGAACTGCATCCGGGGTACTTCTTTTTGAATCCGATTAACCGACACGAATGCGGTTATCTACTCGCACCGCGCCATTCTGCGCGCCGGCCAGCGCCATCTCCACCACCACGTCGAGCGTGTCCCTGCGGTAGGTGATCGCGCGCAGCAGCATCGGCAGGCTGATGCCGGCGATGACTTCCACGCGGCCGTCCTCGGACAGTGAGCCGCAGCAATTCGAGGGCGTGCCGCCCTTCACGTCGGTGATCACGAGCACGCCGTCGCCCTCGTCCAGGCGGGCGATCGCCTCGCGCGCCCGGGCGTTGACGGCGTGCGTGTCCTCGTCGGCGGCGACGTCGATCGCCTCGAAGCGCTCGGTCGGGCCACGGAACACATGGGCCACCGCCGCGATGAATGCCTGGCCCAGCGGTGCGTGGGTCAGGAGCAAAATACCTACCATGTCATTTTCCTGTTGCCGACTCGACGGCGTCGATGAACATCGCTGCCACGTCGAAACCGGTCTGGTCGGTGATCTCCTGGAAGCAGGTCGGGCTGGTGACATTCACCTCGGTCAGGAAATCGCCGATCACGTCTAATCCTACCAGCAACAGCCCACGCTCGGCCAGCATCGGCCCGAGGGTCTCGGCGATCTCGCGGTCGCGCTCGGTGATCGGCTGGGCGACGCCGATGCCGCCGGCCGCCAGGTTGCCGCGCACCTCGGTGCCCTGCGGAATGCGCGCGAGCGCGAAGGGTACCGGTTTGCCGCCGATGACGAGGATGCGCTTGTCGCCCTTGACGATGTCGGGTATGTATTTTTGCACCATGATGGTGCGTTTTCCATTGTCGCTCAGAGTTTCGATGATGGCGCCCAGGTTCATCGCGTCTGCCTTGACGCGGAAGATGCCGGTGCCGCCCATGCCGTCGAGCGGCTTGAAGATCACGTTGCCATGCTGGGCGTGGAAAGCGCGCAGGCGTTTTTCCGAAGAGGTGACCAGGGTCGGCGAGGTGAACTGGCTGAACTGGCCGATGGCCAGCTTTTCGTTGTGGTCGCGGATCGCCGAGGGCTTGTTGAAGACGCGCGCACCCTGCTTCTCCGCCAGTTCCAGCAGATAGGTGCCGTAGACATATTCCATGTCGAAGGGCGGATCCTTGCGCTCGATGATGGCGTCGAAACTCGACAGGCGTACATCGTGGGCTTCGTCGGCGCGGTACCAAGGGTCCTGCTCGCCGGTCAGGTGGATGCGCCGCACCTCGGCACTGACCACGCCCTGCTCGAGCGCCATGTCGCGCTGCTCGAAGGCATAGATCTCGTGGCCGCGCCGCGCCGCCTCGCGCATCATCGCAAAGGTCGAGTCCTTGTAGATTTTAAAACCCGATAAGGGATCGGCGAGGAAGGCGATTTTCATGGAGGGTCCTGTCTGGATAATGCCCTCGATTTTAGCCGGAATCCCGAAGTCGCGCGGCCGGCGGGCCAGTCCGGATAATTCCACTCGGCACATAATGCCAGTGGGCAAATTGAGGCAGATCAGGAGCACGCCTGAGCGCGCGCAAACCCGCATGCGATTGCTTGCGCGACGATGGCTGCATGGATGCCCAACTCGACCACCAGAGGGAACAGGATCGCCTCGCCGGCGTGTACCGCGGCTGGCATGGCGGCGCCGCGCTGGCACGCTATGCCTGGCACCGGCCCGACGTCGTCATGCAGCACACGATGCGCATGCGGGCCGTGGCACGCATGCTGGCCGCCACCGTCGGCACCGACCTGGGCAAGATACGCGTCATTGACGTCGGCTGCGGCACCGGCGGCTTCCTGCGCCAGCTGATCGACTGGGGCGCCACGCCCGCCCACCTGCTGGGTACCGAACTGCAGCAGGACCGGCTCGACCTGGCCCGGCCGCGCACGGCGCCCGAGGTGCGCTGGCATTGCGGCCCGCTCACTGCCCTGCCCGCCGCCAGCGCCGACCTGGTCAGCGCGAATACCGTGATCTCCTCGGTGCTCGATCCGGAGCTGCGCCAGCGCCTGGCCGCCGACATGTGGCGCGTATTAAAACCCGGTGGCTGGTGCCTGGTGTTCGACTTCCGCTACAACAATCCGCGCAATCCGCACGTGCGCAAGCTGACGCGTGCCGAGCTGGACACTTACTGGCCGGGACATCGGCAGCAATACGAGACCTTGTTGCTCGCGCCGCCCGTCGGCCGCCCGCTGGCTGCCATGCCGGCGCTCGTGACGGAGGCGGTGGCGGCGCTGGTGCCGCCGCTGCGTTCGCATTTCATCTACATGGCGCAGAAGGAGCGCTGAGGACGTCGTAGGGTGGGCGCCCCGTGCCCACCGAAAACCTGCACCGCGTTTGCTCATCATTTTGGTGGGCACGGGGCGCCCACCCTACAATTAATACACCTCTGGATTCGGATCAGTCCGCTCCATCTCGAGCGAGGCCGCCAGCAAGCCCAGGCGCGCCACCACGCCATACACATAGAACCGGTTCGGCGCCGCCGTCCCCGGCTTCGCCTTCAAATCCGGCACCGCGTGCTGCTGCGCGAACGCAAGCGGCACGTACTGCGATCCCGGCGCGTTCAGGTTCTGGTCGATGCCCTTCTCGGCGTGCACGCGGTAGAAGCCGCCGACCACGTAGCGGTCGATCATGTACACGACCGGCTCGGCCACCGCGTCCTCGATCTTCTCGAAGGTCGGCACGCCTTCCTGCACGATCAGGTCGGTCACGGCGACGCCGTCCTTGATGACCGACATGCGCGCGCGCTGCTTGAGCGACAGGTCGCGCACTTCGCTCGCATCCTTGATGGTGATGACGCCCATGCCGTAGGTGCCGGCGTCGGGTTTGACGATCACGAAGGGTTTTTGCTCCTTCATGCCGTATTCCTTGTACTTCTTCTTGACCTTCGACAGCAGCGAAGACACGGCATCGGCCAGCGCCTCGGTGCCTTGGTCGTGCTCGAGGTCGACCTCGCCCACCTTCGCGTGCAGCGGGTTCACCAGCCAGGGATCGATGTCGATCAGCTTGCCGAATTTCTTCGCGACTTCGTCGAAAGCCTTCAGGTGGTTGCTCTTGCGGCGCAGCGCCCAGCCGGCGTGCACGGGCGGCAGCAGCGACTGCTCGTGGATGTTTTCCAGGATAGCCGGGATGCCGCTCGACAGGTCGTTGTTCAGCAGGATCGTGCACGGATCGAAGTCGGCCAACCCCAAGCGGCGCCCGTTCGGCGAACGCACCAGCGGTTCCACGACCAGCATGTTCCCGTCCGGCAGCGCCAGCGGGGTCGGCTGGGTGACGTCCGGCGACAGGGAACCCAGGCGCACGTGCAGGCCGGTCTGGCGGAAGATCTGCATCAATCTCGCCACGTTTTGCAGGTAGTGCGGGTTGCGCGTGTGGGTTTCCGGAATCAGGAGCAGGTTGCGCGCGTCCGGACAATACTTGTCGATCGCCGCCATCGCCGCCTGCACGGTGAGCGGCAGCATTTCGGTGGCGAGATTATTAAAACCGCCCGGGAACAGATTGGTGTCGACCGGCGCCAGCTTATAACCGGCATTGCGCAGGTCGACCGAGCAATAGAACGGCGGCGTATGCTCCTGCCACTCGAGACGGAACCAGCGCTCGATCGCCGGCGTGGCGTCGAGGATCTTTTTCTCTAAGTCGAGCAGCGGGCCGGTGAGGGCGGTGGCGAGGTGCGGAACCATGAAAGTGGGCGTCCTTATTGGCTTCTTGGCAATGAATGCCCTTATTTGGGGCAATATTCCCTATTTTAAAGGCATTGCTGCACCGCACCCTAAAACAAAAAAAGGCGCCCCGCAGGGCGCCCTTATGCTGACCGGGTCGCGGTATTACGAATGGTACGCCGATTCGCCGTGGCTGGTAATATCCAGACCCTCGCGTTCCTGCTCTTCCGGCACGCGCAGGCCAATGACGATGTCGACGATCTTGAAGGCGACGAAGGCGATTACAGCCGACCAGACGATGGTCACGCCGACCGCTTGCGCCTGCACCCAGACCTGGTGGCCAATCGAATAGTCAGGCGACGCCTTGTTAGTGACGTAATCCCAGACGCCCTGCCCGCCCAGCTGCGGCGATGCGAACACGCCGGTCAGCAGTGCGCCGACGATGCCGCCGACACCGTGCACGCCGAACACGTCGAGCGAATCGTCCACGCGCAGCATGCGCTTCAGGCCGTTCACGCCCCACAGGCAGACGAAGCCGCCGACGATACCGATCACCAGCGCGCCCATCGGGCCGACGAAGCCGCAAGCCGGGGTGATGGCCACCAGGCCGGAGACGGCGCCGGAAGCCGCACCCAGCATCGAAGGCTTGCCCTTGGTCAGCCATTCGCCCATGGTCCAGGCAACGGTGGCGGCGGCGGTGGCCAGCATGGTGTTGATGAAGGCGAGTGCTGCAACGTCGCCCGCTTCCAGTGCCGAGCCGGCATTGAAACCGAACCAGCCCACCCACAGCAGCGAGGCGCCGATCATGGTCATGGTCATCGAGTGCGGGGCCATCGATTCGCGGCCGTAACCGACGCGCTTGCCGATCACATAGGCGCCGACCAGGCCGGCGACTGCCGCATTGATGTGCACCACGGTGCCGCCCGCGAAGTCGAGCGCGCCCTTCTGCCACAGCCAGCCGGCGGCGTCGGTGACGGCGGCGAGCGTCGTGGCGTCCGTGATCGCGTCAGGACCGGCCCAGAACCAGACCATGTGCGCGATCGGCAGGTAGCCGAAGGTGAACCACAGCACGATGAACAGCATCACCGCCGAGAAGCGCGCGCGCTCGGCAAAGGCGCCGACGATCAGGCCGCAGGTGATGGCAGCAAAAGTGCCCTGGAAGGCGACGAAGATGAATTCTGGAATCATCGTCTCCTTGCTGAAGGTGCCGGCCATGCTGAACACGCCGGCCACGGGATCATAGATGCCGTTCAGGAAGGCGCGGTCGAAGCCGCCGATGAAGGGGCTGCCGCCGGTAAAGGCGAGCGAGTAGCCGTACAGGCACCACAGCACGACGATCAGCGAGAAGATCATGAAGACCTGCAGCAGCACCGACAGCATGTTCTTGGCGCGCACCAGGCCGCCGTAGAACAGGGCCAGGCCCGGGATCGACATCATGATCACGAGCAGCGTCGCGACGAACATCCAGGCGGTGTCGCCCTTGTTGATGCTCGGTGCCGCCATGGCCGGCAAGGCCACGCCCAGCGCGAGTGCACCGCCCAACAATTTGGTCATTAGTGATTTCATTGGAATCCCCTTACAGTGCTTCGTTGCCGGTCTCGCCGGTACGGATACGGATGACCTGGTTGAGGTCGGACACGAAAATCTTGCCGTCGCCGATCTTGCCGGTGCGCGCCGCGCCCTGGATGGCGTCGATGACCTGGTCGACGATGGCGTCGTCCACGGCCGCTTCGATCTTGATTTTCGGGAGGAAGTCGACCACGTACTCGGCTCCACGGTAGAGCTCGGTGTGGCCCTTCTGGCGGCCGAAGCCTTTTACTTCGGTCACCGTCATGCCCTGCACGTTAATTTCGGACAGCGCCTCGCGCACTTCGTCGAGCTTGAAGGGCTTGATAATGGCGGTAATCAGTTTCATCGGATTGCCTCTTTCAGAAAGTTTTTGTGACGGAGAGCACGGCGGCGGAGCGGCCCTGGTTGCGTCCGCCGGGGACGAGATAGGCTTCGGTATCGGCCTTGACCCAGGCCAGCGAGGCGCTGGCGAAGCCGAAGTCCTTCGTCAGGCCTACCTTGTAGTCGGTGTACGACAGGCCGCCGTTGTTCTTCACGCGCTGGCGGCCGACGTGCAGGTTCAGCACCAGGCCCTCGACGGCGCCGATCGGCAGGTTCGCGCCCAGGTCCAGGTAGCCGCTCTGCTTGCTGTCGGGCGTACCGAACAGGTTCGTGGTCGCGTGCGAATATTTCAGGTAGGCGGGGCCGACGCCGACCTGGCCGTAGAGTTCGAAAGTGTTGGCGTTCGGGTTCAGGCCGTTCGACGGATACCAGTAGTACAGGCCGCCGACGTCGTAGCTGATCGCGTCCGTGATCTGGCCGCGCTTGCCGGCATACAGGTCGACCTCGACATTGCCGTCGCCGCCCAGGTCCTTCGTCCACTTGATGGTCGACAGCCAGGTGCCCACATACAGGCCGCTCGGGGTGTGGGTGTAGTCGGCGCCGCCCTGCAGTGCCGGGTCGAAGCGGGTCTGCGACAGGCCGCGGTAGCGGTATTCGCTGGTCAGCGTCGCGTTATAGCTCACCTGGTGTTCCGGTGCAGGCGTTTCCTGCGCCTGTGCACTGCCCATCATTGCCAGCGCGAACGCTGCACTGCTTGCCAACTTGATCTTCATATGATTTCCCCTGTTTGGATGGACGGATGGTGGTGTCTCTGGTGGCCTGAGTTGCAGCTTTATTCATCCTGTAGCAGAATGCGTGCCAGCTCACGGGGGCATCTCATGTGCTTGATTTCTCGCTCACACGCCCCACTTTCGGTGGTAATCACCACAAATTCGTGCGCGGCCGACGCAAGACACGCCGCCACGCACTAAAACGAGGTCGCCGCGCACCAGCGTGGTGCGCCGCCTCGCTGACCAGGACAGATGGATATGAATAATTTCTTCAACGACTTGCAAGGCAAGATCAACCAGGCGATGGAAAGCTCGCCCGCCAAGGACATCGAGCGCAACGTCAAGGCGATGATGACCCAGGGCTTTTCCAAGCTCGACCTGGTGACCCGCGAGGAATTCGATATCCAGGCCCAGGTGCTGGCAAAGACGCGCGCGAAGCTCGAAGCGCTCGAGCTGCGCGTGGCCGAGCTGGAAGCGCGGCTGACGGAGACGGCTCCGAAGGTGTAATCCGCGCTCCGGCGCATGCTCCTCTCTCAAGAAAGCAGCGCCATGAATGCAAACGACAAACTCCTCGGCACTTCTCTGCCTCCACAAGAGGTGTCGATCGACGTACTGCGCGAGAAATACGCCAAAGGCGACGAGACTTCGATCACCGATGTGCGCCGGCGCGTGGCGCAAGCCCTTGCCGCGCGCGAGGCGCCGGACCTGCGCGCCGAACTGGCCGAACGTTTTAACTGGGCCATGGAACATGGTTTCGTTCCCGGCGGGCGCATCAACTCCGCCGCCGGCCTCGATCTGAAAGCCACCCTCATCAATTGCTTCGTCCAGCCGGTCGGCGATTCCGTCACCGGCGTCGAGGACGGCCTGCCCGGCATCTATACGGCGCTGGCGGAAGCGGCGGAAACCATGCGCCGCGGCGGCGGCGTCGGCTACGACTTCAGCGCCATCCGTCCCTTCGGCAGCCTGGTGCACGGCACCCGCTCGCGCGCGTCCGGTCCGGTGTCCTACATGGAGCTGTTCGACGCTTCCTGCCGCACGGTCGAATCGGCCGGCGCCCGGCGCGGCGCCCAGATGGGCGTGCTGCGCATCGATCACCCCGACATCGAACGCTTCATCGCGGCGAAAGACCGCGGCGCCCTCTCCAACTTCAATATCTCGGTCGGCGTCAGCGACGCCTTCATGCATGCGCTGGAAGCGGATTCTCTGTTCCCGCTGGTGCACCGCGCAGAGCCGGGCGAGGAGCTGAAGGCAAGCGGCGCGCACAAACGCGAGGACGGTCTCTGGGTCTACCGCGAAGTGCGCGCGCAAGGCCTGTGGGACAGCA
Organism: Massilia suwonensis; assembly: GCF_042655665.1. Lineage (NCBI taxonomy): Bacteria > Pseudomonadati > Pseudomonadota > Betaproteobacteria > Burkholderiales > Oxalobacteraceae > Massilia > Massilia suwonensis. The sequence continues at coordinate 141,152 of NZ_JBHSMR010000012.1, forward strand.
TCATGGCCTCGACCTACGACCATGCCGAGCCGGGCGTGCTGTTCATCGACCGCATGAACGGCGAGAACAACCTGTGGTATTGCGAACAGCTGCGCGCGACCAATCCCTGCGGCGAGCAGCCTTTACCCGCCTATGGCTGCTGCGACCTCGGCTCGCTCAATCTCACCAGCTTCGTGACAGCGCCCTTCAGCGACGATGCCCGCTTCGATTTCGAGCGCATGCAGGAAGTGACAGCCGTCGCCGTACGCATGCTCGACCTGGTGCTGGACGCCACCGAATGGCCGCTGCCGCAGCAGGCGCAAGAAGCACGGGCCAAGCGCCGCATCGGCCTCGGCTTCCTGGGTCTGGGCAGCGCCCTGGTGATGCTGGGCCTGCGCTACGACGCACCCGAGGGCCGCGCCCTGGCCGCGCGCATCGCCGAGCAGCTGCGCGACGCGGCGTATGCCGCATCTGTGGACTTGGCGCGCGAAAAAGGCGCCTTTCCCCTGTTCGACACCGAACGCTACCTGGAGGGCGCCTTCGTCTCGCGCCTGCCGCAGGCCTTGCGCGAGGCGATCCGTACGCACGGCATCCGCAATTCGCACCTGCTCTCGATCGCGCCGACGGGCACCATCGCGCTTGCCTTCGCAGACAACGCCTCGAACGGCATCGAGCCTGCCTACTCTTGGACCTACCAGCGCAAGAAGCGCATGCCGGACGATTCGATGCGCGCCTACGAGGTGCAGGACCACGCCTGGCGCCTCTACCTGCAGATGGAACCGGATGCGGCGCCCGAGGGCCCGCTGCCGCCCGCCTTCGTCACCGCCCTGCAGATGCGCGCCGACGATCACCTGCGCATGCTGGAAGCGGTGCAACCCTATGTCGATACGGCGATCTCGAAGACGGTGAACGTGCCGGCCGACTACCCTTTCGCCGATTTCCGCGGCCTCTACCTGGAAGCCTGGCGCGCCGGCCTGAAGGGGCTGGCGACCTACCGTCCGAACACGGTGCTGGGCAGCGTGCTCGGCACCGTCCCCGCGAACGACAGCCCGGCCTTGCCGGACGAAGACCCGCTGCGCAAGCGTTTCGATGGCCGTCCGCTCGGCGAACTGGAATCGGTCACCTCGAAGATCGAGTATTCGACCCAGGAAGGCCGCAAGACCTTTTATCTGACGGTCAGTTTTATCCGCGCCGAAGGCGTGGTCGACGGCTTGCCGGTGACGATCGAGCGCCCCTTCGAATTCTTCATGCCGGCCAACCAGAGAAGCGACGGCCAGCAGTGGATCACTTCCTCGATGCGTTTATTGTCGATGCTGGCGCGCGCCGGCGGGCCGATTGCGAAAGCCCTGGCCGACATGCGCGACGTGGTCTGGGAGAAGGGACCGGTGCGTTGCGGCTTCCTCACCCGCGAGGACGGCACCCGGGTGCCCGTGTTCCACGACTCGGAAGCGGCGGCGGTCGGCTTCATGCTGCAACGGATCCTGGTCAATCGCGGCTTCCTCGACAACCAGGGCAACCAAGTGCCGGTGGCGCAGCTAGCGCGCCAGTTGGCCGCGCGTGGTGCGGCGTCCGGTGTGGATGTGGCTGAAGTGCCGCTGCCGGCCAGCGCACCCGCGGCGGTCGCCGGCGCCAAATGTCCGGAATGCGGCGCCCGGGCGCTGCGCAAGCGCGATGGCTGCACGCGCTGCGAGAACTGCCAGTATGTGGGGGAATGCGGCTGAGTTGTCGTGCCAGGGAACCCGGCGTGGTGATACCATCACGAGACCAGGCGCCCATCTCCACGTGCATGACGACCCAACACATTTCCCGCGCCCCCGACGGCGGCATCAATGAAGACCTGATCGCGGTATTCGCATCCGGCGCCACGACCGACCTGCTCGTGCTCGACGGCGCGAGCTCGGTCGCCGATACCAATTATGTCGACAAGCGCCAGGGCGACGTCGCCTGGTTCGTGCAGGCCTTCGCCGCCGAAATGGAAGGCGCGATCGCGGCGAACCTGTCCCAGGGCGCGGCCGTGCGCAAGGCGGTCGACGCCGTCCACCGCCGCTACCGCGCGCAGGCCGGCGGCGCCGCGGTGCCGCTGTACGCGCATCCGCTGGCCGCCCTCACCTGGATCCGGATTCTCCGCATGGACGACCATCTTGCGCTCGCGCTCTACTGCCTGGGCGACTGCAAGGCCTTCGCGGTCGATGGCGCGGGCGCCGTGCTCGATCTCGACCCGTACGTGAATCCCTACGAAGCCGTGGTGCAGGAGGCGATCGCCGCGCTCGACCTGGCGGAGGTGAACGATCCGTCTATCAAGCGCGCGCGCCTGCTGCCGATGCTGCGCGCGCGGCGCGAAGCCCAGCACGGCGCGCCTGAACCAGGCGCGCTGTGCCTGGCGCCGCAGGGCGAGTTCAAGGCGCGCGAGTATGCGCTGCGCCTGCCGCTGGACACGGCCGTGCTGGCCATGACCGACGGCTTTTATCGCCTCGTCGATCCCTACGGCCTGTATGCGATCGAGGAACTGGCGCAGCGCTGCCGCAGCCTGGGCCTGGCGGCGCTGCTGGACGAATTGCGCGAGCATGAAGCCGCGCGCGCGCATGCCGCATTGGCCGTAAAAAGCGCCGACGACGCGTCGGCGCTGCTGTGGAGAACACATTGAACAAGCACCTGAAACATGCGGCTGCGGCCTGCTTCGCACTCGGCCTGGCGTGGTCCGCATCCGTGGCGGCACAGGACATCGGCCGCCCGCTCGAGGTACGGATCGCCGTCGTCAACGTCGAACGCCTGCTGGCCGACTCGCAGCGTGCCCGCGCCGCGGCCGCGAAAATCGAGGCGGAATTCCTGCCGCGGCGCGAACGCATCGCCGCCCAGCTGCGCCAGTTGCGCGCGCTGTCGGCCAGGCTGGAACAGGATGCGCCCCACCTCGACGACCGCGAAAAACTGGTGCGCTCGCGCGCCGTGGGCGAACTCGAACGCACGATTGCCCGCGCCCAGGCCAAGATCAGCGACGATTACGCCGATCGCACGGCAGCCGAGCGTGCCGCCTTGGCCAGGCGCATCCACGACCTGATCCAGAAACTGCCGGCCCAGCTGGGCGTGGACGTGGTTCTGACGCGCACGGTCTGGCATCGCCCGCAGATCGACGTGACGGACAAGGTCGCCGCCATGCTGGACCGCTGAGGCCTGCGCGCTACACAAGCCAAATTTTATCCGGGTATTATTGCAATCCCATTTTTATCCGGGTAATATTCTCCCATTCGCGCTCGCCCGAGCGCGCCTCATGGGAGAATCACATGTATCCAAGCCATTGCATCGCCTTTGCCGGGACCGAGCTCCTGGCCAAGGGCGCCCTCGTCGACGTCGTGCGTGCCGTGAAGGCTGCGCTCGACCAGGGCAGCGAGCGTTCGGTCGCGCTGCTCGACGCCGAGACCAGCAAACCCGTCGAGATCAATTTCACCGGTACGGAAGAAGAAGTCCTGCAACGCATCCCGCGTGCCCCTGGCCGCAGCGCCGGCCGCCCGAAGCTGGGCGTGATCCCGCGCGAAGTCACCCTGCTGCCGCGCCACTGGGAATGGTTGGCCAAACAGCCGGGCGGCGCCTCGGTGGCGCTGCGCAAACTGGTCGAACATGCCTCGCGCGACGCGGCCCAGGCCGACACCATGCGCGAAGCGCGCGACGCGGCCTACCGCTTCATGCATGAGTTAATGGGCGATGCGGCCGGCTTCGAGGAAGCCTCGCGGGCACTGTTCGCGGCCGACGGCGAGCGCTTCCGCAGCCTGGTGGCGGACTGGCCGCAGGATGTGCGCGCGCATCTGCTGGAGCTGGCGGGGCCGGCTTTCGGGCCAGGCACGGGCGCTACTTGAGCGCGAAGGCCGCGATGTACCTGCGCGCACGCTTTTCGGCGGCAGCGACCTGCTCTTCGGGGAGCTGGTCCAATACGCGAAGCAGGTCATTTTTCGCCATGGCCAGCGTCTCTCGTTCGTCTTCGTCCCTTACGTTGACCGATATGCTCACTATCGCACACCGATACCAGGCATACGCCTCCACGGGGTCAGGGTCGGTGCCCTCGCCGGATTCGCTCGCTTGAGCAAGGTGCCACTGCGATTCGGACTGCCCCTTCTTTGCCGCCTGCGTCCATAGGGACACCGCGCGTTTCTGGTCGCGTGGCCCGCCTTGCGCGGTATGGAGCAGGAAGCCAAGATTGTTCATGGCATCGATATTGCCTTCGGCGACGGACTTTTCCCAATGCTGCCGCGCATCGGCGTAATCCTGCGCGCGGTACGCAATGACGCCGAGGTTGTATTCAGGCTCGGCGGCGTGCGCCGGCCACTGCAACAGGAGTGCAAGCACAAGGACCACACTGCGTTTCCAGATTGGCATGATGTTGAATAAGGCAAGGTTTTGGGGATGAGCGCCGGCGGCGCCGTTTGCAAAAAAATCGCCCGGTCACATGACCGGGCGATTTCGCAAGCAGGACGGCCGGGACTTACTTGGCGCTGCTCGCTTCCTTGGTGGCCTTGGCAAAATCGCCCGCCGCGATGAAGGAGATGGCGCCCGGCTTGATGTACTCGCGCATGGCTTCGTTCACCTGCGCCAGCGTCAGCTTGCGCACCTGGTCTTCGACCGCACCGTCGAAGGCCATCGTGCGGTCCAGGGTCAGGTACTCGGACAAGGCATTGGCCAGCGCTTCGTCGGACGTGCGCGAGACTTCCTCACCCCGCAGCCAGCCCTTCTTCGCTTCGGCCAGTTCGGCTTCGGTGAAGCCTTCGCTGACGGCACGCGCCATTTCCTCGCGCAGCACGGTTTCCACCTTGGCCGTATTCTGCGGCGCGCTCATCGCGTAGGCGATCCACACGCCGGCCGGATCGTACATCGGAACGCTCAGCTGGGCGCCGACGCCGTACGACAGGCCTTCCTTCTGGCGGATGCGGTCGGCCAGACGCGAACGCAGCGCGCCGCCGCCCAGCATGTAGTTGGCCATCACCAGCGCCGGATAGGCTTTCGCATCGTCCTTCAGCGGCACCGGATGCACGGCCAGCAGCATGCTGCTGGCTTTGTCCGGCGTTTCGAGCGCCAGCTTCTGGCCGGCGACCGGCTTGACGCTGCTCGGCACGCGCACGTACTTCTGCTGCGCGTTCCAGCCGCCGTACAGGCGCTCGACCTGCGCCTTGAGCGTTGCCGCATCGAAGTCGCCCACGGCGGCGAAGGTGGCGTTGTCCGCACCGTAGAAGGCGCTGTGGAAAGCCTTGACCTCGTCGGCCGATACGGCCTTCTGCGCGGCCAGCTTTTCCTGGAGCGTCATCGCATGCTTGACGTGGCCTTCCGGCGTCGTATCGATCAGGCGCGAGAGCGCGACGCTGGCTTGCGGATTCGGTTCCGGAATCGCCTGCTCGGTCGCATTGATGTTCGCGCGCTGGAATTCGCCGAATTCAGTCGCCGCATACGCCGGCTTCTTGAGCACCTCGGCCATCAGGTCCATCACGGCCGGCAGGTTTTCGCGGGTGGTGGTCACCGATGCGGTCACGCCTTCGGCGCCGCCCATGATCCGGGTTTGCGCCTTCAGCTTGTCGAAGGTGTCCTTCAGCTGCTGGCGCGATTTGTCCTGGGTACCGTAGCTCAGCAGACCGGCGGCGAAGCTGCCGGTGGTCGCCTGGTTGCGCAGCGTTTCCTCGGTACCGAAGCGCAGGCGGATGGTCGCGGTGACCAGGTTACCCTTGGTCTTCTTCGGCAGCAGTGCGCCCTTCATGCCGTTAGCCAGCTTGAAGCGCTGGGTGCGGGTTTCGATGTTGGCCGGGCTCGGATCGAATACCTCGCCCTGTGCCACTACTGCGCGGCCTTTATAGTCGTTGACCATGGCGGCGATGTCGACCTTGCCCGGGACCTCGGTACGGTCCGCCGCTTCGGTCGGGACGAACACGCCCAGGGTGCGGTTCGAGGCTTTCAGGTATTTCTCGGCCGCCGCCTGCACGGCCTTGGCATCGACTTTTTCGACCAGGTCGCGGTTCACGAAGAACAAGCGCCAGTCGCCGGCTGCCATCGCTTCGGTCAGGCCGATCGTCAGGCTGGCGCTGTCGTTCATCGCCAGTTCGATGTTCTTCGAGATGGCCTGTTTCGCGCGCGCCACTTCGGCGTCGGTGACCGGATTGGATTTCAGCTCTTCCAGCACCTTGAGCAGGGTATCCTGGGCCGGCGCCAGCGGCTGGTCCTTCGGCACCACCGCGCCGAAGACGCGATAGCCTGGCTCGAGATTGCTGACCGACATACCGTTCACGCCGGTGGCCAGCTTGGTTTCCACCAGCGCCTTGTGCAGGCGGCCCGATGGGGCATCGGTCAGCACGCGGGCCAGGACCTGCAGCGCCGCGGCGTCCGGGTGGCCGCTCGGCGCGACGTGGTAGCCGGCGCCGACGTACTGGGTGCCGCCGGTGCGGCGCACGGTGACCGAGCGCTCGCCGTCCTGGGTCGGCTCGAGCGTATAGGTCGGCTGGATCACGCGCGACGGTTTCGGGATCTTGCCGAACACGGTGTTCACGTGGGCCAGCACCTTGGCTTCGTCGAAGCGGCCGGCCACGATCAGCACCGCGTTGTCCGGCTGGTAGTACTGCTTGTAGAAGGCGCGCAGGCGCGGGATGTTCACCTGTTCGATGTCGGAACGGGCGCCGATGGTCGACTTGCCGTAGTTATGCCAGTCGAAAGCGACGGCCTGCAGGCGCTGCAGCGTGACGCGGACCGGGTTGCTCTCGCCGATCTCGAACTCGTTGCGCACGACCGTCATCTCGCCCTTGTTGGTCTTGGTGTTCCACAGGTCGTCCTGCGAAATCGGGGCATTGATCATGCGGTCGGCTTCGAGCGACAGCATCAGGTTCAGGTTGTCGGCATTGGCCGGGAAGGTTGCATAGTAATTGGTGCGGTCGTACCAGGTGGTGCCGTTGAAATCGGCGCCGAGCTGGTTCAGCACTTCGACCGGGCTCTTGCTGCCCTTCTTGACGCCGAAATTGGCGGTCGGCTTGAACAGCAGGTGTTCCAGCAAGTGCGCCATGCCCGTTTCGCCGTAGTTTTCGTGGCGCGAACCGACCATATAGATCATGTTGGTGGTCAGCGTCGGCTTGGATGCGTCCGGGAACAGCAATACGCGAAGGCCGTTGGCCAGGCGGTATTCCGAAATGCCTTCGACCGAGGTCACCTTGACCGGGCCGCTTTGTTTCGCGGACTTGGCCTGGACAGCCGTTTCCGGAGCGGCTGCACCTGCAGCGAAAACCGGCGACAGGATGCCGGCACTTACCATGAGCGCAACTAGAACTTTCACGTTTTTATATCCCTAGTATTTATACGAAAAAAAACGGTTCATGCAAACCATTCATATCCTGATGGGGTAACGCGGGGTTCCCCATTTGACTCCTCAACAATGCCGTTCGGTTTTCCGGAAGTCAATAATAAATCGCCCGCGATTGGGGTTCATTTCGAAAAAATTCTCCTCGCATTCGTAATAAGACGACATTACGAAAAAGCGCGGCCAGTCCAGCCGGCGATAACTCACGAATAATCACCATGCATATGTCAATATGCGGCGGCAAAAATAGACCTGATTAATTATGTCGGGTGCGCAGATAATATATGCATGCCGGGCCGGCCTGCATATCGATTGCGGCCGTGGAATCGCGGACCGGAACGCGACTGCTTCGCTTTCCGGCCGATGCGGCAAGGGTCGCGCAGCCTTTGCGCAAACCGGCGATAATGGTCGCCCCCTTCGCTTCACCCACACGACCCTATGCCGCAGATGAATGATTTCGACAGCGTTCCGCTGGAATTTTTTCAGGATTACCCGGAACCGGGTGTCCGCTTTATCGATGTGGGCTGCATCTTCGATCATCCCGAGCATTGGCGCCTCGCCATCGATACCTTGCACGCGGCGACCGACGGCCTGCACTTCGACTTCATCCTCGCCATGGACGCGCGCGGCTTCATGATCGCGGGCGCTCTGGCCCTCGAACACAAGGTCGGCTTCGCCATGGCGCGCAAGGCCGGCAAATTGCCCGGCAAGGCAATCCGCATCGATTACCAGCGCGAATACGGAAGCGCGACCATCGAGATCCAGCCGGAGCGCATCAAGGGCCAGCGCGTGCTGATCGTCGACGACGTGCTGGCCACCGGCGGCACCATCGAAGCGGCAGCCTCCCTGCTGCGCCAGCTCGGCAAAGAGGTCGTCGGTGCAGCGGCTCTGTTCGATATCGCTTTCTTCAAGGACAAGCGCGCGCTGACGATGCCCGTCGTGACCCTGCGCGAGGTCTGACAGCCTCTACAGGCACGCGCACCTGGAGGCGATGCACGATTGGGTGCGCTCAACAGGTGGATTTGAAAGCGGTGCCACCATCCTGCGAGTCCCTACTTGCCAGGAAGCCCATGAGCCTCGCCGTCCTACGCAGCCGCGCCCTGTCCGGCATGGAAGCCCCCGCCGTCAGCGTCGAAGTCCACCTGGCCAACGGGCTGCCTAGTCTCACCATCGTCGGCCTGCCCGATGCCGAGGTGCGCGAGGCGAAGGACCGGGTGCGCGCGGCCCTGCAGAATGTCGGCTTCGAAATGCCGGCGCGGCGCATTACGGTCAACCTGGCACCGGCCGACCTGCCGAAGGAATCCGGCCGCTTCGACCTGCCGATCGCGCTCGGCATCCTGGCGGCGTCGGGCCAGATCCCGTCACAGGAACTCGACCGCTACGAGTTCGCCGGAGAATTGTCGCTATCCGGACAGTTGCGTCCGGTTCGCGGCGCGCTGGCGATGACCTTCGCCATCGGGCGCAGCAGCCAAGGGCAGGGTCGAGGCACTCAGCGCGCCTTCATCCTGCCGCAGGCGAATGCGGACGAAGCGGCGCTGGTGATGGATGCGGCCATCTATCCCGCCGATACGCTGCTGCAGGTGTGCGCCCACTTCGCGGCCGGCGACGGCAGCGCGAGGCTCGAGCGTTACCGCAACGAGCGGCCCGGAGAAGCCGTGCGCTATCCCGACTTCAGCGAGGTCAAGGGCCAGCAGCATGCGAAGCGGGCGCTGGAGATCGCCGCCGCCGGCATGCATTCGCTCTTGCTGATGGGGCCGCCGGGTGCCGGAAAAAGCATGCTGGCGGCGCGCTTTCCCGGTTTGCTGCCGCCGATGACGGACGAGGAAGCGCTGGAAGCAGCCGCCGTGCAATCGCTGAACGGCAGTTTTTCCGCCGAACGCTGGCGGGTGCGGCCCTTCCGCAGTCCGCATCACACGAGCTCGGGCGTGGCCCTGGTGGGCGGCGGCAATGCGCCGCGTCCGGGCGAGGTGTCGCTGGCGCATTGCGGCGTGCTGTTTCTCGACGAGTTGCCCGAATTCGACCGCAAGGTACTCGAGGTATTGCGCCAGCCGCTCGAATCGGGCTGCATCACGATTTCGCGCGCCGCGCACCAGGCCGAGTTTCCCGCGCGCTTCCAGCTCATTGCGGCGATGAATCCCTGTCCTTGCGGCTGGCAGGGCCACCCTTCGGGCAAATGCCACTGCACCATTGAAGCCGCGCTGCGCTACCGCGACCGGATTTCCGGACCCTTGCTCGACCGCATCGACATGCAGATCGAGGTGAACGCCATGACGCCCGATGCGATGGGCGCCCGCGCCGATGGCGAAAGCAGCACGGCGATTGCGCAGCGGGTGGCGCGCGCTCACGCGATCCAGCTGGAGCGCCAGGGCAAGCCGAACCAGCGCCTCGGTACGCGTGAGATCGAACGCCATTGCGTGCTCGACCCGCTGGGCGAGCGGACTTTACGATCGGCCATGTCGCTGATGAACTGGTCGGCCCGCGCCTATCACCGCGTTTTAAAAGTGGCGCGCACCATCGCCGACCTGGCGGGGACAGACGCGATCGAAGCGCCGCACATGGCCGAAGCCGTCCAGTACCGGCGCGGCTTGCAGACACGCTAGCCTGCGCTCCAGCCGAAGGTGGCGCCAGACCAGGCGCCCTGCTACCATCGGCACATGCAAAAACGACCATTCATCGCTTTCGTCCTTGCCGCGCCCTTGCTGCTGGCCGCCTGCAATCCGACCTATAACTGGCGCGACTACAGCAGCCCGGATGCGCCCTACCGCATCATGTTCCCGGCCAAGCCGGCGACCCACACCCGCAGCGTCGACCTGAACGGCATGCAGGTGGACATTACGATGACGGCGGCTGAAGTCGAGGGCGTGATGTTCGCCGTCGGCACCGGTGTGGCGCCGGACGAGGCGCAGGCAAAGGCGGCGGTCAGCGCCATGAAGACTGCGCTGGTACGCAACATCGGCGCCAAGGTCGAGCACGAAAGCACTGCAGTTGCCACGAATCCCGTGGGCCAGGAGACCGCCGTCGACATCGACGCGCTCGGCACTGCCAACGGCCAGCCGATGAAGCTGCGCGGCCATTTCGCGGCGCACGGCAAGCGCTTCTACCAGGTGATCGTGATGGGCAAGGCCAGCGCCGTGGTGCCCGAGCACAGCGACCAGTTCATCTCTTCCTTCAAGCTGCTGTGATGCCGGACACGCCTGCGCTGGCGCTCACCGGGCTGAGCAAGCATTTCGGCCGTCCCGCCGTCGATGGCCTGGATCTGCTTGTGAGGCGCGGAGAATTCTATGCGCTGCTGGGGCCGAACGGGGCCGGCAAGACCACGACCCTGCGCATGGTGGCGGGCTTGCTGGCGCCGGACGCGGGCCGGATCGAGGTGATGGGCATCGACCTGGCTCTTGAACCGACCGCGGCCAAGCGCAAGATCGCCTACTTGCCGGACGACCCGATGCTCTACGGGAAACTGAAGCCCTACGAATATCTGGAGTTCGTCGCCGGCCTCTGGGGCATCGAAGGCGCGGCGGCCGAGCCGCGGGCGCGCGAGCTGCTGGCCTGGCTGGATCTCGAACAGCATGCGCACGAGCTGACCGAAGGTTTTTCGCGCGGCATGAAGCAGAAGCTGGCCCTGGCCGGCGCCCTGATCCATGCGCCGGAACTCCTGATCCTGGACGAGCCGCTGACCGGGCTGGACGCCGGCGCCGCGCGCCAGGTCAAGGATCTGCTGCTCTCGCATGTGCAGCAGGGCGGCACCGTCATTCTCACCACCCACATCCTCGAAGTGGCCGAGCGGCTGGCCGGACGCATCGGCATCATCCAGCACGGGCGCCTGATCGCCGAAGGCACGCTCGATGAGTTGCGTGCCGCGACGCCGGGCGCGACCCTGGAAGACCTGTTCCTGCGCCTGACGGGGCCGGCGTGAACGTGCAACCCGGCAGTGCCCTGTGGCTATTGCGCCATGAATTGCGCCTGTTCTGGTTCAGCCTCTCCAGCGGCAAGGCTGGCGCACCTCGTCGCCCTGCCTGGCGCGTGCTGGGCAGCGGCCTGCTGGTCTGGCTCGGTTTGCACGCGGGCGTGTTCGCCTTGTTACATGCGATCGGTCCGACGGGAGGCATGCCGCCGCGCGAATTCGTGATCGCCGTCAGCGCGCTCCTGCTGTCGACTTTTCTCTTCATGCTGTCGAGCGCGCTCAAACGCAGCGTGGAAACCCTGTTCGACCGCGGCGACATGGATTTGCTGCTGTCCTCGCCCCTGCCCTCGCGCAGCATTTTTACGGTGAAGCTGGCCGGCATGGCCTTCGGCGTCGCGGCCTTGTACCTGTTCTTCCTGACGCCGTTCGCGCACGTCGGTCTGCTGCTGGGGCAGCTGCGCTGGCTGGCGCTGTATCCGGTGCTGTTTGGACTGGCGGTACTCGCGGCATCGCTGGCCATGCTGCTGACGCTGACCCTGGTGCGCGTACTCGGCGCCCGTCGCACCCGGGTGGTGGCGCAGGTGGTCGGCGCGCTGGCGGGCGCTTTGCTCTACCTGCTGTCGCAGGCCGGCAACCTGATGGCGCAAAGCGGGGGCATGGCGGCAACGAGCAGCGCGCGCGTGATGGCCGCCCTGCAAGCGGTCGATCCGGGCAGCTTGCTGTTCCTGCCTGCGCGCGCGGCGCTGGGCGATGCCGCAGCGGTGGCCGTGATCGCTACGCTCGGCTTGCTGGCCGGACTGCTGACCGTGCGCTGGACCCACCGCTTCTTCGTGCGTGGTCTGCAACAGGCGGCCGGCAGTACGCGCGTGGCGGGCCGACGCGGCCCCGTGCCTTATCGTTTCGACCGCGGCCTGCTGCAGCTCGTCATGGTCAAGGAATGGCGCCTGGTCTGGCGCGATCCGCATCTGATCTCGCAGATCCTGCTGCAGCTGCTGTACCTGCTGCCGATATGCTTTGTCGTGTTCCGCAACAACCAGCTGCAGTTGACCGTCATCGCAGCCGGCCTGACGATGCTGTGCGGCTCGCTCAGCGCGTCCCTCGCCTGGATCATCCTGTTGGCCGAGGACGCGCCGGACCTGCTGCAATCGTCGCCGGCACGGGCGCTGACCGTGCGCATGGCCAAGCTGGGGGCTGCAGTGATTCCGGTGTTCATGCTGGTCGCCTTGCCGCTGCTGTGGCTGGTCGTGCGTGCGCCGCTGGCGGGCTTGCTGACGGCGCTGACGGCGCTGGGCGCGACCTTGAGCGCGGCCCTGGTCAACGAGTGGACCGGGCGGCCGGCGACGCGCGGCGAATTCAGGAACCGCGGGCAGCGCGGCGTGGCGACGCGCCTCCTTGAACTGTGCAGCGTGCTGGCGTGGTCGGCCCTGGCCTGGCTGCTGCAGCGGGCGGCATCCGGTGCGCCGGCCAGTCTGGCCTTTGCTGCCGGCCTGGGAGCCGCCGCAGCCATCGCCATTGGGATCCTGCCGCTGGCCTGGCTGCTGCGCCGGCGTGTCCGTTAGGTACGTGCGCGGGATGACCGCACCCGGCACTCGTGTTATCGTTTAGTTACGACGAAAATACACGAGAACGCATTATGTTAATTACATTCAAAAGCAAAGCATACCCCGACGTGATGATGTACCAGGATCACGCCAAGCGCATCCTCGACCTGTTGAACAAGGAGCCGGAGATCGGCGTCATCACCGCGGCGGAAGCCGGACGCGCCGTCGAGCTGCTCGAGCATGAAATCGAAGAAAGCCGCAAGCATCCGCCAAGCGAAGAGATCGAGCAGGACATCAAGGCCCATCGCGGCGAAGACGACGAGGACCCGGATCACGAGCAGGCGCAACTCGTCAGCTTCTCGACCCGGGCCTATCCGATGCTCGAGATGCTGCGCGCGGCGCGCGACAACAAGTGCGACATCCTCTGGGGCGTGTAAGCCACGCTTCCCTGCTGCGCCTCCTGCAAGGCTGCAAAGTACAAAGCCCGTCAGCAGTGCTGGCGGGCTTTTTTCATGCTTGCGGAGGTTGACGGGCGATTACTCCGCGTCGGCTGTTTCCGGTATACGCCGGTCGGACGCCGCCTTGCGTGCCGGACGCGCACGGCGCCGCCAGACGAATGCAGCCAGTATCGCACCGAGGCCGGCACCGATGCCCGCCACCGGCAGCGGGACCGGGGATGGATCGTCGTCTGGCGTCAGGTCGGCTTCACGCAGGACGGCGGGGAAAGGACGCGGGCCGACGGGCACGATCTTCCAGTCGGCCTGGTCTGCCGGCACCCGCGAGCGGAACTCATCGAAGGAAAAGACCGGTGCCGAACCCATCGCGCGGCTCGACGGCACTTGCGGGATGCGCACCAGCAGGATCGCTTCGACATCTTCCCTGAGCTGCTGCTCGTAACTGCTCAGCGGACGCTTGGGCATGCCCTCCGTGCCGACGAGCTGCAGCAGGTCCTGTCCGATGGCGTCGAAGCCGACCGCCGGCAGCAGGCGGACCTGCTCTTCGTTCAGGTAATCGTAGATCTTGCGGCCGCTGGCCAGGCTGCCGTCCGTCGCAGCGACATAGCCGTAGGCGCCGATCGACTTCAAGGGCGCCGTGGGTCCCCGTTTCGGAACGTGCCAGCCAAGCGCATCGAACACGTCGACGCTGATGCCTGTGCAGTTCGCTGCCGCGTGGCGGTAGCGGAAGTCGTGCCGATAAAAATGGTTGAACACGCGCTGGATGCCGCCCTGGTAAGCCACCGCCGTGCGCGCATTGTTGAGGACGGCAACCAGCATGACCGAGGGCCGGTAGTACTGCTGGCCGCTGTTCAGGTCCATCAGATAATTGTCCATCGGGACGGTCGCTGCGAGGATGCCCTTTTCGCTGACCGAATCGAGGTTATAAAAATTGTTCACGGCCCAGTTGGACCAGTCGCCCTTGTCGCCGAAGCGTCCGGTGGCCACTGCAAAATGACCGCCGAGCGATTCGTCGTCGTCGCCCTGGGCGCCGTTCAAGACGATGCCCAGCACCGGCTTGTCTTTCCAGGCGCGCTCCTGGCCGGGATGGCGTTCCCACAGCAGGCGCGTCTCGATGCTCTTCCCTTCGCCAGCCGGGGCGCGCACGAAGTGGGCCAGGCCCGTAGGATGCTTTAGCGGTTCGGTTTTCAGTGTGGCGGGTTCGATTGCGAAATCGGCGGGCCAGATCGTGCGGGCGACGAAGCTGGGGCGTCCGCCAGCGTCCTCGAGCGTGCCGCGCATCCGCACTTGCCGGCCGGCGAGCCAGGCGGTGGTGGCGGCATTGGCGTAAGAGCGGTTGGTGGACAGCCGTGGTGCGAGCTTCAGGCCGATTTCCTGGCCGTTAGCAGTGCGCAGGGTTTGCCCGCCCGCGAGAACGGTCGCTCCCTCAAGTATGCCGGGTGCGCCGAGCCAGACCACGGACGGATGGGCTAGCTGTGCGGCCGCAGGCGTCGCAGCCCAGCGGGCGACGTCCGTATTCCTGTCGACGCCCCTGCTGAAGCCCGATGCTGCCGTGGCGTTTGCCGGCACGGCGATAAACTCATTCTGGAAATACCACAGGTTTTGCTTCGGCACGGCGCAGTCAGGGCACGCGCCGATGCGCAGGCGGAAACCGTCGGCCGGCAGGAGCCCGATCGATTCGTTTTCGAGCGCTTGTTTGAAACCCGCGACAGGTGTTTCCGCGTTCGCAAACGTCGTGAAGCCGGCAATACCAATTGCAACACAACCCAACAGAGTTCGGCCCATGCTCATTTCCCATTTTCGGCAAAAGATAAAAATCTAATCGAATGATGCCGTAGGGAATTGATTTGCGCCATTATTAAAGTGGGCATGACGAATAAGCGACAGACACAAAAAGCAAAAAACCCCGCAGAGATCACTCTGCGGGGTTTTTCATATAATTAGCCTGACGATAACCTACTTTCACACTGGTTGCAGCACTATCATCGGCGCAAAGTCGTTTCACGGTC
>NZ_JBHSMR010000013.1:0-329890 GCF_042655665.1 Massilia suwonensis
CTGTTAGACAGCGACAGGTCGTCGAGATCGCAAACTCAGGCGGAGTTTTTCAACACAATAGACCCGAAACGGACATTGCGCTTTGACGGGTTCGTGTCGTTGTAGTGTCTATCGACGTTCAACGCAAACCTGTTGGAACCAGTTCGACAGGCTGGGCCAACGTTCCGACGTTGCTCCGTTATGAGACCAGTAGGAGACTTCGCCGGAGGGAGAAATGCAGAAGTAGTCCCCATTGTCTTCAATGAAGGGGACGAGGTCGCGAGGTACACCCGCGTTCTCCCACGCGTACTGCGCTATTTCAAAAAGATCGCAGTAGCCTGACCCCGGCAATACGACGGCTGGGTCAAATACAGCGTTGCCAACGTCCCCTCCGCCTTTTAGAAAAGCGCGATAGTCAGGATGGAACATAACCCCTAAACGGGTCTCTGCAGAGGTAATTTCCTCGTCGGTTGGAGGGCGAAAAGGATCGATTTCTGAAGTCATGTAATGTGCTCACTTTGCGTGGCCGGATTGTTCAGTGATGAATGTCTACTTCTGGCCGGTCACCGAAATTCGGAACGGCTCAGTGTACGCCACCGTTGCTTCGACGACAAGAACACGTCTGATGAACGCGCGAAATTGAAGACCTTGCCAATCCCTCCTTGTAACTCGTCATGCATTGACTATGCTGGAGAATAGACGGCAGGCTCGGCACTGGCGTCGAAGGCGGGCGACGTGGACATCTTTACGGCAGTGGAGCGCAAGAACCTGCGCGAATTGAAGCGGATACTCAAGCACGATCCGCTCTCAGCGCGCAGGACCGATTGTTGGGGACGCACGGCGCTGATGCTGGCCTGCGTCGAGGGCGAGGAGGAATTCGTCAGGCTGCTGCTGCCGCTGAGCGACCCGCAGGCCAGCGACCGCGATGGCGAGACGGCCCTGATGCTGGCTTCCTTCGGTCATCCAGGCTGCGTCGAGCTGCTGCTGCCGGTCAGCGATGCGCACGCGCAGGACGGGGACGGCTGGACGGCCCTGATGTGGGCCGCCTCCAGCGGCAGCCAGCGCTGCATCGAACTGCTGCTGCCCCACAGCGATGCGGGCGCAGCCTTCCTGGGGCTGGGCAAGGCCTTGACCGACAAGGCCGCGCCGTCTAGCGCGCCGTCTACCGATTGACCAGGCTGCGCGGCTGCAGCAAGGCCAGTACCGCGCCCAGCAGCAGGGCAGCCGACACCACGTACATGCCCGCATTCGTGCTCTGGGTCACGTCCTTCATCCAGCCGATGATCGACGGGCTGACGAAGCCGGCCAGGTTGCCGATCGAATTGATCATGGCGATGCCGGCGGCGGCCGCGGTGCCGCCCAGGATGGCGCTCGGATAGGTCCAGAACACCGGCATGGTGGCCAGCAGGCCGGCGGTGCCGAGCGAGAGCGCGGCCATGGCCAGCACGACGTTGTCGCCGTAGATGGTGGCCAGCAGCAGGCCGATGCCGCCAAACGCGCTGGCGACCGTGAAGTGCCAGCGGCGCTCGCGGGTGCGGTCGGCGCTTTTCGCAATCGCCAGCATGGCGACCACGGCGCAGCCGTAGGGGATGGCGGTCAGCAGGCCGACGTCGAGCGCATCCTTGACGCCGGCCGCCTTGATCAGCGTCGGCAGGTAGAAGCCCACGCCGTACAGGCCCATCATGCAGCAGAAGTAGATCGCCGCCATCAGCCAGACCCGCGCATTGCCGAATACGCCGGACAGCTTGTGATCGGCCTTGCCGGAGTTGTCGTTGGCGATGTTCTCTTCCAGCAGGCGCTTTTCCTCGGTACTGAGCCAGGAAGCGGCGCGGATGCTGTTGGGCAGGTAGAAGATCGTGACGACGCCGAGGATCAGCGAAGGCACGGCTTCGACCAGGAACAGCCACTTCCAGCCTGCCATCCCGTTCATGCCGTTCATGGCGTTCAGGATCCAGCCCGACAGCGGCCCGCCGATCACGCCGGCGATCGGGATACCGATCATGAACAGCGCATTCATGCGGCTGCGGCGCTGCGCCGGGAACCAGTAGGTCAGATACAGCACGATGCCCGGGAAGAAGCCGGCCTCGGCGACGCCGAGGAAGAAGCGCACCACGTAGAACATGGTGGGCGTGGTGACGTAGGCCGTCGCCGCGGACAGGATGGCCCAGGTGATCATGATGCGGCCGATCCAGACCCGCGCGCCGACCTTGTGCAGGATGATGTTGCTGGGGACTTCGAACAGGAAGTAGCCGATGAAGAAGATGCCGGCCCCGAGTCCATAGACGGTTTCGCTGAACTGCAGGTCGCTGAGCATCTGCAGTTTGGCGAAGCCGACGTTGACGCGGTCGAGGTAGGCCGCGACGTAGCAGATGAACAGGAAGGGAAGCAGGCGCGCGGTCACCTTGGCATAGGTACGCGTTTCCATTTGCTCGCGCTGCGCTTGCGCGGCGCCCGCCGAAAGGGTAGGAGAGTCCATGTTGTTGTTGACCTTGCTGGATGAGGGTGAAAGCGCCGGCCGGCACGGCTCCAGTATATATATCTTAAGGACGGCTCAGTGCCGGCAAGCGAATCGCGCGGCCTTATTGCAGGCTCGTCGCCCGCACGATGCGCATGATGCTCGCGCGCGACAAGTTCGCCGCGCGGGCGAGGGCGCTGATCGATTCGCCGGCCCGGTGCTGCTGGACGATCAGGGCGCGCTGGGCCTGGGTGGTGCAGACCGGACGGCCGCGCGTCCTGGCTTGCGGCGCCGTGGCGATCGGCGTCATGCATGCCGGGTCGGCCGGATGAGGATCCATGTCCGCCACGGCAGCCAGCGCCGCCAGGACGGCCTGGCCGGCGGCACCGGCCAGGTCGAAGCTGCCGAGCTGGAGGACGACGACTTCGCTGCGGCGCAGGGCCAGTGTCCGGACCTGCGAAACGATGTCGCGCGCATCCTGGCCCAGGCAGTCGAGCGTGCACACGACCAGGCGGTCGTGCCTGCCGATGCGTCCGAGCAGGCGCTGGAATTCGAAGCGCTGCGCGGCCGGACGCGGCTCGCTGGCGCAGTCGTCGGCAAACCAGTGCGCGAGTTCGTAGCCGGCATGCTCCAGCATGCGGCGTTGCTGCCCGCTGTGCTGACTGCTATTGCTTGTCCATCCGTATCCGAAAACCGCCATTGCATCGCCCCCGATTCCCGTTACGCCGATGTTCAGCGCTTCAGCTGGGACAGGTCGCGTACCGCGCCGCGGTCGGCCGAGGTGGTCAAGGCCGCGTAGGCTTGCAGCGCCTGCGAGACCGCGCGTTCGCGTCCGACAGGCTGCCAGGCGTCGCGCCCGCGCGCTTCCATCGCCGCGCGCCGTTCGGCCAGTTCGCCGTCCGTCACGCGCAGATCGATGGTGCGTGCCGGGATGTCGATGTCGATGGTGTCGCCTTCTTCTACCAGCCCGATCGCGCCGCCTTCGGCCGCTTCCGGCGAGGCGTGGCCGATCACCAGGCCCGAGGAGCCGCCCGAGAAGCGCCCGTCCGTGAACAGGGCGCAGGCTTTACCCAGTCCCTTTGATTTGATGTACGAAGTCGGATACAGCATCTCCTGCATGCCGGGGCCGCCCTTCGGGCCTTCGTAGCGGATGATGACGACGTCGCCCGCATGGACCTGGTCGCCGAGGATCGCTTCGACCGCGGCGTCCTGGCTTTCGAACACGCGCGCCTTGCCGGAGAATTTCAGAATGCTTTCGTCGACGCCGGCCGTCTTGACGATGCAGCCCTTGGCGGCGATGTTCCCGTACAGGACCGCGAGGCCCCCGTCCTGCGAGTAGGCGTGGGCGCGGTCGCGGATGCAGCCCGTGCTGCGGTCGATGTCGTTGGAGGCGTAGCGCTCGGCCTGCGAGAATGCGACCTGGGTCGGCACGCCGCCTGGCGCCGCGCGGAACAGCTCATGGACGGCGCGCTCGTCGCTGACGCGGATGTCGTATTTGTCGATCGCCGCCTGCAGCGACGGGCTGTGCACGGTCGGCAGCGAGGTATCGAGCAAACCGGCGCGCGCCAGTTCGCCCAGGATCGCGACGATGCCGCCGGCGCGGTGCACGTCCTCGATGTGGTATTTGTCGGTCATCGGCGCGACCTTGCACAGGCAGGGCACCTGGCGCGAGATGCGGTCGATGTCGGCCATCGTGAAATCGACCTGCGCCTCGTGCGCGGCGGCCAAGAGGTGCAGCACGGTGTTGGTCGATCCGCCCATCGAGACGTCGAGCGCCATCGCGTTTTCGAACGCCGCGCGGGTCGCGATGGAGCGCGGCAGGACCGAGTAGTCGTCGCCTTCGTAGTGGCGTTTCGCCAGTTCGACGATCAGGAGGCCGGCCTTCAGGAACAGCTCCTTGCGGTCCGCGTGCGTGGCGACGATGGTGCCGTTGCCCGGCAGGGACAGGCCCAGCGCCTCGGTCAGGCAGTTCATCGAGTTTGCCGTGAACATGCCCGAGCAGGAGCCGCAGGTCGGGCAGGCCGAGCGCTCCGCTTCCAGCACGTCGGCATCCGACACCTTGTCGTCGCCGGCCTTGATCATGGCGTCGATCAGGTCGAGCTTGATGACCTTGCGTTCGTTGTTCACGACTTTCACCACCTTGCCGGCTTCCATCGGGCCGCCCGAGACGAACACGGTCGGGATGTTCAGGCGCATCGCGGCCATCAGCATGCCGGGCGTGATCTTGTCGCAGTTCGAGATGCAGACCATGGCGTCGGCGCAGTGGGCGTTGACCATGTACTCGACCGAGTCGGCGATGAGGTCGCGCGAGGGCAGCGAATACAGCATGCCGCCGTGGCCCATGGCGATGCCGTCGTCGACCGCGATCGTATTGAATTCCTTGGCCACGCCGCCGGCCGCCTCGATCTCGCGCGCGACCAGCTGGCCCAGGTCCTTCAGGTGCACGTGGCCGGGCACGAACTGGGTGAAGGAGTTCACCACGGCGATGATCGGCTTGTCGAAGTCGCCGTCCTTCATGCCGGTGGCGCGCCACAGGGCGCGGGCGCCGGCCATGTTGCGGCCCTGGGTGGTGGTGTGGGAGCGGTAGGTCGGCATGGCGGTTCCTGAAGCGAAAAATGATCGCTTCAGCATGCCGTATCGACATTGATATGTCCAATATGCGATTTGGCGCGCTGTGATTCTTTTTGCGTATCACAGCAGCGGACAACCTTTGTTAAATTGTTGCCTTGAGTAAACTATTGTCGTAGACTTATGGCAAGGATGACCACTAATCACACGACTAGGAGAACCCGATGTTCGTTGGGAGCTACACCTCGGCCCGGCTGTCACTAACGACCCCGCCGGACTGCTGCTGCAACTGCGGTGCCCACGGACCGCTCGAGTTCGTCGACACGCCGATGAAACAGGTGCGTTTCTTCCTCGTCTTCGGCACCGAACTGACGCTGACCGAAGCCTTCCCGTATTGCGCGGACTGCAAGCGATCCGCCAAGCGCGTGCGCCACGGCTGGCTGGCCAAGGGGATGGTGTATTGCCTGGTAACATCCATTGTCTTCCTGGCTGTCGTGATCGCTTCAAGCTCGCTGCCACGCTTCATGGGCGATAACCTGTTCTACAGCGCGCTGGTGCTCTCGGCCTTGCTGACCGCCGGGTATTACGCCACCCGCAAGTCCAGGCAGCCGGGCGGCACCTACTACCAGCCCGTCGCGCTCACCGAAGCATGGATCGGCGGCCAGCAGCTCGCGCAATACGGGCTGGCCTTCCATAACGAGCGCTATGCGGGGGCGATGCGGCGCGCGAATGCCGAACTGATCGACGCAGGCATCCTGAAGATTGCCTAGGCTCGGGCCGGCAAACCCGTACACTGGCCGGATCGTGCCCGAGGGCGCTTGAGGACGCATGAACATGGCAATGATATTGGCAGTCCTTGTTTTCTTCTCGGTGTGTGGCGTCATCGGCGCTTTCCAGCAGCGCTGGAGAGACGAGGACCTGCGTCTCCTCGCGCGCATCGACGAGGAATTTCGCCTGCTCGCCGTCGATGGCGAGTTTCCCGAGCTATGTTTCGACGGCAGTACCGCCGAGATCGTGGACGAGCGCCAGGAAGGCTTGAGCGACGACGAGGCCAATCTCGGTCTGGTGCGTGTGCACCGGTTCGCCCGCAACGCGCATGGTGAATACTTCCTCTTCATTTCCGAAGGCGCGGGCAAGCCCTTCTTCAAGCATGTGACCCAGGCGAATGCCAAGCTTGCACTCGGCAGCAAGTATGTCGCGCCGGCCCCGGCTCATTTGCACTGACAGCCTTCCGTCGCCGGCCGGATCTCCGTGCCCTGATGGAAGGTGTTCTTCCAGCCCTCCGCCTCGCGCACCCAGACGCGCACGAAGCGGCCGCGGAAGGGCTTGCCGCCTTCCTGGCGGCTGCGGAAGACGCCGGCGACGATGGCGGACTTGCCGCCATCGAGCACCTGGACTTCGGCCGACTCGTTCTCGTAAGTCTGAAAACGGAACTCGTCGCGCTCGAGCGCCGTGAGCAGCCCGGTCTTGCTGCGTACGCGGCCGCGGCTTTCGACGTGACGATAATAGCGGTCCATCAGCCGGCGCAGGGCCGGGATGTCGCGCCGCAGGATCGCATCGGCGCGCTGTTGTTCGAGTTTCAGCAAGGCCGCCTCGATCTCGCCGGTGGCCGCGGCGCCCGCCGGCATGCCGGTCAGCAGGGCGATCAGCACGGCGGCGCGAGTCAGTGCCCTCATGCCGCGCCGTTTCCAGGCTGGCCGGCCGGCGCGTCGGGCGCCATGCAGTAGCGGTTGCGCCCGTCCGCCTTGGCCTGGTACAGCGCCCCATCGGCCGCCCGGATCAGCGTGGCGCTCGTCTGCGTCCGGTGATCCGGCACCAGCGCGGCGATGCCCATGCTGCTGGTGAGGAGCGCGCTGGTCGGCGAAACCGCATGCGCGATGCCCAGCGCCGCCAGTTCGTCCAGCACCCGCTGCGCCACGCAACGCGCGCCGCAAGCATCGGTCTCGGGCAGCAGGATCGCGAACTCCTCGCCGCCGTAGCGCGCCACCAGGTCCTGGGCGCGGTTGGCGGCGCGGCAGAAGGCGCGCGCGACCTGTTCCAGGCAGGCGTCGCCGGCCTGGTGGCCGTAGTGGTCGTTGTAGAGCTTGAAGTGGTCGATGTCGGCCAGGATCAGCGCCATCGGCAGCGCGGCGCGGCCGCAGCGGCGCCATTCGTTGTCGATCCGCTCGCTGAAGGCGCGGCGGTTCGCCACGCCGGTGAGGCTGTCGGTCAGGCTCATGGCGCGCAGCGCGTCGGCCTGGCGCTTTACCGTCAGCTGGGTCCTCACGCGGGCGCGCACCACGGCCGCGTTCACCGGTTTGCTGATGAAGTCGGCCGCGCCGGCGTCAAGCGCGCGGGTTTCGTCTTCGGGCGAGGTGAGGGCAGTGACGAAAATGACGGGGATGCCGCTCGTTTCGGGGGCGGCGCGCAGGGCTTGCAGCACCGCGTAGCCGTCCATGCCGGGCATGACGGCGTCGAGCAGGATCAGGTCGGGACGCTGGGCCTGGGCCAGGTCGAGCGCGCGGCTGCCGTCGAGCGCGAACAGCACCTCGTGCGCGTCCTGCAATGCCGCATGCAGGATCTGGATGTTTTCCATGGCGTCGTCGACCACCAGGATGCGCCCGTTCAGGGCCAGCTCGCTCCAGCTCATGCGTCTCCTCTTTATTCCAGTATAGCTCCCAGCAGCTGCGCGGCGCGGTCGAAACGCAGCGTGCCGACCGCGTCGGCGAGCTCGGCCGCCGCGCTCGCACCCAGCAGGGCGGCAAGGCCGGGCGCGAGCGCCGCGTGCGCGGCCAGGGCCTTCAAATTGTTATTCCTGAGCAATTCTAGCAGCTGGGCCGGACTGGCCCCGTCCACTTGCGCGGGCGCGGCCGGAGCCGAACTGGGAGCCAACTCGCGCGCCGCCGCCTGCAGCGGCGCCAGCGCCGGTTCCAGCAGGGCCAGGTGGCGCGCCGCGGCGCCGTCGTCGCCCGCGCGCAGCGCGCTTTCCAGCGCCTGCGCCTGGGAGGCCAGGTCGACGGCGCCGAGGTTGGCGGCCACCCCGCGCAGGCGGTGCGCCGCTACCAGGGCGGCGTCGCGCTCGCCGCTTGCCGCCAGCGCGTGCAGTTCGTCGAAGCTGGCGCCGGCGCCGGCGACGAAGCGGGCGAAGACGGCGGCAAAGGCGTCCAGGCTGCCGCCGAAACGGGGCAGGGCCGCCTGCAGGTCAAGCCCGGGCAGGCGCGGGACAACGGCAGGCATGGTCGCCTCTGTCCGCGCCGCGCCGCCGCGGCCCGTCATGCGCGCCAGCGTGTCCACCAGTTCGTCGACGTCGATCGGTTTCGCAAGATGTTCGTCCATGCCGGCGTCGAACGCCTGGCGGCGGTCTTCCATGCTGCTGTTGGCGCTCATCGCGATCACCGGCAGCGCGTGCAGGCCCATGGCGCGGATCGCCTCGGTGGCCTGGTAACCGTTCATCACCGGCATCTGCAAGTCCATCAGGACCGCATCGAATGCGGCATCGACCCCGCCCAGCAGGGCCAGCGCTTCGGCGCCGTCGGCCGCCACCGTAACCAGCGCGCCGGCGTGGGTCAGCACATAGGTCGCCACTTCCTGGTTGATGGCATTGTCCTCGACCACCAGCACGCGCAGGCCGGCCAGGCGCGCTTCCAGCGGAGCAGGCTGCGGCGCCTCCGGGGCGGCCGTGCCTTGCGCCTCGCGGATCGCCGCTTCCAGTGCGGTGCGCGTAAAGGGCTTGCCGAGCAGGGCAACGCGCGGGGCGGCGGGCAGGGCGGGCGGTTCGACGGCGGCATCGGGCACCAGCAGCACGGTCGGCGGCAAGGCGGGCAATGCGTCGAGGCCGGAAGCGGCGGCATCGGCGAACAACAGCGCGCAGTCCCCGGCACTGGAAGCAGCTTGCGCCGCGCTGCTGTCGCCCACGCAGACCGGCTCCCAGCCGGCGCCGCGCAAGCCAGCAAGCAGCGCCGCTTCGGTATTCCCCGACAGCGCGAACACCAGGGCGCGCGGCATCGCAAGTGGAGCGGACAGCGCGGCCGGTTCCATGTCGCCGAAGTCCGCCTCGAAGTGGAAGGTCGACCCACGCCCAGGGCTGCTGTCCACGGCGAGCACACCGCCCATCAGGGCGACCAGGCGGCGCGCGATCGACAGGCCGAGGCCGACGCCGCCGTACTTGCGGCCGGTCGAGCTGTCGCCCTGCGAGAAGGGTTCGAACAGGCGCGCCTGCTCGCTCGCGGCGATGCCGATGCCGGTGTCGAGCACCGCAAAGCGCAGGCGCACCCGGCCCGGGCTGCGCGCGGCCACCTCCACCGACAGCAGGATCTCGCCGCTGTCGGTGAACTTGACGGCATTGCCGACCAGATTGAGCAGCACCTGCTCGAGGCGGACCGGATCGCCGCGCAGCAGGCGCGGCACGTCCGGGGCCACCTTAAACACGGTCTCGATGCCCTTGGCGCGGGCGTCCGGCGCGGTCAACACGGCGATGCCCTGCAGGATGGCGTCCAGCTGCAGGGGCGTCTGCTCCAGCACCAGCTGGCCGGCGTCGGTCTTGGCGTAGTCGAGCAGGTCGTTCAGGATGCCCAGCAGCGCGTTCGAGGCGCGCTTGATGTGAGCCAGGTGGGCGCGCTCGCGCCGGCCCAGCGGGGCTTCTTCCAGCAGGCGCGCCAGGCCCATGATGGCGTTCATCGGCGTGCGGATCTCGTGGCTCATGTTGCCGAGGAATTCGCTCTTCGCGCGGCTGGCCTGCTCGGCTTCGCGCAGCGCTTCCACCAGGCGCCCTTCGGTGAGCTTGAGTGCCGAGATGTCCGCGTGCAGCGCGTAGAAGCCGCGCACGCGGCCGGCGCTGTCGACGTCGGGCAGGTAGCTGCCCCAGACGTGGACCGGCTCGCCTTGCGGATTGCGCAGCGCTTCCTCGAAGCTCTGCGGCCGGCCCGCCAGCACGCCCGCCACATAGGGCCGCAGCTGGGCCAGGATGTCGGCCGGGACCAGGTCGCCGACAGGCTGCCCGAGCACGGCCGCTTCGTCTTCGGTGCCGAGCCAGGCCAGCGCCGGCCGGTTGGCGAAGCGCAGGCGCTCGTCGGCGTCCCAGTAGCTGACCAGGGCCGGCAGGTTGTCGGTGACGGTGCGGATGAAGCGCTCGCGCTGGCGCAGCTGGGCACCGCTGGCGCGCAGGGCGGCGTCGGCGGCCACGCGTTCGCTGATGTCGCGGATCGTCGCCTGCAGCATGCCGCGCCCGCCGATGTCGATGCTGGTCAGCTTGACGTCGGCGTGGAAGTTGCTGCCGTTGCGGCGCTGGTTCACCCATTCGAACTGGATGCCGCCTTCGTCCAGCGCGCGGCGCATCAGTTCGGTCGAGTACGCGTCCGAGCGGCGCCCGTTGGGCTGGAATTCGGGCGAGATGCTGGCCGGCGCGAGCAGCGTCAGCTCCTCGACGCTGTAGCCGAACATGCGCGCCGCGGCCGGGTTCACGCTGACGAAATGGGCGTTGTAGGCGAGCAGAGCCTGGGCGTCGCCCGAGCCTTCGAACAGCACGCGGAACATCTCTTCGTTGTCGCGGTTGCGCTGTTCCAGCTGCTTGCGCTCGGTGATGTCGATCACGACCGCGTTGATGCCGACCAGCTCGCGCTGCGGCCCGAACACAGGATAGTAGCTCGACAGCCAGTGGCGGATCACGCCCGGCTCTGCCGGCACTTCGCCCGCCACTTCCAGGTCGCGCAGGGCGCGCCCGGTTTCCAGCACGCGCCGGTAGGGCGCCTCGAATTCGACGCCGACCTCGCCCAGCAGTTCGGGCAGGGTGCGTCCCAGGTGGGCCAGGGCCGGCACGGCATTGATCGCGGCCAGGTAGTCGTTGATCATCACGAAGCGCAGCTCGCGGTCGACGAAGCACAGGCCCACCGGCGCGGTCGCGTACACGGTTTCCAGGCGCACGTTCAGGCGTTCCAGTTCGGCCGTACGGTCGGCCACGCGCGCTTCCAATTGGCTGCGGTAGCGCAGCAGCTCGCCCTCGACCTCCTGCAAGGCCGCGGCCACTTCGAAGGTCTCGCCGATCGCAGGGGGCGCCAGCCGCAGCGGCTCGCCGCGTCCGAGCGCGATCGCCGGGCCGACCAGGCCCTGCACCGAGCGCGCGATGCCGCCGCCGATGGTCCAGGCCAGCAGCAGGCCCAGGCCCAGCATGGCGCTGCCCACGGCGACGGTGGCCGGCAGGCTGTTGCCGAGCAGTTCGCGCGCGGCGTTGTCGGGATAGGTGACCGCGACCAGCCAGCCGTGTTGACCCGAGCGCATCCAGGCCGCGTGGCGCGCCACGCCGTCGCCTTCGTCGGGCAGGGCGGCCACGCCTTCGGGACTGGCGGCCGCGTTCGAGGCCAGTACGCCGTTGATCGGCGTCCCGACCCGGGTGGCGCCCCCGATATTGCGCGCCACCACCAGGCCGCGGCCGTCGAAGATCTCGGCGATCCAGCCGGGCGGCAGCTGCTGGGCGCCGAGCAGGTCGGCGATGCGCTTCGGGCGCACCTGGCTCGACAGCACGTAGGCCACCTTGCCCTCGCGCCAGACCGGCACGTCGGCCGAGAACACGAAGGCCTGCCCAGGTCCGGGCCGGTACAGGCCGGAGATGCGGGCGTCGCCGCGCAGCAGGACGGCCTCGACCGAGTCGCGGTTGGGCATCTCGGGCAAGGCGCTGCCGTAGGCGTGGCGGGTGTCGAGAAGGGGCCGGGCATCGGCGCCGCTCAGGGCGAAGTTGGAGACGGCGAATTCGGGGCGCAGCAGGCGGCGCGCCTCGGTGTGGAATCGTTCCAGGCTGCCGGGGGCGAGCGAGGGCCAGGCCGCGGCCACCCGCGCGGCCGTCTCGGCGCTTTCCAGGTCGCGGTCGAGCGCCGCCGCCAGCGCGCGGGTGACGGTCGCGGCGTCGCGCGCCACGTGCTCCCCTTCACGCCGGCCCGCGTCGTGGACGAAGGCGATGTAGGCGAACAGCAGGGGCAGCAGGCTGGCGAGGACGAGCGTGAACAGCTTCGAACGGATCGAAGGCAGGGCGGTGCGGCGAAACGGTGGCAAAACGGATCCATGTCAGCGGCGGCGCGGGGTGCGCCGCCAGCGAGCATGGTAGCCAAGAGCACGAGGGGACGGTAGCACGGACTGCCGCCATCCCCTTTATTTGTAGATCCTCAGCAACAACTCATGCCGGCTTGACAAGGTATTTCGCCAGTTCGACCTTGGCGATGGCATTGCGGTGTACTTCGTCCGGACCGTCGGCCAGGCGCAGCGTGCGGTTGCCGGCCCACTGCGAGGCCAGCGGGAAGTCGTCCGAGACGCCGCCGGCGCCGTGGGCCTGGATCGCCCAGTCCAGCACCTGCTGGGCCACGTTCGGCGCCAGCACCTTGATCATCGCGATCTCGGCCGCCGCGACCTTGTTGCCGACCGTGTCCATCATCCACGCGGCCTTCAGGGTCAGCAGGCGCGCCGTGTCGATGCGGATGCGCGCCTCGGCGATGCGTTCGCGCCAGACGCCCTGTTCGGAAATGCGCTTGCCGAAGGCGACGCGCGAGTCCAGGCGCTTGCACATCAGTTCCAGCGCGCGCTCGGCCACGCCGATGGCGCGCATGCAGTGGTGGATGCGGCCCGGCCCCAGGCGGCCCTGGGCGATCTCGAAGCCGCGGCCTTCGCCGAGCAGCATGTTGGCGGCGGGGACGCGCACGTTTTCGAACAGGATCTCGCAGTGGCCGTGCGGGGCGTCGTCGTAGCCGAACACGGGCAGCGGACGCTTGATCGTGATGCCCGGGGTGTCGCTTGGGACCAGGATCATCGACTGCTGCTGGTGGCGCGCCGCGTTCGGATCGTTCTTGCCCATGACGATGAAGATCTGGCAGCGCGGGTCGCCGGCGCCCGAGATCCACCATTTATGGCCGTTGATGACGTACTCGTCGCCGTCGCGCTCGATGCGGGTGGCGATGTTGGTGGCGTCCGACGAGGCCACGTCCGGCTCGGTCATGGCGAAGGCCGAGCGGATCTCGCCGCGCAACAGCGGTTCCAGCCAGCGCGTCTTGTGCTCTTCGCTGGCGTAGCGCTCCAGGGTTTCCATGTTGCCGGTATCCGGCGCCGAGCAGTTGAACACTTCGGGCGCCCAGCCCACGCGGCCCATGATTTCGCACAGCGGCGCGTAGTCGAGGTTCGACAGGCCCTCGGGAGCGCGCTTGGACTTCGGCAGGAACAGATTCCACAGGCCCTGTTCGCGCGCCAGCGGTTTCAGGCGCTCGATGATCTCGGTCGGCACCCAGCGGTTGCCCTTGGCGCCGTTGGCGTCGACTTCCTGTTTGTAGGCTTTTTCGTTCGGATAGATGTGCTCGTCCATGAAGGCGAGCAGGCGGGTACGCAGTTCCTTGCAGCGGTCGGAATAGTCGAAGTCCATGGTCTCTCTCTTTATTCTCAGCGGTTTGCGAATTGCCAGGCCATCTCGGCCATCGGGCGGGCGGCCTTGCCGTTTTCCAGCGCCTGTGCGCTCGAGGCGGTGCCGTCGACGTAGCGTTTCATGATGCCTTGCATGATGCCGGCGAGGCGGAACATGTTATAGGCCAGATAAAAGTTGAAATCTTCCATGCGCACCGTCTTGCCGGTGCGCTCGCAGTAGCGGGCGACGTAGGTTTCCAGGTCCGGGATGCCGAGGCTGGCGAGATCCAGCCCGCCGATGCCGCGGAACTTGCCGGGCTCGATGTACCAGCTCATGCAGTGGTAACTGAAGTCGGCCAGCGGGTGGCCCAGGGTCGACAGCTCCCAGTCGAGCACGGCCAGGATGCGCGGCTCGGTCGGGTGGAAGATGATGTTATCCAGCCGGAAGTCGCCGTGGACGATCGAGGTGTCTTCGCCGGGCGGGATGTTCTTGGGCAGCCATTCGATCAGGCGGTCCATCGCCTCGATCGGCTCGGTGACGGAGGCCTGGTACTGTTTGGTCCAGCGCTCGATCTGGCGCGCGAAATAATTGCCGGGCTTGCCGTAGTCGGCCAAGCCGATGGCGGCGTAATCCACGGTGTGGAGCTGGGCGATCACGCGGTTCAGCTCGTCGTAGATGGCGCCGCGTTCCTCCTTGCTCATGCCGGGCAGCGATTGCTCCCAGAGCACGCGGCCTTCGACGAAGTCCATCAGGAAGAAGGCGCGGCCGATGACGGATTCGTCGGTGCAAAGGGCGATCTGGCGCGGCGCCGGGAAGCCGGCCTTGTTGAGGGCGTTCATGACCCGGAATTCGCGGTCGATGGCGTGGGCCGAGGGCAGCAGCTTGGCGGCCGGGCCGGGTTTGGTGCGCAGCACATATTGCCTGTCGCCGGCGCGCAGCTTGAAGGTCGGGTTCGATTGCCCGCCCTTGAACTGCTCGACTTCGAGCGGGCCGGCCGGGAAGTCCGGCACATTGGCCCGCAGCCATCCGGCCAGCGCCTCGACATCGAACTTCTGGCGCTCGGAGACCGGCTTGGTCCCCATCATTTCTTCGTACACTGGCGTCTCCTCCTGTGTTGTTCTGAACTGTGTTGTCGATTGATTGTAGCTGATGAAGTGAACGATCGTACTATTTATTTTGTTAACTTTTTTAGCTGGCCCGGCGGTACTGTTGGAACAGCTGTTCCATGGTGGTTGTGCGCGCCTCGGGCTGCAGCGGGGAGGGCGGCACGTGGTTCACGAAGCGCACCACCCAGTCTCGTTCGTCGGCGCCGACGTCGAGGGCGTTGATGCAGCCGGCCTCTTGCGCCAGGCCGCCGAGGAACATTCTCTGGCCGGTCAGGGCCAGCGACAGGATGGCGCAGTTGACGCCGCCGTGCATGACCAGCAACACCGTGTCCCAATGTCGATCGGCGCGCAGACGGTCGAGGGCGGGGTGGACGCGGTCCATCATTTCGCCGACCGACTCGCCGCCGAGGAAGCGCTGGCCCGGCTCGACCAGGCCTTCGAAGGCGCCGGTGAAGGCGCGTTTCAGTTCGTCCTTCGGGATAGTGGAGAGGCGGCCGCCGCGGATTTCGTGGAGTTCGGGCCAGGTCTCGGGTTCGATCTGCTGCTGCGTCACGGCCAGCACGCGGGCGGCGGTTTCGACGGTGCGGGGCAGGCCGGAGACGATGACGCGGTCGAACTGGATGCCGGCGGCGGCAAAGGCGTGGCCGGCGGCGTCGGCCTGGCTGCGGCCCAGCTCGTTGAGAGGGACTTGTTCGGGGAGGACGGGGCGGCCGGCGGCGTCGAAGTAGGTGACGCTGCCGTGGCGCATCAGGTAGACACGGCGACGGGCTGAAGCTTGTTCTTGCATGCTGCTCCCTCATGGTGGGTAGGGTGGGCGCCCCGTGCCCACGCGGACCTGCGATTCGTGTTTGCCGGCTTGCGGATGGTGGGCACAGGGCGCCCACCCTACGGGTATCTTTGCAAATTAATCTTGTTTATCTTACAGCGCATTACCGCCGAGCGCTGCCTTTCCACCACAAAACAAATTCCAACGGTAAATATTGCGGCTTTCTGCCTTAGAATAATCCCCCATTCATGCAGGCAATCGAAGGGGTAGTATGGCAAGGCCAGAAAAAGTCAGGCTCGGTGAAATCCTGGTGCAGCAAAAGCTGTTGTCCGAGGAACAGCTGAACCAGGCGCTCGCAGACCAGAAGCGCACCGGCCGCAAGCTCGGGCGCGTGTTCGTCGAGAACGGCTTCGTCACCGAAGAGCAGATCTCCGGCGCCTTGGCGCGCCAGCTGAACATCCCCTACATCAACCTCAAGTTCTACAACATCAGCGACGCCCTGGTGCGCCTGCTGCCGGAAACGGCCGCGCGCCGCTTCCGCGCGCTGGTGCTGGAAGAGCGCGAAGGCGGTCTGCTGGTCGGCGTGTCCGATCCGACCGACCTGTTCGCCTACGACGAGATCGCGCGCCTGCTGCGCAAGAACGTCGAGCTGGCCGTGGTCAACGAGACCGAGGTGCTGCACACGATCGACCGCATCTACCGCCGCACCGGCGAGATCACCGATTTCGCCAAAGAGGTGGAAGCGGACGTCGGCGACGCCTTCGTCGATTTCGGCGCCATGACCGCGAACCCGGGCCTGGAAGAAGCGCCGGTCGTGAAACTGCTGCAGTCGGTGTTCGACGATGCGGCGCAAGTGCGCGCGTCCGACATACACATCGAGCCGCAGGAAGGGCGCCTGCAGATCCGCTTCCGCATCGACGGCGTGCTGCACCTGCAGACCGAGGCCGACATCAAGATCGCCACGCCGCTGGCGCTGCGCCTGAAACTGATGGCCGACCTGGACATCTCGGAAAAGCGCCTGCCGCAGGACGGCCGCTTCGCCATGAAGGTCAAAAACCAGCGCATCGACGTGCGTATCTCGACCATGCCGACCCAGTACGGCGAGTCGGTCGTGATGCGACTCCTGAACCAGGCCGGCAATACGCTGCGCCTGGAATCGATCGGCATGCCGCGCAAGATGCTGGAGCGCTTCCGCGCCATCGTCCAGCGTCCGAACGGCCTGGTGCTGGTGACCGGGCCGACGGGTAGCGGCAAGACCACCACCCTGTACAGCGCGCTGGCGGAACTGAACTCGGTCGAGAAGAAGCTGATCACGGTCGAGGACCCGGTCGAATACCGGCTGCAGGGCATCAACCAGGTGCAGGTCAACGACAAGATCGACCTGTCCTTTGCGCGCGTGCTGCGTTCGGCCCTGCGCCAGGACCCGGACATCGTGCTGGTGGGCGAGATGCGCGACCAGGAAACGGCGCAGATCGGCCTGCGCGCCGCGATGACGGGTCACCTGGTGCTCTCGACCCTGCACACCAACGATGCGGCATCGACGCCGCTGCGCCTGATGGACATGGGCGTGCCGCGCTACATGGTGGGCGGCTCGCTGCAGGCCGTGCTGGCACAGCGCCTGGTGCGCGTGATCTGCGAAAGCTGCTCGACGCCGTATGCGCCGACGCCGCCGGAGGTGACCTGGCTGCGCGCGGAACTCGGCGCCTTCGTGGAGCAGGCCCGGTTCTTCCATGGTAAGGGCTGCTCGCACTGCAACGGCACCGGCTACCGCGGCCGCACAGGCGTCTACGAACTGCTGGAAATGACGCGCGCCGTGACCGACGCCGCCAACCATCCCGACCCGAGCCACTTCCTGAAGGTCGCGCACGAGGAGATGGGCGGCCACACGCTGCGCCGCCACGGCGTGGCGCTGGCCGTGCAGGGCCGCACGACGATCGGCGAAGCCATGCGCATCAGTAATCAGACCGAAGACTAAACGATGCCATTCTTCGCCTACAAAGGCCGCAACGCGCGCGGCGAACTGATGCAAGGGGTACTGGAAGCGGCGGACAGCGGGGCCGTCGCCGACCAGCTGTTCGGCACCGGCGTGACCCCGGTCGAGATCCTGCCGACCCGCCGCACCACGGCCGGCAGCGGCGACCTGGGCGACACCTGGCGCCGCCTGCGCGAGAAAAAGGTCACGTCGATGGACGTGCAGCTGTTCTCGCGCCAGATGCATACGCTCCTGAAATCCGGCGTGCCGATCATGCGCGGCCTGGGCGGCCTGCAGGAGTCGAGCACCAGTCCCGCGTTTGCACGCGTGATCAAGGACCTGCGCGAGTCGCTCGACTCGGGCCGCGAATTATCAAGCGCGATGCGCCGCCACCCCGAGTGCTTCAGCAGCTTCTACCTGTCGATGGTGCGCGTGGGCGAGATGACGGGCCGCCTGGAAGAGGTGTTCCTGCGCCTGTTCGACCACCTCGAATTCGACCGCGACATGCGCGACCGGGTCAAGACGGCGCTGCGCTACCCGAGCTTCGTGATGATCGCGATGGTCGTCGCCATGGTGATCGTGAACATGTTCGTGATCCCGCAGTTCGCCAAGGTGTTCGAGAGCTTCCACGCGACGCTGCCGCTGATGACGCGCATCCTGATGGCGACCTCGCGCTTCACCCTCGACTACTGGCCGCTGCTGCTTGGCGTCACGGTGGGCGGCCTGGTCGCCTTCCGCTCCTGGCTGGGCACGGCGGCCGGACGCTATACCTGGGACCGGCGCAAGCTGCGCTTTCCGATCGCCGGCAAGATCATCCACAAGGCGACCATGGCCCGCTTCGCGCGCAGCTTCGCGCTCTCGATCCGGAGCGGCGTGCCGATGGTGCAGGCCCTGACCGTGGTGGCCCAGACCGCCGACAACGCCTACCTGGCCGCGCGCATCGAGCAGATGCGCGACGGCGTCGAGCGCGGCGAAAGCATCCTGCGCACCTCGACCGCGGCGAACGTGTTCACGCCGATCGTGCTGCAGATGATCGCCGTGGGCGAGGAAACCGGTTCGCTCGACGACCTGATGGACGAGATCGCGCTGATGTACGAACGCGAAGTCGACTACGAGCTGAAGACCCTGTCGAGCCAGATCGAGCCGATCCTGATCACCTTCCTCGGCGTGATGGTGCTGGTGATGGCGCTCGGTATCTTCCTGCCGATCTGGGACCTGGGCAAGGCGGCCCTGCATCGCTGATGAAGACGCCGCGCGTTCGGACGCAGGGCGGAGCGACGCGGCTGGAACTGGCCGTGGCCACCATCCTGGCGGCCTTGCTGGCGGGAGTGTTGCTGAATTGCATCACCAGCTACGAGGCCGAATCCGAGCGCGTCGCGGCAAAACAACTCCTCGGTTCCTTGCGCACGGCGCTGGCCGTGCAGTCGGCCGGGATCATTTCGACAACGGGTGAGCCTGGTTTGTTGGCACTTGCCCAACAGAATCCGATGACATGGTTGCAAGATCGGCCGAAAAACTACCTTGGCGAGTACTACGCGCCCAAAAATGAGGCACTCCCGAAGGGGAATTGGTACTTCGACCGCAGCCGCCACGCCCTTGTCTATCTTCCATCCGCCGAGAAAACTTTTTCTTCTGGGATACAAAAAATTCTGATCTTCAAGGTAGAATTCATTGGTGTTTCCGCCCCGGCCCGTGCAGACAGGCAGGCAAGGGGCACCTCAGGCCTGGTGCTCACGGAGCTGAACGAACAGGCGGTCGCTTTCAACAATATTGCGGGGTCCCTTCCGCGCCTACATTTCTCGGAGAAAAAGCAATGAACAAGAGCATCAAAGCAGCGCAAGGCGGTTTTACCCTGATCGAACTGATCGTCGTGATCGTCATCCTCGGCATCCTGGCCGCGACCGCACTGCCGAAGTTTGCCAGCCTGAGCGGCGAAGCGCGCCTGGCGAGCCTGAACGCCGCCAAGGGCGCCCTGAGCGCGACCTCGGCCATGACCCACGGTAAATACCTGGTGACCCCGGGCGGCGCTGCCAACATCACGGTGGAAGGCACCAACGTGGCGATGGACACCACCTCGGGCTATCCGGCCGTGACCGACGACGCGCAGGCACTGGCCCTGGCGACCGCCGCCGGCCTGTCGACCAACGACTACGCCATCGTGACCGCGACCAGCTCGCACGCCAACAAGCCGACCCTGGGTGCAAGCCAGTTCGCGCTGGTCCCGGCAAGCCTCGCCACGACCACCAAGGCCGCCACCTGCTACGTGCTCTACACCGGCGCCACCCTGGCCAACCGCGCGCCGACCATCACCCTCGGCAACGGCACCGCGCCAACCGTCGCCAACTGCGAGTAATCCTCCCCCGCCCGTGGCTGGCTTGCATCCTCGCTCCTTGCATCCTGCATCCAGCCGCGGCAAGCGGTTCCACCATGGCTTCACCATGGTGGAACTGGTCATCGTCATCATCCTCATCGGCATCCTCGGCACCGTCGCCGCCAGCCGCTTCTTCGAACGCACCAGCTTCGACACCGTCGCCTGGACCGAACAGGTCAAGGCGACGCTGCGCTACGCGCAGAAAGTCGCCATCGCCCAGAACCAGTCCGTTTTCGTGCACATGACGCAGGACCGCGTCTCCGTCTGCCTGGCCGACGATGCCGCCTGCCCGGCGCCGGACGCCCGCGTACGCGCCCCGGGCGGCGCCAACAGTGCCTCAAGCGCGACGCGCGCCGCCTGCAATGCGGACGAGTGGATGTGCGAAGGCCGGCCCGCCGGCGTCACCATGGGCCGGCCCGGTAACGCAACGCAGGCGGCCGGAGGCGTGGCCTTCGACGGCCTCGGACGCGCGCGCATGCTGAACGGCTTCGGCGGGCGCCTGGAAATCAAGGGCAAGGGCGAGGACAAGGGCCTCGTGACCACCATCGCCATCGAGGCGGAGACCGGCTATGTGGACTGAGTTTCCTCCCCTTCGCCGCCGCCTGCGCTCCCAGCGCGGCGTCACCCTGGTCGAACTGATCATGTTCATGGTGATCGTCTCGATCGCGCTGGCCGGCATCGTGCAGGTCATGCGCCTGACCACCGCCAACAGCGCCGACCCGCTGCGCCGCAAGCAGGCCCTGATGATCGCCGAAGCCCTGCTCGAGGAAGTGCGCCAGGCCGGCTTTACCTATTGCGATCCGAGTTCGGCCAATGCCGAGACGGCGCAGAACGCGGGCGAATGCGCGCTGCGCGAAGACTTCGGCAACGAGGGGCCCGCCGGCACCGTCTTCCTGCGCCCCTTCGACAACGTCAACGACTACGGCGCCGCCAACGGCAACCCGGTCGCCGCCTTCAACGACGGCAGCGGCGCGCTGGCCGACGCCCTCGGCCGGCGCATGAACCTGGCCGGCTACCGCGCCACCGTGGCCATCATTCCCGAGGCGCTGGGCGACATTCCCGCCGGCGCCGGGGCCGACACCGACGCGCTGCGCATCCGCATCGTGGTCGACTACGAGGGCGCCGACCCGCCGGTCACCCTGGACGGCTACCGCGCGCGCTACCTGCCGGTGCCGAGGTCCGAATGAAGCCGGCGCCATACTTTCGCCGCGCCCGCGGCTTCACCCTGGTCGAGGCGATCGTCGCCATCGTCATCGTCGGCATCCTGGGCGCCATCGTCGCCGTCTTCATCCGCGCCCCGATGCAAAGCTATGCCGACACCGTCGCGCGCGCCGAAGCGAGCGACGAGGCGGACCTGGCCCTGCGCCGCATGGCGCGCGAGATCCGGCTGGCGCTGCCCAACAGCGTGCGCGTGAGCGCCGGCGGCGACAGCATCGAATTCCTGCTCACCAGGACCGGCGGGCGCTATCTCGCGGCCGAGGATGCCGTGCTCGACCGTCCGGTGCTCGACTTCGTCAATCCCGCCAACACCACCTTCATGGTGGTGGGCGGCCTGCAGACCGACGTCGAAACCAGCGACTACGTCGTGGTCTACAACCTCGGTCCGGGCCTGGCGCCGAGCGACGCCTACGCCTTCAACAGCGCCAACCGCAACATCGCCCGCGTACGCACGCGCGCCTTTGCCGGCGGCACCCGGCTCGAGCTGATGGACAATCCCTTCGCCCGCGCCGAGCCCATGCCCTCGCCGGGGCGCCGCTTCCAGGTCGTCAGCACGCCCGTCACCTACAGCTGCGAGAACGGCAGCGGCGGCCTGGTGCTGACGCGCCGCGCCAACTACGACATCCGCGCCGAGATCACCGACCCGATGACCGGCAACGCCACCTCGGCCGTGCTGGCGCGGCGCCTGGCTTCCTGCGCCAACCTGTTCAGCTATGGCGCGGCCGACGTCGAGCTGCGCCGCAGCGCGCTGGTGCTGCTGTCCCTGAGCCTGCACACGCGCGGCGCCGGCGACGCCGGCAACGGCAGCGTGCGCCTCGTCCACCAGGTCCACGTCGACAACACGCCATGATGCATCCTGCCTTCTTCACCGTCCGTGCCCGCCGCCGCAGCGCCGGCGTCGGCATCGTCACCGCGATCTTCCTGCTGGTGGTGCTGGCCGGCCTCGGCGTGGCCATGGTCACCCTGTTCAACAAGCAGCAGCAGGGCATCGCGCTCGACGAGCAGGGCGTGCGCGCCCAGCAGGCGGCGCGCGCCGGCATCGAGTGGGGACTGTTCCACCGACTGCGCGACACCAACTGCGCCGACGGCGGCGTCTATCCGGTGGCGCTGGCGGGCAAGGTGCTGCGCGAATTCACCGTCATCGTCTCCTGCCGCCAGGCCGGCAACCCCGACGAGCGGCCGGTGTCGACCGACCCCGATGCCCGTCTGGACCGCTGGATCATCCGCGCCGTCGCCTGCGCCCCCGCCGCGGCCGGCGTCTGTCCGGACCGCTCGAACAATCCCGACTACGTGCGGCGCGTGATCGAGGTGCAGATATGAGGGCGCGCTTGTTCTTGCTGCGCCTGCTGGCCCTGGCCCTGTTCGCCTGCGCCGGCGCGGCGCGCGCCGATACGGCGATCTCGCTCTGGAAAGCCTTCGACGGCCGGGTCAATTTCACCGGCACCCAGGTCTCGCTGCGCACCAAGCCCAATGGCGCCAGCAACAAGGCCGCCTGCACGATCACGGCGCCGGGCACCAACCGCACGGCCTCGCTGTCGCTGCCGCTCGGTGCCAGCGTGGTTTCGGCCCAGCTCTACTGGGCCGGCTCGGGCCCCAGCGACAGCACCGTCACCTTCGAGGGCCGCTCGGTGACGGCCACCCGCAAGTACACGTCCAGCACCATCGGCGGCGGCTACAATTATTTCGGCGGCGCGGCCGACGTTACCGACATCGTCCGGCTCAAGGGCGGCGGCACCTATAATTTTTCGGGCCTGACGGTGTCGAACGGCAGTCCCTGGTGCGCCTCGGAAGCGGTGCTGGGCGGCTTCTCGCTGCTGGTCGTGTACTCGCACCCGACCCAGCCCGAGCGCGTGCTGAACCTGTACGAGGGCTTCCGCTACGTGCAGAACAGCGAAGTCGTCGTCAACGCCAGCAACTTCCGCTGGAACCGTACTTCGTATCCGGTCAAGGAAAAGGCGCGCGTCGGCCACATCACCTGGGAGGGCGACTCGACCCTGTCCCAGGACGGCGAACGCCTGCGCTTCGAGGGCACCGAGATGACCGACTCGTTCAACCCCGAAGGCAACCAGTTCAATTCGAAGAGCAACATCAACAGGGACAGCGCCTCCTACGGCATCGACTTCGACGCCTACGACACCGAGGTCGTGATCTGGTCCGGCTACGACGCGCGCGTGTCGACTTCCTACCGCACCGGCCAGGACCTGGTGCTGCTGAACGCCGAGGTGCTGCTGGTGCCGACCATGCCGATTTCCGACCTCTCGGTGGCGATTGCGCGTCCGGGCGCGCTGCAGGTGGGCCGCAACGCCGCCTATACGGTCACGGTCACCAACAATGGGCCCTACACCGATGCAGGGCCGATC
Source organism: Massilia suwonensis (assembly GCF_042655665.1). Lineage (NCBI taxonomy): Bacteria > Pseudomonadati > Pseudomonadota > Betaproteobacteria > Burkholderiales > Oxalobacteraceae > Massilia > Massilia suwonensis. The sequence continues at coordinate 23,146 of NZ_JBHSMR010000013.1, forward strand.
ACCATCACCCAGACCCTGCCCGCGGGGATGAGCTTCGTCTCCGGCAACGGTACCAACTGGAGCTGCCTGGCGAGCGGCGCGACCGTCACCTGCACCTACCGCGCGGCGATCGCGCCGGATACGAACGCGGCGCCGCTGACCATCACCGCCGGCGTCAGCACCACCGGCGACAAGACCACGACCGTGACGGTGAAGGGCACCGACGACGACAATGCGGCCAACAACGCGGCCTCGAACACGGGCACCGCGGCGCCCGCCGCCGTCACGCCGCCGCCGACAGGCGCCACCACCAGCTACGTCTTCACCGACAGCGCATGCGTGGCCGGCATCGCGATCGGCACGGCCGGCCAGACCTGCAAGACCTATGCCGCGTCGGCAGTGGGCGGCGCCAGCAAGTCCATCTACCTCACCGCCATCGCCAACGGCGTGCCGACGGCCCCGAGCAAGACGGCGGAGACCACGGCCTCGCTGCAGTTCTCGCTCGACTGCGTCAATCCCGACAGCGGCACGGTTGCCGCCAGCTATGCCGGCGCCACTGTTCCCGCCTGCGCCGCGGCCGGCCTGCCGGCCAAATGGTCGGACGCGGCGGCGGTCAAGTTCCCCGCCAACGCGGTGTCGGTCGCGCAGACCTTCCTGTATAACGACATCGGCAAGGTCAAGCTCAGCCTGATGGCAGGGACCGTCACCGCCTCGACCGGGGAGTTCGTGGTGGCGCCATCGCGCATCGTCCTCGACAGCATCAAGTACGGCACGCTCGAGAATCCCGGGAGCATCAAGGGCGATGGCGCCGCCTTCGCACCGGCCGGCGCCGACCTGACGCTGCAGGTCCGCGCGCTGCTCGCCAGCCCACCCGGCACAACCGTGTATGCGCCGAACTTCGGCAACGAGGACACGCCGCCCGAGCTGCCCCTGAGTTTCTCCAAAGCGGTAGAGCTGCCGAGCCAGGGCGAACTCTCGCAGGTCCCGCCGGTATGGGACAAGTCCGCCCACCTCGCCACCATCACGGCTTCCTGGAGCGAGGTGGGCGCGACCAACTTCGTGCTCGGCCTGCCCGATCCGGACGTACCCGGGGGCACCTTCGTCACCTACCTGGGCGCCACGGTGAAGGGCAACACGGTGCCCGTCGGGCGCTTTTATCCGGCCTATTTCAAGACCATCCCGCTTGGCCCCTTCGATTGTCCGAAGAGCCTGCCGGAGGCCTACACCTGCCCGCGCGAAAGCAGGGGCGCCGTGTACTCGGGCCAGCCCTTCGACGTGACGGTCGAGGCCTACAACGCCAACAACAACCTGGTCCAGAACTTCAACGGCGACTGGTACCGCGACATCACCCTCACGGCCGTGCGGGCGAACGGCGACGTGGCGACGGCGACGCCGCTGACCACGCCGACCGGCACTGTCCCCGTCGTGATCGGCAAGCCGGCCAAGGTGACCGATCCGGCCACCAAGCTCGATACCTATCCGGTGCAGGGCAGGGCGCGCTTCACGCTTGCCAATGCCTACGTCGATACCCAGCCAGGGGCGGCCGTCAGCGAGCCGCGCACCATCTTCGTGCGCGCGGCCGCCAACCTCGGCAGCACGACCAGCGAGATCGTCATCAGCTCGCTGCGCAGCGGCGACGAAGTCTCCGAGGACGGCGGCATGCTGGTGCTGAACGGACGCCTGAAGGTGCCGAACGCGCTCGGCACCGATACGCTCGCCACGCCGCTCGGCCTGCGCGCGGAATACTTCGCCGGCGCGGCCGGCTGGCTGTTCAATCCCGGCTTTGCAGATTCGCCAGGCGGCGGCGTGACGGCCGGCGAAGTCGCCGTGCTGGCCTGCGGCGGCAAGTTCCTCGACGCCGGCGAAGTCTGCGCCAACGTCGTCGGCGCGGCCGGCACGGCGCGCATCCCGATGGCCGCCGGGAAGGGCGTGCTGCGCCTGCGCGCGCCGGGCAAGCGCGCGGGCGGCGCAGCGCGCAGCGGCACGGTCACGCTGCGCTACAACGCCTGGACCTGGCTGCCCAGCACGACCGGACGGATCACATTCGGCAGCTACCGTACTCCCGTGATCTACGTTCGCGAGCTGTATTTCTAGACGATGCGCTGAGCGCTGTCGCGGGCACGCCCGTTCGGTGTTGCCGCCGAGCGATTTTATTCGGTAAAACCGGCGAACTTGAATATAATCAAGTCTCTACGGTCCTACCATCAGAGATCGCTCCACATCGACAACGGTCCGCATGCGTTTTTTTAGAAAAGCAAAGAAAAGGGAAGGCTGGCTCGCCATTGCGCTGCAACGCGATGGGCTGGCCGCCGTCAGCATGCAGACCGCGCCCGACATCAAGCCGCAGGTGCGCCAGGCCGTCTTCTATCCGGGCACGAACCCCGCGCAGCTGCTGGAAAAGGCGGGACGCGAACTGCATGCCCATGCCTACCGCGCGATCACGATCCTGAACGGCGGCGAATACCAGATCGTCTCGGTCGACGCGCCGAATGTCGCCCCCGACGAACTCAAGACCGCGGTGCGCTGGCGCCTGAAGGACATCCTCGACTTCCACATCGACGACGCCACCATCGACGTGCTCGACCTGCCGGTCGACCCCAACGCCGCCGTGCGCGCCCAGCATTCGATGTTCGCGATCGCCGCGCGCAACAGCGTGATCGAGACCCGGCAAAAGCTGTTTACCTCGGCGAAGGTCGACCTGGCCGTGATCGACATCCCCGAGATGGCGCAGCGGAACATCTCGGCCCTGGTCGAGCCGGCGGGCCGCGGCGTGGCGATGCTTTCCTTCGGCGAGGAGGGCGGCCTGCTGACCGTGTCCTACCGCGCCGAACTGTACCTGACGCGCCGCATCGACATCCAGCTAGAGGCGCTGCTCGACGAGGACATCGACCGCCGCAACGCCGCTTTCGATCGCGTCACGCTCGAACTGCAGCGCTCGCTCGACAACTTCGAGCGCCAGTATTCCTTCATCAGCGTGGCCAAGCTGGTGCTGGCGCCTTCGCAGGTCTCGGGCCTGGACGAATACCTGTCGAGCAACCTGTACACGCCGGTCGATACGCTCGACCTGGCCAGCCTGTTCGACTTCGAGCGCGCGCCCGAACTGCTCGACGCGCGCCTGCAGCAGCGTTTCCTGGTGCCCCTCGGCGCCGCCCTGCGCCACGAGGAGACGGTGCTGTGAGCCAGCAGATCAACCTCTTCAATCCGGTATTCCTGCAGCAGAAGAAGCTGTTCTCGGCGCGCACCATGGGCGCGGCGCTGCTGGTGCTGTTCATCGGCGTGGCCGCGCTCGACGCCTACGGCAGGCTGCGCCTGGAGGCGCTGCAGAAGGAAGCCGATGCCGGCGCGGCCCAGCTGAACCAGAAGCAGGCGCGCCTGACCAACGTCGGCAAGGAATTCGCGCCGCGCCAGAAGAGCGCGGCGGTGGAGGCCGAGCTGGCCGAAGTGGAGGGCCAGCTGGCGGCCTTGCGCGAGGTCTCCGGCGTGCTCGAACGCGGGGAACTCGGCAACACCCAGGGCTATGCCGAATACTTCCGCGCGCTGGCGCGCCAGCACGTCGACGGCCTCTGGCTGACGGGCGTGAGCATCGCCGGCGCCGGCGTCGACATCGGCGTGCGCGGACGCGCCCTCGATCCGCAGCGCGTGCCCGGCTACCTGAACCGCCTGACGAGCGAACCGGTCATGCGCGGCAAGTCCTTCGGCAGCCTGTCGATCAGCCAGGGCGTGGGCGCGACCCGCCTCGACGAGAACGGCAAGACGGTCGCGCAGGCCGCGCCGTATGTCGAATTCAGCCTGCTGTCGGCCCCGGAAGGAGTCAAGCCATGAAGGAAAGGCTGCTGCGCCTGGCCACCCGCATCGACGCCCTGACCCTGCGCGAGCGGGTGCTGCTGTTCGCGGCGATCGGCGCCGCTTACCTGTTCCTGATGCACTTCTTCAGCCTGGGGCCGATGCTCGCGAAGCAGGAGCTGCTGCGCACCCAGATCGTCCAGCAGCAGAACAACCTGGAAGGCATCGACAACGAGATCCGCGACAAGGTGCAGGCATTCCAGGCCGACCCGGATGCGCCGACGCGCGAGAAGATCGCCGCCGCGCGCGCCCAGCTCGACTCGCTGGCCCTGAACCTGCGCGCGATGCAGAAGGGCCTGGTCGCGCCCGAGCGCATGGCGCCGCTGGTGGAAAGCATCCTGCGCGCCAACGGCCGTCTGCAGCTGGTGTCGCTGCGCACGCTGGCGACGGAGCCGGTGATGGGCGGCGCCAAGCCGCAGGCCGTCCCCGCCGCCGCGCCGTCCGCGGCCTCGGCGGACGCGGCGAAACCGGCCGCGCTGCTGTACCGCCACGGCGTCGAAGTCACGGTGCGCGGCAACTACCTCGACATGATCGGCTACATGGCCGCGCTCGAAGCCATGCCGACCCAGCTGTTCTGGGGCGGCGCCCGCCTCGAAGCGGAAACCTGGCCGGCCTCGCGCCTGACGCTGACCCTGTACACCCTGAGCCTGGATGCGAAATGGATGAAGCTGTGAAGCGCGCCGTCTTCTGCCTGCTGCTGGCGAGCGCGAACCTGGCCGCGGCCCAGGCGCTGCAGGATCCGACGCGTCCGCCGGCGTCCATGCTGGCGGGGCAGGGCGGCGGCGATCTGGCGGCCGGGGCCCCGGTCAACCGCGCGCCGCAGCTGCAGTCGGTGCTGATCGCGCGCCAGCCGGGCGGGCGCCACGTGGCCGTGATCGACGGCGAGACCGTGCGCCTGGGCGACAGCTTTCGTGGCGCGCGCGTGGCGCGCATCGAACAGAACGAGGTGGAGCTGGTACGCGGACGCACGCGCCAGGTCCTGAAACTGAACGCGGCCCCGGCGACCCATGGCGGCGCCATCGAGCGGGTACGAGACAACACGAAGGACCGGGAATGACATCCATGCGACACGCTTCCACCCTGGCCGCGCTGGCTTCATTGAGCTTCCTGGCCGCTTGCCAGAGCACGCCGCCGCACCAGACCTACGACACCATCAAGCGCGAGGTGGCCAGCGCCAGCGCCGCCAACCGCGGCGCCGCGCCGGCCGACGACGCCGTCGCCAACGCCCTGCTGCCGCCGGCCGCCGCGCTGGCCAGGGAATTGCCGAAGGCGCGTCCGGCGCTGGAAGAGCGCTTCAACGTCGCCTTCAACAACGTCCCGGCGCAGCAGTTCTTCCGCTCGATCGTGGCCGGCACCCGCTACAACATGCTGGTGCACCCCGAGGTGAGCGGCAACATCAGCGCCAACCTGAGGGACGTGACGCTGCAGGAGACGCTCGAAGCCATCCGCGAGATGTACGGCTACGACTACAAGATCGACGGCAGCCGCATCACGATCCGTCCGCTGACCATGCAGACCCGCATGTTCCACGTGAACTACCTGGTCGGCAACCGGCGCGGTTCCTCGAACCTGCGCGTGTCCTCGACCTCGGTCGCGAACGCCGGCAACAGCAACAACGGCAGCAACCAGGGCCAGTCGGGCAATCAGCCGAACCAGAACCCGAACAACCAGAACAACGGCAGCCAGAACGGCCTGAACGCGACCCAGGTTGCCAGCACCGACGTCAACATGCTGTCCGAGAGCGACTTCTGGGGCGAGCTGAAGGCGGCCATCGAAGCCATCGTCGGCTCGAAGGAGGGCGGGCGCAGCGTCGTCGTCAGTCCGCAATCGGGCGTGCTGGTGATCCGCGCCATGCCGGACGAACTGCGCAGCGTCGACATGTACCTGAAGGCGACCCAGTTGTCGGTGGACCGCCAGGTGATCCTGGAAGCGAAGATCCTGGAAGTGGAGCTGAACGAACAGTTCCAGAGCGGGATCAACTGGGCCAGCTTCTCGTCGATCGGCAGCTCGCGCAACAACCGCGTCGCCACCGGCATGATCGCGCCGGGCGCCTCGCTGCAGCCGCTGCCTTTCAACGGCGGCCAGCCGCCCGCGATCAACAACGGCAGCGGCCTCTCGGCCAGCACCGGCTTCTCGCTCTCGAACGCGGCGAATGCGGCCGGCTCCCTGTTCGGCTTCGCCTTCCAGACGAATAACTTCGCGGCCCTGATCTCCCTGCTGGAGCAGCAGGGCACGGTGCACGTGCTGTCCAGCCCGCGCGTGGCCGCCGTCAACAACCAGAAGGCGGTGCTGAAGATCGGCACCGACGAGTTCTATGTGACCGGCGTGACGACCACCACCAATACCAGCGCCACCGGCAACACCACGACGCCGAGCGTGACCCTGCAGCCCTTCTTCTCGGGCGTGGTGCTGGACGTGACGCCGCAGATCGACGAGAAGGGCAACATCCTGCTGCACGTGCACCCCTCGGTGAGCCAGGTGACGACGATCACCAAGGGCATCGACCTCGGTGCGGCCGGTTCGCTGACGCTGCCGCTGGCCGCGTCCTCGACCTCGGAACTGGACAGTATTGTCCGCGGCCAGGATGGCCAGGTGGTGGCCGTGGGCGGCCTGATGCGCCAGGCCGCGACCGACGACACCAGCCAGCTGCCGGGCGCGGGCAAGGTGCCGGTGCTGGGCGCGCTGTTTCGCAACAAGAACCGGGTCGCGCAGAAGCGCGAGCTGGTGGTCCTGATCAAGCCGACCATCGTCGACAGCGCCAGCAACTGGAGCCAAGACCTGCTCGACACTTCGCGCCGCATCGATACCCTGGACCCACGCTCGCTGGAGCGCAAGTAATGTACGCGGCGCATTTCGGCTTGCGCGAACTGCCGTTCGGGATCACCCCGGACACGAGCTTCTTTTTCGGCAGTCCGCGCTCGCAGGAAGCGCTCAATACCCTGCTGATCGCCGCGCGCAGCGGCGAAGGCTTCATCAAGATCACGGGCGAGGTCGGCACCGGCAAGACCCTCCTGTGCCGCAAGTTCATGGCGACCCTGGGCGAGGACTTCGTCACCGCCTACATCCCGAATCCCTTCCTGGAAGCGCGCACGCTGATGCTGGCGCTGGCCGACGAACTCGAGGTGCCGCTCGAGCGCCAGGTCGACCAGCACCGCCTGCTCAAATCGCTCATGCAGCGCCTGCTCGACCTGGCGCGCCAGGGCAAGCGCGTCGTGCTCTGCATCGACGAGGCACAGGCGATGCCGGTGGAGAGCCTGGAAGCGCTGCGCCTCCTGACCAACCTGGAAACGGAAAAGCGCAAGCTGCTGCAGATCGTCCTGTTCGGGCAGCCGGAACTGAACCGCAAGCTGGAACTGGACGCGATCCGCCAGCTGGCGCAGCGCATCACCTTCCACTATCATCTCGGACCGCTGTCGCCGGACGACCTCGATTTCTACCTGGCGCACCGGCTGCGCGTGGCCGGCTACACGGGCGCGCGCCTGTTCACGCCAGCCGCCGTGAAGGGCCTGTACCGCGCCAGCGGCGGCATCCCGCGCCTGGTGAACATCCTGGCGCACAAGGCGCTGATGCTATGCTATGGCGAAGGCAGGCAGCAGGTCGGCGCGGCCCACGTGAAGGGCGCCGCGCTCGATACCGTCGGGCGCAAGCGCCGCCTGTGGCCATGGCTGGCGGGCGCGGGCGCCCTGGCCGGCATGGCGGCCTCCCTGGCATGGACCCTCACACGATGAGATCGCGATGAGCCTGATTAACAAGATGCTGCAGGACCTCGACGCGCGCGGCACCACGCGCGCCGGCGGCGTGCCGCCCGAGATCAAGACGGTCGGCGTCGAACGCCGCCTGCCGGTGGGCCGCATCGCCGCGATCGCCGGCGGCGTGGTGCTCGCGCTCGGCGCGGCGGCCTGGATCATTTTTCCGCTGAAGGGCAAGACCTACGACGAACAGCCGGCGCCGCCCGTGGCGGAGGCTGTTCCCGCTGCGCCGGTGACGGTGGCCGAGGTGGCGCCGCCGGCTGCGCCCGCGCCCACGCAGCAGCCGGCCACGCCGCCCGCGGCTGCTCAGCCGGACCCAGAGCCGGTCGCCTCTGCGCCGCGCAAGCCTGCGGCCACGGTCAAGGAGCAGCCCGCACCGCCGGCGCCGAAGCCGGCCGCACCGGAAAAGCAAAGTACCGCCTCGACCACTTCGTATGCCGTTGCCAGCGCGCGCGCACGCGCCGAGCAGGAGCGGCTCGAGAAGCGCTGGGCGGCCGAGGAAGTCCGGCTGGCGGGGCTGCCGCCGGGCGAGCGCGGCGAGGCCGAGCGCCGGCTGCGCGAGGAGCAGGCGCGGGCGGCGGAGAAGACCCGGCAGGAGACGCGCTGGCTGGCCGCGCTGCAGCGCAAGGAGATGGAGGCCGGCGGCTTGCCGGTCGCGGCGGCGCCTGCGCCATCGCCGGCCGGCGCCGCCCAGGGCCGCAGCGAAACCGACACGCAAGGCGCCGAAAACGCCTACCGGCGCGCGCTGGCGGCGATGCAGGAAGGCCGCGTCAGCGAAGCGATGGCCGGCCTGCAGGCCGCGCTGCGCATCAGCCCGCGCCACGAGGCGGCGCGCCAGACCCTGGTCAGCCTGCTGATCGAGAACAACCGCGGCGACGAGGCCATGACCCAGCTGCAGCAGGCCCTGACGCTGGACCCGCGCCAGCCGGCGCTGGCGATGCTGCTGGCACGCCTGCAGATCGAACGCGGCAAGAGCGGCATCGAAGCGCTGCTGCGCACCCTGCCTTACGCCGGCGGCAACGGCGAGTACCACGCCTTCCTGGGCGGCGCGCTGCAGCGCCAGAACCGCTTCCGCGAAGCGGCCGACCAGTACCAGACGGCGCTGCGCTCGGCGCCGAACAATGCGGTGTGGTGGATGGGGCTGGGGATGGCGCTGCAGGGGGACAAGCGCAATGGGGAGGCGCTGGAGGCCTTCCGCCAGGCGAAGGCGCTGGGCACTTTGTCGCCGGAGCTGCAGGCCTTCGTCGAACGCCGCCTTGCGCAGGTCGGGCGGTAACGGATCTGCGTAGGGTGGGCACTCCGTGCCCACGCGTTACGAACGTGTACGGTGGCCCGCGTCGGCCGCCTGTCGATCGCAAATTATCTCGTAATGGACACGCTGTACCGCGTGGGCACAGAGTGCCCACCCTACAAATGCCGTTGATTCGCGTAGGGGCCATGGAGGCCAATGGCCTTCATGGCGGGTTCACCGGGCGCCCCGAGCCCACCAGCCGTGTGCAAGCCGCCGGTATCAGATCGCCGCCAAGCGCTCCAGCGCCAGGCGCAGCGTCGCATCTTCCTTCGCAAAGCAGAACCGCACAATCCCCGACTCCCGCCCGCTACTGTAGAACGCCGACACCGGAATCGCCGCCACCTTCAATTCGGTCGTCAGCCACTGCGCAAACTCCGCTTCCGGCAGGCTCGAGACCGCCCGGTAATCCACGCACTGGAAATACGTCCCATCTGCGGGCAGCAGCTGCAGCCGCGTACCTGCCAGCCCGGCCCTGAACAGGTCGCGCTTGTGCTGGTAGAAACCCGACAGCCCGAGATAAGGCGCCGGATCGCGCATGTACGCCGCCAGCCCGTGCTGCATCGGCGTATTCACCGTGAACACGTTGTACTGATGGACCTTCCGGAATTCCGCCGAGAGGGCCGCGGGCGCGGCCACGTAGCCGACCTTCCATCCCGTGACGTGATAGGTCTTGCCGAAGCTCGAAACGACAAAGGACCGCTCTGCCAGCACGGGGTGAGAAGCCACCGACTGGTACCGCTCGCCGTCGTAGACCATGTGCTCGTAGACTTCGTCGGACAGCACCAGGATGCCGGTGTCCTCGACGATGCTCGCGAGCGCGTCGAGATCGGCGCGGCGCAGGATGGAACCGGTCGGGTTGTGCGGCGAATTGATGACGATCAGGCGCGTGCGCGGCGTGACGGCGGCCGCCACCTTCGCCCAGGGCACGCTGTAGCCCTGGGCGCCCACTTCCATCTCCAGGGGCACCACCGTGCCGCCGGCCAGCACGATCGCCGGCGCGTAGCTGTCGTAGGCCGGTTCGATGACGATGGCCTCGTCGCCCGGATGCACGCAGCACAGGATGGCCGTGGTGAGGGCCTGGGTGGCGCCGGCGGTGACGGTGATCTCGGTTGCCGCATCGTAGCGCCGGCCATAGAGCGTCTCGATCTTGGCCGCGATCGCCTCGCGCAGGGCCGGCACGCCGGTCATCAAGGGATACTGGTTCTGGCCGGCGCGCATGGCCTCGTTGACGGCGTCGACCAGGCGCGGGTCGCAGCCGAAATCGGGGAAGCCCTGGCCGAGGTTGACTGCGCCGTGTTGGGCGGCCAGCGCCGACATGGTGGAAAAGATGGTGGTGCCTACTTGCGGCAGGCGCGATTGCAGGGCAGGGGTGCTCATGGGTGATGGTCGAGTTTGGGATGGATTCATTCTAGCGCGGGCGCGGCCTGCAGCTTGACCCAGGCCTCGGGCAGCATGATCCGGAACAGGCCGCCCTGCAGGGTCTTGCGTCCGAGCTTCAAGAGCGCCTTGTCCTTGGTGATCAGGATCGCGGCATTCGCGTCACGCGCGATCTCGAGGAATTTCTGGTCGTCGCGGTCGGTGCAGACGGGCAGGCGGATCGGTTTGCTGTCCGGTGCGACGACCTCGATCAAGGCATCGAAGCGCGCCGCGGCCTGGGCGCGGCTGTCCTCGTCGAGCGGCAGGTGCGGGTAGTGCAGGACGATCCGGTATTCGTCGCGGCAGTCGGCGCGCGTCACGGCGCGCACCGCGCCGTCCTCCAGGGCGGCCAGCAGCGGCGCCCAGCGCGGGTCGCGGAAAACGAACAGGTCGAGGCAGACATTGGTGTCGATGACGATGGCTTGGGCTGGAGCGGGTATCATGTCGGAAATCTTAATTGCTTTTGTGTTTGTATGCTGATTGTCTTATCGCCCGCCAAATCCCTCGACCTCGATACCCCGTCCCCGACCGCCCATCACACGCTGCCCGATTTCACGGGGCGCGCCGCGCAACTGATCGGCGTGCTGCGCGACCTCTCGCCCGGCCAGGTCGGCGACCTGATGCACATTTCCGACCAGCTCTCGACCCTGAACGTGGCGCGCTACGCCAGCTGGACGCTTGACCACGCCGACGGCTACCAGGCGATGATGGCCTTTAACGGCGACGTCTACGCCGGCCTCGACGCGCGCAGCCTGGCGCCACCGGCCATCGATTTCGCCCAGCGCCACCTGCGCATCCTGTCGGGCCTGTACGGCCTGCTGCGCCCGCTCGACATGATGCACCCTTACCGGCTGGAAATGGGCACGAAGCTGGCCACGCCTGCCGGCAAGGACTTGTATGCCTTCTGGGGCGAGACCATCAGCCAGGCACTGAATGCCGAGCTGGCGGCCACCGGTTCGACGGCGCTGGTGAACCTGGCGTCGGAAGAGTACTTCAAGTCGGTCAAGCCGAAGCTGCTGACCGTGCCGGTGATCACGCCGGTGTTCGAGGACTGGAAGAACGGCAAGTACAAGATCATCTCGTTCTACGCCAAGCGCGCGCGCGGGATGATGGCGCGCTATGCGATCGAGAAGGGGATTACCGATCCGCAAGCCCTGAAGGACTTCGACGTCGACGGCTATGGATTCGTGGCCGAAGGATCGACCGGGACCAGCTGGCTGTTCCGTCGAAAAATTACAGAGTGAGGTAGGGTGGGCGCCCCGTGCCCACGCAACGGTTGAGCAGTGTTGGCCGCAATCGAAAAGCGGTGGGCACGGGGCGCCCACCCTACAATTTATTTCAGCGCATCCTTCGGCGCCGGGCGCGGACCCGACTTCGACCAGAACTTCCACCACGGCGCCTCGCCACCCGCATTCGCGTTCAGGAAACGGCTGTTTGGATAGTTCAGCGTGAACACGCGCTGGGCGTCGTCGCGCAGCGGCAGCATGCCGAGCTTGTCGTAGCTGCGCATCATGATGAACAGCGCCTCTTCGCGCGCCGGGGCGTCGGCGTAGTCGGTGACGGCGCCTTGCGCACGGTTGAGGGCGGCGAGGTAGGCGCCGCGGCGGTAGTAGTAGTTCGCCACGTGCACTTCATAGGCCGCCATCGCATTGATCAGGTAGTTCAGGCGGGCGATCGCGTCCGGCGTGTATTTGCTGTTCGGGAACTTGTCGACCAGGGTCTTGAAGGCGGCGAAGGCTTCGCGCGTCGCTTTCGGGTCGCGCTCGGTCGGGTCCTGCGAATAGATCGTGCTCAGGAAGCCGATCTGGTCGTTGAAGTTGACCAGGCCGCGCAGGTAGTACATGTAGTCTACTTGCGGATGATTCGGGTGCAGCTTGATGAAGCGCTCGACCGCGGCCAGGGCTTCGGCCTGGTCCTGGGCCTTGTAGTGGGCGTAGGCGATTTCCATCTGCGCCTGGGTGGCGTAGGTGCCGAACGGATAGTTTGCTTCGAGGCGCTGGAACAACTTGATCGCGGCCTCGTAATGGGCGCCTGCCATCTCTTCGCGTGCCTCAGCGTATAATTTCTCCGCTGACCACTTTGCGGTCTCATCGGTTTTCTCGGGCAAGAGCCCGCAGCCCGACAGACCCAAGAGGGCACTCATTGCAGCAACCACCAACAGTTTTTTTTGCATAGCTTTTTGCAGAAAAGTTTTACCGAGATTCAACGAACGGCTGATTATAGCCGATGGGACTGACGTGATATTAACTCCTGCGCCGAATTCGGCGGATTTGCCCCTGGACCCCGATTTCGACGATGAAATCGATGCCGACGAAATTGCATTCGCTGCCCCAACTGGCATCGACCTCTCCCCGATCACCCTGCATCTGGACGAGTCCGCCTGCGGCCAGCGCCTCGACAAGGTCGTCGCCGGCCTGGTGCCGCAATTCTCGCGCAGCCGCCTGCAACTCTGGTTCGAAGGCGGCCACATCCAGGTCGACGGCAAGAGCGCGCGCGGCAAGGACACGGCCTATGGCGACGAAACCATCGTCGTGCAGCCGCAGCCGGCGCCGGAAGACACCGCTTTCGCGCCCGAAGAAATCGAACTGAACATCGTCTACGAGGACGAGCACATCCTCGTGATCAACAAGCCGGCCGGCCTGGTCGTGCACCCGGGCGCCGGCAACTGGTCGGGCACGCTGCTCAACGGCCTGCTGCACCACGCGCCGCAGCTCGGTTCTGTGCCGCGCGCCGGCATCGTGCACCGCCTCGACAAGGACACCAGCGGCCTGATGGTGGTCGGCAAGACCCTGGCCGCGCAAACGGATCTTGTGCGCCAGCTGCAGGCGCGCACCGTGAAGCGCGAATACTTTGCCCTGGTCTGGGGTACGCCGCAATTGTCGGGCACGATCGACGCTTCGATGGGACGCCATCCGAAGGAGCGCACCAAGATGGCGGTCTCGACCAGCATGGGCGCGAAACCCGCGATCACCCATTACACGCGCATCGCCGAAGGCATGCTCGACCGCCGTCCGGTCAGCCTCGTGCAGTGCCGCCTCGAGACCGGGCGCACCCACCAGATCCGCGTCCACATGCTGTCGATCGGCTTCGGCCTGGTCGGCGACTCGGTCTATGGCAAGACCCACCTGAGCCCGGTATTCCACCGCCAGGCCCTGCAGGCGCGCCGCCTGGGCCTGGTGCACCCGGCCACCGGCGAGCAGTGCGAATGGGTCGTGCCGCTGGCGGCCGATTTCGCCGAGCTGATCGCCAAGGCCGGCATCCCCGAGCCGGACGCGGTCTGATGGACAGCGCCGACCTCGTCATTCCCGAGTGGCTGGATGCGCCGCCGAACATCGGCGCGCTGGCGACCACCCGCGTCGGCGGCGTCTCGCAAGGGCCCTACGACGACGGGCGCGGCGGCGGCGGTTTCAATCTCGGCCTGCACTGCGGCGACGACCCGGTCGCGGTGAACGCGAACCGCGCGCGCCTGCAAGCTCTGCTGCCGGGCCGTCCGGCCTGGATCGCGCAGGTGCACGGCGCCGCCGTGGTCGACGCCGCGACCGTCGGTCCCGACCAGCCGGTGCGCACGGGCGACGCCAGCATCGCGAGCGCGCCCGGCCTGGTGTGCGCCATCCTCACCGCCGACTGCCTGCCGGTGCTGTTCGCCGACCGCGCGGGCAGGGTGGTGGGCGCCGCCCATGCGGGCTGGCGCGGGCTGGCCGGCGGCGTGCTGGGGCAGACCGTGGCCGCCATGCGGGCGCAGGGCGCGGACGAGATCACGGCCTGGATGGGCCCGGCCATCGGGCCGCTGGCTTTCGAGGTGGGACAGGATGTGTATGACGCCTTCGCCGCGGCGCTGCCGGGCATCGACGTCGGCTTCGCCTTCCAGCGCCGTCCCGAGCTGGGCGGCAAATACCTGGCCGACATGTTCGCGCTGGCGCGGCGCATGCTGGCGCGCGACGGCGTCACCAGCGTGTCCGGCGGCATGCATTGCACGGCGACGGAAATCGACCGGTTTTACTCGTATCGCCGCGATGGCGTGACCGGACGGCAGGCAAGTTTGATCTGGATCAAGTAGCGCCATCCGGATTCATCAATACTGCTTAGTCGCCACCGCCACCGCCACCGTCGCCCCCGCAAGCGTCGCCTCCGCCGCTGTCGCTCCCGTTGTCGCAACTGGCCGCCACGCCGGTGCCCTCAGCCATGTGTGTGTTTTCCGCCACGCTCCAGTGCGGTAGCATGAATGGCAGCCCGTCGCCCGGGCCGCCTTCGGTCCGCGCCGCGGCGGCGGCACGTTTTGCCCTGCGCCGCTTGCCGCCGGTGAGGTAAAAAAGTATAGACAGGGGTATCATGCAGTACACGAGAAAAGTCATCATCCCGGCGACGAACGAGGTTTCCGTCGCGGCCATCAGGATGACGACGTAACTCCAGCCGATTGCAACGATCCACATATTTTTCTCCACGATTCTCGCCAGTCATTAACCCGATTCTAACGGACGCCGACATGAATATGCCCGACCCACAAGCTTTCGCCACCACCTGGATGAACCAGTTCACCGATCCCTCGGCCTGGCAGGGATGGATGAAGATGCCGGCGGCGGGCGGTGGGCTCAGCGCGGCGGCCAATCCGCTGGCCGGCGTGTTCAAGGACTTCGGCGTCAGTATCGCCCCGGCGCGTCTCGACGCCTTGCGCCAGGATTATCTGCAGAAAGCGGGAAGCCTGTGGCAGGACTTCATGTCGGGTAAAACGCCACAATTGCACGACAAACGCTTCTCCGGCTCCGAATGGACGGCCACGCCTTTCGCCGCCATCACCGCCGCCTCCTACCTGCTCAACAGCGAATTCATGCTGGCGCTCGCCGACGCGGTCGAGGCCGGTCCGCGCGAGCGCCAGAAGATCCGCTTCACGGTGCAGCAGATGGTCGACGCCATGTCGCCCGCCAACTTCCTGGCGACGAACCCGGAAGCCCAGGCCAAGCTCATCGAGAGCAAGGGCGAGAGCCTCACCAAGGGCTTGCAGAACATGCTGGAAGACTTGCGCAAGGGCCGCATCTCCCAGACCGACGAGTCGGCCTTCGAGGTCGGCGTCAACGTCGGCACCGCGAGCGGCCAGGTCGTCTACGAGAACGAGCTGTTCCAGCTGATCCAGTACACGCCAAGCACCCCGACCGTGCGTGCGCGGCCGCTGCTGATGATCCCGCCCTGCATCAACAAGTTCTACATCCTCGACCTGCAGCCGGAAAACTCGCTGGTGCGCTACGTGGTCGAGCAGGGCAATACCGTCTTCATGGTTTCGTGGCGCAATCCGGACAAGACCATGTCCAACCTCACCTGGGACGATTACGTCGAGCGCGGCGCCATCGAGGCGATCAGGATCACCCGTGACATCAGCGGCCAGGACAAGGTGCACGTGTTCGGCTTCTGCGTCGGCGGCACGATCGCCGCCAGCGCCCTGGCCGTGCTGGCCGCGCGTAACGAGCAGCCGGCCGCCAGCCTCTCGCTGCTGACCACGCTGCTCGATTTTTCGGACACCGGCGTGCTGGAAGTCTTCATCGACGAGACCCAGGTGGGGCTGCGCGAGGCGGCGCTCGCCAAGGGCGGCATCATGCCGGGCCGCGACCTGGCGACCACCTTCTCGGCCCTGCGCCCGAACGACCTGGTCTGGAACTACGTCCAGCAGAACTACCTGAAGGGCAAGGTGCCGCCGGCCTTCGACCTGCTGTACTGGAATGCCGACAGCACGAACCTGCCCGGCCCGATGTTCTGCTGGTACCTGCGCAACACCTATCTCGAGAACAAGCTGAAAGTGCCGGGCCAGCTGACGGTCTGCGGCGTGCCGGTCGACCTCGGCGCGATCGATGCGCCGGTATTCGTCTACGGCTCGAAGGAAGACCACATCGTTCCCTGGCCGGCCGCGTTCGCCTCGATGAATTTGCTGAACCCGAAGAAGCCGAAGGCGAACCGCTTCGTGCTGGGCGCCTCGGGCCACATCGCCGGCGTGATCAATCCCGCCTCGAAGGGCAAGCGCAGCTACTGGGTCAACGACAAGGCGCCGCGCAAGGGCCCGCGTGCGCCGGACGAATGGTTTGCCGGCGCGAGCGAGAACAAGGGCAGCTGGTGGCCGGAGTGGGCCAGGTTCCTGCAAGAGAACGGCGGCGAAGAAGTGCCGGCGCCGGCCGGCTTCGGCAACGCGCAGCACCAGCCGATCGAACCGGCGCCCGGTCGTTTTGTTAAAGCAAGAGCAGATTGAGGAAAGCCGATGTTGTACTTGCCATGAAATAAATTCAGTGGCAAAAGCGATAATTGCTGCACCTGCGCATCGAACGTGGTATTTTTAGCCGGTTCGTCCTGTCCGGCAACTTTTGGAGGACGGACCACGGCTCGCCGATGCGGCAATTTGAACAATCTTCGCAGCGCCGCCCACAAGGCGGGCGCAACATTGGAACTTGAGATGAGTAGTGCAAAAAACAGTACTGAACGCCTGATCAAGAAATACCCGAACCGTCGTTTGTACGACACCCAGACCAGCTCCTACATTACCCTGACGGACGTGAAACAGCTGGTCCTCGATGCCGACGAGTTCACGGTGGTCGACGCCAAGACCAGTGAGGACCTGACCCGCAGCATCCTGCTGCAGATCATCCTGGAAGAGGAAGCGAACGGTGCGCCGATGTTCTCGAGCGCCGTGCTGGCCCAGATCATCCGCTACTACGGCCATGCGATGCAGGGCATGATGGGTTCTTACCTGGAAAAGAACGTCCAGGCCTTTACCGACATCCAGAACAAGTTCACCAGCAACGCCGCCGGCGCCCTCGAAGGCAAGCCTTTCAGCCCGGAGATGTGGACCCAGTTCATGAACGTCCAGGGCCCGATGATGCAGGGCATGATGAACAACTACATCGACCAGAGCAAGAACCTGTTCATGCAGATGCAGGAGCAGATGCAGAACCAGAGCAAGGTGCTGTTCAGTGCCTTCCCGTTCCCGCCGACGACGCCGACGGACAAGAAGTAAGCGTTTCGATACGGGCGTGTATGCGTCCGTCGACCGCGTGGGCGGGGGACCCGCCCACCTTACGGGTATGTTCGTAGGGGTAGGCGAGGTCAATGACCTCGCCTACGGTTTCATCGGGCGCCCTGTGCCCACCTGACGCACGCCAATGGTGGGCACGGAGCGCCCACCCTACATCAAAACGCTTCCCAGCTGGCTGCTGGCGCCTTTGTTGCCGTCAGCTGCCGCTGCGCCGACACGGCATACCCCAGCTTCTGCTGCTCATTCCCCAACTGGAACACACTGACCAGCCGCGCCAGTTGCGCCGCCTGCTGCTGCATCGCCTGCGCCGCCGCGGCCGCTTCCTCGACCAGGGCCGCGTTCTGCTGCGTCACGCCATCCATCTCGATCAGGGCCACGTTCACCTGCTCGATGCCGCGCGTCTGTTCCTGGCTGGCCACGGTGATGCCACCCATCAGCTCGGCAACCCGGCGGATGCTGCCGACGATTTCCTGCATGGTGCTGCCGGCTTCATCGACCAGCTTGCTGCCGGTTTCGACCTTGTCCACCGAGTCCGCGATCAGGGCCTTGATTTCCTTGGCGGCGGCGGCCGAGCGCTGGGCCAGGTTGCGCACTTCCGAGGCCACGACCGCGAAGCCGCGGCCCTGCTCGCCGGCGCGTGCCGCTTCCACGGCCGCGTTCAGCGCCAGGATGTTGGTCTGGAAGGCGATGCCGTCGATGACGCCGATGATGTCCACGATCTTCTTCGAGGAATCGTTGATCGCGCCCATGGTGCCGACCACCTCGAGCACGACGTTGCCGCCGCGCTCGGCGACGGTGGAGGCCGCGCGCGCCAGGGTGTTCGCCTGGGCCGCGTTGTCGGCATTGTGCTTCACGGTCGAGGTCAGTTCTTCCATCGACGAGGCCGTCTCTTCGAGCGTGCCGGCCTGGGCTTCGGTGCGGCTGGAGAGGTCGGCGCTGCCGCCGGCCACTTCGCTCGAGGCCTGGGCGATGCTGTCGGTGGCGACGCGCACCTGGCCGACCAGGTCGGCCAGCTTGTCGCGCATGGTGCGCAGGGCGAACAGCAGGCTGGCGCTGTCGCCCGCGCGCAGGTCGATCGGCACGCCCAGGTCGCCCTGGGCAATGCGGTCGGCAATGGTGGTCGCATACAGCGGCTCGCCGCCGAGCTGGCGCAGCAGGCCGCGGGTGATGGTCCAGGCGAGCAGGGCGCCGATCGCCAGCGCGGCCAGGGTCAGGAGCGCGGTCTGCAGGCGCGCGGCCGCGTGAGCGGCGCCCGCTTCCTCGGCCGCTTCGCTCACCAGGCCTTCCTCGTGCGCAACCATGGCATCCATCGCCTCGATGGTCTTGGCCTGCAGCGGCTGCAGTTCCTGCAGCAGCACGCGGTTCGAACCCTCGCGGTCGCCGGCCTTGACCAGGTTGGTCATCTTGGTGACGACGTCCACGGCGGCGGCGCGGCTGGCCGTGATCTTGTCGAGCGCCGCTTTCTCGGCCGGCGTGTTCGCCAGCGCTTCCAGCTTTTTGAAGGTATCGGCATACACCGCGCGGTTGGCGGCCAGGCGCTTGTTTTCCGCCTCGATCTCGGCGGCGTCGCTCATCAGGGCGATGTTGCGGCCGTTCAGGATCGCGTTCATGACCGACTGGCGGATGTCCATGATCAGGCCGAGCTTGACGTTGTCGTGGCTGACGATGCGGTCCAGCTTGCTCTGGATGGTGGCCATCTTTGCCAGGCTGAGAACGGCGAGCACGACCATGATAGCCAGGATGACGGAAAAGGCGAGGGCGAGGCGCCGTCCGACGCCGAGCTTGTTGATGTTCATAGGAAGAATCAGAAAGGAGGAAATCGGTAATTTCGAAAGTATATCCACACGGAAATATCTAGTGGTTTCCAGAAAACGACACTCCGGCTATACCTGTGGAAACCCACAGTCCCGAATCGGCCCGTGCTTTTCTCTCCGCCCCGCGTTCAGGTACAATCGCAGATTGCCCGTTTACCTTGTCGCCTCCTGCCCATGCTCGAACTCCGCCGCAATCCCGCTCCCGCCGCCAATCCAGAGAATGCCGCTGCCGCGCCGGCCGTCGCCCCGAAGGTCGGCTTCGTCTCGCTCGGCTGCCCGAAGGCGCTGGTCGACTCGGAGCAGATCCTGACCCAGCTGCGCGCGGAAGGCTATCAGACCGCCAAGTCGTATGCCGGCGCCGACCTCGTGATCGTCAACACCTGCGGCTTCATCGACGCCGCGGTGCAGGAGTCGCTCGACGCCATCGGCGAAGCCCTGGCCGAAAACGGTAAAGTGATCGTCACCGGCTGCCTGGGCGCGAAGAAGGACGCCTCGGGCGAGGACATCATCACCAAGGTGCACCCGAAGGTGCTGGCCGTGACCGGTCCGCACGCGATGACCGAAGTGATGGAGTCGGTGCACCTGCACCTGCCCAAGCCCCACGACCCCTTCGTCGACCTGGTCCCGGACCACGGCGTGAAGCTCACGCCCAAGCACTACGCCTACCTGAAGATTTCCGAAGGCTGCAACCACCGCTGCAGCTTCTGCATCATTCCGTCGATGCGCGGCGACCTGGTCTCGCGTCCGATCCACGAAGTGCTGGTCGAAGCCGAGAATCTATTCAAGGCCGGCGTGAAGGAACTGCTCGTCATTTCGCAGGACACCAGCGCCTACGGCGTCGACGTCAAATTCCGCACCGGCTTCTGGAACGGCCGCCCGATCAAGACCCACATGACCCAGCTCACCGAAGCCCTGGGCCAGCTGGCGCGCCAGTACGACGCCTGGGTGCGCATGCACTACGTCTACCCGTATCCGCACGTCGACCAGGTGATCCCGCTGATGGGCGACGGCCACGTGCTGCCTTACCTCGACATCCCGATGCAGCACGCGCATCCGGACGTCCTCAAGCGCATGAAGCGCCCGGCCAGCGGCGAGAAGAACCTCGACCGCATCCTGGCCTGGCGCAAGATGAACCCGGACCTGACGATCCGCTCGACCTTCATCGCCGGCTTCCCGGGCGAGACCGAGGCCGAGTTCGAGTACCTGCTGGACTTCCTGCGCGAAGCACAGATCGACCGCCTCGGCTGCTTCGCCTATTCGCCGGTCGAAGGCGCGACCGCCAACGAGCTGGCCAACCCGGTGCCGGAAGAAGTGCGCGAAGAGCGCCGCGCGCGCGTCATGCTGCTGCAGGAAGAGATCTCGGCCAAGCGCCTGCAGGCCAAGGTCGGCAAGACCCTGCGCGTGCTGGTCGACGAAGTCGGCCCGCGCGAAGCGATCGGCCGCTCGGCTGCCGATGCGCCGGAAATCGACGGCGTCGTCCACATTAAGCGTCCGCTGGGCCAGGGCAAGGGCAAGCTGGTGGTTGGCCAGTTCGCCGACGTCGTGATCACCAAAGCCGACGCCCACGACCTCTGGGCCACCCCGGTTTAATTCCCAACTAAAAACGCGCGAACATGACGAAGAAGTCCCTCCAGACCACGCTGATTCACACGAACTACACGGCGCCTGGGGGCTTCGACGCCTTCCCGCCCGCCATCCACCACGCCTCGACGGTCCTGTTCGAGAACGTCGCCGCCATGCGCTCGGGCGAGTGGAAAGAAAAGAACGCCTATACCTACGGCCTGCACGGCACGCCGACCACGTTTACGCTGGAAGCGCGCCTGGCCGAAATCGAGGGCGCCGCGCACTGCCTGCTGGCGCCCTCGGGCCTGGCGGCGATCGCCATGGTCGACTTCGCGCTGCTGAAAAGCGGCGACGACGTCCTGCTCCCCGATAACGTCTACAACCCGAACCGCGAACTGGGCCGCTGGCTGAGCGCCGACTTCGGCGTCACCGCGCGCTACTACGACCCGCTGATCGGCGCCGGCATCGCCGACCTCATTCAACCGAATACGAAGCTCATCTGGACCGAGGCGCCGGGTTCGGTGTCGATGGAAGTGCCCGACCTGCCGGCCATCTGCGCCGCGGCGCATGCGCGCGGCGTGCTGGTCGCGCTGGACAACACCTGGTCCGCCGGCCTGGCCCTGCGCGGTTTCGACCTCGGCGTCGACATCATCATGCAGGCGCTGACCAAGTATCAGTCGGGCGGCTCGGACGTGCTGATGGGCGCCGTCATGACGGTTGAGCGCGCCGTGCACGACAAGCTGGCCATGGCCCACATGCGCCTCGGCCTGGGCGTGAGCGCGGACGATGCCTACCTGGTGATGCGCGGGCTGCCGACCATGAAGCTGCGCTTCGAGGCGCATGATGCGGCGGCGCGGCGCGTCGCCGCGTGGCTGAAGGCGCGTCCGGAAGTCGTCAGCGTGCTGCACCCGGCGTTTGCGGATTGTCCGGGGCACGAGACGTGGAAGCGCGATTTCTCGGGCGCCGGCGGGCTGTTCTCGGTGATCTTCGACGAGCGTTATACGGAAGAGCAGACCGACCGCTTCGTCGATTCGCTCGAACTGTTCGGTCTCGGCTACAGCTGGGGCGGGGCGAACAGCCTGGTGATGCCGTACCGGATGGCGGCGATCCGGCGCAACTGGGCGGGCAAGGGGACGCTGGTGCGGTTCAATATCGGGCTGGAAGACACGGACGATTTGATTGCGGATATCGAACAGGCGTTGGGCAAACTCTGATCGCGCCAAAATCCGCGGGCATGCCCGCCCTACGGTGCACCGCCGATATCGATTGAAACGATGTTAGCGGCTGTGTAACGTAGGGCGGGCATGCCCGCGCGTTTCGTACCGCGCCGGATCCACCAACGCGAACTGGACGCACAAACAAAAACGCCGCGAATCCTCGCGGCGTTTTTGCTTTCAATTCCAAACTTACTGCTTCAACACCCGGCGCAGCGTCGTCGACAAATCCTCCGCCGAGAACTTCGCCACATACGCATCCGCACCGACATTCTTGACGTGTTCCTCGTTCGTCGTCCCCGACAGCGAGGAGTGGATCACCACCGGCAAATTCGCCAGGCGCGCGCTCTTCTTGATGTTGCGGGTCAGCGTGAACCCGTCCATCTCCGGCATCTCGAGGTCGGTCAGCACCAGCGCGACGCGGTCGTAGACGCTCCTGCCCTCGGTCTCGGCCGCGCTGGCGATCGTGTTCAGCTGGTCCCAGGCTTCCTTGCCGCTCTTGGTCATGGTGAAGGGCAGGCCCATCGCGTCCAGGCCCTGCTCGATCAGGGCGCGCGCGACGACGGAATCGTCGGCCGCCAGGATCACCGAACCCGGCTTGATCTGGATCTTCGCGCCCACGGTCTGCGAGCTGATTTCAGGCGCGGACTCCGGGTTCATGTTGCGCAGGATGGTCTCGACGTCGAGCACCTGGGCCAGGCGGCCCGGCTCGCCATTCTCGCCTTCAAGGCGCGCGATGCTGGTGACCATGCCGCTGCCGGCGCTCTTCTCGGCCGACATCACCTGGCTCCAGTCCAGGCGCACGATCTCTTCCACGCTCTCGACTGCGAAGGCCTGGGTGGTGCGGGCGAACTCGGTGACCAGCATGATGTTCAGGCCGGTCTTCGGCTTGACGCCGGCAATCGCCGGCAGGTCGAGCACCTGGATGATCTGGCCGCGCAGGTTGACCACGCCCAGCACGTGCGCCGGCGAGCCGGCCACGGCCGTGATCTGCGGCATCGCGACGATCTCGCGGATCTTGAATACGTTAATACCGAAGAGCTCGCTACGCTCGCCGTTGTCATCGCCGCCGAGACGGAACAGCAGCAACTCGAATTTGTTGGTGCCCGTCAGATTGCTGCGCTCGTCGACTTCCTGCTGAACCGATTTCATATGTCGTCCTGAATAGTTGTGCTACCACTGTGGTGCCATCAGGAAAGTATTCTAGCTGCGAAATTACCGAATTGCGCAAAACCGGCATCAAATGGGCATGGCTTTGTTGCTGTTCAGATCCAAAAAACCACGGATTAGACGATAAGCCTTCCATAACCACGCGACGCACCAGATCAGCCAGGCCACTGGGATGCCGATCAGGGTGGCGAACAGGACGCCGCCGACGACCATCCACAGCACGTAGAACCAGAACGAGCGGATCATCCAGGTATGGTGGCTGTAGACGATGGTGCCGTTGGTCTCCGGACGCTTCAGGTAGTTGACGATCAGCGGCAGGAAGGACAGCATCCCGAGCGAGAAGAAGAAGGTGCAGGCATGGACGAGATAAAGGATGCGCGCCATCTGCTTGGCGTCTTCGGTTCCGCTGTCGAGTACGAGTTGTTGCGACATGAATGGCTCCTAAAGGGACAACTTGTGGACGACCCGGGGACGGCCCCGCTTGCATGCATTGTAGCAGTCGTTTATGGCATTTTCGCTAAGCTTGCAGTTTCGACTGCACCCAGGCCACGATGTTGCCGGCATCCATGGCCCCGGGCTGGCGCGCGATTTCGCGTCCGCCACGGAACAGGGCCAGGGTCGGGATGCTGCGGATGCCGAACTGGCTCGAGAGATCCTGCGCGCGCTCGGTATCGACCTTCAGCAGGCGCACGCGCGGCTCCAGCCGGCTGGCCGCCTGGGCATAGGCGGGCGCCATCATCTTGCACGGCCCGCACCATTCGGCCCAGAAGTCGACCAGCACCGGGATGTCGTTGCGCGCCACGTGCTTGTTGAACTGGGCGGATGTAACGTCGAGCGGCCGGCCGGAAAACAGGGTGGCGGCGCACTTGCCGCAGACGGGATTGTCGGCCAGGCGCGCCTGGGCCAGGCGGTTGACGGCCTCGCAGTCGGGGCAGACGATGTGGATGGAATCGGTCACGAAGCACTCCTTCAAGTATGCGTTGGCATCATTGTAAGTCGGGTGCGCGGCGGCCGTCGCCCTGTGTCCGCTTTCACGCCGGCTCAAGCATGCGACCTGGCAATCCGGGGCGGCGTAGAATCGCCGTAACATAATTGCAAGATGCGCGATGAGCAATCAAATTAATTCTGCACCGCTGATCGGCTGCGCCGGCTGGAACATCCCGAAGGAAGCCGCCGCCGCCTTCCCACCGAGCGGCAGCCACCTCGAACGCTACGCCGCCGTCTTCCCGGTGGTGGAAATCAATTCGTCCTTCTACAAGCCGCACCAGCCCAAGACCTATGCGCGCTGGGCCGAGAGCGTCCCAAGCGGTTTCCGCTTTGCGGTCAAGGTGCCGCGCGCGATCACCCACGATGCGCAGATGCGCGACATCGACGGGTTGCTCGCGCGTTTCGCCGGCGAAGTGAAGGAGCTGAAGGACAAGCTGGGCTGCCTGCTGGTGCAGACGCCGCCGAAACTGGGCTTCCATGACGAGACCGTGCGCGACTTTTTCATGAAGCTGCAGGACCGCTTCGGCGGCTGCATGGTCGCCTGCGAAGGACGCCATCCGAGCTGGTTCAGCGACATCGCCACCGAGGTGCTGCGCGAACGGAAAGTCACGCGCGTGATCGCCGACCCGGCCGCCGGCCAGCCCGGGCCGCACGTGCCGACCACCGAGGACATCTACGTGCGCCTGCACGGCGCGCCGCGCATCTATTATTCGGCCTACTCGCAGGAGTACCTGGAGGCCCTGGTGCGCGACCTCGAGGTACACCGCGCGGCCGGGCGCCGGGTCTGGTGCATCTTCGACAATACCGCGGCCGGCGAAGCCGTGCCGAACGCGCTCGACGTGCTGCGCGCGACGGGCGGCGGTCCGCAGCTGTGATGCCATCATGGTCGAGGCCACGTTCCGGTTTTTCGGCGAACTGAACGACTTCCTGCCGCGCGACCGGCGAGAGAGGGCGTTCGCCGCGCCCTGCGCGCGGGCCGCCACCGCCAAGCACATGATCGAGGCGCTGGGCGTGCCGCATACCGAGGTCGGGACCCTGATCGTGAATGGCGCGGCGGCCGGTTTCGGTCGCTTGCTGGCAGAGGACGACGCGCTGGAACTGCATCCGCAGCGCGCGTCCGCGGCGCCCGGGATCCGCTTCATCGCCGACGCCCACCTCGGCGGCCTGGCGCGCCTGCTGCGCATGGCAGGCTTCGACACCCTCTACGAGAACGATTACCGCGACGAGGACATCGTCGCCATCGCCGCGCGCGAAGGCCGCACGGTCCTCACGCGCGACCGCGAACTGTTGAAGCGGCGCGAGGTCGAACAGGGCTGTTACCTGCACACGATCCGGCCGGAGGCGCAATTGCGCGAACTCTTCGATCGCCTTGGACTGGCCGCGCTGGCCCGGCCTTTCACCCTCTGCCTGCACTGCAACCTGCCGCTGCGCGCGGTGCCCAAGGCCGAGGTGCTCGATCGCCTGCCGGAATCGGTACGCGCAACGCACGAGGAATTCACGACCTGCGACCACTGCGGCGGCGTGTTCTGGAAAGGTTCGCACCACAAGCGCATGCTGGCGATGCTGGCGGGCGTGTTTCCGCTAGAATCCTCAGCTCCTCCTTCGCGTCCCGAACGCCCGTGACCGCTGCCTTGCCACCGCTGCCGTTTCCGATCCGCACCGAGTGCCCGCCCGGCGCCTGCGTCTGCGAACGCGAGCGCCTGCTGGCCGAGCCGGGGGCCGACATCCGGCCGCTGGCGATCGACCGCAGGCAGGAGCAGAAGCTGATCGAACGCATCGAGCGCATCGACAGCTACGAGGAGCTGAAGCACGTGCAGGAAGTCATCCGCAGGAACATCGGCGCCGAGCTGCGCATCGAAGCCGGTCCGAACGAGGTGCGTACGATGCGCGGCATCATCATCGTGCTCGAGGAAAAGCCGGGCCTGTGCAAGAAGGTACGCCAGTCGGTGCCGGCGGCGGTGCGCAAGCGCCTGCAGGAAAAGCCCGAGATTGCCTGGGCGATCCTCGATGCGGGCGACCTGTTCGGGGCGGCCTAGCGCCCCTTCAGTCCTTGCGGCGCAGCGCCAGCAGGGCCGTGAGTGCCGCTGCCAGCAGCCAGGGGGTGCCGGGTTCGGGCACGTCGGCCGGCTTGGTGGCGTCGGGCAGCGTGCTGTCCGGGAGCAGCGGCCTGGCCGGGTCGGTCTTCGGAATGAAGGGATCGGGATCGGAAGGGGGCACTTCGTCCGGCTGCGCCGGCGTGTCGACCGCCACCAGAATCGGCGGCGCCGATCCCCTGACGGGGTCGGTCGCGCTGCCGCTGCCGACGCTCGTGCCGGGCTGGACGGTCCAGCCGGTGGACAGCAATCCCATGTTGCGCAAGTCGCCGAACCGGGGCGCCAGCCCGAGGCCGCCGGCGTCGAGCGGCGCGCGCCACGATGCGGCCTGGCTGGCGCCCGCCGTGGAGACGAAAGGAACGCTGCTGGCCTTGGCGGTGTTCGTGACCGCGTCGCCCAGTTCGGGTCCGCCGACCGTCACCAGCGCGCCGTTCTCTTCCTCGACGCCTTCCGCAAAGGAAGCTTCGAGCAGCTCCAGGTCGGGATCCTGCGCCTCGACCGGGAAGCGGGCCACGTCCGAGATCCGGTTCGCGCAGCGGGCGCGCATCTCGTTGCGCCCGTCGGTGTACAGGGTTTCGCCGGCCTTGAGCATGACTTTTTTCGCCGTCCAGTAGACCTGGTCGCCCTTGCGGTAGGAAACGTGCACGGCGCGCGGCGCAGCGACCGTGACGGGACGCGCACTGGCGACGTCGAAACTGGCGTAGTGCGCGGCGACGACCTTGTCGGTGCGGACGATCCGCACCAGTTCGGCCTGGCTGGCGACGCCGCCCGGCACCACCGAATACGGGTAGACGATGCGGGCAGGGCGCTGCTTGCCGGATTCGGCGGGCGCGGCGGCCAGCAGCTGGGGAGCCGGTGCGGCTATCGATGTCACCCGGATCGGCTCTGGCTGCTGCATGCAGACCGCAGCCAGCGCGCACACGGCGAAGCTCGCCAGCACGCCTGCCGTCAGGCGGCGTCGGAGCCGGGCGCGTTGCCCGAGGCGCAAGGTGTAGCGGTAGCCGCGATTCATGCTGATCCGTGAGTAGGAGTTGTCCTACAGCATAAAGCGTTACCGTTAGTAAATCCAGAGCCCGACCGGAAAAGATCCGATTTCTGTTGTTAATCGGTCAACCGGGCTTGCCGGCGGCCGGTCGGCCGCGCTTCCGGGAATGCATCAGCATCGCTAGGAAGGCCGCGCCGGCCAGCCAGGCGCTGGACGGTTCGGGGACGTCGGACGGCGGCGAATCGAGCGCAGGATTGGGCGGCGTCGGCTGGCCGGGATCGGGCCTGGGCACGAAGGGCTCGGGATCGACGAGCGGCGGCGGCAACGGATCGCCCGGGCCGGTGTCCAGCAAGGGATCGGGCTGCACGCTCGTCCAGTGCGCCAGCGGCGGCGGCGTGAGCGAGGCCAGCAACTGGGTGTCCGGCAGATGGACCGCCAGCGGCGGCAGGCCCGGGTTGGCGAACCAGCCCATCGGCGGCCAGGACAGGCCGGGTGCCGGCGAGCCGGCTATCGGCGGACGGGACGGCTGCGGGGTCGGGGCCGGGGGCGGGTTGGCCGGCCCACTCGGCAGGTGGGGCTGCCTGCCCAGTCCCGGCACATCGTCCTCGAAGTCCGGCATGCCGACAAAGGCGATGCTGCTGCCGTCTCCTGCCGGTTCTTCCTTGACCAGCAGGTCGAGCGTCTCGGGGCTGGGCGCGTCCTGCTCGACCGGGAAGCGGGGCTGGTCCGAGATCCGGTTGGCGCAGCGCGCACGCATCTCGTTGCGGCCATCGGTGAGCAGGGTCTCGCCCGACTGCAGCATGACTTTCTTTTTCGTCCAGTAGATCTTGCCGTCCTTGCGGTAGGAGACATATACCGCGCGCGGCGCGGATACCGTGGCCGCATACGCCCGCTCCACATCGAAGTCCGCATAATGCGCGGCGACGAGCCTGTCGCTGCGGATGACCTGTGCCAGTTCCGCCCGGTCGAGTGCGCCGCCCGGCACGACCGAGTAGCGGTACACGCGGCGCGCGGCCGGCGTCGCGTCAAGCGCCGGGGCTGGTGCCGCCGCAACAGCGGGCATAGCGGAAAACTCCGCCAAGGTGGCGTAGGGCGCCGGTTCCGGCAGGATCGCGTAAGCGAGTGCGCCGGCGGCGATGGCAATCGACACGCCCGCCAGGGCGCGGCGCTGGAAACGAAGCCGCTGCTCGAGACGGCGAGAATAAGGGTAAGTGCGTGGATACGAACGGTCCATGGACAGGCCCAAGTAGGATCGGTCCTACAGGGTATGTCATCAGGAAATTCTATTCGATCTCAAAACAGCAATATCGATAATAAAATATGCTTAAAAGATAGTAACGTGGGGGAAACGCGACGTTATCTGCGCTTAAAATGATTTCAGGAAATACGAGTTGATGGGAGGCAAATCCAGTTCCCGCCTTACATCTTGATCACGTATTTCAGCACGAAGCCGGCGATCAGCAGGCCCGCCATCGCCAGCGACAACATCCCGTGCAGGACTTCGGAGCCGACCGACACGTCGCGCATCATTTCTTCCTTGCCGATCTTGCCGGCACGTGTCAGGACCACGGGACGCAGCAGGCCCTGCACGCCTACCAGCACCAATCCCAGGCCGATCAGCGTTTCGCCGACCAGGCCCTGGCGCAGGCCGCTCCACAGGCCCAGGCCGCCGAGTCCGAGGCCGAACAAGAACCAGAAGATGCGCGAGCCGGTGTAGCGCGAGAATTTGGAGGTCGTCATGGTGAGAGCCGTGCTGTCGAAACCGCAATTATACGGGGGCGGCGGCGCGCGACCGCGGCCTGAGCATCACCAGCGCCAGCGAAGCCACCACCAGCGCGATCCCGGCCCACTGCCAGGGCGTGACGGTCTCGCCGAGGAACAGCATGCCGGCCGCGATGCCGACCGGCGGCACCGCCAGCGAAAAGGGCGCGACGCGGTTGACCGGATGGCGCTTCAATAGGCCCGTCCACATTGCATAGCCGAGGATGGTGGCGAACCAGCCGAGGTAGGCCATGGACGACCAGGCGGTGAGCGAGACCGCTGCCAGGTCCCAGCTGGTGGAAGGTGGATCGAAGGCCAGCGAGAGCGCGATGAAAGGCAGGATCGGCACCATCGAGCTCCACACCATGAAGGGCAGGACGTCGAATTGCGGCGTGCTGCGCTGGGCGATGCGCACCACGATGTTCGAGGCCGCCCACATCGCCGCGGAGGCTACGCTCAGCACGAAGCCCATCAGCGTCACCGTCGAATTGCGGC
The DNA here is from genome assembly GCF_042655665.1 of Massilia suwonensis. Taxonomy (NCBI): domain Bacteria; kingdom Pseudomonadati; phylum Pseudomonadota; class Betaproteobacteria; order Burkholderiales; family Oxalobacteraceae; genus Massilia; species Massilia suwonensis. Next base: position 52,515 of record NZ_JBHSMR010000013.1, read on the forward strand.
CGAGCGCATCGACGCACAGGCACGCGAGACCCAGGGCGGCGATGCCCATCGCGGCCTGCAGGCGCCGCTCGATGCGTTCCTTCAGGATCAACGCCGCGAACAGGGCGGTAAAGAACACCTGCATCTGCAGCATCACCGGCGCCAGCGAGGCCGACATGCCGGCGCGCAGGGCCAGGAACAGCAGGCCGAACTGGCCGACCCCCTGGAACAATCCGTAGAGGATCACCCAGCGCGCGGCCAGCTTCGGCGGACGCACGAACAGCAGCAGCGGCAGCAGCGCGAACAGGTAGCGCCCGGCGCCGAGCTGGAAGGGCGTGACTTCGCGCAGGCCGAGCTTCATGGCCACGAAGTTGGTGCCCCAGACCAGCACGACGCACAGGGCGGCGGCGTAATCCCGCCCTTCGAGCGCCCCCGGTTCACGCATCAGTGCGAATGCCCGCCGCCGAGATAGGCTGCCACCACCTTCGGATCGTTTTTCAGGCTCTCCGCCGGGCCGTGCACCGAGATGCGCCCGTTCTCCAGCACGTAGCCGTAGTCGGCCACATTCAGCGCGGCGGCCGCGAACTGCTCGACCAGCAGCATGGTCACGCCTTCGGATTTCAGGCGCGTGATGATGCGGAAGACTTCCTCGACCAGGATCGGCGCCAGGCCCATCGAGGGTTCGTCGAGCAGCACCACGTCCGGATTGAGCATCACGGCGCGCGCCATGGCCAGCATCTGCTGCTCGCCGCCGGAGAGCGTGCCGGCCAGCTGGTTGCGGCGCTCCTTCAGGCGCGGGAACAGGTCCATCGCCTTGTCGAGGTCGCGCTGGACGTCGCCCTTCGGACGCGCACGGGTGAAGCGCGGGAAGGCGCCCAGCAGCAGGTTGTCGGTGACGCTCATGGTGGCGAACACGCGCCGTCCTTCCGGCGAGTGGGCCAGGCCCGCGCGCGCGATGCGGTGCGAGTCCAGGCCCGTGATGTCGCGGCCGCCGAGCGTGATGCTGCCGGCCTTCGGCTTGATCATGCCGGAGATGGCGCGCATGGTGGTGGTCTTGCCGGCGCCGTTCGAGCCGATCAGGGTAACCAGTTTGCCTTGCGGGACGTCGAGCGAAATGCCGTGCAGGACCTGCACCTTGCCGTAGGCCGCTTCCAGGTTTTGTATGGATAACATGGTCGGTCTCCTTATACCGCGGCCGTGGCCGATGGGGTGGCTTCGCTGGCGCCGCCGAGATAGGCCTCGATCACTTTCGGATCGGCCTGCACGCTGGCCGGCATCCCTTCGGCGATCTTCTGGCCGAAGTCGAGCACGGTGACCGTGTCCGAGATCGACATCACGACGTCCATGTGGTGCTCGATCAGGATGATGGTGATGCCGTGGTCGCGGATCTTGCGGATGATCGCCATCAGCTCGCGGATGTCGGGCGCGGTCAGGCCCGCGGCCGGTTCGTCGAGCAGCAGCAACTGCGGATTCAGGCCCAGCGCGCGGCCGATTTCCAGCAGGCGCTGCTTGCCGTAGGGGAGGTTGCGCGCCTCCTCGTCGGCGAGATCCGAGAGACCCACGAATTCGAGGATGGCCGCTGCGCGCTTGCGTGCCGCCGCTTCCTCGCGGCGCTGGCGCGGCGTCGCCACCATGGCGTCGAACACGGTCGAACGGAAGGTGTGGTGCAGGCCGACCAGCACGTTCTCTGTCGCCGTCATCTCGCCGAACAGCTGCACGTTCTGGAAGGTGCGCGCCACGCCGCCGAGCGCGATCTGCGAGGGCGTACGTCCCGTGATCGGCTGGCCGGCGAACACGACGCCGCCCGCGGTCGGCTTGTAGATGCCGGTCAGGACGTTCATCATCGTGCTCTTGCCCGAACCGTTCGGGCCGATCAGGCCATGCACCGAGCCGCGTTTGACGTGGAGGTCGACCTGGTTCAGGGCCTTCAGGCCGCCGAACTGCATCAGGATCTGCTCGGCCCGGAGCAGGTCGCCGCCCGTATCGCGCTTCGCCACGCCTTCGAAGGCATCGGCGCTCGCGTCCGCATCCACGGACCTGGTGTGGGCCACCCGGCGGCCGAACAGCTGGCGGAAGAAGCCGACGATACCGTCCTGCAGGTAGTAGACGACGAACAGGGTCATCAGGCCGAAGATGGTCAGGCGCCAGTCGACCATGTTCTCGATCCGGTAGGACCAGACGGCGAGACCAATGGTGGCCACCAGCGGCACCAGCACCTTGCGCGGCGTCGACTTGCCGCGGGTGAGCGCGAGCGCGGAGCCGATCACGCCCAGCACGGCCGCGGCGACAGCGATCTTGCGGAACAGGGCGATGTCCGAGAGCAGGCTGGGGAGCATGACGACGATGATCGCGCCGAGGATGGCGCCGACCCGGGTCTTGCGGCCGCCCATGATCACGGCCAGCAGGAACAGGATGGTCAGCTCGAAGTTATAGGTGTTCGGCGAGATGTACTGTTCCGAGTAGGCGTACAGGCTGCCGGCCAGGCCCGCGAAGCCGGCGCTGATGACGAAGGCGTAGACCTTGTAGCGGTACACCGACACGCCCATGCAATCGGACGCGATCGGGCTGTCGCGCAGCGCCTCGAAGGCGCGCCCGATGTTCGATTTCAGCAGGCGGTGCACCAGCAGCAGCGACAGCACCATGAAGGCGGCGCACATGTAGAAGTACTCGACCTCGGTCAGTTCCTTGCCCAGCACGTGCGGTTTCGGGACCATGATGCCGAGCGGGCCTTCGGTGAGGAAGGTCATCTCGTTGATCATGATCTGGACGATGGTGCCGAAGGCGAGCGTCACCATGGCCAGATACGGCCCCGTGACACGCAGTGCCGGCAGCGCCAGGATGGCGCCGAAGACGGCGGAGATGGCGATGCTGGCGGGGACGGCGAGGAACCAGGGCGCGCCCAGCTTCATCACCAGGATGCCGGTGACGTAAGAGCCGACGCCGAACAGGCCGGCGTGGCCGAGCGAGACCTGGCCGGTGTAGCCGACCACGATATCCAGGCCGAACAGCAGGATCGCGTAGATCAGGATGGTTTCGGCCAGGTGGATGTAATACGGGTTGGTGAAGACGTGCGGGTACACGGCCAATACGATCAGGCCCAGCACGCTGGCAATCAGGAGCGGTTTCGATTTTGTCATGTTCAGACTTTCTTGATCGCGGCCTTGCCGAACAGGCCCGACGGTTTCACCGCCAGCACCAGCAGCAGCAGGATCAGGCCCGGCACTTCCTTGTAGCCGGTCGAAATGTAGTAGCCGGTCGCGGTTTCGGCGATACCGAGGATCAGGCCGCCGACGATGGCGCCCATGCCGGAAGTCAGCCCGCCGATGATCGCCACCGCAAAGGCTTTCAGGCCGAGCGAGGCGCCCATGGTGGCGCTGGTCAGCGTCAGCGGCGCGATCAGGGCGCCGGCAAAGGCGGCCGTGGCCGAGGACAGCGCGTACGAGAAGGTGATCACGCGGCCCGTGTTAATGCCCATCAGGCCGGCGGCGTCGCGGTCGTTCGAGGTGGCGACGACCGCCTTGCCGTAGATCGACTTGCGGTTGAACAGTTCGACGGCCAGCATGATCGCCAGCGCGCCGATGATCACGGCCACCTGCATCGGCTGCACGTTGGCGCCCATGAACTGGAACGGGGTCGAGGACAGCGGCGAAGGGAAGGGCAGCACGTCCTTGCCCCAGATGTTCTCGGCCACGTTCTTGAAGATGATGGCCAGTGCGATGGTGGACATGATCCAGCCGAATTCGGACTTGATCTTGATCGCCGGACGCACGCCGATCCATTCGACGAACATGCCCTGCAGCGCGCCGAAGACGATCACCAGCGGGATCATCAGCACATAGCTCATGTAGGGGCCGCCGTGGATGCCGCCGACCAGGGACAGGCCGACCAGGGCGCCCAGCATGAGGGCTTCGCCCTGGCCGAAATTGAGGGTACCGGAAGTGGCGAAGGTAAGTTGATAGCCGAACGCGACAACGGCATAGATCATGCCGAGCGCGATTCCGCTGAAGACCAGCTGCAAAAGGATATCCATGAATTCACCTGAAGAAGACGCACAGGCTCAGGGCCCGGCGCCTCCGGTCAACAAGAAAATGGCCAGTCAGGACGATCCCGGCTGGCCACGATCAGCGAATCTACCGCTGCCTTACTTGGCGTGGATCACGCGGCCGCCGCGCACTTCGCCGAACACGGTGTTGTTGAAGTTGATGGCTTCGTGGTCGGCCTTGCTGTACGGCTTCTCGTAGGTGGTGACGACGCCTTCGACCTTGGTGTTCAGGTTTTCCAGCGCGGCGACGATCTTCGGACCTTCGGTCGAATTGGCCTGCTTCATGGCCGCGGCCAGCAGGTAGATCGAGTCGTAGCCCTGGGCTGCCGACACGGCCGACGGCATGCGGCCGCCCGGCGGGTTGTAGGCTTTCACGTAGGCGTCGATGAAGGCCTTGCGCTTGGGCGTGTTGGCGTCCTGGATGAAGGTTTGCGGCATGCGCGTGCCTTCGCCGTTCTTGCCGGCGTTGTCGACGAAGTTCGCCATCGAGAGCGTCCAGCTGCCGATCATCGGCACTTTCCAGCCCAGTTTTTCCATGCCGTTGGCGATCTGCGCCAGTTCCGGGCCGATGCCGTAGGTCAGCACGGCTTCGGCGCCGGCCTGCTTGGCCTTCAGCAGCTGCGAGGTCATGTCGACGTCTTGCAGGTTGTATTTCTCGACGGCGACCGGCTTGATGCCTTTCTTCTCGAGCGCCTTTTCGAGGTCGGCGCGGCCCAGCTGGCCGTAGTTGGTCGAGTCCGCCAGGATCGCGACCTTCTTGAAGCCGCGGCGGCCGATCGCCTCGTCGACGATCATCTGCGACTGGATGGCGTCGCTGGCCGAGTTGCGGAAGACGAAGTTGGTCGGCTGGGTGGCGAACTGCTGGGTGATGACGGAGCCGGTGGCGACGTTGTTCATCACCGGGATCTGCGCCTGCTGGTAGAAGCGCTGCGAGGCCAGGGCGACGCCGGTGTTGATGTAGCCGACGGTGGCGACGACGCGTTCCTTGTTGATCAGTTCCTGGGCGATCTGCACGCCGCGCTCGTTCTTCGCTTCGTCGTCGCGCTCGACCAGCTGGATCTGGCGGCCGAGGACGCCGCCGGCGGCGTTGATCTCGTTGACGGCCAGCTTGACGCCGTCACGCATCGAGACGCCCATCGGCGCCGAACCGCCCGTGAAGGGACCGGACACGCCGATCTTGATCGGCTCCGCAGCCATGCCCGACATCGAAAAACCCAGTGCTACACCTGCAACCAATGCTTTCAACTTGAAATTCATCGCCGTCTCCGTAGTGTGTTTTTAGTGATGCATGACGTGGTACCCGGCGCGGAAAAATGCCGCTATCGGGCCATCGACCGACCCATTGTAGGATAGCAATTGGCCAACAGCAATCGATTGCTATGACGCATTGCACCATGCAACGTAGATAACACTTTGTAAGAAATTGGTAAGGAAATGCGCGTATAAAGCCGCAAAATAAAAGAGGCCGCACGATTCGTGCGGCCTCCCTTTTTTGGTGCATTGTTGCGCCAGCGTGCAGCCGGCGCGAGCGGTATCAACGCCGGCGATAGCCGCCGTGGTGGCGGTGTCCGCCCCAGCTGCGTCCGAAGCTGAAGCCCAGGCCGATCGAAACCGGCGGGTACCAGAACGGATCCTGGACGTACACCGGCGCCCCGTAGACCGGCGGCGCGGCGTAGACGGGCGGTGCGCTGTAGAGCGGCTGGCCGCCATAGCTTGGTGCCGGATTGACGACGACGTTCGAGCTGGTGACGACGCCGGCATCGCCCGCACGGGCGCCGGTCCCGAGCGGCACCGGGGTCACGGAAACGGTCTGCCAGCCGTTCGGATCGGGTTGGGCATAGGCACGGGTGCCGTAGTTGGCCGGGCCCGGGCCAGGCGCGGCGCAGCCGGCCAGCACGGCCACGGCGGCAACCGAGGCAAATACGAATACGAGTTTTTTCATGGCGGTCCTCCTGATCCCGCCATCATAGTTTTATCGTGTCCATTTTGGCGCGCAATTACAGAGTGTTACACCTCGGGCCGCATCGATACAATGCGGCCTTTCCCGCGCTTTAAGCGCTCTGCTCGCTCGGTGCGGTCGCCCCCGCCAGGAAGGACGCGAGCGGCACCGCATTAGCGATCGCCTGGTAGCCCGCGTCGTTGAAATGCAGGTGGTCGCCGCTGTCGTAGGCGGGCAGGATGCGGGTCGGCTGCGCCGGGTCGCGGACGGCCGCGTCGGTATCGAGCAGGGCATCGAATTCGCCGCTGGCGCGCATCCAGTCGTTCACCGTGCGCCGCAAGCCTTCCAGCACCGGGTGATAGGACGAGAAGCCTTCGAAGGGCGTCAGGGTGGCGCCGATGACCGCGATGTCGCGCGCCTGGGCGCGCATGATCAGCTGGCGATAAGCGGCGATCATCTCGCTTGCCGGCACCGGGTTCGTGACCGAGCTGGCGCGCACGTCGTTGATGCCGATCAGCATGAGCAGGTAGCGCACGCCGCTGGTCGACAGGACGTCGCGGTCGAAGCGCTCGGGCGTGGCGTAGCCCGCGAGCAGGCCGTTCGGGTTGTCGTAGAGGAGGAAATTGCCGCTGATGCCGCGGTTCACCACGCCGATGCGCCCCGCCGCCCCCAGCGAGGACTGCAGGCGCCGCGCCAGGTAATCGGGCCAGCGCCGGTTCGTGTTGATGGTGCTGCCCTGGCCGTCGGTGATCGAGTCGCCCAGCACCACCAGGCTGGGCACGGCGGCGTCGACGTCGACCGCGGTCAGGAAGGGCCAGGAGGTGAGGTTGCGCGTCACCGGCATGGACACGGTGGAGGTATAGTCGCCGCCCGGCGACACGTAGCTGTGCTGGAGCGCGGTGTTGTGCAGGGTGGTGCCCGGCGTGCTGCCGTACAGGTACAGGCTGATGGCGAGGTCGGCCTGCGCCGGCACCGCGAAGTCGAGCGCGTCGGAAACGGCCGGCGCCCGTCCGCGCAGCGTGACCGAGGGGACGCCGCCGAAGCGCAGTTCGCGCAGGGTGCCCGGCTGGACCGCCGCGCCGCTGGCGCGCAGGGCGATGGTGGCGCGTCCGATGCGCATCGGCGCGGAGCCCATTTCGTTGGAGATCCGGATGCGCACCCGGTTGCCGCCGATGCTGGTGTGGACGATCAGGCGCAGGGTCTGGCTGGAATAGGTCTGGATGCTGGCCGCCGGCGGCGGCCCGGCCGGGGCCGCCCCCCAGGTCGTGCACCAGCGCACCGCGCTGCCAGTCTGCGCGCGCGCGGGCAGCGCGGGAACGGCCAGCGAGGCGGCCAATGAGGTGGCCAGCGCGGGACCGGCCTTCAGAAACGCACGCCGGCTCGAACCGGCTTCGGGTGCGGGTGAATCGTCGTTCATGGTCATGCTCCGTCGGACAGGTTGGCGAACCGGTGCCGCCATGCGGGGAAAATGCAGGGCGGGTTGCAATGACCAATCTAAAACCCGGGCCGTGGACGACTCAAGAGACGCACAGCAGGGGATTTGCGCTGGCGCAGACATTGTTGAGTTATGGCTTGCGTTCGAGCAATTTGATGGTGGGCACGGAGCGCCCACCCTACGGCAGGGTGGCCGAGGCCAAGGGTTGTCGTAGGGTGGGCGCCCCGTGCCCACCGGATGCCGGCGCAGCGATAGCTTAAGCAAGTCGTAGGGTGGGCGCCCCGTGCCCACCAGATGCCGGCACAGCGACAGCTTAAGCAAGCACCGCCAACACCCCATCCAGCCCGCTGAAATTGAGCGCCACATCCGCCTGCGCCCGTACCACCGGCTTGGCCCGGAACGCCACCGACAGCCCGCTCACGCCCATCATCTTCAAATCGTTGGCCCCATCGCCCATCACGATCGCGCGCGAAGTGGGTACGCCCAACTCGGCGCAGACGCGCTGCACGGTACGCATCTTTTCCTCCGCGTCGACGATGCCGCCGAGCACGCGCCCGGTCAGGCGGCCATTCTCGGTTTCGAGCACGTTGGCGTGCGTGTAGTCCAGGCCGAGGCGGGGTTTCAGGCGGTCGGTGAAGAAGGTGAAGCCGCCCGAGACCAGCAGCGTTTTGAGGCCGGCGGCCTGCACCGCGGCCAGCATGGTTTCCGCGCCGGGCGACAGGCGCAGCCGCTCGGCGTACACGCGTTCCAGCGCCGAGGCTTCCAGTCCTTCGAGCAGGGCCACGCGTCGCGTCAGGCTGGCCGCGAAATCGAGTTCGCCGCGCATCGCCGCTTCGGTGATCTCCGACACTTGCGCCTTCAGGCCCTGCATGTCGGCGATCTCGTCGATGCACTCGATCGTGATCAGGGTCGAGTCCATGTCCATCGCGACCAGCGAAAAGTCGGACAGGCTGCGGCCGGCTTCGATGAAGGTCGCGTCGACCTGCGCCGCGAGTGCCGCGGCCTGCACGGCTTCCACCACGTCGGCCGCGGCGTCCACGTCTTCGCAGCGCAGCGCGCCGGAAGACAGGGAAACCGAGCGTGCCGGCCGCGCCGGCGCCGCCAGCGATTGCAGCACGTCCTGCGAGGCCTGCGGCCCCTGTAACACCAGATTCATCATCGTTAAGCCAGTAGTTGTTTGATCGTTTGCTTCACCTGCAGCACGCGCGCTGCCAAATCAGGCATGGCGGCCGTGATGCGCAGCTTGTCCTGGCCCGCGAGCTTGATGTGGCGGTTCTTCTGGATCAGCGTGATGATCTTGATCGGATCGATCGGCGGCTTTTCCATGAACTGCAGGTTGGCCGCTTCGCCGTGGGCGTCGATCTTGACGATGCCGACGGTCTTCGCCGCGATGCGCAGGCGGTGCGTCTCGATCAGGGCCTTGACCTGTTCCGGGAGTTTGCCGAAGCGGTCGATCAGCTCTTCCTGCATGTCGTCGATCTTGCCCTGGCTTTCGCAGTTGGCCAGGCGTTTATAGATCGACAGGCGCTCGTGGACGTCGCCGCAGAAGTCGGCCGGCAGCAAGGCCGGCACGTGCAGGTTGATCTCGGTGGTGGTCGACAGCGGCGCGGCGAGATCCGGCTCCTTGCCGGCTTTCAGCGCGCGTACCGCTTCGTTCAGCATGTCCGAATACAGCTGGAACCCGATCTCGAGCATCTCGCCCGACTGGTTTTCGCCCAGCACTTCGCCGGCGCCGCGGATCTCGAGGTCGTGCATGGCGAGATAAAAGCCGCTGCCCAGTTCTTCCATCGCCTGGATCGCGTCCAGCCGGCGCTGCGCCTGCTTCGTCAGGTTCGACACGTCGTTCACCAGCAAATACGCATAGGCCTGGTGGTGCGAACGGCCGACGCGGCCGCGCAGCTGGTGCAGCTGGGCCAGGCCGAATTTATCCGCGCGGTGCATGATGATCGTGTTCGCGGTCGGCACGTCGATGCCGGTCTCGATGATGGTCGTGCACAGCAGGATGTTGAAGCGCTGGGCCACGAAGTCGCGCATCACCTTTTCCAGGTCGCGCTCGTGCATCTGGCCGTGGGCCACGCCGATGCGCGCCTCCGGCAGGAGTTCGCGCAGCATGGACAGGCGGTTCTCGATGGTCTCGACTTCGTTGTGCAGGAAGTAGATCTGGCCGCCGCGCTTCAGTTCGCGCAGGCAGGCCTCGCGGATCACGGAACCGTCCTCGCTGCGGACAAACGTCTTGATCGCCAGGCGCTTCTGCGGCGCGGTGGCGATGATGGAGAAGTCGCGCAAGCCCTCCAGCGCCATGCCGAGCGTGCGCGGGATCGGCGTTGCGGTGAGCGTCAGCACGTCCACTTCCGCGCGCAGGGCTTTCAGCGCTTCCTTCTGGCGCACGCCGAAGCGGTGTTCCTCGTCGATGATGACGAGGCCCAGGCGCGTGAACTTCACGTCGGGCGAGAGCAGTTTATGGGTGCCGATCACGATGTCGAGCGTGCCGTCGGCCATGCCCTTGATCGCGTTGTTGATCTCCTTCCCGGTGCGAAAGCGCGAGAGCTCGGCGATCTTCACGGGCCAGTCGGCGAAGCGGTCGGCGAAGGTCTGGGCGTGCTGCTCGGCCAGCAGCGTGGTCGGCGCCAGGATCGCGACCTGTTTGCCGCCCATGACGGCGATGAAGGCGGCGCGCAGGGCGACCTCGGTCTTGCCGAAGCCGACGTCGCCGCAGACCAGGCGGTCCATCGGGCGGCCCGAGGTCATGTCCTTGATGACGTTGGAAATCGCTTCGGCCTGGTCCGGCGTCTCGTCGAAGCCGAAGCTCTGGGCGAAGTTCTCGTAGTCGATGCTCGAGTATTCGAAGGAGTGGCCGGTGCGGGCGGCGCGGCGCGCGTACAGGTTCAGGAGTTCGGCCGCGGTGTCGCGCACCTGTTCGGCGGCCTTTCTCTTGGCCTTGTCCCACTGGCCGGAGCCGAGCGAGTGCAGCGGCGCGTCTTCGGGCGAGGTGCCGGAGTAGCGCGAGATCACGTGCAGCTGCGATACCGGCACGTACAGCTTGGTGTCCTTGGCGTATTCGAGGTGCAGGAACTCGGTCTCGCCTTCGCCCAGGTCCATCGAGACCAGGCCCATGTAGCGGCCGATGCCGTGGTTGATGTGGACCACCGGGTCGCCGATCTTCAGCTCGGACAGGTCGCGCACCATCGACTCGACCTGGCTCGAGGCTTCCTGCTTCTTCTTGCCGGCGCGCCGGCCCGAACCCGCATACAGCTCGGTCTCGGTGATGAAGGCGATGCAGCCGCTCGACTCTTCCAGTAGTTCAAAGCCGGCCTGCAGCGGCGCCACGCCCAGCGCGAGTTTCGCGTCGCTCGCGCGCATGCCCTCGAAACCTTCGACCGGCGTAACGTCGAAGTGGTATTCGTTGAAGTACTGCTGCAGCGTCTCGCGGCGGCCGTTCGATTCGGCGCAGATCATCACGCGGCAACTGGTCCGGGCGATGAAGGCGCGCAGCGGCGCCAGCGGGTCTTCGAGGCGGCGGTTCACCGCGATGTCGGGAATCGGCGCGGACAGCTCCGATGCCGGCGCGTTCGGATCGCGGCCGATGTTCCAGCGCCCGTGCGGCTTGGCGCAGGTGAAGAACTGTTCGCTCGACAGGAACAGCTCGCGCGGCTCGAGGATCGGGCGTTCGCGGTCGCTTTTGAGGAAGCGGTAGCGCGATTCGGTATCAAGCCAGAAGCGTTCGATGGCGGCATCGATGTCGCCGACCAGGGCCAGCGGGCTGTCTTCGGGCAGGTAGTCGAACAGGGTCGCGGTTTCTTCGAAGAACAGCGGCAGGTAGTATTCGATGCCGGCCGAGGCGATGCCGCTGCCGATGTCCTTGTACACTGGAGCCCTCGACGGATCGCCTTCGAATCTTTCGCGCCAGCGGCTGCGGAAGGCCGTGCGGGAAGCCTCGTCCATCGGGAATTCGCGGCCCGGGAGCAGGCGCACTTCCTTCACCGGATACAGCGAGCGCTGGGTGTCGGCATCGAAGGTGCGGATGGTCTCGATCTCGTCGCCGAACAGATCCAGCCGGTAGGGCAGGGCGGAACCCATCGGGAACAGGTCGATCAGGCCGCCGCGCACCGAGTATTCGCCGGGCGACATCACCTGCGACACGTGCGAATAGCCGGCCAGGGTCAGCTGGGCTTTCAGCTTCGCTTCGTCCAGGTTCTCGCCCTGGCGGAAGAAGAAGGTGTAGGCGGCCAGGAAGGATGGCGGCGCCAGGCGCACCAGCGCGGTGGTGGCCGGGACGACCAGCACGTCGCACTGGCCGTTGCGGATCTCGTGCAGCGTCGCCAGGCGCTCGGACACCAGGTCCTGGTGCGGCGAGAAGGCGTCGTAGGGCAGCGTTTCCCAGTCGGGCAGCAAATGGCATGCCAGTTTGCCGTCGGCGAACCATGGAACCTCGTCGAGCAGGCGCTGGCCGTCGCTGGCGTTGGCCACGACGACGGTGAGCATTTGTTTGTTCGCCTTGAACGCCAGGCCGGCGACCGCGAGTGCGTACGCATCGGAGGAGCCGGCCAGCGCTGGCAGGACGAAACGGTTACCGGGTTTCGGGAGGTGCTTTTTGAGGTCGAAAGGCATGCAGGCGTGCGGTGTCAGGTCGGGCCGTTGGGTCGTTCATTATAGACGAACCGACACCACGACGCCCCGCACGCGACGCTTGCTCAGCGGCGCCGTCCCGCTGCCAGTGCGACGCCTGCAAGGATGATGCCGAAGCCCACCGCGTGGTACAGGTGGGGCGCCTCGCCCAGCAGCGGCCAGGCGGCCAGCGTGGCGAACAGCGGGATCAGGTAGACCGACAGGCTGGCGCGCGCGGGACCTGCGATCATCACCAAGCGGTCGAAGCAGAAGTAGGCGCCCAGGCTCGGCACCACGGCCAGGAAGGCCAGCGCGATGTACAGGCGCGGATCGCTGAAGTTGGCAACAATGCCGAGCGAGGCTTCCAGCACCGCGAAGGGCGCCAGCACAAGCGCGCCGCCGCCGATCAGCGCGGCCAGCTTGACGATGCTCGGCAGCGGGGGCAGGGCCATGCGCTTGCCCAGCACCGTGTACAGCACCCAGCCGCTCGCGGCCAGCACCACCCACAGGTCGCCCGTGCCGAAAGCCATGCCGCCCAGCGCGGACAGGTCGCCTTTCGACAGCACGACCAGCACGCCGAGGATGGCCAGCAGCATGCCGCCGGCCTGCTTGCGGCTCAATGGCGCTTTCCACACCAGGGTTTCGAGCAGCATGACCAGTGCAGGGCAGGCCGCGAAGATGATGGCGATGTTGGCCGCGCTGGTATGGCGCGCGCCGATGTACTGGGGACCGACGGCCAGGCCCATGCCGAGCGCGGCCAGCAGCATCAGGCGCGGGAAGTGGGCCATGATCGCGTGGCGGTGCGTCCACAGGCGCGGACCGACGCTTGGGAGCAGCAGGGCGAAGGCCAGCGCCCAGCGTCCGAAGGCCAGGAACAGCGGCGGCAACGCCGCGCTCTCGGCCCAGCGGGCGACGACGAGGTTGGCGGCGAAGAGGGCGGGGGTGACCAACATGAGCGGCAGCTCGGTGTTGCGGGCGTCGACCCGAAGTCCAAGTCCTGCGCGAGATACTGCTTCCGACACGAATACTCCAGAATCCTGTTGCTGCATTGCAGGCAAAGAGCGCGTTCGGACGAGGAATCGCAGCGCTTTGTCCTATGTAAAAGGCGAACAAGGATTTTACTGCAGCGCACAAAAAATATTCTTTCGTTCACCCGGGCGATATGCGGATGTTGCGGATATTTCTGCTGTGTTTGAGGTAAAATGAAGAAGAATTATCTATTCAAACTCGTATAGACAGGAGGGGCTGTACATGAAGGAGGGAGTGCTCGACGAGATCGACAGGAAGATCCTGCGCACCCTGAGCCGCGACGGCCGGATCAGCAACCAGAAGCTGGCCGAGGCCGTGAACCTCTCGCCCACGCCCTGCTGGCACCGGGTGCGCGCGCTCGAAGAGAGCGGCCATATCAGCGGCTACGTCGCGGTGCTCGACCAGCGCACGCTGGGCGTGCCGGACACGGTGATCATCGAAGTGACGGTCGACCGCCACGACGACGAGATCTTCCAGGCGTTTTCGGACGCGCTGGCCGAGCTGCCGGAAGTGATGGAAGCTTACCTGCTGTCGGGGGAATACGATTACCTGATCAAGGTGGCGGTGTCGGGGACCGAAGGCTACGAGCGTTTCCTGCGCCAGAAACTCTACAAGCTGCCGGGCGTGCGGCACACGCGTTCGACGTTTACCCTGCGCTGCCTGAAGCGGACGGTGTCGGTTACGCCATGACCAAACCGGACCGCGGCGCCCGCACCGACGCCGCCGGTTTTGTTACGCCTTCTCGCGCAACATCAAAGCGACTTGTTCCATGTTGATCAGGTCGATCTTGCCATTGGCGATGTCGGCACCCGTCTGGGCGCACCACTTGATCCGCTGGGCGGGGACGCCGCGGTTGACGACGCCGAGGGTGTCGTAGGCGCTGCGCAGCGCGATGGCGTCGGCCTCGCTGCGCGGCGTCTTCGGGAAGTACTTCGCCAGCAGCACATAGGCACGCTTGACGACCGCGCCGTTGCGGTCTTCCCAGTCGCGGTACGCCTGCCGGTACAGCTGCGCGGATGCCGGATGGGCACGCGCGCACAGGCTGGCGGCTTCGCGCACGAGTGCGGCGTTATTCAGGGCAATGGTCATGCCCGGCGCCAGGCGCTTGCCGACTTCGTCCTGACGCGCCTGTGCTGCGGGCGACAGGGGCGCCGGTCCGCGCACGCCGGCCACCGCGCTGGCGTCATTATTTCGCTTTCTTGCGCAGCGCATCGAGCTCCATGCGCAAGGCCCCGCGATCGCTCTTGGCCTGCGCCAGCTGCGCCTGCACGTCCTTGAGCTCGGCAGCCAGGCTGTCGCGCGCGGTAGTGGCGCCGACCAGTTCCATCTCGGCCGCGAGGCGCGCATCCGATTGCGCCGCCTGGGCGGCGACGCTGCGCTCGAGCTGGGTACGCAGGTCGGCCAGCTGGGCATCCTTGCCGTCGATGGCCAGCTGGTCCTTGGCCTTGTTGACCAAGGCGTCCATCGCGACCTGGCGCGCATTGCGCAATTCGGCGTTGAGGCGTTCGATTTCCTCGGAGCGCTCCTCGGCGGCGGCCTGGGCCGCGTAGCGTGCGCTGTTGGCGCTGTCGAGATCGGCTTCGAGGCGGCTGCCGGCCTCGATCAGCTCGTCCATGTCGCGCTCCAGGCGCGCCATCGCTTCGCGCGGGCCGGCGCCGGCTTCCTCGGCATGCTGGCGCGCCCATTTGGCCAGCTCGGCGGCCAGCGCGGCCGGCAGTTCGACCGGCGCGGGCTCCGCCGGCTGCTCATGTTCGGCGCGCCAGGCGCGCAGGTGGCGGCCGATGGCGCTGGGGGAGGCGCCGTCGAGTTCCTCGACCAGCGCGTCGAGGGTCACGGGCGTGCCCGCTTTCTTCAGCTTGGCGGCCGCGGCGGCGACTTCGTCGTAGGTGATGTCCTGGCTGGATGAATCCGTGGTCATTGAGCGAAAAAGTTGTGGGTGACGCGCGCTATGATAAGCGAGCGATCGGCGAAGCTGGGCGGCTGCAAGGCTTGAAAGCGCCGGCCGGGACCGCCACCGGTACGCAGTGTGGCGTTATTGCCTCACTGTAATATTCTTGACATTGTCGGATCGCTTTCAATACAGGCAGAAACGACAACGCCAGCGGCGAGCGCTGGCGCAGGAAACAAACAGGCACGCCGCAGCGTACCCGGGCCGATCAGCGGCCGGTGCCGGTCGTGGCTGGTGGCGTGGTGGTGCCGGTCGTACCCGAGGTGCCGGTCGTGCCGGAGCCCCACGAACCCGAAGTGCCCGCAGGCTGGCCGGTGGTGCCGGTGGTCGGGGTGCTGCCGGTGGCGCCCGTGGTCGGATTGCCGCGCTCGGTCATGGCGCCGCTGCCGGTCGTGCCGGTCGAGTTGCTCATGCCCGAGGAGCTGCTCATGCCCGACGAGCTGGTGCCCGAGGAGCTGTCCATCGAGTTGGTCGATTTGCAGGCGGCCAGGCCCAGGCCCAGCGAGGCGGCGACGATGACGGTGGTGATGGTGCGTTTCATATTCTTTTCCCTCCATATTGGTTTGAGGTCTTCATCATGCGAGCGCACGTTTGCGGCCGCCATAGGAAGGAAGCGTCAATACGTGTAGGAGATACCGGACAGTTAATGTCCGGTGTGACCCGGAGTTAAGGGCCGGCCTCAGCGCTGTCCGGTGTTGCTCGGGGTGGTGTTGGCGGGCACCGCGCCGGTGGCGCTGGTGGAACCCTTGACGTCGGCATTCGCCGCCTCGGCGCCGCCGCTGGTGCGCGCCGTGCCGCCCGTGCCGCTGCCGGTGCCGCTGCCAGTCATCGCGCCGGCGCCTTCCGTCGATCCGCTGCTGTTGGTCCCCATGTTGCTGCAACCCGCCAGGCCGAGCCCGGCAACGAACAGCACGCAGGTAGTCAGATGCTTCATGGTCGCTCTCCCCTTGTGAACAGGAGTTCCATCATGCGGCCCGGCGCCGGGCGGCGCCATAGGCAATCGGCTGACCGATTTGTAGGACGGACCGGACAGCGTCAGCGCTGCGCGCCGAGCCACTCGACCAGCGCGGTCGACACCAGCGGGCGGCTGTAGAAGTAACCTTGCCCCTTGGCACAGAACTGGGCGCGCACGGCGTCGGCCTGGGCCTGGGTCTCGATGCCTTCGGCCACCGTGTTCATGCCCAGGCTCTGCGCCACCTTGACGGTCGCCTCGATCAGCACCCGGTGGTGGTGGCTGGTGTCGGCCTTGCAGACGAAGGAGCGGTCGATCTTGACGGTGTCGACCGGCAGCAGGTGCAGGCTCGACAGCGAGGAATAGCCGGTGCCGAAGTCGTCCAGCGCCAGCTTGATGCCGAGGCTTTTCAGTTCGTGCAGGCGCACCTGGATGTGCTCGTCCTGGGCGGCCAGGCTTTCCGTGACCTCCAGCTGCAGGCTGGCGGCGGGCATGCCGCTGCGCTCCAGCATGGCGGCCACCTTGGCCATCCAGTCGGGCTGGGCCAGCTGGGCGCGCGATAGGTTCACGGCGATCAGGCGCGGCGCCGCTTCGCCCAGCTGCTCGCGCCAGCGCATGAAGTCAAGGCAGGAGCGTTCCAGCACGAAGTCGCCGATGGCGTCGATCAGGCCGCATTCCTCGGCCACGCCGATGAAGTCGAAGGGCGGCACCAGGCCGCGCACCGGATGCTGCCAGCGCACCAGCGCCTCGACGCCGGCCGAGTAATCGGTCGAGCCGTCCGGGTTCAGGCCGACCACGGGCTGGTACATCACGAACAGCTGTTCCTCGGCCAGGGCCGTGCGCAGCTGGGCCTCGATGTCGGCGCGGCGTGCGGCGCGTTCGCGCATCGCCGCTTCGAACACCAGGTGACGGGCGCCGCCGGCACGCTTGGCTTCAACCATCGCGATGCTGGCGTCGCCGATGATGTCGTCGGCGCCGCGGCCGCCGTCCGCGCCGGCGTCCCAGAAGACGCCGATGCTGGCGCGGCAGGCCACCTCGTGGCCGTCGACCTGGTGCGGGCGCGCCAGAGCGTCGAGCAGGCGCAGGGCCAGGCGCTCGGCTTCGTCCGGGTGGCGCAGGCCGTCGAGCAGCACGACGAATTCGTCGCCGCCCAGGCGCGCCACCAGGCCGGCGCCGCCGGCGGCCGGATCGATGCGGCCATTGGCCGGCAGGCCGCCGGCGCGCATGCGGTCGGCCAGCGCCGCCAGCAGGCGGTCGCCGATGCCGGTCAGCAGGCGGTCGCCGGCGCTCTGGCCGAGGGTGTCGTTAATCTGGCGGAAGCGGTCGCAGTTGATGAACAGGAGCGTGAAGCGGTCTTCGCTGCCCGTGCGGTCGAGCAGGGTCTGCAACTGCTCGACGGCGGCGGCGCGGTTCGGCAGGCGGGTCAGGATGTCGGTGCGCGCCGCGCTGCGCAGGCGCCGGCGCAGGTTTTCCTGCTCGCGCTGGATTTCGAGCGTCGCGTCGGTGAGCGCCGCCATCAGGCGTTCCGGATCGAGCTTCAAGAGGCTGATCGACAGCACCTGCGGCGCACCCGGCGCGCTGTGGTCGGGGCCGAGCGGCACGCGCAGCGCTTCGCAGACCACGCCCGAGGGCTGGTCGAAGCTGTCGGCCATCTCCTTGAGCCGGGGTGCGACATCCTCGAGCGTGGCGAACAGGTTGTCCAGGCCGCCGTCGCGCGCGAGCGGCATCAGCAGGTTGGACGCCATCGGATTGAGCATCTCCACCGAACCCCTCAGGTCCGTTTGCACGAGGCCGATCGGGGCCCGGTACAGGAACTGCACCAGGGCCTCGTAGGCGTCGATCTGCTCAACCTGCATTGCGGCTTCGCTGTGGAGTGTTTGCATGTGTGCTCAGTTCCGGGTTCCAGGACGCGACGCGGTTGCGTCCGTCCGCCTTGGCCTGGTACAGCGCCTCGTCGGCGCGCTTGATCAGGAGGTCGATGCCGCCCGCGATATCGGTTTCGAACACGGCGACGCCGGCGCTGACAGTGTAGGCGATCTCGAAGCCGTCCGCCGCCACCAGCCGGGTCGAGACGGCCTGGCGCAGGCGCTCGGCGCTTTGCAGCGCCTGCTCGATGCCGGTCGAGGGCAGCAGCACGGCGAATTCCTCGCCGCCCAGTCGCGCCACGGTGTCGACCGCGCGGAAGGTATCGCGCAGCACGTTGGCCAGGTCGCACAGCACGCGGTCGCCGGCCGGATGGCCATAGCGGTCGTTGATGTGCTTGAAGTGGTCGGCGTCGAACACGATCAGGGCCAGCGCGCGCGGCGTGTGGGCGGCGCGCTCGAGTTCCAGTTCTGCCGCCTCGAAGAAGGCGCGCCGGTTGGCCAGCGAGGTCAGATGGTCGCAGAAGGCCGCCTGGCGGCGCTTCTCGGTGGCGGCGCGCTTGTCGCTGATGTCGCGCAGGATCAGGCAGTAAGCCGGAGCGCTCGGATCGTCGCCGAAGGCTTCGCGGTCGGGCAGTGGCGCGATCAGGGCGCTGCACCAGAACTGGCTGCCGTCGGCGCGCAGGCGCAGGCCTTCGTCCATGCTCCAGCCGTTGGCGTCGGCCTCGCGCAGGCGGTCGAGCAGGTGCTCGCCGGTCATCGCGTCGGGCGGATAGAAGATGGAGTAGGGCGAGCCGACGATGTGCTCGCCGAAGCCGGTGACGCGCGCGATGCTGTCGTTCCAGTCGCACAGGCGGCCTTCGCGGTCGACCGCGGCCAGCGCGTAGTCGCTGATGCGGGTCAGGATCGCGTTCAGCCAGGCGTCGCTCTGGCGCAGCTGGCGTTCGCGCCGCACTTCGGTCGTCACGTCCTGGATCACGGCCATGATGCGCGCGTCGTCGAGCTTCAGCAGGGTGAAGGAGAGGATCTGCGGCACGCCGCGGCGGTCTTCCGCGCGCAGGTGGATGTGCAGGCCCTCGAACACCATGCCCGTCGGGCGCGCGTACTGCGCGCACTGCAGGCGCAGGTCGGGCGCGACGCCCTCGAGCGCGGTGAACAGGTTCGTCAGGCAGCCGTCCGGCGACAGCGGCATCAGCAGCTGGGCCGAGATCGGGTTGATCATGACGATCTCGCCGTCGATGCCTGCTTGTACCAGGCCGACCGGCGCCAGGTACAGGAACTGCATCAGGGCTTCGTGTTCAGCGCGCAGGCTGTCCACGTCGTTGTGGAAGTCGATCACCGGCGCTGGACCAGGACGTAGCGGGTGGCGCTGTCGGCGCTGGCCAGCAGGCGCAGCTTGACCTTGATCGGACGCATGCGCAGGGTCAGCACGTAGTCGATGGTGTCGTCGAGTTCGGCAGCGTCGAAGGCGGCGTCCTCGAAGCGCTGGGCCACCATGAAGTTGTTCAGGCAGGGCGCGACGTTGGTGAACAGCGGCTCGCCGATCACGCGCTGCGGCGACAGGCCGGCGGCTTGCGATTCGAAGGCGTTGTAGCGCTGGACCTTGGCGTCGGCGTCGAAGCCGATCACGCCGAAGTCGAGGGCGTCGAGCTGCTCCGGGCTGCTGGCGTCGAGGATGTCGGCCAGGCCGCGCGTGTCGAAGGTAGGGGTAGCACTGGTCATGTGTCGTTCTCCGCCTGAAAATGAATTGATTGATTTGAGGAAACAAATGTTGGCATGTGTGCGCCCGAGTGTCAATCGTGTGTGCCACTTTCCGTCACAAATCGGCTGCGGTTGACAGAATAGCCGCCCCGCTGCACCATCGCCAGCCCCGATTCGTGTGAAAGAAACAATGGACGAGCTGCGGCATCCGGCCTGGTGGCGTATTGACGAAATTCTGGCGCGCCTGGTGCGCGACCTGCTTGCGGCCGAACTGGCGGCGGCGCGGCCGGGGCGCAGCCTGGCCCCGGCGCATGCCTGGCCTGAAGAGGTCGACCTCGCCGCCGATCTGGGCGCCGATTCGCTCGACCTGATGGGCGCCGCCACGGCGCTGGCCGACCTGCTCGGCTTTGCCCGCGCCGGCATGCAGGACGCCCTGCTGGCGCACACCCGGCTCGCCGACTGGATCGCCGCAGCCCGCGCCAGCCTGGCGCGCGACGACAGCGTGCTGACCTTCCGCACTTCGGGCAGTTCGGGTACGCCGAAGCGCTGCGCGCATCCGCTGGCCAATCTGTGGCGCGAGGTCGACGAACTGGCGCGCCTGCTGCCGGGCCGGCGCCGCGTGCTTGCCGCCGTGCCGGCACATCACATCTACGGTTTCCTGTTCACGGTGCTGTTGCCGCAGGCGGGCCAAGAGCCATTGCCCGTCATCGACCTGCGCGGCGCTTCGCCTGCGGCGCTTGCCGCGCAGCTGGCGCCGGGCGACCTGGTGGTGGGCCATCCCGATTTCTGGAATGCCGTGGCTGCATTGTCCCCGCGCTTCCCGGCGGACGTGGCCGGCGTCAGCTCGGGCGCGCCTTGTCCCGACGTGACTGCGGCCGCTTTGGCCGGCGGCGGGCTGCGCCTGCTGCAGGTGTATGGCAGCTCGGAGACGGCCGGCGTCGGCACGCGCGAGGCGGCCGGCGCGCCGTATCGGCTGCTGCCGTACTGGCGGCGCGGCGACGTGGAGAACACGATCGAACGCGGGGACGAGCGCGGGGTTGAGCGTTTTGTGCTGCAGGACCGGCTCGATTGGCAGGACGATCGGCACTTCCTGCCGAACGGCCGCATCGACCAGGCCGTGCAGGTCGGCGGCGCCAACGTGTATCCGGCCTACGTGGCCGAGGTGCTGGCCATGCATCCGGACGTGCGTGAAGCCGTGGTGCGCCCGATGCGCCCGGACGAAGGCGCGCGCCTGAAAGCCTTCGTGGTGCCGGCGGACGGGTACGTTCCTTCGATGCTGCGCGCGGAACTGAATGCCTGGATCGCCGAGCGCCTGACGCCGCCCGAGCGCCCGGCCGCTTATTCCTTCGGCCCCGCGCTGCCGCGCCAGCCGGGCGGCAAGCCGGCGGACTGGATCATCGACGCCTGGTCCTAGACGTGGCGGGAAACAGACGCTGCGCGCTATGTCTGTTTCCGCACTGAACGAAGCGATGCGAGCTCGTATGCTGGCAGTGCCGGCCGGGTAAATACGCCTGCCGGCTGACTACCGGAACGTACCAGATGAAGACCACGCCCAGCCCCGCCGATACCAACAATGCAATGCAAGGGGAGCAGGCGCCTCCCCGTGAACGACGCCGCGCGCCGCCCCTGTCGCTGGCCGCCTGGAAGCAGTTCGTCCATGTCGCCAAACCTTACTGGCTGGAAGAGGAAAGGGGCCGCGCCTGGTGCCTGCTGCTGGTCCTGATCGTGCTGATGCTGGTCGAGACCAAGGCGGCCGTCATGCTCAACGACCAGGCCGGCGAGATGACCTCGGCGCTGGCGGCCAAAGACGGCGGGCGCTTCTGGGGCTCGGTGCGGGCCTGCCTGCTCGTGCTGGCCTTCGCGGTGCCGGCCTACGCCTTCTATTACTACATGCGCGACGTGTTCGCCAACCAGTGGCGCCGCTGGCTGACCGGCCGCTTCCTCGACGGCTACCTGAAGGGGCGCAAGTACTACGCCCTCGGCGGCAACAGCGAGATCGACAACCCCGACCAGCGCATCAGCGAGGACGTCAACACCTTCACCGGCCGTTCGATCCACTTCCTGCTGATCTTCCTCGGATCGCTCATGCAGCTCGTCGCCTTCAGCGCCGTGCTCTGGTCGATTTCGCATACCCTCGTTGCCGTGCTCGCGGTGTACGCGCTGGCCGGCACCGTGATCGCGCTCTACGTGTTCGGCAATCCGCTGATCCGGATGAATTTCTGGCAGCTGCGCTGCGAGGCCGATTTCCGCTTCAGCCTGATGCGCGTGCGCGAAAACGCCGAATCGATCGCCTTCTACCGCGGCGAGGCGCAGGAGCGCGCCCACATCAACGGCAAGTTCGACAAGGTCATCCAGAACTATGCGCGCCTGATCAGGAAGCAGCGCTCGCTGAACCTGTTCCAGCGCACCTTCAGCCAGCTGACCCTGGTCCTCCCGGCGGTGATCCTGGCCGACGCCGTGCTCTCGGGCGAACTCGAGGTGGGACGCGCCATCCAGGCGGCCGGCGCCTTCACGGCGGTGCTCGGCGCGGTGGGCGTCATCGTCGACAACTTCGAGAGCCTGAGCCGCTTCGTGGCCGGCATCGACCGCCTGCAGGCCCTGTCGCGTCTCCTGCTGCCGGAGGCTCGGCACGACGCCGCCGCCGAGCAGGAGCCGTGCATCGCGCGCCGTCCCGGCGCGCATCTGGCGCTGGAAGCGCTGACCCTGCATCCGCCGCAGTCCGAGCGCGTGCTGATCAAGGGGCTGAACCTGGTCCTCAAACCCGGCGACGCGCTCTTCATCACCGGCGACAGCGGCTGCGGCAAGAGCTCGCTGCTGCGCGCGATCGCGGGCCTGTGGAGCCGCGGCAGCGGCACGATCCAGCATCCGCCGGCGGAGGACTTCTTCTTCCTGCCGCAGCAGCCTTACCTGCAGACCGGAAGCCTGCGCAGCCAGTTGATTTACCCGAGTGCGTCGTCTCGCCTCGATGATGAGCGTTTGCTGGAGATCCTCGACGAGGTTCACCTGCCGCACCTGGCCGAGCGCGTGGGCGGGCTGGATGCGGTGCAGGATTGGGAAAAGCTGCTGTCGGTCGGCGAGCAGCAGCGCCTCGCCTTTGCGCGTGTGCTGGTGCACGCGCCGCGCATCGTGATCCTGGATGAAGCGACCAGCGCCCTCGACGCCGGCAACGAAGCCTCGCTGTATGCGCGCCTGCGCGCCAGCGGGGCGACGCTGATCAGCATCGCGCATCGGGCGGCGGTGCTGCGGCATCATACGCATGTGCTGCACCTGAAGGGGGAAGGGGCGTGGGAGGTGCTGGAGGCGAAGGATTATCGGTTCGATGGGCCGGCGGGTGAGGTGTCGTCAGCGCGCGGTAATACCGTCGTGGCAATGGCGCATTGAAGACGCGCCGCGTGGTGTTCATCGGTTCCGCGTGGGCTCGGAGAGCCCACCCTACAACGGTGGAGCATCGTAGGGTGGGCTCTCCGAGCCCACGCGGTAGACCGGCGGATTTGACGCGGCGTCGAACCGGACCTACTGCGCCGGCACGAACACCGGTGACGCGGGTGGCGGCGCCGTCGGCACACCATCCGCACGCGGATGTTCCTCCCCCTCTACATCGTCGGTGAGATAAGGCTGCTCCGGCTGCGCCAGCGTCGCCGGATCGATGTCGATCGTGCGGTACTGCGGCATCTCCGCAAACTCCGCATAGATCCAGTCGTCGTTCTCGCGCAGCACGCCCTCCGGCTGTTCGCGTTCGACCTGCGGCTTCTTCGCCAGCGCCACCTGCATGTAGTCCATCCAGATCGGCAGCGCCAGCGTCGCGCCGAACTCTCGCCCGCCCAGCGAACGCGGCTCGTCGTAACCCATCCAGGCCACCGCCACCACGTTGGCGCCGTAGCCTGCGAACCAGCCGTCGATGGCGTCGCTGGTGGTGCCGGTCTTGCCGGCGATATCGGTGCGGCCGAGGCGCTTGGTGGCGGCCGCGCCGGTGCCGTAGCGGGTCACGTCGCGCAGCATGCTGTCGGTGACGAAGGCATTGCGGGCGTCCAGCACGCGCGCGCTGTCCTGGCGCGGCGCCGGCGGTTTGTTCTCGACGAGCACCGTGCCGTCGCCGTCCTCGATGCGCGTGATCAGGTAGGGCTTCACGCTGTAGCCGCCGTTGGCGAAGACGGCATAGGCGCCCGCCATCTGCAGCGGCGTCACGGCGCCGGTGCCCAGCGCCAGCGTCAGGTTCTTCGGATGGCGCGCCAGGTCGAAGCCGAACTTGCCGAGGAAATCGTGGGTGTAGGGCACCTCCAGTGCGCGCAACAGGCGCACGGTCGGCACGTTCTTCGAATGCGCGAGCGAATAGCGCATCGTGATCGGGCCGTCGAAGACGCCGTCGTCGTTCTGCGGCGACCAGTCGGCGCCCGCGTTCTCGCCCGGCATGACCAGCTCCTGGTCGAGGATCAGGGTGCCCGGGTTGTAGCCCTTGTCCAGCGCCGCCGAATACACGAAGGGCTTGATCGCCGAACCCGGCTGGCGCCAGGCCTGCGTGACGTGGTTGAACTTCTGCAGGTTGTAATCGAAGCCGCCGACCAGGGCCTGGTAGGCGCCGGTGTCGGCGTCGAGCGCTACGAAAGCGGCTGCCACCAGCGGGACCTGGGTGATGCCCCAGGCATCCTTATCTTTGCCACCAAGTTTGCTGATGCGGACCACCGCGCCTGGCGCGATGCGCTGCGCTTCCTTGGCCTTCTCCGACAGGCCGCTTGCTGCGAACTTCAGGCCCGCGCCCGTGATCGTGATGACGTCGCCGTCGATGTTCTCGACCTTCACCGATTTCGACGAAGCCGCGATCACCACCGCCGGCTCCAGACCGTCGCTCGACGGACGCTTCTGCAGCGCCTCGACGATCGCTTCCTCGCGCTCTTCCTTGTCCTCGGGGAGAACGATGCGCATTTCCGGGCCGCGGTAGCCGTGGCGGCTGTCGTAGGCCAGTACGTTGCGCCGCACCGAATCGTAGGCCGCTTCCTGGGCTTTCGAATCGATGGTGGTGATCACCTTGATGCCGCGCGTGTAGCTCGCTTCGGCGTACTGGGCAAACACCACCTGGCGCGCGAGTTCCGCCACGTACTGGGCGTGGGTGCCGAATTCCTGCGGTTTCGAATGCACGCGCAGCGGTTCGGCCACGGCTTGCGCGTACTGGGCCTCGTCGATGTCGCCGAGATCGCGCAGGCGGCGCAGCACCTGCTCCTGGCGGACCTTGGCGCGCTTCGGGTTCACGGCCGGGTTGTGGCGCGCGGGATTTTGCGGCAGGCCGGCCAGCATCGCCGTTTCGGCGATCGTCAACTGGTCGAGCTTCTTGCCGAAATAGCTGCGCGCGGCGCTGGCGAAGCCGTAGGAGCGCTGGCCCAGGTAGATCTGGTTCATGTACAGCTCGAGGATCTGGTCCTTGGTCAGCGCATCCTCGATCTTGTAGGCCAGGACGATTTCATTCAACTTCCGCGACAGGACCTTTTCCTTCGACAGGAAGAAATTGCGCGCCACCTGCATCGTGATGGTCGAGGCGCCGCCCGAGCCGAAGCCGCCGGTGACGTTGGACTTGACGGCGCGCGCCGCGCCCATCCAGTCGATGCCCTTGTGCTCGTAGAATCGCGCGTCCTCGATGGCCAGCACGGCTTTCTTCATCATCGGCGGGATCTGGGCGATCGGCACGAAGTCGCGGTGCTCCTCGCCGAATTCGCCGATCAGCTGCTTGTCGGCCGTGTAGATGCGCAGCGGGATCTTCGGCTTGTAGTCGGTGACGGCGTCGATCGAGGGAACGTTCGGGACGATCGCCATCAGGAACCACACGGCGACGCAGGCGACGACGAGGACGATGGCGGCGAGGGCGAAGAAAATGAAACCTTGCTGACGACGGACGGGCTTATTCAAAACGGTGTTCTCCTGCTGTGGGCATGCGCAAAAGGCAGGCCCGGCGGCGCATTATAATCCGCTTTCTTTCAGCTTCCGCATATGCCATAGTCACGCCTTCAGGCTCCCCTAAGAAAGCCTGGCACTCCAGAATTAAGGAAACCGATGCCCTACGATCCTGCTCCCGCGCCCGTCAAGCCGTACATACCGGCGACGGCCAATCTCCCCGAATTCACCATCCGCGCCCTGGTCATGGGCGTCGTGCTGGGCATGGTGTTCGGCGCTTCCTCGCTTTACCTGGTACTGAAAGTCGGCCTGACCGTCAGCGCCTCGATCCCGGTCGCGGTGATCGCCATCACCCTGTTCGGGATGTTCAAGAAGATGGGCGGGCGCGAGTCCACCATCCTGGAAAACAGCATCACGCAGACGGCCGGTTCGGCCGGCGAATCGCTCGCCTTCGGCCTGGGCGTGACCATGCCGGCGATTATGATCCTCGGCTTCGACCTCGAAATCTCGCGCGTGATGCTGGTCGGCGTGCTGGGCGGCCTGCTCGGCATCCTGATGATGATTCCGATGCGCCGCACGATGATCGTCGACGCCCACCGCGAACTGAAATACCCGGAAGGCACGGCCTGCGCCGAGGTGCTGAAGGCCGCCGCCACCGACACCTCGCGCGAAGCGGCGGGCGAAGTGCGTGAAGCCGGTTCGGACGCGGCGCGCGATGCGAAGCGGCGCGCCGCCGTCATCTTCGGCGGCTTCGGCCTGGGCCTGCTGTACAAGGTCGCCAATGTCTCCTTCAAGGGCTGGAAGGACGTCGCCAACTTCGAATTCGGCGCGCCCCTGAAAGCCGGTTCGGCCGGCGCCGAGATCTCGCCGGAACTGGTGGGCGTCGGCTACATCATCGGCCCGCGCATCGCCTTCACGATGGCGGCCGGCGGCGTGCTGTCCTATCTGATGCTGATCCCGATGATCAAGTTCTTCGGCGAGCTGCTGACCGTGCCGGTCTCGCCGGGAACGATGCTGATCAAGGACATGTCGCCGGACGACATCCGCGACGCCTATGTGCTCTACATCGGCGCCGGCGCGGTCGCCGCGGGCGGCCTGATCTCGCTGGTGCGTTCGCTGCCTTCGATCTGGAAGGGCCTGAAGGGCGGCCTGGCCGGAGTCGGCGCAAATAAGGGCGGCGCCAAGACCAGCGCGCAAGCGACGCAGCGCACCGACCAGGACATTCCCTTCAAATGGGTCGCGATCGGCTGCCTCGCCATCATCGCGATCATTACCGTCGCCACGCCGCTGCACATGAACCTGCTGGGCGCGCTGCTGATCCTCGTGTTCGGCTTCCTGTTCGCCACCGTGTCCTCGCGCCTGACGGGCGAAGTCGGCTCCTCCTCGAACCCGATCTCGGGCATGGCGGTGGCCACCTTGCTGTTCACCTGCCTGATCTTCCTGCTGATGGGCTGGACGGGCGGCCGTTACTACGTCACCGCCTTATCGGTCGGCGCCATCGTCTGCATCGCGGCGAGTAACGCCGGCACCACCTCGCAAGACCTGAAGACCGGCTTCCTGGTCGGCTCGACGCCGAAGCTGCAGCAGTACGCGATCCTGTGCGGCGCCTTCGCCTCGGCCCTGATCCTGGGCCCGATCCTGCTGAAGCTGAACGATGCAGGCACCGTCTACGTGCCGGCGGCCCAGGTCGCGCCGAACGTCACGGTGGACGCCTCGAAGCTGACCGAAACGGCGCAGCTGCAAGGCCCGCAGGCGGAATCCGACAACAAGACCTATAAAGTCTGGCGCAAGACCGACACGGTGGGCGGGCCTGAAGGTAAATACCTGGTCGGCGAGGACGGCAAGCTGGCCTACCTGGTCGACCCGGGCATCAACGGCCACCACCACACCCGTCCGGACGGTACCGAAGTGAAGAAATACGACGCGCCGAAGGCCGTGCTGATCTCCTACATCATCAAGGGCATCCTCGACCAGCAGCTGCCGTGGACGCTGGTGCTGTTCGGCGTGATGATCTCGGTGGTGCTGGAAATGGCCGGCATCCAGGCGCTGGCCTTCTCGGTGGGCGTCTACCTGCCGCTGGTGTCGACGCTGCCGATCGCGGTCGGCGGCGCGGTGCGCTGGGCGGCCGACCGCCGCAACAACAAGCTGCCGCAGTACGCCAAGCTCAACGACGAAGAGCGCGTCGCCGCGGGCGACCGCAGCTGGGGCACGCTGCTGGCCTCGGGCTATATCGCCGGTGGGGCGCTGGCGGGCATCATCATTGCGATTACGGCGGGGGTGATGACCAACTTCGACAGCACGATGGCGAAGTGGGCGGAGGCGTCGAATCCGTTCTTTGCGGGGCCGGATGCGGATCTGCTGTCCTTGATCCCGTATGCGGCGATCGTGCTGCTGCTGTACTGGGTGGCGCGGGAGAAGCCGCAGCAGTAAAAGAAACGGGCGCTTTCACAGCGCCCGTTTTTTTGTGGTGGCCCTTGTCGAAGGGCGCGTGGCCGCATTCGGTGAACGCGTGGAGTCAGGACTCCACCCTACGATCTGTGATGCGCGTAGGGTGGAGTCCCGACTCCACGCGTTTGCATCGGTCGAGCAGACGCGCCCTAAACAAACGCCAGATCGTGCTGCCGAATCACATTATCCAGCCACATGTCCGTGTGACTGAACCTGAACCCCAGCTGCGCCGCGCGGCCCGTATCGAGCACCAGCGCTTCCGGCGAATCGAAGGGCGACAACACCCCCGGCGCCATGCCCGCGACTTGCTGCGTGCGCGAAGGCGCATCCAGCACGTCCGCCACGCGCTCGTACAAGGCATGTGCCGACAGCGCCCCCTGCGACGCCGCATTCACCGGTCCGGTAAAGCTCTGCGACCCCACCCAGTCCAGGAAGGCCGCCGCCTCCTGCGTCCCGATGAAGGAGAGCTGCGCCTGTGCGTCCGTATAACGCAAGGCCATGCTCGAGCGCAGCGCGTCCACATACCAGGACAGCCGCCCCGTGAATTCCTCCGGCCCGCCCAACACGTGCGCCAGGCGCGCCGTCACCAGGGGCAGGGAGCCGTCGCGGTAGAGATAGGCCTCGGCCTGCACCTTGCCCGCGACATAGCTCTCGACCGCGCGCTTCGGGTCGTGCCAGGGATACTGCGTGTCGATGCGCTGGGCCAGTACCGGCAGGTCGGATTCGAGCAGGGCGCCGCCGGAGGGCTGCACGCCGCGGTAGACGTCGATCGTGGAAGTCATCACGTAGCGCCCGACCTTGCCGGCGAAGGTACGCACGGCGATGGCGGCATCCAGCGGGCTGTAGCACATCTGGTCGAACACGAGGTCGTAGCGCTTGCCGGCGAAAGCGGCGCGCATGGCCGTTTCGTTGCGGCGGTCGACGCGGATGCGCTCGATGCGGCTGCCGAACGGGTCGGGGGCGTAGCCGCGGGTGGCGATCGTCACCCGGTGGCCGGCGCGCACGAGGCGCTGCACCAGCAGCTTGCCGAAATAGCGGGTCCCGCCGATCACCAATATATCCTTGTGCATGGCTTCTCCTTGACGAATCGGATATATTTTGTGCTCAGCAACAAATTCGCACAACCGAGAAAAAGTGAGCGCTATGAATAAGAATAGTTTATGCATGGAGGCGCCATGAAACCCTTGCGCAGTCTCTCCGGGTTCATCGATTTCGAGTGTGCGGCGCGCTGGGGCAGCTTCAAGCTGGCCGCGCGCGAGCTGCACAAGACGCCGGCGGCGGTCAGCCTGCAGGTGAAACAGCTGGAAGAAGCGGTCGGCTTTCCCTTGTTCGTGCGCCACCCGCGCCACATCGCCCTGACCGCCAAGGGCGAGGAATTGTCGATCGCAGTCGGGCGCATGCTGGCCGACCTGCGCGCGAAAGTCGGAGCCCTGCAGCGCGGCGACGAGGAGTCGGTGCTGCGCATCTCGACCACGCACTCGTTCGCGATCAAGTGGCTGGTGCCGCGCATGCACCGCTTTACCAAGCTGTATCCGGAACTCGACATCCGCATCGATTCGAACGATGCCCCGGTTGACCTGGAAGCCGACACCACCGACGTCGCCGTGCGCTACGGCTCGGTGCGCGACGGCGATCCCTCGACCCTGTTTCGCGAGCGCCTGGTGCCCGTCTACAGCCCCGAGCTCCTGGCCCCGGACCAGGCCGCGCTGACCCTGGCGGACCTGAACAACTGGCCGCTGCTGTGCGAGAAGTCGCCCGAGCGCTGGCTGCAGCTGCTCAACGAGAACCGGGCCTTGAAAGGGGACTACGATTTTTCGCGCGCCTACAGCCACTGGGGGGTACTGGTGCAGGCCGCCGTGGCGGGGCAGGGCGTGGCCCTGGTGCCTTACGGGATCGCCTGCCAGGACATCGCTTCCGGTGCGCTGCGCCAGATCGCCTGCAAGAGCGCGCGCTTCGAGCAGGGCTACCGCTTCCTCGCCAATCCGCACAAGGAAAACATGGGCAAGGTGCAGCGCTTCCGGGCCTGGATCGAGGAGGAGATGGCGCAGATGGAGCTGGCGCTGGACAGGAGGCCCAGGAGCGCCGGCGCGCCGCAATAAAAAACGGCAGCCGAGGCTGCCGTTTTGCTTGAAGCGAAAGAAGAATTACTTCACGCCGTGCATCAGCTTCTGGATCAGCGGTGCGATCAGGAACAGCAGGATGCCGCCGCCCACCAGCGACCAGAAGCCGAAGGTGTAGCCGTCCAGCGCCGAGGCGATCGACATGCCCGATTCGCCCGATACGTGCGAGGCGAAGATGCCCGACAGGTTGTTGCCGATACCGGTCGACAGGAACCAGCCGCCCATGCCCAGGCCGACCAGGCGCACCGGCGCCAGCTTGGTGACCATCGACAGGCCGATCGGCGACAGGCACAGCTCGCCCACCGACTGGATGAAGTAGACCGAGAACAGGGTCCAGAACGGGATCTTGCCGGCGTCGTCGACCAGGGTCGACAGCGCGTACATCAGCAGGCCGAAGGCCAGGCCGTTGAAGATCAGGCCCAGGCCGAACTTGCGCGGGATCGACGGGTTGGCGTTGCGGCGGCCCAGCATCACCCAGATGGCGGCGATGATCGGGGCAAACGCGATGATGGCGACCGAGTTCACGCTCTGGAACCAGGCGACCGGGAAGATGAAGCCGTTCAGGTCGCGGTCGACGATCTGGTCGGCCAGGAAGGTGAAGGAGCTGCCGGCCTGTTCGAAGAACATCCAGAACAGGATGTTGAAGGCGAAGATGATCATCATGGCGATGGTCTTGTCGCGCGCCACTTTGCCGTTACGGATGCCTTCGATCATCAGCATGACGGCGAGCAGGACGAACAGCACGGTCAGGATGCCCTGGATGGTGCCGGCGCCGAGTTTCAGCAGGAAGTACACGACCGGGATCACGACGATGCTGCCGATGATGACGGCCAGCGGACGGCCCATGCCTTCGGCCTGCGGCTCCGGGCGGCCGATGCCGGCCAGGGTCTTGCGGCCGATGTAGAACCACACGAGGCTGATCAGCATGCCGATACCGGACGCGAAGAACACGACCTTGTAGGCCGGCGTGGTGCCGTCGCCCAGCTTCTGCGCGAGGATCTGGGTCAGGATCGGGGCGATGAAGGCGCCCGCGTTGATGCCCATGTAGAAGATGGTGAAGCCGGAATCGCGGCGGGTGTCGGCCATGCTGTAGAGCTTGCCGACCATGGTCGAGATGTTCGGCTTGAACATGCCGTTACCGACGATGATGGTGGCCAGGCCCAGCTTGAAGACGTCCTGGTTCGGGATCGTGATCATGAACAGGCCGGCCGCCATGAAGACGGCGCCGATCAGGATCGAACGCTGGTAGCCGATCACGCGGTCGGCGATCAGGCCGCCGAAGACGGCGCCGGCGTACACCAGCGCGAGGTAGGAACCATAGGTCAGGTTGGCGTCGGCCTGGCCCACGCCGCTGCCGCCGTAGAACTGGGCGACGATGTAGAGCACGAGGGCCCAACGGATGCCGTAGAAAGCGAAGCGTTCCCAGAATTCGGTCATGAACAGCATCCACAGCGGTGCTGGGTGACCCATGATCTGTTTGAACTCTGGAATGGCGACTTCTTTGCCGGGTGTAGCTGCTGCTCCGCTCATGCGGGTCCCTCCGAAAATAGAGTTTTGAGAACGACTGTTTTATGGAAATGCAGGATATACAGACATTTCCAGCTGGGACGCATTTTAGAGGAATTTGCTTACCTCAAGAAAAATTTTTGTCATTGTGGTAAACACGCGCGCGGATGGTGCGTCCACGCACGATGACGTTGCCTGATTGCACAATTGACGCGCACGCGCCGGCGTCCCCGGCGCCTTTGTCGTATATTGGTGAAACGGCCAGCATTATTTCCGGAAGCCTTTATTCCCGGCGCATTAGAAAGGAAGAACTGCATGAACTACGAAGTCATCGATACCCTGATTTCCCCCGAAGGCCGGCTCGAAGTGCTGTCGAAGGCCGAAGTGGCCAAGCTGCTCGATACCAGCCAGGGCGGCCTCTACAATATTTTCCGCAAGTGCGCGCTCGCGGTCCTGAACTGCGGCAGTTCGATCGACGACGGCAAGGAACTGCTCGAGCGCTACAGCAGCTTCGAGATCAGCATCATCCAGCGCGAGCGCGGCATCAAGCTCGACATCCGCGGCGCCCCGGCCATCGCTTTCGTCGACGGCAAGATGATCAAGGGCATCCACGAACACCTGTTCGCCGTCCTGCGCGACATCGTCTACGTCCATTTCGAGATCACCGAAAACCCGAAATTCAACCTGAGCAAACCGGAAGGCATCACCGACGCGGTGTTCCACATCCTGCGCAACGCCAACGTCCTGCAGCCGCAGCGCAATCCGAACCTGGTCGTGTGCTGGGGCGGCCACTCGATCAACCGCATCGAATACAACTATTCGAAAGAAGTCGGCTACGCCCTCGGCCTGCGCGAACTCGACATCTGCACCGGCTGCGGCCCGGGCGCGATGAAGGGCCCGATGAAGGGCGCGGCCATCGGCCACTCCAAGCAGCGCCTTCACGGCGGACGCTACCTCGGCATCTCCGAACCCGGCATCATCGCCGCCGAATCGCCGAACCCGATCGTCAACGACCTGGTCATCATGCCGGACATCGAGAAGCGCCTGGAAGCCTTTGTCCGCACCGGCCACGGCATCGTCGTGTTCCCGGGCGGCGCCGGCACCGCCGAAGAGATCCTCTACATCCTCGGCATCCTGCTCCATCCGGACAATGCCGAGATGCCGTTCCCGCTGGTGTTTACGGGGCCGGCGACGGCGCGCGAATACTTCGAACAGATCGACGGCTTCATCGCCCACACGCTGGGCCCGCGCGCCCAGGCGCGCTACAAGATCATCATCGACGACCCGGACGCGGTCGCGCGCGAGATGCACGCCGGGATCAAGCTGGTGCGCGAGTACCGCAAGGAAAAGAGCGACGCCTATTACTTCAACTGGCGCCTGAAGATCGACCAGGAATTCCAGAAGCCCTTCAAGCCGACCCACGAGAACATGCGCAACCTGTCGCTGCACAAGAACCAGGAGACGCACCTGCTGGCCGCGAACCTGCGCCGGGCGTTTTCGGGGGTGGTGGCGGGGAACGTGAAGGAAGAAGGGATCCGCGAGATCGAGAAGCACGGGAAGTACGAGATCCACGGGGATCCGGACATCATGGGGCCGATGGATGCGCTGCTGGCGTCGTTCGTGGAGCAGAGCCGCATGAAACTGCCGGGCAAGGCGTATGTGCCTTGCTATACGATCGTTCAATAGAGCGGGCGCCGGGACGTAAGGTGGGCGGGTTCCCCGCCCACGCGGTATCGGGACGGGCGCCGATGTCGTGTTCGACGATCTCGCCGCCACGTATCGCCGCGTGGGCGGGAGACCCGCCCACCTTACGCCACAACCGCAGCCAACAAAAGAAACGGGACGCCTTGGCGTCCCGTTTCTTATCCGATCAAGCGATCAGTCTTCCTTACGCAAGTGCGGGAACAACAGCACGTCGCGAATATTCGGCGAATCCGTCAGGATCATGATCAAACGGTCGATGCCGATACCGCAGCCACCGGCCGGCGGCATGCCGTATTCCAGCGCGCGGATGTAGTCGGCGTCGTAGTACATCGCCTCTTCGTCCCCGGCATCCTTGGCTTCCACCTGCGACAGGAAACGCGCCGCCTGGTCTTCCGGATCGTTCAGCTCGGAGAAGCCGTTGGCGATCTCGCGGCCCACCATGAAGAGCTCGAAACGCTCGGTGATGCCGTCACGGCTGTCGGAGGCGCGCGCCAGCGGCGAGACTTCGACCGGGTAGTCGATGATGAAGGTCGGCTCCCACAGCTGGGCTTCGGCCGTCTCTTCGAACAGGGCCAGCTGCAGCGCGCCCAGGCCCGCGGTGGCGAAAGGCTTGACGCCGAACTTCTTCAGCTCCGCCTTGATGAACTCGGCGTCGTCCAGCTGCTCGGCCGTGTAGTGCGGCGCGTAGGTGTTGATCGCCTGGACGATGGTCAGGCGGCGGAACGGCTTCGACAGGTCGAGCTCGCGGCCGCCGTAGTTCAACACGGCCGTGCCCTGGGCGTCGATCGCCGCCTGGCGGATCACGGCTTCGGTGAAGTCCATGATCCAGCTGTAGTCGGTGTAGGCCGCGTAGAACTCCATCATCGTGAATTCAGGATTGTGACGGATCGACACGCCCTCGTTACGGAAGTTGCGGTTCACCTCGAACACGCGGTCGAAGCCGCCGACCACCAGGCGCTTCAGGTACAGCTCGGGCGCGATACGCAGGAACATCTGCATGTCGAGCGCGTTGTGGTGGGTGATGAAAGGCTTGGCCGCGGCGCCGCCCGGAATTGGGTGCAGCATCGGGGTCTCGACTTCCATGAAGCCGTTCTTTTCCATGAAGCGGCGCATCGACGACAGCGCGGCGGTACGCGCCTTGAAGGTGCGGCGCGTCTCTTCGTTCATGATCAGGTCGACGTAGCGCTGGCGATATTTCGTCTCCTGGTCCGCCAGGCCGTGGAATTTATCGGGCAGCGGGCGCAGCGACTTGGTCACCAGGCGCAGGGTCGTCACCTTGATGGTCAGCTCGTCGACCTTGGTCTTGAACAGCGTGCCTTCCACGCCCAGGATGTCGCCCAGGTCGTAGGTGCGGAAGGCTTCCATCGCGGCTTCGCCGGTGGCGTCCAGGGTCACGTAGATCTGGATGCGGCCGTCGGCGCGCACGCCCGACGAATCCTGCAGCGTGGCGAAAGCGGCCTTCTTGCCGGCTTCGCGTTTCAGCATCATGCGGCCGGCCAGCACCACGGGGATGGCTTTTTCTTCCAGCTCCTCACGCGACAGGGCGCCGTACTGCTCGACCAGTTCGGCCGCCTTGTGCTGCGGCTTGAAGTCGTTCGGGAAGGCGACGCCTTTTTCACGAATGGCGGCCAGCTTGGCGCGGCGCTCGGTCATGATCTTGTTTTCATCGGACGCCGCCGGTGGTGCAGATGCGGCAGGCGTCGTGTTCTCTTGGTTTTCCGTAGTCATGGTTGGTTCAACTCTTGTTGGTTTGTTCAGGCGAAGAGCGATTCGAGCGACAGGCTCTCGAAATCGTCGACGATGGCGATCACGTTGTCGAATTCGGCGAAAGCTTCGCGCGGCAGGGTCGTGGTGATCACCACCACGCGCATGCCGGCGCGGCGCGCGGCTTCCACGCCCAGGGGCGCATCTTCGAAGACGATGCAGTCGGCCGGTTCGGCGCCGCAGCGTTTCGCCGCTTCCAGGAACACGTCCGGATGCGGTTTCCCGCGCGGGACGTCCGTGGCGCCGACGATCGTTTCGAAATGGCGGCGCAGGTCCAGGCCGTCGAGCGTGAACTCGACGTTGGCCGGCGGCGCGGCGGTACCGACCGCGAGTGCGATCCCCTGCGAGCGCGCGTCGGCGATCAGGTCTTCGAAGCCTGCGACGGCCTTCAGGTGCGGCGCATACAGCTCGCGGTACACGGCTTCCTTCTCGTGGTTGAGCACGGCGACTTCATCGTCGTCCAGGTGCTCGCCCATGTGGGAACGGATGATCTCCTTGCCCTGGCGACCGGCCGTGGTGCGGAAGAATTCGTCCGCATCAATGGCGCGGCCGCGGCGCTCGAAGAAGGTGATCCACGATTGCGTATGGAAGGCCATGTTGTCGACGATGGTGCCGTCCATGTCGAAGATCAGGGCACGCTTTGCCATCATGCGCTCGCGCCCGCACCGACGCCCTGCTTCAGCGAGGCCGAGATGAAATCGTCCAGGTCGCCGTCCAGCACGTTCTTGGTGTTGCCGGTCTCGAAGCCGGTACGCAAGTCCTTGATGCGCGACTGGTCGAGCACGTAGGAACGGATCTGGTGGCCCCAGCCGACGTCGGTCTTCGAGTCTTCCAGCTTCTGCTGCTCGCTCATGCGCTTGCGCATCTCGAGTTCGAACAGCTTCGCACGCAGCATGTCGAAGGCTTCGGCCTTGTTGCGGTGCTGGGAACGGTCGTTCTGGCACTGCACGACGATGCCCGACGGGGCGTGCGTCAGGCGCACCGCGGAGTCGGTCTTGTTGATGTGCTGGCCGCCGGCGCCCGACGCGCGGTAGGTATCGATGCGCACGTCGGCCGGGTTGATCTCGATCTCGAAGGATTCGTCGACTTCCGGATACACGAACAGCGAGGTGAACGAGGTGTGGCGGCCATTGGCCGAGTCGAACGGCGACTTGCGGACCAGGCGGTGCACGCCGGTCTCGGTGCGCAGGTGGCCGTAGGCGTACTCGCCCTCGACCTTGATGGTCGCGGTCTTGATGCCGGCAACCTCGCCCTCGGACATTTCCATCACCTCGGCCTTGAAGCCCTTGCGCTCGCAGTAGCGCAGGTACTGGCGCAGCAGCATCGAGGCCCAGTCCTGGGCTTCGGTGCCGCCGGCGCCGGCCTGGATGTCGATGAAGCAGTTCGCATGGTCCATCGGGTTGCTGAACATGCGGCGGAATTCCATCTGCTCGATGACGGTCTTGATGCCTTCGAGGTCGGCTTCGACCGCCTCGATGGTGTCGTCGTCGCCTTCTTCGCGGCCCATCTCGAACAGGTCGGCACTGTCCGCGAGGTCGGCTTTCGCCTTCTCGAGCGTGAGCACGACGCCTTCGAGCGCCTTCTTTTCTTTACCGAGATCCAGCGCCCGTTTCTGGTCGTTCCAGACGGTCGGATCTTCGAGTTCTTCGTTGACCTGCTCTAGTTTCTCTGCCTTCCGATCGAAGTCAAAGATACCTCCGAAGTTCGGCTTCGCGACCGGTGAGGTCGTTCAGCAGGGCGGCGATGGCGTTGATGCGTTCAGCTTCCATGATCTTGGCATTTTTAATGAGTTGAATCGAACCTTCGATTATACCCCAGCGCCCCACGGGCCGGTGCGCCTTGCTGCACTGGCCGCGACTGCCGTATCATCGGCCGAATTTCACTTGCCTTCCATCTGAAGAATCCCCCATGCGCCACCTGAAACCTTGCCAGATCGGCATTGCCGTCCTCGCCACCCTGCCAGCCCTGGCTCTCGCGGCACCTGCCGCTCCGAAAGGCGCCAGCGCCACGCTGGCCGTGCTGGAAACCACCGACCTGCATTCGAACGTGGTCGGCTACGACTATTTCAAGCTGGCCGCCGAGCCTTCGATCGGCCTGGACCGCACGGCGCGCCTGATCGCGCAGGCACGGGCCGAGTTCCCGAACACCGTCCTGTTCGACAACGGCGACACGATCCAGGGCAATGCGCTGGCCGACTGGCAGGCGCTGGTGAAACCGCTGGGCTGCGAGCAGACGCTCGGCATCTACAAGGTCATGAATGCGCTCAAGTATGACGGCGCCTCGATCGGCAACCATGAATTCAACTATGGCCTGGCCTACCTGAGCCAGGTGACGGGTAACCGCTTCAAGGTGGCCGGCGTCGCGCAGCCCAAGCGCTGCGCCGGCCCCGCTTTCCCGCAGGTGCTGGCCAACGTCTACAGCGTCAAAACGAAGCAGCCGCTGTTCGCCCCTTACCGCATCGTCGAGAAGAAGCTCAGCGCGCAGGACGCGAATGGCAAGCCGATCACGGCAACAGTCAAGGTCGGCATCATCGGCTTCACGCCGCCGACCATCATGTCCTGGGACAAGCGCTGGCTGGAAGGGAAGGTCTACACCACGGGCGTGCGCGAGGCGGCCCTGAAGTACATCCCCGAGATGCGCAAGAAAGGCGCCGACATCGTGGTGGCGATCGCCCACGGCGGCCTGGATGCCAATCCCTACACGCCGCAGATGGAAAACGCCGGCTGGTACCTGGCCCAGGTGCCGGGCGTGGACGCGATGCTGCTCGGTCACTCGCACCAGCTGTTCCCGAACGCGGCCAGCACCGCGCCGCAATTCAACCTGCCGGGCGTCGACAAGGCCAGGGGCCTGGTGCACGGCGTGCCGACCGTGATGGCGAATTTGTGGGGCAAGCACCTGGGCGTGATCGCGCTGCAGCTGCGCGCCGACGGCAAGCGCTGGACGGTCGAGAAGGACAAGACCGTGGTCGAAGCGCGCGCGGCGCAGAATGCGGATAAAAGCTTCGTCGCGGCCGACCCGGCCGTGATGGACCTGATCCGCGCCGAGCACGAGGCGACCATCGCCTACGTGAAGACGCCGGTGGGCAGCACGGACTTCCGCATGACGACCTACTTCGCGGACGTGGGCGACCCGTCGGCGCTGCAGGTCGTCAACGCGGCCCAGACGGACTACGTGAAAAAGTACATCGCCGCCAACCTGCCGCAATACGCGAAGCTGCCGGTGCTGTCGATGTCGGCGCCGTTCAAGAGCGGCCTGGCCGGCGCCTTCGACTTCACCGACGTCCCGGCCGGCAACCTGGCCCTGAACAACGCGGCCGACCTCTACCTGTACCCGAACGCGCTGTACGCGGTGAAGATCGACGGCGCGGGCCTGAAAGCCTGGCTCGAGACCTCGGCGCGCCGCTTCAATACGATCGACCCGAACAAGACGGGCCCGCAGGAACTGGTCAACGCCTCGGTGCCGAGCTATAACTTCGACACGCCGACCTCCAGCGAGATCAGCTACGAGATCGACGTCACGCAGCCGCCGGGATCGCGCATCCGCAAGCTGGCGCTGCGCGGCGTGCCGGTCGAGCCGAATCAGGAATTCATCGTCGCCACCAACAACTACCGCGCCAGCGGCGGCGGCAACTTCCCCGGCCTGGACGGCAGCAAGACCGTCGTCGCCTCGCCCGATACCAGCCGCGACGTGCTGATCGCCTATATCCGCGACGTGAAAAAGCTGAGCCGCGCCGCGCACGGCAGTACGCGCAGCTGGCGTTTCGCGCAGGTGAAGTCGGCCGGTCCCGTGGTCTTCCATTCGGCTCCCGGCATGATCGGGCTGGCGCGCGAAGCCGGGCTGGAGAACGTGCGCGAAGCCAAGGCCGACGACGGCCTGGGCAAGGGCTTCGCGCTGTACGAACTGGATCTGTCGAAGTGAGGGCGCTGCTGCTGGCGCTGGCGCTGGCAAGCGCCGCGCAGGCCGCCGAGCCGGTGCGGAATGCACAGGCGGCCTACCAGCAGGCGCTCGGCTACCGCAACGGCACCGGCGTCGCGCCCGATGCGGCGCAGGCGGCGCGCCTGATGGAGCAGGCCGCGCGCGCCGGTCTGCCGCAGGCGATGTTTACGCTGTCGAACATGCTGGCGGCGGGAGAGGGCGTGCCGCGCGACGAGGCGGCGGCGCGGCGCTGGCTGGAGCAGGCCGCGGAGGCCGGCCATCCGGCCGCCTTGCAGGAACTGGCGCTGCGCGAACCGGACCCGCGCAAGGCGGAGCTGCTGATGCGCCAGGCGGAGCACGCTTTGCAGCATCAGTAGGGTAGGGGTGGTCGAGGCCAATGGCCTCGACCACGGTTTTATCGGGCGCCCCGTGCCCACCACGGGGCGGCGTCATGTTTACGCCTGGACGTCGTTGATACACACGCCACCAATGACGCCGCGTTTTGGTGGGCACGGGGCGCCCACCCTACGTTTTAGCAACGTCAGTAGTAAGGTAGGGTGGGCGCTCCGTGCCCACCGACGATCAATTCTCGCCAGAGGCCTCGATCTCGTTGGCCGCAATCGCCGCGAGATCCACCAGCGCTTCCAGTTCCGCCGCGCGCAGCTTGCGCGGTTCGCGGTCGATCACGCACAGGGTTCCCATCGCATTGCCCGCGCGGTCGCGCAGTGGCACGCCGGCGTAGAAGCGCATGTGCGGGGCGGCCAGCACCAGCGGGTTGCCGGAGAAGCGGGCGTCGCTGATCGCGTCTTCCACCACGAAAGGACCGTCCTGCAGGATCGCATGGGTGCAGAAGGCCCACTCGCGCGGCGTCTGCTGGGCCGGCAGGCCGACGCGCGCCTTGAACCACTGGCGGCGCGCCGTCAGCAGCGAGATCAGGGCGATCGGCGACTCGGTCACTTTCGAGGCCAGGCGCACGATGCGGTCGAAGCGTTCTTCCTGCGGGGTGTCCACCAGGCCGGTGGCGGCCAGCGCGGCAAGGCGCTGGGCTTCGTCATCGGGCACCGGGAAGCCCGGCTCGGGATTGGGCAGGAATTCGGGATCGGTCGGCGTCGGCGGCAGGCGCCGTTCCGGCGCGCCCGGCTGGCCCGACACCCGGTTCATCAGAGCGCGGATATGGCTCTCGCGCGTGCGGCGGTGGCCGCCCGGCGTTTTCCATGATTCGATGGCGCCGCTTTCCATCCACAGCTGCACAGTACTGGTCGCCACGCCGAGCAGGCGCGCGGCGGCACTGGTGGTCAGGATGGGATCCTCTTCCATTAAATTGCTGTTCATCAATATTCCTAAGTTTATTGAAGTATAGCTGATTTGATGAATCTATTCGGTACTTCCTTGCACTCAACGAAAAGTGATGATCAAAGCAACAAAGTCGTGACTTCTCGTTGCAATATAGAAATTGATCATTCGAAATCCTGTGCGATTTCGTCAATAAACCGGATCCGGGCCACAGGGCGGCGCCGCGGTCGACGGCGTGGTCGCAACCAGGAACCTGATTCACGAATCCGCGCGCCGCATCGAGGACATCATTTCCGTCATCGACGGCGTCGCGTTCCAAGCCGATATCCTGGCCCTGAACGCGGCGGCCGCGGCGGCGCGCGAGATCAAGGTGCTGATCGAAGACCCGATGAGCGAGGTCGGCGCCGGCACGGTGCTGGTCGGCCAGGCCGGCGAGACCATGCGCAAGGTGGTGACGGGGGGCAGCGCGTGACCGACATCATTGGCCAGATCCTTGACGCGACGCGCTTGCAGAGCGCGGGCATCGAGCAGGTGGACCAGGCCATCGTGCGCCTGCAGGCCGACCAGCTGGCCGGCGTCGTGAATACCTTCCAGCTGGAAGAGCAGGGACGCGGCAGGGCGCTGGTCCCGGCCTGAGCCGGCGTCGGCCGCGGGGATTTAGACGGCGGCCAGCGCCAGCTGATGTACGCCGGCTGCGCGTGCAGGCGTGCGGGCCGCGGGAGCGCCGGCCGCCTCGTCCAGCTTGAAGGTGCTGACCAGCTGGGCCAGGCGCGCGGCCTGGTCCTGCATCGATTCCGCCGCGGCGGCGGCCTGTTCGACCAGGGCCGCGTTCTGCTGGGTGACGCTGTCCATGTCGACGATCGCGCTGTTGACCTGCTCGATGCCGGCGCTTTGCTCTTCGCTGGCGTTGGCGATGTCGGCCATGATGCTGGTCACGTGCTCGATGCTGCGCACGATGTCGTTCATGGTGGCGCCGGCGCGGTCGACCTGCCTGGCACCCGCTTCCACGTTCCCGACCGAGTCGTCGATCAGGGCCTTGATCTCCTTGGCGGCGCTGGCCGAACGCTGGGCCAGGTTGCGTACCTCTCCGGCGACGACCGCGAAGCCGCGGCCCTGTTCGCCGGCACGCGCCGCTTCCACGGCCGCGTTCAGGGCCAGGATATTGGTCTGGAAGGCGATGCCGTCGATGACCGAAATGATGTCGACGATCTTGCGCGAGGACTCGTTGATCGAACCCATGGTCGCCACCACTTCGGCTACCACGGCGCCGCCTTCGCCGGCGATCGCGGCCGCGTTCTTGGCCAGCTTGTTGGCTTCGCGGGCGTTGTCGGCGTTCTGGCGTACGGTCGAGGTCAGTTCTTCCATCGAGGAGGCGGTTTCTTCGAGCGAACCGGCCTGCTGTTCGGTACGGGCCGAGAGGTCCGCATTGCCGCTGGCGATCTCGTTCGATGCGGTGGCGATGGCGCCGGTACCGCTGCGCACGTTACCGACGATGTCGGCCAGCGCCTTCGACATGCTGGCGAGCGCGCGCAGCAGGTCGCCGGTCTCGTCGCGCTCGGTGGCGGCGGCGCGGCTCGTCAGGTCGCCGCGCGCGACGCGCTGGGCGAAGCCGACCGCATGGCGCAGCGGCACGGTGATCGAACGGGTGATGACGTAGGCGCCGCCGATCCCGATCAGCAGGGCGCTCAGGCCCAGGACGATCAGGATGATGCGGGTATTCGAATAAGAGTCGAGGATCGAGGTCGCGACGCCGTCGGCCGCTTCGATCTGCATCCTGGCGAGTTTGTTCATCTCGGCCAGGAAGGCCTCGCTCAGCGGCATCAGCTCCTGGGCGTAGATACGGTCCGCGCCCTGCACGTCGCCGGCGCGCTTGGCGGCCAGCAGCGCGCCGCGCGCCTTCAGGTAAGGGTCGCGCGCGGCCTTGACGCGCGCGAACTGGGCGCGCACGCCTTCGTTGCGCAGCGAGCCTTCGACTTCGTTCTGCAATTCGGTGGAACGCGCCGACACGGCCTTCATGCGCGCTTCGATGCGGTCGATCACGGCCGTGTCCTCGGTCACATAGGCGGTTTCCAGGTTGGCGCTGTTCAGCTCGATCAGCTTGCCCCATTCGGCCACGTTGCGCTGGTTCTTGATGCTGGTGTGCACGAGGCGGCTGGTCATGTCGCCGGCTTCCTGCATGCGCAGCAGGGCGGTGACGGTCACCGCCAGCAGCAGGGCGAGGACGAGGGCAAATCCGGCGCCCAGGCGGACACCGATCTTGAGGTTCTTCACGTTGGATTCCCGATGATAGAGCGGCGCTGGGCCGCGGTTCGACTGCAGACGGTCAGCGGCTGTCCTGCGTGGGAACGCCTGCAGTCCGCTGTCAGGGGAAGTATACCAGTCTTGCAGGAATAAATGATGCCATGCAGCAAAATTGCAACATCGCGTGATAGCGATGTTGCAATTGATGTGCAATTAGTGCAACTGCTTCTTTTCGGGCTGGACGAGGATGAAGGGATGGACGACCGAGGCCCACAGGGCGACGCCGCTGGCGCTCCAGGTCTGGGCCTGCAGGTCGGATACCTTGGCGACCTTGCCCTCGCTCATCCAGCGGCTGATGTGGTCCTTGTCGTCGTGCGAGATGCGGACGGCGACGTCGATCAGGTCGAGTTCTTCGCTGACGTAGATCACGTTGCCCTGGGCGAAGTGGCGCTCCAGCTCGCTCCAGGCGATGCGGCCGGTTTCGCGGTTGATTTTGTCGTGCAGTTCGGTGTCGTTTTCGGGCTTGGTTTGCATGCTTTTGCTCGTGGATCAGATGAGTTCGACCGTCGGAAGCGGCGAACCCGCCCATGTTAACCGATAGGCAGCTCCCTTGCGCACATTGCCCACCAGCGCAGGACGGAAGCAGGCGAGGTTGGTGCCCTGCGGCGCACGCACGCTCGGGTAGATCACGCCCATGGAGCCGAGCTCGAGGAGGGTATTGGCCAGCTCTTGCGAGGCGACGTAGCTGCTGGGGTCGAGGCATCTGGCGAAGGCCCCCATGCCGCGGATGTCGTGAAAGCCCGCGTTGAAGTCGGCCAGCATCGCCTGGTAGGTGACGTTGTCGTCGAAGCGATCGATTTCCTGGTATTCGACGGTTTTATGGAAGCTGACTTCTGCCAGCGCTGTTTCGACGTCGAAGGCGCAGTACCAGGCGCCGCGCCGGCCGTCGTTGAAGCGGCTGCCTTCGGGCCGGGCATAGGTATAGGCCGCATTGATGATGCGGAAGTTCGGCACGCCGAACACCAGTTCGTCCACGCCGATCCCGGGCAGCAGGCCGGCTTCTCCGCGCAGGCGCTCGTTGGTGGCGTTGTCGAGGTCGAACAGGTCGCGCAGGGTGGCGTCGCTGTCGGCGAGCGGGGCCAGCACCGAATCCTCGAGGTCGGCGAAACGCGAGG
This sequence comes from Massilia suwonensis, assembly GCF_042655665.1. NCBI lineage: Bacteria > Pseudomonadati > Pseudomonadota > Betaproteobacteria > Burkholderiales > Oxalobacteraceae > Massilia > Massilia suwonensis. Next base: position 96,053 of record NZ_JBHSMR010000013.1, read on the forward strand.
GCAGCAGGCGGCAGGTGTCGAACTGGCGCAGCGCCGTCAGCGCGGGCAGTTTGTGCGCGGCCGCCAAGATCAGAGGCCTCCGCGGCGCGCGTCGAGCAGCTGGCGCACCGTCTGCATGGCCAGCAGGCCGCCGCCCAGCATCACGGCGAGCGGCGTGCGGCCGCCGAAGATGATGTTGGTGTTGGGCAGGTGCACCCATTCGTCGGCCAGCTTGTCGCCGTACAGGATGTGCAGGGCCTTGTAGATGCCGAGCAGGTAGGAAATGCGGGTGATGCGGTCGACCTCGAGCACCCGGTCCGGGTTCTTCTTCCAGTCGTAGAAAGAAGAGGCGCCCAGCCCGCCGAGGAGCTCGCGCGCATCTTCGTCGCGCAGCTGCCAGGCGCCGGCCAGCTTGAAGAAGCCGGTCAGGGCCGACTTCGACAGGCGCTCGCGCTCGGCGCGCGAATTCAGGTCCACCAGCACGGCCGGCTCGAAGCGGCTTTTCGGATAGGAATAGGCCAGGTTCATCGTGTCCTCCAATTCTGGAGTATTTATACTCCGTTTCCGGAGTGGCTGCAACTGACGGTTGTCAAGCCGTGTGCACCATGACAGAATTGGCGCCGAGTTGTCGAAAGGAAAATGTTCGAAAGGAAAGGTACTCCTATGCGTTGGCGTTCGGCGGGGCTCTTCTTACTGGTACTGGGGTGCGTTGCGGCTGCGGCGCTCGCCGTCGCGCGCGGTTCGCGCGTGGCGCCCGGCGACCTGCGCCAGCAGGTGATCGCGGCCGAGCGCGCGTTTGCCGCCAGCATGGCCAGGCGCGACTTCGATGCCTTCACCGACCACCTGTCGCGCGAGGCGGTGTTCATGCGGCCGGGCGGCGCATTGCGCGGCAAGGAAGACGTGGCCGAGGGCTGGCGGCCGTATTTCGACAAGCCGGATGCGCCGTTTTCCTGGGATCCCGAAGAGGTCGAGGTGCTGGCTTCGGGAACGCTGGCGTTCAGCAGCGGGCCGGTGCGCGATGCGGCGGGCAAGCAGGTGGGGCGTTTCAATTCGGTCTGGCGGCTGGAAGGGCCGGGGACCTGGCGGGTAGTGTTCGATCGCGGGTGCGATTGCGGGCGCTGATTATCTTGGCGCCGTCACGCGTGGAGTCAGGACTCCACCCTACGATTATCGGTACCCGTAGGGGTCATTGAGGCCAATGGCCTCAATGACGGGTTCACCGGAGTCCCGACTCCACGCGTTTTCAGCGCTCGATTAATCCGCCGTCGCGCCCGACACCTTCACCGTCTGCCCCCACTTCGCCGTCTCGCTGCGAATGAACTCCGCGAACTGCTCCGGCTTCTCCCCATGCGGCTCGGCGCCTTGCTCGGCCAGCTTCTTCTTCACTTCCGGATCGGCCAGCGCTTTCAGGATCGAGGCATTCAGCTTCGCGATCACCGGCGCCGGCGTTCCGGCCGGGGCCAGGATGCCGAACCAGGACGTGGCGCTGTAGCCCGGCACGCCCGATTCGGCAATCGTCGGCACGTCCGGCAGGGCCGGCGAGCGGGTCGGCGTGGTGACCGCGATCGGACGCAGCTTGCCGGCGCGGACGTGGCCGATCACCGACGGCATGTTGTCGAACATGATGGCTGTCTGGCCGCCCAACAGGTCGGTCAGGGCCGGCGCACTGCCTTTATATGGGATGTGCTGCATCTCGACGCCCGCCATCTGCTGGAACATCTCGCCCGACAGGTGGATCGAGGTGCCGCTGCCGGACGAGGCGAAGGTCACCTTGCCCGGATTGGCTTTTGCATAGGCGATCAGTTCCTTGACCGTCTTGAAGGGTTGCGATGGATTTGCCACCAGCAGGTTCGGCACCAGCGCCACGCGCGAGACCGGCGCGAAATCCTTGATCGGATCGAAGGGCATCTTCTTGTACAGGCTCTGGTTGATCGCGTGGGTGCCGACGGTGCCCATCAGGATCGTGTAGCCGTCCGGCGCCGCGCGCGCCACCATCTGGGCGCCGATGTTGCCGCCGGCGCCGGGGCGGTTGTCGATGATGACCGGCTGGCCCAGGTCCTTGGCCATGAACCCGCCGACCACGCGCGCCAGGATGTCTGTGGTGCCGCCGGGCGAGAAGGGCACGATCATGGTCAGGCCTTTCGACGGGAAGGCCTGGGCCTGGGCGGCGAGCGGCGCCAGCGCGAGGGCGCCGGTGGCCAGCATGGCCAGGGCGAGGGTGCGGCGCTTGGGTGCGAAAGTCTGTGCGAGAGTCTTCATGGTGGGTCTCCAGGATGTTGTTGTGGTTGAAGGGATATTCAGATCGGTGCGACGCCCAACGTGGTGCCGCCGCAGACGTAGAGCACCTGGCCGGTGACGAAGCCGTTTTCCGGCGCCAGGAAAAAGAGCGCTGCACGCGCCACGTCTTCGGGCGTGCCGAGGCGCTTGACGAGGATGCTGTCGAGGATGCGCTGCGTCTGCGGCGCGCCTTCGGGATTGCTGTTCTTGAAGAGCTCCGTGGCGATCGGGCCCGGAGCGACCGCGTTGACGGTGATGCCGTCGGCGCCCAGTTCCTGGGCCAGGGTGCGCGTCAGGCCGATCAGGCCGGCCTTGGTGGCGGAATACACGATGCGTTCGGGCTTGCCGAGCGCCGCGCGCGAGGAGATGTTGACGATGCGGCCCTGGCCGCTTGCACGCAGCGCCGGCAGGCAGGCCTGGGTCAGCAGGATGGGCGCGCGCAGGTGCAGGCCGACGACGTCGTCGAGGTCGGCCATATTCGCGGTATCGATGCTGCCGGGGCGGGTGGCGCCGGCGTTGTTGACGAGGGCGATGACCGTGTACTTCGACGCGATCTCGTGCGCGGCCGCTTCGATGGCGTCCTGCTTCGTCAGGTCGGCCTGCAGCGAGACCAGCTGGTCATGGTGCCAGGCGGGGGCGCGGTAATCGAGATTGAGGACGCTGCGGCCCTGCGCCAGCAAGGCTTCGCAGATGGCGCGGCCGATGCCGGAACTGCCGCCGGTAACCAGGGTGAACTGCCGTGCTTCGATCATGCATTGCGCTCCTCGAAACGGCCGGGCCACGATACCCGGCACGGGTCGATATTAGCATGTCGATAGCGGTTGATGAGCGGCTGTCACACCGGCTCTGCGTGCTCCACCAGCAGCTGCACCTTGGTCACCCCGTTGTACTCGTTCGCATCGAGCCTGAACGCCACGCGCGCCCGGTCGCCCAGCCCTTCGGTATGCCCGAACCAGATCGCATCGTAGCGCCGCCCGTTCCGCTCCAGCAGCAGCTTGAGGTGCTTCTCTTTCAGGATGCGCTGGCTCAGCACGCGGAATTCGTCGCAGAACACGGGCGGCGCGAAACCCTGGCCCCAGACCTGCCCGTCGCACAACTCGATGAAGGTGGTCGAATAGAACTCGTCCTCCAGCGGCCCGTCGGTCTCGACGACGCGCTCGAGCTGGGCCTGGGTCAGCCAGGCGCGCCCGACGGCCTCGAAGGCCTGCTGGAAGGCGTCGAAGGAGTCGGCCCTGATGGTGAGTCCCGCCGCCATCGCGTGGCCGCCGAACTTCTCGATCAGGCCCGGCACCTTCTTCGACACCAGGTCGAGCGCGTCGCGCATGTGGAAACCCGGGATCGAGCGTCCCGACCCCTTGATCAGCCCCGCGCCGCCCGGCGCGAAGGTGATCGTCGGGCGGAAGAATTTCTCCTTCAGGCGCGAGGCGACGATGCCGATCACGCCCTGGTGCCAGCCTTCGTCGAAGACGGCGATGGTGCTGGAGTCCGCGGGCTCGAAGGCATCGAGGTGCAGCAGGGCCGTGTCCTGCATCTCGGCCTCGATCTCGCGCCGCTTCAGGTTGATCTCGTTGAGCTGCTGGGCGATGGCCCAGGCGCGGCCCTCGTCGTCGGTGGTCAGGCACTCGATCCCGAGCGCCATGTCTTCGAGGCGCCCGGCCGCGTTCAGGCGCGGGCCGACGGCGAACCCCAGGTCGAAGGGCGAGGCATTGCGCGCCTCGCGTCCGGCCACGCGGAACAGGGCCGCCACGCCCGCGTGCATGCGGCCGGCGCGCATGCGCTTGATGCCTTGCGCGACCAGGATGCGGTTGTTGGCGTCGAGTTTCACCACGTCGGCCACCGTGCCCAGGGCCACCAGGTCGAGCAGGTTGTCCAGCTTTGGCTGGGTCTGGGCATCGAACACGCCGCGTCGGCGCAGTTCTGCGCGCAGGGCTAGCAGCACGTAGAAGACCACGCCGACGCCGGCCAGGTTTTTACTTGGGAAGCCGCATTCCGGCTGGTTCGGATTGACGATCACGCGTGCCGGCGGCAGCGTGTCGCCCGGCAGGTGGTGGTCGGTGACGACGACCTCGATGCCGCGCCGGTTCGCCTCCAAGACGCCGTCGACGCTGGCGATGCCGTTGTCGACGGTGACGATGATGTCGGGCGCCTTTTCGCGCACGGTCAGCTCGACGATGTCGGGCGTCAGGCCGTAGCCGTGCACGACGCGGTCGGGCACGATGTAATCGACCTCGGCGCCCATCGCGCGCAGGCCGCGCAGGGCGGTGGCGCAGGCGGTGGCGCCGTCGCAGTCGTAGTCGGCGACGATGGTCATTTTTTTACGCGCCGCGATGGCGTCGGCCAGGAACACGGCCGCCGCATCGATGTGTTTCAGGCCGCTGGGCGGCACCAGGGCGGTGAGCTCGCAGGACAGCTCGCGCACGTCGACCAGGCCGCGCGCGGCGTAGATGCGGGCCAGAACAGGGTGCACCCCGCCCTGGCGCAGCAGTTCGGACTGGCGGAAAGGGCAGGGACGGGTGGCGATACGGGTTTTCAAAGCAGGCTATCCAGGCTGATACGGCGCCAGAAGGCGCGTTGCGCCATGGCGGTGGTGGTGAATTCGGCAAGCGCGTCGCGGTGGCTCAGCACCAGGCGCACTTCGCGCAGGCGACGCTTCATCAAGGCATCCAAGATGGGTGCGAACAGCGCGGCTTCAAGTTGCTGCAGCTGGGCGATCCAGCCGCCCCAGTCGGCGCCGACGGCGTAAGGGGCGGCGCTGGCGCAGTACAGGATGGTGTCGCCATCGATCCCCGCGGCGAACTGCGCCAGGTCTTCGACGCGGGCGTCGGCCAGGTGCTCGACCACGCCGCCGTCATCGAGGACGGCGAGTGTCGGCGCGTTCGGCGCCGGCAGCCGGCCGGCATCGGCCGCGCCCCAGGCCCAGAAGGCATTCACCGGCGGCAGCCGGCGCGCCTCCCGCACCGCGTTCACCGGGTGCGTGTGCCACAGGATCTGCACTTCGTTCTGCAGGCGGCGGAAAGCCGCCGCGCGTTCGCCGGCCGGCATCCAGTCGGTCAGGTCCATGCCCAGCGCGGCCTCGGGCGTGGCGGTGTCCAGGCCCGCCCAGTCGTCGGCGCGCATGAACCAGGTGCCGGCGTCGCCGTAGACCAGCGTGTGACCCGCTTCTTCGAAATAGGGCAGGGCGGTATCGAACAGCGCACGGGACTCGGGCTCGGATAAACCCAGGTGGCGCGGGTCGCCCATCATCAGGTGGGTGCGCGCGATCTCGATGTGGATCGGATTGACGATGAACCAGGTGCCGGCCTCTGGCTTGACGCCGAAGCGACGCATCGCGGCGGCGGCCCAGGCCGGACCGCCGCCGTCTGCCAGCCCGAGCGCCTTCGCCAGCCATTGCTCGTGCGGCAAGGCGCGCACCGCATCGTTCAGCGGCACGCGCTGGCGGCTGCTGGTGCGGCTCAGCAGGGCGCCCAGTGCAGGCGCCTGCAGGGAGCGCACCAGGTCGGGAGCGAACTCGGGAATGGGAAGGGCGAAGGGAAGGACGACGGTAAGCTGGGACATACCCGACATTGTAGGCCAAATGGGACCGGCAAGCGACGCCGTGGGCCGTCCCGAAGGCGATCTCGGAGAGCAAATCGTTTCCTCGCGTGCTGTCACGGATGAGCTTCTTGTGGCAAACTGCGGGGTCGGTTGTCAAACACTTAAATTCATGAGCATCATCTACAAGCTGCCGTATGAAGCTTTGGTCGGCCTGCGCTACACGCGCGCCGGCAAGCGCAGCGGCCGCAACCGCTTCATTTCCTTCATTTCGATGATCTCGGTGGCCGGCATCGCCCTCGGCGTCGCCGCGCTGATCGTCGTGCTGTCGGTGATGAACGGCTTCCAGAAGGAAGTCACCGACCGCATGTTGTCGGTGCTGGCGCACGTCGAGGTCTACGATGTGCGCGGCGCCATGCCGGACTGGCGCGCGGTCGGGCGCGAAGCCGCGAAGAATCCGCAGGTCGTGGCAAGCGCGCCCTTCGCCGACGTGCAGGGCATGCTGCTGCGCGACGGCGTGATGAAGCCGGCCCTCCTGCGCGGGATCATCCCGAGCGAAGAATCGAAGGTGTCCGAAGTGGCGCGCCAGATGCGCCAGGGCAGCCTGGACAAGCTGACGCCCGGTTCGATGAACGTGGTGCTGGGCAGCGCGCTGGCCAAGTCGCTCGAGGTGGGCGTCGGCGAGCGCGTCACCATGTTGCTGGGCACCGTGGGCAATGCCGGCGGGGCACCAAGCGCGCCGCGCACCCAGGCCTTTACCGTGGTCGGCATCTTCGAAGCCGGCCACTACGAATTCGATTCCACGCTCGCTTTCGCCCACCTGGACGACGCCGTCACGACCGCGCGCATCGAAGGCCCGGCCGGCGTGCGCCTGCACCTGCGCGACATGCACGCGGCGCCGCGCGTGGCGTCCGAGCTGCGCCGCACGCTCGGCAGCGAGGTCGTGCTGCGCGACTGGTCGCAGGTGAACCCGGTCTGGTTCGCGGCGGTGGAGTCGCAAAAGCGCATGATGTTCATCATCCTGGCGATGATCATCGCGGTGGCCGCCTTCAACCTGGTCTCGACCCTGGTGATGACGGTGAAGGACAAGCAGTCCGACATCGCGATCCTGCGCACCCTGGGCGCATCGAAGCGCTCGATCATGAAGATCTTCATCGTGCAGGGCACCCTGGTCGGCCTGCTCGGCAGCGCGCTCGGTGTGCTGCTGGGTGTGACGGTGGCGCTGAACGTCGACGTGATCGTGCCCTTTATCGAGCGCCTGCTGGGCATCCAGTTCCTCTCCAAAGAGATCTACCTGATCAGCGAGATCCCGTCCGAGTTGCGCTGGCCGGACGTGGCCAGCATCGGCGGTCTGGCCGTGCTGCTGGCCTTCCTGGCGACCCTCTACCCGAGCTGGGCGGGCGCGCGCGTGAAACCGGCGCAGGCGCTGCGCTACGAATGAAGACACGAACATGAGCATCATCCATAAATTGCCCTTCGAGTGGCTGGTCGGCCTGCGCTACACGCGCGCCGGCAAGGGCAGCGACAACAGCGGCTTCATTTCCTTCATCTCCCTGATCTCAGTGGCCGGCATCGCGCTCGGCGTGGCGGCCCTGATCATCGTGCTCTCGGTGATGAACGGCTTTCAGAAACAGGTGACCGACCGCATGCTGTCGGTGCTGGCCCACATCGAGGTCTTCGACGCGCGCGGCAGCATGCCGCAGTGGCAGGAGGCGGCCAAGGAAGCGCTGCGCAATCCTTCGGTGCTGGGCGCCGCGCCCTTCGTGCAGAGCGAAGCGCTGCTGCAGCAAAGGGACGGCGCAATGCGTCCGGCCGTGGTGCGCGGCATCCTGCCGGAAGCGGAGCGCAATGTGTCCGAAGTCGCCAACACCATGCGCCAGGGCCGCATCGATACACTGACGCCGGGCAGCTTCAACATCGTGCTCGGCTACGCGCTGGCCGGGGCGCTGAACCTGCAGGTCGGCGACAAGGTCACCATGCTGCTGGCGCAGGCCCAGGCCACGCCGGCCGGCCTGCTGCCGCGCATGCGCACCTTCACCGTGTCGGGCATCTTCGAAGCGGGCCATGCCGAGTTCGATGCCGGCATGGCCTTCGTCAGTTTGCAGGACGCCGAGAAGATGGAGCGCCTCGATGCGCCCGCCGGCCTGCGCCTGCGCATCAGGGACATGCACGTCGCGCCGCAAGTGGCAGAGGAATTAAAGAAGTCGATGTCGGGCGACCTCGTGATGCGCGACTGGTCGAAGCTGAACGCGGTCTGGTTCGGCGCCGTACAGACCGAGAAGAAGATGATGTTCATTATCCTGACCCTGATCGTGACGGTGGCCGCCTTCAACCTGGTCTCGACCCTGGTGATGACGGTGACCGACAAACAGGCCGACATCGCGATCCTGCGCACCCTGGGCGCCTCGCCGCGCTCGATCATGAAGATCTTCGTGGTGCAGGGCGCGGTGGCCGGCCTGCTCGGCACCGTGCTGGGCGTGGGCGGCGGGGTGCTGGTCGCGCTGAACATCGACGTCATCGTTCCATTCATTGAACAGTTATTGGGAGTGCAGTTCTTGTCCAAGGATATTTACCAATTCACGGCCGTGCCGTCCGAGCTGCGCTGGCCGGACGTGGCCAGCATCGGCATCGTCTCCGTGATCCTGGCGTTTGCCGCCACGCTGTATCCGAGCTGGTCGGCTTCGCGCGTGAAACCGGCGGAGGCGCTGCGCTATGAATGACGCGATGAATCAGCCGGTACTGGCCTGCCGCGGCCTGAGTAAAACCTTCAAGCAGGGCGACTACCAGGTGCAGGTGCTGGACAAGATCGATTTTTCGATCGCCAGGGGCGAGCGCGTGGCGATCGTCGGCGCGTCCGGTTCGGGCAAGTCGACGCTGCTGCATTTGCTGGGCGGCCTGGATACGCCGACCGGCGGCTCGGTGACCCTGCTGGGCGAAGACTTCGCGACCCTGTCGGAGACCCGCCGCGGCGACCTGCGTAATTCCTCGCTCGGCTTCGTCTACCAGTTCCACCACCTGCTGCCGGAATTCTCGGCGCTCGACAACGTGGCCATGCCGCTAATGATCCGGCGCGAGAAGCGCGCGCAGGCGGCAAGCCAAGCGCAGGCCATCCTGGCGCGCGTGGGTCTTGCCAGGCGCGTCGTGCACCGGCCGGGCGAATTGTCCGGCGGCGAACGCCAGCGCGTGGCCCTGGCGCGCGCGCTGGTCACGCAGCCGGCCTGCGTGCTGGCTGACGAACCGACCGGTAACCTCGACCATACGACGGCGCTCGTCATCTTCGACCTGATGCTGGAACTGTCGCGTACCCTGGGCACGGCCTTCGTCATCGTCACCCACGACATGGAACTGGCCCGCCGCTGCGACCGCGCGCTGCGCCTGACCGAGCACGGACTGGTGCCGCTGGAGGACTAAGACATGTGGATCGACACCCACTGCCACCTGGACGCGCACGAATTCGGCGACGCCTCGCTGGACGTGGCGGATCAGGCGCGTGCGGCTGGCGTGTCGATGATCGTGATCCCGGCCGTCGAGCGCGCGAATTTCGAGACTGTAGCGCGGCTCGCGCATGCGGCGCCGAACGCCAGCTATGCGCTCGGCATCCATCCGATCTACGTGCCGCAGGCGCGCGACGAAGACCTCGCGCTGCTGCGCGCCGCGGTGGAAAAAGCGATGATTGATCCGTGCTTCGTGGCCATCGGCGAGATCGGCCTCGACTTCTTCATCCCCATGCTGTGCGAGCCGTACATGCGCGAGAAGCAGGAACGCCTCTTTCGCGAACAGCTGCGCATCGCGCGCGACTTCGATCTGCCGGTGCTGACCCACGTGCGCCGCTCGCAGGACCAGGTGCTGAAACACCTGCGCCAGATCGGGCCGCCGGGCGGCATCGCCCACGCCTTCAACGGCAGCGAGCAGCAGGCGCAGACCTTCATGAAGCTCGGCATGCACCTGGGCTTCGGCGGCGCCATGACCTTTACGCGCGCGCTGCAGATCCGGCGCCTGGCAAGCAACCTGCCGCTGGACCGGATCGTGCTGGAAACCGATGCGCCGGACATCTCGCCCAGCTGGATCCACCCGGCGCGCAACAGCCCGGAACAGCTGCCGCGGATCGGCGCGGCGCTGGCCGAGCTGCGCGGCGTCGACCCGGCCGAAGTCGCGGCCGGCGCCTGGCACAGTTCCCTGGCCGCGATACCCCGTTTGCAGGCCCTGCTGGCGGAATAAAACACAGGTCCGGCGGAACTATTTGCGCTGGCCGAACTCTGCTGTGCAGGCAACCAGACGACGGTCGAACGCGTGCAAAGTTCGCCACATTCTCCCTGGACACGATGATTCACCGCAACCAGGTATTGTCGGGTTCATGGGACCATGGCCCTTTCGGCATGGGAGAGGAATGTGGACAGCGCGAGTGCCTTCCTGCGGGTGCTGCGGCACGAACAGTCACTGAGCACGGCGCACCGCGCGCTGCGCCTGCGCCTTGCGCATCCGGAGGGACTGTTCGATGACCTGCTGCTGCCGCAGCAGATCGTGGGCAGCGAGTCCATCTGTGGCGGCATCGAGTACCGCGTCGCCTGCGTCTCCAGCGATCCGGCGCTGGCGCTGAAAGACTTCATCGCGCTGCCGGCCGAAGTGCAGATCGTCACCGACCGCGGCGCCTTGCGCAGCATCTGCGGCATCGTCACCGAAGCGCGCGCCGGCGACAGCGACGGCTCCCTCACGAGCTATCAGCTGGTGTTGCGCGACGCGCTGGCCGTCATGGAAAAGCGCGTCAACAGCCGCATCTTCCGCAACCAGAACGAGCTCGCCATCGTGCAGGTGCTGTTCGACGAATGGCGCCATGCGAACGCGGTGCTGGCCGGCGCCTTCGAATACGAGCTCGATACGTTGCTCGATCCTGCCCGGTACCCGGCGCGCGAACAGACCATGCAGTACAACGAGTCCGACGCCGGCTTCGTGCGCCGCCTGCTGCGCCGGCGCGGCATCTCCTGGTGCGTGCGTCCGGGCCGCAGCCGCGCCAGCGCCGTCGACCCCGAGCACGACCGCGTCCCCGCACATACCCTGGTGCTGTTCGGCGAAGACGCCAGGCTGCCCCGCAACGCCGCCGGCACCGTGCGCTTCCACCGCGACGACGCCACCGAGGAACGCGACACCATCACCGCCTGGAGCGCCGCGCGCACGCTGCAGCCGGGACTCGCCTCGCGCCACAGCTGGGACTACAAGCATCCCGGCGGCGAGCGCTTCATGGCGACCGGCGCACGCGCTGAATTCGACCAGGGCGGACATGGCAACGCGCTGGCGGCCAGCCTCGACGACTACCTGCTCGACACCCCGCACGCCGGCAGCGACGGCGAAGACCACGCGCGCCTGGGCCAGCTGCGCATGGCGCGCCACGGCTTCGAGGCCAAGTGTTTTCAGGGCGAGGGCACGGTGCGCGACTTCTGCGCCGGCCAGTCCTTCACGTTCGAGGGCCATCCCGAGATCGACGGCCATCCCGAGGACGAGCGCGATTTCCTCATCACCGCACTGCACGCCAGCATCCGCAACAACCTGCCGGGCGACATGAACCTGCGCGCCGAGCGCCTGCTGGCCCGTTCCGGCTGGACCGCGCCTCTCGGCGGCGCGCCGGTGCAGGTACGCTTCACGGCAGTGCGCTGCGGCGTGCCGGTGGTGCCGGCCTTCGATCCGCGCGTCGACCTGCCGCATCCGCAGCTGCAAAGCGCGATCGTCGTCGGCCCCGCCAACGAGGAGGTGCATTGCGACAGCCTGGGACGCGTCAAGATCCGCTTCCCCGGCATGCGCATGCGCGACCACGAGCACGCCCACGGCGCCGGCGCCTCCGGCTCGCCGCTCGACTCGGCCTGGGTGCGCGTCGCCTCGAACTGGGCCGGCAACGGCCCCGGCAGCCACCAGCAGAACGGCAGCATCAGCCTGCCGCGCGTGGGCAGCGAAGTGCTGGTCGCCTTCCTCGGCGGCGACCCCGACAAGCCCATCGTGCTGGCCCAGCTCTTCAACGGCCAGGCCGCGCCGCCGGCCCTGAGCCCGAAGGGCGAACTGCCCGGCAACCGCTACCTGTCCGGCCTGCGTTCGCGCGAAGTGGGCGGGCGCCGCGGCAGCCAGCTGCGTTTCGACGACACCCGCGGCGAGATCGGCGTTCAGGTGGCGAGCGACCATGGGGCGTCGGAACTGAATCTCGGGTGGATGACGCGGGCGCGGGCGAATGGCGAAGGCAAGGCGCGGGGCGAGGGGGCGGAGCTGCGCAGCGATCATGCGGTGGCGATTCGGGGCAAGAAAGGGGTGCTGGTCAGCGCCGAGGCGGCATCCAACGAAAGTGGGCAGCAGCTGTCCCGCAGTGGCCTGCTGGGGCTGGCGCAGTTGATGCAGAGCGTAGCCGACGAGATGGCGAAACTGGCCGAGCACCATGCCGGCGACGAACAGGCCAGCGGGCGGCTTGCTGAACTGGCGGACAAGATCAGGACCTGGGATGAGGGCAGCAACGTCGCGCCAGGGACACCGGGCGGGAAGGGGGGCGCTCCCATCGTCGCCGTGACGGCGCCCGCCGGCGTCGTCCTGGCGAGCCAGCAGAACGTGGCGCTCGGAGCGGAAAAGAAGGTGGACGTGGTCAGCGGCGGCGACACCCAAATCTCCGCCGGCCGCAATGTCTTCGTGCGCGCGGCGCGCGGCATCAGCGCATTCGCCCATGCACTCGGCGTCAAGCTGGTCGCCGCCGACGGCGACGTGACGCTGGAGGCGCGGCGGGGTGGGATTCAGGTCCGCGCCCACAAGCGCATCAGCCTGATCTCGTCGGAGGCGATCCACATCGAGGCGCCGCTGGTGCGCATCGTCTCGCGCGGCGCGCAGACCGAATGGGCGGACGGAACGATTACCCAGCAAGGCAGCGGCAAGCATATGATCAAGGCGTCGGCGATCGTGCACGCAGGGCCGGGCGGCGGCACGCCGACGACGCTCGATTTCTCCAAATCGAACATCCGCACCGACGAGCGCATGGTGCTGCGCGACCTGCAGACGCGCGATCCGATTCCCCTGCAGCGCTATATCGCCCACCTCGAGGACGGCAGCACGATTGCCGGCACCAGCGACGAGGACGGCCGCACCTCCCTGGTCCAGAGCGCCACGCTCGGACCTGTCCGCTTCGAACTGCTTGACTGAACGCCGGCCTGCAGGCGCCACTCCCATGACTGAATCGACCAGGCCGCTACCGCCGCTGATTCCCTTGGCCCACGGCGGCTGGGAGGTCAATTCCTTCATGTCCTCGACCGAGTACACGATTCGCGGCATGGGCTTGAAGCCGCCGAATCATGTGATTCCGGTGATCGTGGTGCCGGGGATTATGGGGACGAATTTGCGGGCGAAGATGCATCCGCGGCCCATGCGGAGTAACGAGAAAAACGGGAAGGCCGATCCAGGGGAAGTGGTATGGCGTCCGCCCAATGGAATAAAGGAGGGACTGCTGGCGGTGAAATTCTGGGAACAGCGATCTGCCGCGGAGCGCCAGAAGCTCTTCGATGGTCCCACGCTGGAAGTTGACGGGCGGGGCGCTATCGCATTGCTCGATTCCGTCGAAGGATATGAGTTGTCGGAATCGGAGATGCGCAAGCAAGGCTGGGGCGAAGTGCACGCTGATTCGTATGGCATCTTGCTGCATGCACTACAAACCCGCCTGAACCAGACGTTCGGTTTCGACGAAATCAAGAAGGAGCGCTATCTGTTGCAGCACTGGAAGGACGTCATGTCCTGCGAACCGAGCAAGTGGGGCGTGCGTGAATTCGAGCCGCTGACGGAAAAACATCTCGCCAAACACGCCAAGCGCTATTTTCCGGTCTACGCTGTCGGTTATAACTGGCTCGAGGATTGCGCGATCTCGTCGGAGCGGCTGGAAAGCCGGATTAACGAGATCATCGCTTTCTGGAAAAGCGCTAAACGGCACTGCGAACAGGTCATTCTCATCACGCACTCGATGGGTGGGCTGGTAGCACGCGCGTGCGCCAAACGCATTCCCCACAGGATCGCCGGCGTCATTCATGGCGTCATGCCCGCTTTTGGGGCGCCGGCGGCGTACCGACGCATGGCCTGCGGCACCGAGAGTTCGAGTCCCGACAACGGCCCACTCGACAACATGGCCGCGTCCGCGCTGGCAAAAATTCTGGGGGAGACGACCGACAAGACGACGCCCGTGCTGGCAACCTCGCCGGGCGCGCTTGAACTGCTGCCGAATCATCTCTATCCCGGTCCGTGGCTGCATGTTCGCGTCACGACGTCTATTGGTAAACCTCAGCCTGTGAACGGAGCAAGCAAAGTTAATTCGGCGGGCAATAACCCTACGTCCATCGACTGTCTGCACTTTCCTGGACCGACATCGCCAAATCCCTACGACATATACAGGGATATGAGCCCTTGGTATCGTTTGATCAACCCGGCCTTGGCGGACCCTGCGGGGAAACACAAAGAAACAGAAAAAGGGGTCGAGAAGGCCATTATCGCGGCGGTTAACACTGCCGAGACATTCCACCGGTCGCTGGGCGATTATTATCATCCAAACACGTACGCGTTTTACGGCAACGACCAGCACAAACGCTCATATGGCCAGGTGCGCTGGGTCGCAAGGCAACAAGCCGGAGCTGCAACCGTCGTCACCGCGGCGAACGTCAATGCCGCACATTTTGTCGGTCACACTACGCTAGGCCAGCGCCGTGTGCGCCTGGAAGAAAAGACCGAGCTGCTGTTCGCACTGGAGGAGCAGGACGCGCGTGGCGACGGCACCGTTCCTTACCAGTCAGGAACTGGACCCAGCGGAAAGGCCAAGCAGGTGTTCGCGACGCAGGGTTACGACCATCAGGGTTCGTACAAGCATCCCGATATGTTGTTGCTGACCCTGCGGCTGGTCGTGAAGATCGTGCAGGAGACGACGTGAAGCGTTGGCTCCGGAACGGGCTGGCAAGACTGCTGGCTGGAGTGATTATCGCCGGAATGACGGGAGCCTGGGCCATTGGCGAGGTTCGCGGGCAGCGCGCGGCGGCACAACGGGACAAAGACGAGGTGGCGCGAATGACCCAGAAGATGACCACGGTATGCATCGGCAGGTTCCTGGTTGATCTGCCAGAAGAAACAAGGCTTGAGCTGGCCAAGCCGCGGATACACGGCTTCGATATTTCGTCGCTCGACGAGTCGGAAGCCGATTTTCAAGTCCGCCTTGCCCAGCGCGAGGCACGCCTGCGGGCTACGCCCGACCGCCTCGGCGGGAACAAGAACGTCGAATCGGTCAGGGAGGTGAAGACTGAGAACGGCGTCATCGGCAAGATTTTCGTTCATAGCCGGACGGTAATGGAAGGAACGCGAATGCGGGGGTTGGAACAGGAGCGTTACCGCTTTGAAGGCGTTGCGATCGAAGCCCTGGTGCATGGACAGGGTCTGAGTTTCGATCTATCAGCACCCGATTACGACCCTGCAAAGATCGAAAATCTGTCCAAGCTAGTCGCCAAGCTGGTGCCGAATCCGACTAACGAAGCGCCGAAAGAACCGGGTTTCTGCATCGATCGAGCTTGGTTTCGTGATCCGCTCACCGCTGATCAAGGCGAACAAATCATCATGCGCGCGATGTTACCAAGCCATCCTGATATCGACCTCATGCTAATTTTGGCAGCTGGAAACAAACCGGAGGAGCAAACTCTGCTTCAGCGGAGTGCGGATGTGGATGCGAAAATGTCCGCATCGGACAAGGCGCGGCTCTCCAACCTCCGTGCAGAGCCGCGAACGATAGGCGGCATCGTCGGCGATGAGTTGGTCACACGCGGGGTCGAAAAAAATGATGCAGTCGTTTATGGATTTTGGTGGGAGATAAATGGAACCGAGGACAATGTCTTCATTCCCCACCTTTCTTTTACCATGGAAACTGGTAAGAGTGATAACGGACCAGTTCCTTCGTCGTTGTCGCAGGACGCCGCAATGGCACTGTGGGACAAGATTTCATCCAGCATTCGACTGCGTCCCACGCAAGAACGCAAGCCTGTCGAAGCAGAGCCGCCGCCAACTCCACTCGGCACCCACGCCTTGGCTGGCGATCGCTGTCCCGAAAGCGGCTGGTGGCTGTGTGGCGACGGCGGTGACGGGATCGGTGTGCTCGGTGGGCAGCGCCAGTACATCAAGAAGGGCGACCGCATGCCGCAGGCCTTGTTGCTCCCACCGCAGACAATGTGGGAAAAGCTGCGGGGCGTGCAGCCGAGCTTCGAGTCGGCAACCCAGACTTCTTGGAAGCTGGTCGACAAACGCAATCGCAAGCGCGTACCTTCGGCTCTGCCGCTGGCGCAGGCGACACCTGCTGCGGCGGCGGGCATGAGTGGTTCCGCTACAGGGCCGCGCATCATGGAAGAGCAGGGTGTACCGGTCGGCAGTTTCGCTGCCACTGGCGTGCCCTGTCCAGCCAGCGGCTGGTGGCGCTGCGAAGACCCACGCGCACTGGATGGCACGCGCTGGTTCGCACGGGGGAGCTTGCTGCCTTCGGCAACGTTCGCGCTTCCGCCCGGGGCGTTCGGGCGCTCGGCGCATGGAGCGCAGTCGATCGAGCGTCGCGGTGAATGGCGCCTGATGCGGCTTGCCGATTCGCCAGTGCAGGGGAGCCGCGGCGCTGAGGAATCGGCATGATGCGCCTGCTCTGGAGGCGGGTGGCGACGCTTGGCATTGTCGCAATCGGCGCTGGATTGGCTGCAACCTGGACTGCCGGGCAATTGCGCGAAAGACCCAGACGGCACGCACCCGCCCGCCCAGCCACCTGACGGCCCCACAACCCGCAAGCGCGCACGATGCGCTCCACCATTCTCAGCTTCGTCGCCGGCGCGGCCTTCCTGCAGACACGCGCCACGCTCCCGGCGACATGGCAGATCGCCGCCTGCCTCGCGGCGGCGCTCGCGCTCCTGCTCGCATTGCGCGGCACGGTCCGCGCGGCGATTGCCGGCACCCTGGCCGGCTTCGCCTGGGCTGCCTTCCTGGCACACCTGGCGATCGCGCCGCAACTGGCCAAGCTTGATGAAGGCCGCGACATCGACATCGTCGGCACCGTCGCCAAACTCCCGCACGACTTCGGCCAGGGCGTGCGCTTCCAGTTCGAAGTCGAGCAGGTCCTGACAGCACAAACGACGATACCGCCGATGCTCGCCCTGTCCTGGTACCGCGCCGATGGCGAGCGCCTGCAGCTGCGTCCGGGCGAACGCTGGCGCCTGAGGGTGCGCCTGCAGCGCCCGCACGGCAACGCCAATCCGCACGGCTCCGACTACGAGGCCTGGCTGCTGGGGCAGGGGATCCGCGCCACCGGCTACGTGCGGGCCGCGCCGGGCAACGGCAGGCTCGCCGATTTCGTCCTCACGCCGGGCCATCTGGTCGAGCGCTGCCGCGATGCCCTGCGCGCGCGCATCCTTGCAGCGCTGGAGGGCAAGCCCTACGCAGGCGTGATCGTGGCCCTTGTCGTCGGCGACCAGCGCGGCATCGAGCAGCCGGACTGGGATGTCTTCAACCGGACCGGCGTCAGCCACCTGGTCGCGATCTCGGGCCTGCACATCACGATGGTGGCGGGGATGGCGGCAATGGCGGCATCCAGCCTGTGGCGCCGCTCCTTCTTTACGCGCGCGCAGTTGCCGCTGCTGCTGCCGGCGCAGAAGGTGGCGGCCCTGGCGGGTGCCGCGGCGGCGCTGCTGTACGTGCTGCTGGCCGGTTTCGGCGTGCCGGCGCAGCGCACCCTGTACATGCTGGCGGTGGTGGCCGCGGCCCTGTGGATGGGGCGCCTGGCCAGCGTGTCGCACGTCCTGTGCCTGGCGCTCGGGCTGGTGGTGCTGCTCGACCCGTGGGCCGTGCTGTGGCCGGGTTTCTGGCTCTCGTTCGGCGCGGTCGGCGTGATCCTGTATGCGGGTGTCGGCAGGACCCAAGCCGCCCACGGCTGGCGCGGCAGCCTGCAGCTGGCCTCACGCACCCAGTATGCGGTCACGCTCGGGCTGGTGCCGCTGACGCTGCTGTTGTTCTCGCAGGTGTCAGTGGTGGGGCCGCTGGCGAATGCGCTGGCGATCCCTGCGGTGAGTTTCGTCGTCACGCCGCTGGCGCTGTTCGGCAGCCTGCTGCCGGCGCCGCTGAACGGCCCGGTGCTGGCTGCCGCACATCTCGTGCTCGACTGGCTGGCATGGGTGCTCGCATGGCTGGCCAGGATGCCGCTCGCCGTCTTCAGCGCACCCGCGCCGCCGCCCTGGCTGTTCGTGCTGGCCCTGCTCGGTACCGCCTGGATGCTGGCGCCGCGCGGCTGGCCCCATCGCTGGACCGGCGCCGCTGCCTGGTTGCCGCTGTTCCTGCTGCAGCCCTCGCACCCGCCACCGGGCAGCTTCAGCGTCACCGCCTTCGACGTCGGCCAGGGCATGGCGCTGCTGGTCGAGACGAGCGGGCACCGGCTGCTCTACGACACCGGCCCGCAGTATGCGCCCGGCCAGGATGCGGGCAGCCGTGTGCTGCTGCCGTACCTGCGTGCGCGCGGCATCCGGCGCCTGGACAGCGTGGTCGTCTCGCACAGCGACGTCGATCACGCAGGCGGCGCCCTGACCCTGCTCGACGCGCTGCCGGTGGCCAGCGTGAGCAGCTCGCTCGGCGCGGGACACCGCATCGTCCAGGCGGCGCGCCGCCACGAGCGCTGCGTCGCCGGCCAGCGCTGGGAGTGGGATGGCGTCGTCTTCGAGATGCTGCAGCCGACGTCCGCCAGCTATGACGATCCGGTCCTGAAGGCGAATGCGCGCAGCTGTACCTTGCGAATCTCCGCGCAGGGCAGGGCGGTGCTGCTGGCAGGTGATATCGAGGCGGCCCAGGAAGCGGCACTGGTTAGCGCCAGCTCCGATAAGCTGCGTGCCGACGTGCTGCTGGCGCCGCACCACGGCAGCGGCACCTCGTCCAGTCCCGCCTTCCTGGCGGCGGTGCGGCCGGCGATCGGGGTGTTCCAGGTGGGTTATCGCAACCGCTACCGGCACCCGAAACAGGAGGTGTTTGAGCGTTACGGTGTTATGGCGGTCCAACGTTTGCGCACCGATGACTCGGGTGCGCTGCGTTTCGACTTCGGCAATACGCTCGGCGTGGAGGAACACCGTGTCGCGCATGGTCGCTACTGGTACGATCGCTAGGACGCGAGCGCGATCTCAATCGAGAACAGCCCGGGCTGGAACAGCATGAACGCCGGGATGGCAAAGGCCAGCTGTTGTCCTGGGTCGCCCCAGAAATGCATTCCGTGCAGCGTGCCTTGGCGATCGATTAGAGGCGAGCCGCTGTCGCCGGCGGCTGTGTCCGCCACGAACTGGTAGGCGGCCGCGATCGTCACCATGCCGCAGCTTGGATAGGGTAGCCGGACATTTGCCCATTCCTTGACGAAGCGGGCCGGGCGCGGTCCTCTGGGCGTGAAGATCGTGCAGTCCAGGGGGCGGTTGACTCCAGGTTCGACCCGTTGCGGCACGATCCTGCCGGCGTCCCAGAAAATTTTGGCGGCCGGATTGGCCAAGGCGATAGCCGCGTCCAGGCAGGGTTTTCCCGATGGGGTGAGCTCGGCGTATTCGTACAGACGCGCAACCACCTCCGGCGAGCCATTCGCGCGGATGACGGAGTCGATGCAGCCACACTGGCGACCGAGCAGGGACAGGGCCAGCACATGCTGGCATCCAAGCAGGAAGCGGTTTGCGGGCTTGTCCGTTTGGGCGACGATGCAGCAGGCGGCCCCGCGCAGAGACAGGGCCGCGTTCGCGGCGGCGCTAGAATGGATGCCGTTGGCAAGGTTCTGCATCTTCTGCGGATGGCCGGCCCCGATTTCCTCAACGTCGGTCGGCACCTGGCAGCGGATGCGCCTGCCGCCGCGCCGGACATAGGTCGTGATCTCGTGCGGCACTGGTCTGGCGGGACTCTCGGATTTAGCGTCGACCAGAAAGCCGATACAGATAGTGGGCAGAACCCGTCCGGCCGTTTTCTTGTAGCCGGCGCCAATCGCATAGGCGCCGAACTTCCTCACCAGGCGCTTGCCGCGCTGGCCGCAGAGACGGCGGACGATGGCTAGCTGCTCTTCTTCGCCCAGGCCATCGAAAGTGTTCTCAGCTGTTCGAGTTTTGGCCATCGCCGGCCTCCACCAGTTCAATGTCCTTCGGCTGGAAGCGCGCCCCGGTTTGCTCCGCGAGGAAGACCTTGAGCTGTTCCAGAGTGTTGAGCTGTGGCGGCTTGCTGCTACCGCCGACGAGCGTCGCGGTCCCCTTGAGCTTGCCGCCGGCAAGCGCAAGTCCGCTCAATTGCCAGAATCCGGAGGTCGAACTCTTCCGGTTGGCCAGCAAGGCGTTCAGGTTTTTTTCCAGGCTCGCCACACTGTCGGCATCCGGTTGGTCTGGATAAGGCGCGTCGGCTGCACCGCGGCCATGGGGTACCGAGGGCGGCGGCGGGGCCGCTTGCTGCAGGCCCGGAATGCTGTCGCCGCTCGGTTTGGCGGCTTCGACCAGCATTGCTTCATAGGTATTAAAGGCGATGTTGGTGAAGGGAGGCGCCGGCAGGTGGCGCTTGCCGGTATCCGCGGCGCCAGCCGCCCGCGCGGACGCCATCTCGGCCGGTTTTAGGACCGGATAGAGGCCGGGCGCGGCCACGGTTGCCTTCGTGACCTTCACCGTGACCCGCTGTCCGGCCGTCATGTCACTGGTGTCGACCGCGCCTTGCGGTGCGCCGCCCAGCGCAGTCGCCGGGGTGATCCTGCTTGCGGCCAGCTTGCCGAGGGACGCATAGAAGTCGAGGAAGGGACGGGCCAGAGCGCTGTTGTCGATCTTCGCATTCATGCCATACAAGCCCCAGCCCTGGGTGAGAACGACGCCAATGTCCGCCTTTCCCAGGCCCGGTGTTCCCTGCACCACGTGTTTTTCATCAAAATCAGGCAGCCAGACAATGTCGAAAAAGCGCCTCCCGAGCGTGGGCGGGAACGGCGTCGGCGTGGTCGTTACCGACAATCCGTATTTGCCGCTGTCCGCCGGCGCAGCAGGGGCGATTTCCTTTTTGCTCTCACTCTTCTCCTCGGTGTTGCCTTCGGCTGGCCCAGTCCCCGACTCCGTTGCGCCCTGCGGGGAGCCGGTCGCTCCGAACTCGCGTCCGGGAGCGCGTATCACGGCCACAGGAATACGGCTGCCAGCATCCTTGCCCAAATCGCTCTTGAATAAACTGCCCAATTCGCCTTGGTCTTTTACATTATCGATCAACAGATAATTTTTATCTGCGGATAATACGCCGGAGACAAAATAATTCGACGCGCCAATAATGAAGGGCTCGAATACTTGGATATACGGTCGCGGCAGATAATACGGGATGCCTTCGGGCTCGGTTGGGTGGGATACACTGACAACTCGGACACCGGCGCATCCGGCAAGCGACCCGAGTGCCGAGACTGATAATAGCAACTGCCTGCGCAAACACATGGTATCCCCCAGTGCGGCAATCCAGCTGGCAATGCAGAATCCGACCGCCCGCAATTGAAAGCGGGCGCGGGCTTATTAAATGAGCGAATCGGCGAAATCACGCAATTAAATCTACGCTCGTTTCGATGCAGTTCGAAGCCGCGATGCGAATTAATCCGAAATGTAGTGATTAAGCGACGGGTATCTGGGTAACGCTTGGAGGCATACGACGATTATCTGTTGCCAAAGCAAAGTTAATGAAATGCCGTACAGCCCATAAATGAAATGGCGAGCTTAGCCCGCCTGCAGCAGCGTGACGCTTACCTGCAGCCCGCCACCTTCGCGGTTCAGCACCCGGATCGTACCGCCATGCGCATGCACGACCCGCTCGGCGATCGCCAGCCCCAGGCCGTGGCCGTCGACGTTGTTCTTCGCCGGATTCGAACGGAAGAAGGGCTGGAAGATGGTCGGCAAGTCGTCCGGCGCGATGCCGGGGCCGCGATCGAGCACGTCGAGGTGGACCAGGCCGGCGTCGGCGCGCAGGCGCAGTTCGACGCTGCCGCCCGCGCCGCCGTGCTTGACCGCGTTGCGCACCACGTTCTCGATGGCGCTCCACAGCAGGTCGGGCGCTCCCTGTACCTGCGGCTCCCCTTCGATCCGCACCTCGACGTCCGGCCCGTCGGGGCCTGCCTCGAAGCGCGCGTCGGAGGCGATGCCGTCGACCAGTTCGGCCATGTCCACAAGCTCGCGTTTCGGCAGGTCCGGATTGGCTTCCAGGCGCGACAGCGTCAGCAGTTCGCCGACCAGCCTGTCCATGCGCACGCTCTCGCGCTCGATGCGCTCCAGCGAGGCCGCCATCTTGTCGGGCTGCTGGTGCGCCAGCCCGATCGCCGCCTGCAGGCGCGCCAGCGGCGAACGCAGCTCGTGCGAGACGTCGTGCAGCAGGCGGCGCTGGCCGTCCATCAGGGCGCGCAGGCGCGCGCTCATGCGGTCGAAGTCGCGTCCCAGGTCGTTCAATTCGTCGCCGCCGCTCGGACTGCCGGCGAAGCGCGGCGCCAGGTCGCCGGCGGCGGCGGCCTCGAAGGCCTTGCGCAGGGCGCGGATCGGACGCGAGAAATACCAGGCCAGCAGGAAGGCGAACAGCAGGCTGACAAGAACGCTGGCCAGCAGCGGAATTGGTTTACTGAAGGGCCAGCCGGGACCGAAGGGGCCGCGCGGACCTTCGCCGCGGCCGAAGCCGGGACCGCCCGGTCCCGCATGTGGATCGCCAGGACGCGCGTCCGGCATCTGGCCGGGCGCTGCCGGTGCGCCAGTGCGCATCTGGCGCGGCACGAAGGCGAGCAGGCGACGGCCGTCCGGCGCCACCAGTTCGCGCACCGGCTGGAACGGGCGCTCGACTCCCAGTTCGCGCCGCGCCTGCGCCAGCGTGCCGGCGGCGACTTCGCGTCCGAGCAGCTCGCGCCCGCTGGTGTCGACGATATACACGGTATGGCGGCTGCCCGGCCGCACGATCTCGCGCAGGGCCGGCAGGCCGCCGTATTTGAGGGCGATGGCGCTCGAATCGAGCATGAAAGCGGCCGGCGGGCCGGTCTCGATGCTGGTGACGGTGGTCGACAGGCGCGCCTGTTCGCGCAGCCAGAAATAACTGCCGATGCCGACCGCCGCCGCGACTTGCGCCAGCAGGATCGAGAGGAAGAACTTCCAGAACAGCCGCCCGGCGGGACGGCCAAGGGTGCTCGCCATGGTCACACGCGGATCAGCTGGTAGCCGAGACGGTAGACGGTCTGCAGCGGCGAGCGGCCATCCTCTAACAGGCCGAGCTTGTGGCGCAGGCTGGACAGGTGCACGTCGATGTTGCGGTCGAAGCGCGCCAGCGGGCGGCCGAGGCCTTGCTCCGACAGTTCGTTCTTGCTGACCGGGCGCCCGGCGTGGCGCGCCAGCACTTCGAGCAGGTTGAATTCGGTGCTGGTCAGTTCCAGGTTGCTGCCGTCCCAGGTGGCGCGGCGCTGCTCGGGCAGCATGGTCAGCTTGCCGACCGTGAGCATCACGCCACCGCTGCCGCTGCTGCCGGGCTGGGCGTCGTGGGTGCGGCGCAGGATGGCGCGCACGCGCGCGGTCAGTTCGCGCGGGGTGCAGGGCTTGGTGACGTAGTCGTCGGCGCCCAGTTCCAGGCCGAGGATGCGGTCGGCGTCGTCGCCGCGGCCGGTCAGCATCAGGACGGGGATCTTGCTGGCGGCGCGGATGCGGCGCAGGGTCTCGATGCCGTTCAGGGCCGGCATCATCACGTCCAGGATGACGATCGCGTAGCGCCCGCTCAGGGCTTCGCGCGCGCCGGACACGCCGTCGTGGGCGCAGGCCACGGTGAAGCCTTCGCCTTCCAGGTATTCGGTAAACATGGCGACGAGCTCGGTGTCGTCGTCGATCAGCAGCACATTGTTCATCCGCCGATGATAGCAAAGCCCCACGCGCGCGGGCGCGACGGCCGGGCGCTTTTACCCATCTTTACAACGGCGCCTTCGAGGGCGTACTTACCTCGTTTTACATCGCATTGACGGCGCTTTACACCCCCGGGTTTCAGAATGAGGGCCTTTCGCACATCGCCGAGGAACCAGAATGCATCCATCCCGCTTCACCGCCGCCATCCTGATCGCCGCCGCCTGCGCTTGCGCGCCGGGCGCCTTTGCCGAGCCCCTGTCCGCACCGCCGCCTCCGGGCGAGCGCATGGACGGACCCGGCGCCGATGTGGAGCAGGCACCAGACGCCGGACCGGGCCCGGGCGATCGCCGCGGCCCGGGGGGTTTTCATCCAGGCCGGGGCCGTGGCCCGGGCTTGCCTTTCCTGCGCGGGCTCGAGTTGAGCGAAGCCCAGCAGGACCGCCTGTTCGCGATCCTGCACGCCGAAGCGCCGCAGCTGCGCGAGCAGGACAAGATCGAGCGCAAGGCGCACGAAGCGCTGCGCGCGATGTTCGAAGCAGGCGACTTCAACGAAGCGAAAACGGCGAGCCACAGCAAGGCATTGGGCCAGGCCGTCGCCGCCCGCGAACTGCTGCGCGTGCGCACCGCCGGCCAGGTGATGGCCCTGCTCACCCCGGAGCAGCGCGCGCAGCTGAAGCAGGAACGCGAAGCACGTCAATAAGCAAGGAGACACCATGAGCACGCACCACCACCATCACGACGGCGACCTGCAGGCCGACCTCGACAAGCTGCTGCACACGGCCGCCCGCCGGCGCCAGAGCCTGCGCTGGCTGTTCGCCGCCGCCGCCGCCGTGCCGCTCTACGGCTGCGGCGGCGCGGCCGGCGAGACGGGCAGCACCGTCACCGGCACGACGTCCACCACCACCACGACGCCGGCCACCACGACGACGGCCGCGAGTTCGTGCGCCGTCATCCCCGAGGAAACCGGCGGCCCGTATCCTGCCGACGGCACCAATTCCAGCAACGGCAAGGTCGCCAACGCCCTGGTCCTCTCCGGCATCGTGCGCAAGGACATTCGCTGGAGCGTGGCCGGCGCCTCGGGCGTGGCAATGGGCGTGCCCTTGACGATCCGCCTGAAGCTCGTCAACGTGGCGGCCAACTGTGCTTTAGCCACCGGCGCCACCGTCTACCTCTGGCACTGCGACCGCGACGGCAACTACTCGATGTATTCGAGTGCGATTAGCGCCGAAAACTACCTGCGCGGCGTGCAGGAAGCCGATGCCGACGGCTATGTCACTTTCACGACCATCTTCCCCGGCTGCTACGACGGACGCATGCCGCACGTGCACTTCGAGGTCTACCCGACATTGGCGAAAGCGACCAGCGCCGCCAACCGCGTGAAGACCTCGCAGTTCACCTTCCCGCTGGCGACCCTGAACGAGGCCTATACCGCCACCGGCTACAGCGCCAGCGTCGCCAATCTCTCGCGCATCAGCTATGCCAGCGACAACGTCTTCGGCGACGGCACCTCGCTGCAGATGGCGAGCATGAGCGGCGACATCGTCAACGGCTACGTCGCCGACCTGACAGTAGGTGTTTCCCTCTAAAGGATGGGCGCGCGCGGGGCAGGGATAATCTCCTGACATTACAATCGAAGCTCCTTCGACTGTCTGTGCCTCGTATGACCAAGCCCCTGCTGCATTTCTGTCACGGTAACAGCTTCCCGTCCGGTACCTACCGCCAGCTGCTGGACGGCCTGCGCGCCCACTATGAGGTGCACCAGACCGACATGGTCGGCCACGATCCGCGCTATCCGGTCGACGACAACTGGAGCAACCTGGTCGACGAACTGATCGAACATATCGAAGCCCACGGCCGTCCTGCGATCCTGGTCGGGCACTCGCTGGGCGGCATGCTGAGCACGATGGCGGCCGCGCGCCGGCCCGACCTGGTGCGCTGCGTGGTCATGCTCGATTCGCCGGTGGTGGCGGGCTGGCGCGCGCTGGCCTGGCGCTTCGTGAAATGGATCGGCAAGGGCGGGCGCTTTTCGCCGGGACGCTTTTCGGAACGCCGCCGCAATGTCTGGCCTGACCGCCAGGCCGCCTACGACCACTTCATCTCGAAGGACATTTTTGCCGCATGGGCGCCGGGTGTGCTCGACGACTATCTCGAGGTCGGCCTGAAGCCTCATCCGGATGGGGTGCAGCTGCGCTTCGACCGCGGCGTGGAGACGGCGATTTACAACTCGCTGCCGCATCACCTCGGTGACCTGATCAAACGCGGCTACCCGGTGCCGGTCGGTTTCATCGGCGCCACCCGCTCCGAAGAGCTGCGCCAGGCAGGGCTGGCGTCGACGCGCAAGCTGGTCGGCGCGAACTTTGTCATGACCGAAGGCAGCCATCTCTACCCGATGGAGCATCCGGCCCGCGCCGCGCAATTGACGCATGAGATGATCGTGCGCCTGCTGGGCGCGAATCTGACGCGTCATGAAAAGCTGACGGAACGGCAAGCCTGAGGACGACCGGGCGGCGCTTTTCGCGTAAAATCCCGGGATTCCTAGCAATCCTGAAAGTTTTCAAAGATGGCAATCAAGAGCGACAAATGGATCCGCCGCATGGCGGAAGAACACGGCATGATCGAGCCCTACGCACCGGGCCAGGTGCGCGAGGAAGAGGGCCGCCGCATCATCTCCTGGGGCACCTCGTCCTACGGCTACGACATCCGCTGCGCCGACGAATTCAAGGTCTTCACCAACATCAACAGCACGATCGTCGATCCGAAGAACTTCGATTCGAACTCGTTCGTGGACGTGAAGAGCGACGTCTGCATCATCCCGCCGAATTCGTTCGCGCTGGCCCGCACCATCGAGTACTTCCGCATTCCGCGCAACGTGCTGACCGTCTGCCTGGGTAAATCGACCTATGCGCGCTGCGGCATCATCGTCAACGTCACGCCCTTCGAGCCCGAGTGGGAAGGCTATGTGACGCTGGAATTCTCGAACACGACGCCGCTGCCGGCCAAGATCTATGCGGGCGAAGGCTGCGCGCAGGTGCTGTTCTTCGAATCCGACGAAGTCTGCGAGACCTCGTACAAGGACCGCGGCGGCAAGTACCAGGGCCAGCACGGCGTGACGCTGCCGAAAACCTGATACGGTTTTTCGAGGCAGGTCTGTAGGAACGTATTATTTCCAGCGGAGGCCAGCGTGGCTGATTGCTGCAGCGGCGGCTGCTCTTCCGATAAGCCGCCTGTCGATCCCCGTTACCGGCGCGTGCTCTGGATCGCGCTCTTTGTGAACGCGCTGATGTTCGGCGTCGAGCTGGCGGGCGGCTGGGCGGCCGGTTCCGTCTCGCTGCTGGCCGACGCCGTCGACTTCTTCGGCGACGCCGCCAACTACGGCATTTCCCTGTTCGTGCTCGGCCTGGCGCCCATCTGGCGTTCGCGCACCGCGCTCGTGAAGGGCGCGACCATGGGCGCCTACGGCGTCTTCGTGATCGGCTCGGCGCTGACGCACCTGGCCAGCGGCACCGTGCCCGCGGCGCAGACCATGGGCGCGATCGGCGTGGCGGCCCTGCTGGCCAACGGCCTGGTGGCGGCGCTGCTGTTCGCGTTCCGCAAGGGCGACGCCAACATGCGCTCGGTGTGGCTGTGCACGCGCAACGACATGATCGGCAATCTCGCCGTGCTGCTGGCGGCGCTGGGCGTGTGGCAGGCGGAGAGCGGCTTGCCGGACCTGTTCGTGGCCAGCGTGATGGGTGTGCTCGGACTGACGGCGGCGAGGAGCGTGATCGTGCAGGCGCGGGCGGAAATGGATGCGAACCCGGAAAAAGCGCATCCCGGACCAATCGTCGAGTTGCACCGCCGTTGAGAGTAGGGTGGGCGCTCCGAGCCCACCAAAGCGTCGCGCCAACGCGAAGCATGCATTCGGTGGGCACGGGGCGCCCGATGAAACCGTAGTCGAGGCCATTGGCCTCGCCCACCCCTACAAAAAAGAGGAGCCGGCGGCTCCTCTTTTCACATCAAGACATCAACGCTCAATCCTGGCGCACGCAATCGACGAAGTAATCGCGCTTGCCGTCCACCTCGCGCTTCACGAGACCATGGACATCGGTCTCGAAGCCCGGGAACTTCTCGTTGAAGTCGCGCGCGAAGCGCAGGTAGTCGACGATGGTCTTGTTGAAGCGCTCGCCCGGGATCAGGAGCGGAATGCCCGGCGGGTAAGGCGTCAGCAGGATCGCGGTGGTGCGGCCTTCCAGGTCTTCGATGGCCACGCGTTCGATGTCGCGGCGCGCCATCTTCGCAAACGCGTCCGACGGCTTCATGGCCGGCACCATGTCCGACAAATACATCTCGGTGGTCAGGCGCGCGACGTCGTACTGCTTGTAGAAGGTATGAATCTGGGTGCACAGGTCGCGCAGGCCGCGGTTCTCGTAGCGCGGGTTGGCCGAGGCGAACTGCGGCATCACCTGCCACATCGGCTTGTTGCGGTCGTAGTCGTCCTTGAACTGCTGCAGCGCCGTGACCAGCGTGTTCCAGCGGCCCTTGGTGATGCCGATCGTGAACATGATGAAGAAGGAGTACAGGCCGCACTTCTCGATGATGACGCCGTGCTCGGCCAGGTACTTGGTGACGATCGAGGCCGGGATGCCGGTCTCGCCGAACTGGCCGTCCAGCGACAGGCCCGGCGTGACGATGGTCGACTTGATCGGGTCGAGCATGTTGAAGCCTTCGGCCAGGTTGCCGAAGCCGTGCCAGTCGTCCTCGGCGCGGATCATCCAGTCTTCCTGGGTGCCGATGCCTTCCTCGCCTTCGACGTCCGGACCCCAGACCTTGAACCACCAGTCTTCGCCGTACTCGGCGTCGACCTTCTTCATGGCGCGGCGGAAGTCGAGCGCTTCCAGGATCGATTCCTCGACGAGCGCCGTGCCGCCTGGCGCTTCCATCATGGCGGCGGCGACGTCGCAGGAGGCGATGATCGAGTACTGCGGCGAAGTCGAGGTGTGCATCAGGAAGGCTTCGTTGAAGGCGTCCTGGTCGAGCTTGACCGATTCCGATTCGCGCACCAGCACCTGCGAAGCCTGCGACAAACCTGCGAGAAGCTTGTGCGTCGACTGGGTCGAGAAGATCATCGACTGCTTGGCGCGCGGGCGGTCGCGGCCTATCGCGTGCATGTTCTTGTAGAAGTCGTGGAAGGTCGCGTGCGGCAGCCAGGCTTCGTCGAAGTGCAGGGTGTCGATGCGGCCATCCAGCATCTCGCGCAGGACTTCCACGTTGTAGACCACGCCGTCGTAGGTCGACTGGGTGATGGTGAGGATGCGCGGCTTCTTGTCCTTCGCTTCGCGCGCAAACGGGTTCGCCTCGATCTTGCGGGCGATCGATTCAGGCGTGAACTCTTCGAGCGGGATCGGACCGATGATGCCGAGGTTGTTCCGGGTCGGCATCAGGAACACAGGGATGGCGCCGCACATGATGATCGAGTGCAGGATCGACTTGTGGCAGTTACGGTCGACGACGACGATGTCGCCCGGCGCGACGGTCGAGTGCCAGACCATCTTGTTCGAGGTCGAGGTACCGTTGGTCACGAAGTAGCAGTGGTCGGCGCTGTAGATGCGCGCGGCGTTGCGTTCGGATTTGGCCACCGGGCCGGTGTGGTCGAGCAGCTGGCCGAGTTCCTCGACCGCGTTGCAGACGTCGGCGCGCAGCATGTTCTCGCCGAAGAACTGGTGGAACATCTGGCCGATCGGGCTTTTCAGGAAGGCGACGCCGCCCGAGTGCCCAGGGCAGTGCCACGAGTAGGAGCCGTCGTAGGCGTAGTTGACCAGCGCGCGGAAGAAGGGCGGCGCCAGCGAGTCGAGGTAGGACTTGGCTTCGCGGATGATGTGGCGCGCGACGAATTCCGGGGTGTCCTCGAACATGTGGATGAAGCCGTGCAGCTCCTTCAGGATGTCGTTCGGGATGTGGCGGCTGGTGCGGGTCTCGCCGTAGATGTAGATCGGTATGTCCGAGTTCTTGTGGCGGATCTCCTTGACGAAGGCGCGCAGGCCCATCAGCGCCTGGTCGGTTTCCTCGACCGAGCCGCCGCCGAATTCCTCATCGTCGATCGACAGCACGAATGCCGAGGCGCGCGACTGCTGCTGGGCGAATTGCGACAGGTCGCCGTAGCTGGTCAGGCCCAGCACCTCCATGCCTTCCTTTTCCATGGCCGCGGCCAGGGCGCGAATGCCCAGGCCCGACGTGTTCTCGGAACGGAAATCCTCGTCAATGATGACGATGGGGAAACGAAATTTCATTGACAGCTCCAATGCGAAGCGCCGTGGGGGACGAATCCGCGCAACATGCACGGTTCGCCTCGCACGGCACCGAAAAATAAAGGCGGATTTTCGCAGAAAAACCGCTGCCCGGTGTACATTTTTTTATTAGCGTAACGGGATGCGGCGCTCGGCGGCGCACATCAGTGCTTCGGGCCGCCGCCGCGGGCGGATCAGCGCGCCGGACGCGGCCGGAATCGCCGATACAGCACCAGCAGCAGCGCGGCGCCGCCGGCCGCCGCAAACGGGGCGAACAGCATCGGCGCCGGATCGGCGCGCAGGGCGGCGAACAAGCCCAGGGTCAGGCCGAAGGTCGCCACCGCGCAGGTCGCGGTGAGCAGCCAGGTGCGGCGCGCCAGCAGGGCGACTGCTGCCAGCGAGATCGCGATCTGCTGCACCACCGAGGCCAGCATCCACTGGCGATGCCGGTGCAGGGCCTGTTCGGATTTGATGTTCCACTCCTTCGACGAGGCTTCCCAGCGCTCGGCCTCCTTGCGGATCTCTTCCTTCTCCAGCCGGTAGCGCGCCACGTCGAGGCGGTAGCGCGCCTGGTCGACGCCGGGAATCGCGAGCGCCAGCTCGGCCAGGTTCTGCTTGTTCGACTTGGCCTGGTAGTGGCTCCAGGCGTTGGCCGAGCTGGTCTTGTCGATTGCCGCGTTGCTCTTGTAGAGCGAGGCTTCGTTCTGCATGCCGCTGCCGAGATAGCCGAACAGGGTGCCGATGGTGGCCAGCACGGCGATCAGCACCGCGACCTTGCCGGCGAAACCGTCGCCGGCGCGGGGAGCCTGGGCGCTCACGCGCCGCTTTCCATGCGTTCGTAGGTCACGAAGGCATAGTCGTAGCCGTTCGCGTCCGAATGATGGGTTTCGCGCGCGGTTTCACGCCAGACGCCTGGGTCGATCGGCGGGAAGAAGGCGTCGCAATCGAAGCTATGGGCGATTTCGGTGACGATCATGCGCTGGGCCAGATGCATCGATTCCGCGAAAATCTGGCCGCCGCCGATGATGCTGGCGTCCGAGTCGCCCAGCAGCGCCAGCGCGCTTTCCAGCGAATGCGCGGTCTCGACGCCCGCGTGGCGCCAGTCGGCGTTGCGGGTGACGACGACGTTGCGCCGGCCCGGCAGCGGGCGGCCGATCGAATCGAAGGTCTTGCGGCCCATGACGATGGGCTGGCCGAGGGTCACGCGCTTGAAGTGGGCCAGGTCTTCCGGCAGGTGCCAGGGAAGCTTGTTGCCGATGCCGATGCCGCGCTGCGCGTCGATGGCCACGACCAGGGTCAGGCGGCGCATTGGGCTTCCCCATGATAGTGGTAAAAGGCAGGGGCGGGCACGTGCATGTCGGTAGTCCTTGTTCGTTGACCGGAAGGGAGGCCAGATGGTGTCTTGACGCGGGCGGCGTGTCAAGCTTCTTGTGCGCGGTTCAAGACCGTTCGAACAGGCCTTCGCCTTGCCAGCGCGGCAGCGCAACGGTCGATTGCGCCGGCACCGCCATGGCTGCGTAATAATTGCCGAGCCTGGCCAGCAGGCGCGGAAAAGCGCGGCAGTAGGTCGACTGGATGCCGGCCAGGCGCGACAGCACGCGGTATTCGACCACGCTGCCCTCGGGCGCGGCGTCGAGCACCCGGCGCACGCGTTCGCGCCAGTCGTCCGGCCAGGGCTGCTCCAGCACGCCGAGGTCGTGCACGGCGTCGCCTGCGCGGATCACGCCGCCAGTGAGCACGCGTGCCAGCACGCCACGCCGGTTGCTGATTCGCTGGGCCAGCCGCGGCTGCGCGGCGTCGAGCTGGCAGCAGGCTTCGCACTGGAACATCATGCGCAGGCGGACGTCGCCGCCGATCTGGAGCACCGTGCCGGAAGTGAGACGGGCAGTCTCGATATCGAGCAACAGGTTTTCGCCCAGCGCGTGCGGCGGCAGCGAGAAGGCTTCGTAGGCCGTTCGGCTGGCCAGCAGCAGTTGGCGCGGCGAGTATGGGTCGGCATGGACCTCATCGACGATGCCGGTGCCTGCGAGCAGGCGCAGGCTGGGAGCGGACTCGATCGGTGCGGCTTTCGAAGTCCGCGCGGCCAGCCCGACGACGCGGCCCGTGCTCACTGCTTCAGACCGCGACCGGCGCCTTGATCCCTGGATGCGACTCGTAGCCGACCACTTCGAAGTCCTCGAAGCGGTAGTCGAACAGCGAGTCCGGTTTGCGCTTGATGACCAGTTTCGGCAGCGGGAAGGGCTCGCGCGAGAGCTGGAGCTCGGCCTGCTCCAGGTGATTCGAGTACAGGTGGCAGTCGCCCCCGGTCCAGACGAAGTCGCCGACTTCGAGGCCCGCCTGCTGGGCCAGCATGTGGGTCAGCAGGGCGTAGGAGGCGATGTTGAAGGGCACGCCGAGGAAGATGTCGGCGCTGCGCTGGTAGAGCTGGCAGGACAGCTTGCCGTCGGCGACATAAAACTGGAAGAAGGCGTGGCAGGGCGGCAGCTTCATCTGCGGGATGTCGGCCACGTTCCAGGCGGAGACGATCATGCGGCGCGAGTCCGGCGTATGCTTGATCTGCTCGAGCACCTGGCTGATCTGGTCGATGTGGCCGCCCGACGGGGTCGGCCAGTTGCGCCACTGGTAGCCGTAGATCGGGCCGAGGTCGCCGTTGGCGTCGGCCCATTCGTCCCAGATCGAGACGCCGTTCTCTTTCAGGTAGCCGATGTTGGTCGAGCCCTGCAGGAACCAGATCAGTTCATGGATGATCGACTTCAGGTGCACCTTCTTGGTGGTCACCAGCGGGAATCCCTCGGACAGGTCGAAGCGCATCTGGTGGCCGAACACGGACAGGGTGCCGGTTCCGGTGCGGTCGGTCTTGAGCGTGCCGTGCTCTTTCACATGACGCATGAAGTCGAGGTATTGGCGCATGGCTGTCTTTCTGTGCTTTTTAGTCTGATCGAACCCGCTATTTTAACTTATTCGCAAAGAGGGCCAAGGCTTCGCGCAGGCGCGCTTCCGGCACGGCCAGCAGGTTGTCGCCCACGTACAGTTCGAAGTAGCTGGTGTCCGGCAGCGCGCCGTGCGATACGCGGTTGAAGAGCCAGATGCCGTGCTGCTCGGCGAGCTCGCTGCGGACCGCCAGCGCGCGCTCGCGATTCACCGGCAGGTGCAGATGCAGCATGTTCGCGGCGGGCCTGGCGGGATTGACGCGGATGGCGGGATGCGCGGCGAGCAGCTCGTACAGCAGCTCGGTGCGGCGGAAGTAGTCCGGCATGGCGGCCAGGCGCGCGTCGAACTGCATCGCGGCGGAGACGATATACGGCGAGCGGTGGACCACGTTGCCGCCCTGGCGCCGGAACCATTCGGCCGCGCGGTCGACAAAAGCGCGGCTGCCGGCCAGCATGGCGCCACCGAGGCCGCCGATGCCCTTGTACAGCGAGACGTAGACGGAATCGAAGCCGGCCGCGATCTCGCGCGCGCTGCGTCCATAGCCGGCCTGCGCTTCCAAAAGGCGCGCGCCGTCCATGTGCAGGTGGATGCCGCGCTCCTTGCAATGCGCCTTGATGGCGTCGAGTTCGTCCCAGGCGACCAGCTGGCCGCCGATCTCGCGCATCGGGATTTCGAGGCCGACGGCGCCGAGCCGGTCGGGGACACCCCCGATGTCGGCAGCGGTCCAGGGGCGGGTGCGCTCGCCGACTTGCAGGGCGTCGAAGTGGCCGAGCAGTTGGTAGTTGGAGCGCTCGTGCACGAAGATGTGGGAGGTCGGGTGCAGGGCGGCGGGCGCGTTGCCGCGGTCGGCGCAGGCCAGGCGCAGGGCGGTGACCTGGGCCATGGTGCCGCTGATGCAGAACACGGCCGCTGGAAAGCCGAGCAGGTCGGCGATCTTGTCCTCGAAGCTTTCGATCAGGCTGCCGGCGCCATAGACGTCGTGCTCGACGCCGTGCTGTTCGCACCAGGCGGCCATGGCGGCGTAGAGTTCGGCGGGAGGGCGGGCGCGGTGGCCGGGGAAGACGGTGTCGCAGCGGCGGATCAGTTCGGCGTCGGTCAAGATGAGCTCCTGGTGAGGGCTGCAACTTTACACCGAAGGCGCGGTGTTCGAAAAGGCTCGCGGCGGTCGCGCACCGTAGGGTGGGCACTCCGTGCCCACGCGGTCGTACCTATGCAAACCGCAGGGTCTCCGGCGATGCCGCCACGGATCGAACGATGATCCCGCGTGGGCACAGAGTGCCCACCCTACATTACATCGTCAGCGCCAGGTGTTTTGCCGGCGCTTCGAGCGCACCAGCGCTGTCGTCCAGGCGGAACAAGCGCACCGCGCGCGCCAGTTCCGCCGCCTGGTCCTGCATCGCCTGCGCCGCGGCGCTGGCTTCCTCGACCAGGGCCGCATTGTGCTGGGTCGTCTCGTCCATCTCGCCGATCGCCCGGTTGACCTGCTCGATGCCGTGGCTTTGCTCCTGGCTGGCGGCCGTGATGTCGGCCATGATGTCGGTCACGCGGCCGACGCTGGCCAGCACTTCGTCCATGGTGGCGCCGGCTTTCGAGACCAGCTCGCGTCCGACATCCACTTCGCTGCTCGAGGCGGCGATCAGGGCCTTGATCTCCTTCGCCGCGGCGGCGCTGCGCTGGGCCAGGTTGCGCACCTCGTTGGCGACGACCGCGAAGCCGCGGCCCTGTTCGCCGGCGCGCGCCGCCTCGACGGCCGCGTTCAGCGCCAGGATGTTGGTCTGGAAGGCGATGCCGTCGATGACGCCGGTGATGTCCGAGATCTTGCGCGAGGACTGGTTGATCGACTCCATGGTCTCGACCACCTGCGCCACCATGCTGCCGCCTTTCTGGGCGATGGTCGAGGCGGAGACCGCCAGCGTATTCGCCTGGCGCGCATGCTCGGCGTTCTGGCGCACGGTCTCGGTCAGCTCGCCCATCGAGGACGAGGTCGTGGCCAGGCTGCCGGCCTGCTGCTCGGTGCGGGTGCACAGGTCCTGGTTGCCGGTCGAGATTTCGTTGGAGGCGCTGGCGATCTGCTCGGCGCCCAGGCGCACCTGGCCGACCACGGCGGAGAGCTTGCGGCTGATGCCGTTCATCGCGTCGAGCAGCAGGCCGATCTCGTCGTTCTGGCGGCGCTCGATATTCACCGTCAGGTCGCCGTCGGCGATGCGCACGGCGGCGTCGCGGGCCGCGGCCAGCGGGCGGGTCACGGTGGCGCGCACGAACGCATACAGGATGGCGGCGAAAGCCAGCAAGGCGACCAGGGCGAAGCCGATGTACTGGTTGCGCAGGCGCGTGGCTTCCTCGGTGATCTCGTCGCGGTAGGTGCCGCCGGCGATGACCCAGTTCCACTCCTTGAAAAAGGCAAAGGCGGCGACCTTTTCGCGCGCCATGCTTTCGCCCGGATTCTTCCAGTCGTAGGCGATGTTGCCGGTCTTCTTCTCGAGGATCTCCTTGACGAAGGCGCGGCCATCCGACGCTTTGCTTTCGAGGATGTTGTCGCCTTCGCGCTTCGGGTGCACCAGCAGCTCGCCGTAGGACTTGCCCGGCGCGGCGTTCAGGACGTAGAAGTAGCCCGTCTTGCCGACCTTGATCGCGCGGATGCGCTCCTTCAGCGCGGCGATGTCCTTGCTGATGTCGACGCCGACGTAGAGGGCGCCGACGATCTTGCCTGCGCTGTTCTTGACCGGTTCGTACTGGGTGATGAACTGCTTGCCGAACAGCTTGGCCAGGCCGACGTACACTTTGCCGTCCTTCAGCGCGGCATACGCCGGGCTGGCGCGGTCGAGCACCGTACCGACGGCGCGCTCGCCGTTTTCCTTTTTCACCGAGGTGCTCACGCGCACGAAGTCCTCGCCGTCGGCGACGAAAATGGTAGCGTTGCCGCCGGTCTCCTTGCTGAAGCGGTCCGGTGCGCTGAAGTCGAGGTTCAGCAGCTTGCCTTCATGGGTCAGCGCGGGCACCGGCTTGCCGCCGATATCGACCGGCGCCGCCGGATCGTTTTCGAAAGCGCCTGCAAAGTCGGCGGCGAAGATGCGGCCGAAACTCACGGCTTCGCTGGAGACGGTGCGGTTGAACAGGTCGACGGTATCGACCACGCCCTGCAGTTCGTTCTGCATGCTCTGGTTCGCACGTTCCTCGAGCATCGAGGAGGTGGTGACGGTGATCGTCAGGACCAGGGCGGCAATCAGGATACCGACGAGAGCGAAGCTGAAGGCGCTGATCTTGGTGCCGACATTCCAGTTGGCGGGGTGGTATTTGTTGGACATGGCTGTGCGTGGCAATGACGAATACCGCCGATGATACCAAACACTTGCTTCAGGTCAACAAAATGAGATGACGAAACCCGAAAATCCGGCAATTCTGTATCGATCTACACACAGCTTGCCGGAACGTCAATGCCGAAGCTCATGTTCCACGTGCACGTTATGGAACTGCAGGGCCGCCAGGTTGGCATAGATCCCGCCCAGCGCCACCAGCGAGGCATGGGTGCCGGTTTCGACCACCACGCCGTCTTCCATCACGACGATGCGGTCGGCCCGCTGCACGGTCGCCAGGCGGTGCGCGATGATGACGGTGGTGCGGCCGACCATCGCCGCCTCCAGCGCGCCCTGGACCAGGCGTTCGGATTCGGCGTCCAGCGCGCTGGTGGCTTCGTCGAGCAGCAGCAGAGGAGGATTCTTCAGCAGGGCGCGCGCGATCGCGATGCGCTGGCGCTGGCCGCCCGACAGGCGCACGCCGCGCTCGCCGAGGAAGGAGCGGTAGCCCTGCGGCAGGCGCTCGATGAATTCGTGGGCCGCGGCCAGCTTCGCCACCTGGATGACTTCCTCGTCGCTGGCATCGGGCCGGCCGTAGCGGATGTTTTCCATCGCGTCGGCCGAGAAAATCACGGTATCTTGCGGGACGATGCCGATCGCGCCGCGCAGCGTGTGCAGGTCGAGGTCGCGGATGTCGACGCCGTCGAGCGTGATGGCGCCGGCCTGCGGATCGTAGTAGCGCAGCAGCAGCTGGAACAGGGTGGTCTTGCCGGCGCCCGAAGGGCCGACCACGGCCACCGTCTCGCCGGGCTTGATCGACAGGGAGACGTGCGACAGGGCGGCCGTGTCCGGGCGCGACGGGTAGGCGAAGGTGAGGTCGTGCAGGGCGAGGGCCGCGCCGTTCGAAGAGCGCGCCGGCAGCGGCCGCGGATGCGCAGGATTGCGGATGTCCGAGCGCGCCGCCAGCAGTTCCAGCAGGCGCTCGGTGGCGCCGGCGGCGCGCTGGGCTTCGCCCATGACTTCGGCCAGCGCGCCGATCGAGCCGGCGACGATGGACGCGTAGAGGATGAACTGGCCGAGGTCGCCCCCGGTCATGCTTCCTTCCAGCACCGCATGCGCGCCCAGCCAGAGCACGAAGACGATGGTGCCGAACACCAGCACGATGGCCAGCATGGTGAGGAAGGAACGGGCGCGGATGCGCTGCATGGCGGCATGGAATGCGCCTTCGACCGAGGAGCCGAAGCGCTCGGCCTCGATCTTCTCGTGGGTGTAGGCCTGGACGGTCGGCATGGCGTTCAGGATCTCGCCGGCCAGGGCCGAGGCGTCGGCGATGCGGTCCTGGGAATCGCGCGAGAGTTTACGAACGCGCCGGCCGAACAGCACGATCGGCACGATGACCAGCACCAGCAGCGCGAGGATGATGGCGGTCAGCTTGGCGCTGGTCACGAACAGCATCACCAGGCCGCCGAGGAACAGCAGCGTGTTCCTCAGGGCCAGCGAGATGCTGGTGCCGACTACGGCCTGGATCAGGGTGGTGTCGGTGGTCAGGCGCGAGAGCACTTCGCCGCTCTGCGTGGTCTCGAAGAATTCCGGGCTCTGGTGCACGACGTGGCGGTAGACGGCGCTGCGGATGTCGGCCGTGACGCGCTCGCCCAGCCAGGACACCATGTAGAAACGCGCGGCCGTGGCCACGCCCAGCACCGCGGCGACGCCGAACAGCGCGAGGAAGGTGGCGTCGACATGTTTGATGCTGTGCGCGCCGGCCTGGGCGCCGAAGCCGAGGTCGATCATCTGCTTGAAGGCGGCGGGGATGGCGAGCGTGGCGCCGGCCGCGAACAGCAGGGCGATGCCGGCCAGGACGAACTGGCGGCGGTAGGGGAGCAGGAAGGGAGTCAGGCCCTTGAGGGCGGCGAGGCTGCCTTTGCGTGGTGTACTGGAATCGGTACCGTTACTGCCGGGGGAACGCTTGGTCATCGTGTCGCTTGTTGTTGTTCTGTCTCGTAATTCAAAGTTTCATCCGCTGCACGTACCCCGTCATCTCGAGGTAGCCGTGGCCCGCGGGCACGCCGTCGCGCTCCAGCGTTACCGCGCCTTCCCAGTAGACGGCGCCCGTCGAGCGGCGCGAATCGAGCTCCTGGTCCGGCTGCAGCGGCGCGATTCGCCAGCGCGTGGCGCCCGTCGTGATCGTGGTCGCGACCGGATAATTCGCATTCGTGCGCGGCGATTTCCAGTGCGTCTGCGGCGTAAAGACCACCTGGTCGGGCGTGTAGCGAGTGACTTTGCCGTCGCGTCCGCGCACCGTCGCGTGCGCCCATAGTTTACCACCGTCCTTGGCGCGGATCTGGAAAGCCATCAGCGCGCCGCCGTCGTCGAGATTCGCACCGATCCAGTCCCAGCCCTGGGCCTCGGGCTGCAGCGCTTCGCTCGACCATTCGTGGTCGAACCAGGCAAGCCCTGTCACCGGTCCGGCGGCGCCCGCGCGCCCGGCCACACCCGTCACCTTCAGCTGCGGCAGGCTGTAGTAATAGCTGGCGTGTTGCGCGGCCGGGCCTTTGCGCGAGTAGCCGCCTTCGCCCTGCAGCAGCGGCGGCTGGGTCGGCGACAGCGTCAGTTCCAGCGTCATTTCGGCCGATTTCAACAGAACGCGATAATTCCCGTCAGCCGCGCGCGTCATGCGCCAGTCGTCCAGTTTGATGTCGGTATCGCCCGGTTTGGCCCAGGCCAGACCGAAGCCCTGGCGCGCGCTTCTCTGGTCGTGCACCAGGCGGCCGTGCGCCGGATCGGACAGGGCGGCGTGGCCGATCACCAGCTGGTGCGGGGCAAAGGCGCTCGGGTTGGCCGGATCGTGTTCGGTGCGGCTCCTGAAGAAGGTCACCTGGAAGCCGAGCGGCTTGCCGTCCGATTTCTTCAGCCAGCCGGTGACGTACCACCACTCGGTTCGATAGTCGGGGTGGGCGCCGAAGTCGCGCGGGAAGACCAGCGGCTGGCCCGGTGTCACGGCCGGGAAGGTCGGCGCCGCCGCCTGCGCCAGGCCGGCGACGAACATCAAGATAAGGAACAACAGCCGCATCACCAATCCTCCCGCACCGCGCGCACCGGCCCGCCCGACAAGGCGTACCGTCCCGACACCAGGGCCGTGCCGACCGAAGCCGCGACCAGCACGCCCGCCACGGTGCCGAGCAGGCCCCATGGTAAATGCAGTCCCATGGTCCAGTGGAAGGACTGGGGATTCACGACAAAGACCAAAATCAGGCTGATCACGAGGCCGAGCGCGAAACCGCAGGCCACGCCGAGCAGCGTCAGCAAGCCGCCCTCGCAGGCCAGGATGCCGAGCACCTGGCCGCGCGTCACGCCGACGTGGCGCAGCATGCCGAATTCGCGCGCTCGCGCCAGGGTCTGGGCCGAGAAGGTGGCAGCCACGCCGGACAGGCCGATGACGATGGCGATCGCTTCGAGCAGATAGGTGACGGCGAAGCTGCGGTCGAAGATCTGCAGGCTGGCGGCGCGGATTTCGCCGGGGCGCGCCAGCTGCAGCGCGCCGCCGAAAGGCAGCTTGCGCAGCGCGCCCTCGATGCGGTCTGTGTTCGCTTCGCTGCCGGCGTAGATGGCGGCGTCGGTGACTTCCAATGCGCCGGTCAGGGCACGATAGTCGCTAAGGCGCACGACGATGGAACCGGACTGGTTGGCATAATCGCGCCAGACGCCGGCGACAAAGAAGGCGGCCGGCTTGCCGCCCAGCGGCAGGCTCAGGGTCTGGCCGACCTGCACGCCGTACAGATCGAGCATGGCTTCCGAGACCCAGGCTGGACGTGCGCCGGCGGGCACGGGCTGCGACGCCCCTACCAGGAACAGCAAGCGGCCCGGATCCAGCGCGTTGATGTCGCGCGCGATCAGCACCACGTCCGGCCGGTCGGCCTGCAGCGAGATCGGCCGCGTGCGCAGGAACTGCACCTGTCCGCCGCCCGCTGCGCGGGCGATCGCATCCTGCTCAGGCTTGCCGAAGAAACCCGAACTGCCGCCGGCCGCGCTGCGCACGTATAAATCGGCCGGCAGGATGTGGCGCATCCAGTCGTCGACCGAGATGCGGAAGCTCGCCACCATGATCCCCATCGCCACCATCAGGCTGAAGCTGGCCAGCACGCCGCCCAGCGCGATCGAAGCCTGGCCGGGCGCGTTCGCCAAACGCGAGAACGCGAGGGCCAGCACCGGCGGCGGCGTCGGCACGCGCCGCAGCAGGCGCGCCAAGAGGCGGAAGCTGCTCGAGGCCAGGCGCGGCATCAGGCCGATGCCGCCGATCAGCAGCAGGGCGATCGCGAAGTAGCCGAACAGGGGCAGTTCGAACACGGGCGGGGCAAAAGCGAACACGCCCGCCAACGCCAGGCAGATAAAGGAGGGCCAGACGCGCGACAGCCGGTGCAGGGCCGCTTCGTCGTTGCCGGCCTTGAGGGCGACAGCCGGTTTGGCGCGCGCCGCTTCCAGTGCCGGCGCCAGGCAGCCGAGCAGGGCGACGCCGAGACCGAGCGCGAAGAAGACGAAGGCCGCAACGGGCGTGAACACCACCTGCGGCTTGATGCCCGGGAAGTAGCCGGCGCCGAGGTCGCCCCCAAAAAAGCGCAGCGCCAGCGCGGCCAGCGCATAGCCGGCCGCCACCCCGAGCAGGGCGCCGACCAGGCCCAGGCTGGCGCCTTCGATCAATACCTGGCGCAGCAGCTGGCCGCGTTCCACGCCCAGCACGCGCAGCAGCGCGAACTGGCTGCGCCGCCGCATCACCGACAAGGCCTGGGTCGAAAAGACGAGGAAGGCGCCGGTGAACAGGGCGACCAGGGCCAGCACGGTGAGGTTCACGCGGTAGGCGCGGCTGAGGTTATTGTTGCGGCTTTGCTGGTCGCTGTCGTTCGGCTGCTGGACGCGGAAGCGGCCGGGGAAGCGGCGTTCCAGGTCGGCCGTGAGCCTGGCTTCGAATTCGGCGCGGTTGACGCCGTCGCGCAGTTTGAGATCGACGCGCGAGAGCTTGCCGAGCTGCTTGAAGCGCCACTGCAGGGCGCCGATGTCCATCACGCCGAAGCGCTGGCCGGGCCGGGCGCGCTGCACCGGGCCGGCGACGCGCAGCGAGAAATCGCGGGTGCCGGCGCGTACGCCGAGCGCGGCGCCGGTGCGCAGGTTCAGCCAGCTCTGCGCGGCCGGCGAGAGAAACACGGTGTCGTCGGCGAGCACGTCGCTGCCGCGTCCGTCCTGCGGCACGCCCAGCAAATCCGGTGCGATGTAGCCGGCGCGCAGCGGGTCGATGCCGACCAGGCGCAGCGAGCCTTTCGCGGCGGGGACGGCGGCCTGCACTTCGAGCACGGGCGCGGCCAGCGCCACGCCCTCGTATTCGGCCAGCAGCGGATAGATCGCCTCGTCGAACACGGCTTCGCGTCCGGCCACCTGGACGTCGGCCTGGCCGGACAGGCTCTTGATCGCACTCGAGAATTCGTTGAAGGCGGCGGCGTTGATCAGGTGGATCGCAAAGCCCATGGCCACGCCGACCGCGATCGCGGCCACGGCCAGCACGGCGCGTACGGGATGGGCGCGCCATTCGCCGACCAGCAGCCAACGTGACAGGACGTTCAGGCCGGACATTGCACCGCCAAGGCCTCCGCCTGCCTGCGCGCCTTCAGCCGCGCGCTGGCGCTCGCTTCCTTGCCGGCACGGGCCGCGTCTTCTCCGGCCCATTTGACTTGCAGGCGCAGGCGTTCGCATTTCTGGCGCGTGGCTGCAGCGGTGCGGGCTGCGCGGGCGTTTTCACGTTCCTCGCGCGCGGCCACGACAGAACGTTCCTTCTGCAGCGCGGCCAGGCGCGCCTTGTCACGCTCCAATGCCTGTGCCGCGTCCTTGCTCTCAGGCGCCGGCGGCACCGCCAGCTCGCTCGACTTGCCCACGGCGCAAGGCTGCTCGCCATAGCTGACCTTGCCGTCCACCGTGCATTTGTAGACCGTCTGCGCGGCAGCCGTTCCCACCAGCGCGCACATGCCGAACGCCAACACCATTGCTTTCATGACCTCGTCTCCCTCACAAAATTTTGCCAGGGTTCATGATGCCGAGCGGGTCGAGGGCGCCTTTGATGGCACGC
Source organism: Massilia suwonensis (assembly GCF_042655665.1). Lineage (NCBI taxonomy): Bacteria > Pseudomonadati > Pseudomonadota > Betaproteobacteria > Burkholderiales > Oxalobacteraceae > Massilia > Massilia suwonensis. The sequence continues at coordinate 138,305 of NZ_JBHSMR010000013.1, forward strand.
ATCATGTTCAGTTCGACGGGGTCCTTGTAGCGTTGCAGGTCTTCGCGTTTCAGGGCGCCGATGCCGTGTTCGGCCGAGATCGAGCCCTCGAATCGTGCCACGCTGTCGTGCACGATGCGGTTGATCGCATCCTGGTTGCCGAGAAAGGTTTCGTGCGAAACGCCGGCAGAAGGCGCGACGTTGTAGTGCAGGTTGCCGTCGCCCAGGTGGCCGAAGCAGACCACCTGGCAGCCGGGGAAGGCCTGCGCCAGCTGGGCGTCGGTGGCGGCAATAAATGCGGCGATCTGCGAGATCGGCAGCGAGACGTCGTGCTTGATGTTCTTGCCGGCGCTGGCCTGGGCCAGCGGGATGTGTTCGCGCAGCTGCCACAGCCCGCTCGACTGGGCGATCGAGGTGGCGACCACCGCATCGTCGGCGAGTCCCCCTTCGAGCGCGGCTTCGATCGCCGCTTCCAGCAAGCCGACCGCATGTTCTTCCGATTCGCTGCTCGACACTTCCAGCAGCGCATACTGCGGATGGCTGCGCGCGAAAGGACGCGGCAGGTGCGGAAAGTGTTTGGAGACCAGCCGGAGGCAAAAGTCCGACATCAGTTCGTAGGCGGTGAGGCTGGAGCCGCACTGATCCTGCATCAGCGACAGCAGAGAGAGGGCGCGCTCCGGCGACTCCATCGCCACCAGGGCCGTGGTCGAGGCTTTCGGCTGCGGGTAGAGCTTCAGCACTGCCGCCGTGATCACGCCCAGCGTGCCTTCGGCGCCCACGAAGAGTTCGCGCAGGGCGTAGCCGGTGTTGTCCTTGCGTAGGCCGCGCAGGCCGTCCCAGATCTCGCCGTTCGGCGTGACGACCTGCAGGCCCAGGCACAGGTCGCGCGTGTTCCCGTAGCGCAGCACGGCGGTGCCGCCGGCATTCGTCGACAGGTTGCCGCCGATGGTGCAGCTGCCTTCGGCCGCCAGCGAGAGGGGAAACAGCAGCCCGTTTTTCGCCGCCGCGTCCTGGATCTGCTGCAGGATGGCGCCGGCCTCGACGGTGATGGTGCGGTTGGTGGTGTCGATCTCGAGGATGCGGTTCATGCGCCGCAGCGAGAGCACGACGGCGGTGCCGCTGGCGTCGGGCACGCTGCCCAGCACCAGGCCGGTGCGCCCGCCCTGCGGCACGATCGGCACCCGTGCCTGCGCACAGGCGGCGACCAGTTGCGCGACCTCGTCGACCGTGGACGGCAGCAGCACCGCCCGCGCCCGGCCGGTGAAGCGGCCGCGCCAGTCGGTGAGGTAGGGCGCCATGTCGATGTGTTCCGACAGCACCCGCGACGCGCCCACGATCGTGCGGCAGCGTCCGAGGAAATCCTCAGTCATGCGGTACTTTTACCTTGTCCAGCAATTCCTTGGCCATGCGCTGCGCCGCCTTCTTGTAGGGACGCAGGTAGAGCAGGGCGCAGGCGAAATAGACGCAGACCAGCGCCACTTCGCCCAGGGCCATCATGCGCGAGAGCTCGAGCGTGTCGCTCCAGGCCCGCACCGCGCCTTCGGCAAAATAAATCAGGATCACCATCGACGACCACTGCAGCGTGTACAGGTCGCGCTTGATGACGCCGCGCAGCGGCACCAGCAGCGGCACCGCCTTCAGGGCCAGCAGCGAGCCGCCCGGGTGCAGCGGGGCGACCCAGATTTCCCAGGCCACCAGCCAGCCGATCAGCCAGATCAGGCTGGCGATGGCGCCGCCATGGAAGAGCTTTTGGGTTTGCATCAGCGTGATTCCTGCAGTGGCGATTGCAGTTTCGCGGCAGCTTCGGCCAGGCGGCGCCCGAGCGCGATCGCCAGGCGTTTTTCGTCTTCGCTGACCTGCTTGTCGCCGTCGATGCCGGCCCAGTGGGTGGCGCCGTAGGGGCTGCCGCCGGTGGACGTGGTCATCAGTTCGGGATGGGTGTAGGGCAGGCCCATAACGAGCATGCCGTGGTGCAGCAGCGGAATCATCATCGACAGCAGGGTCGCTTCCTGGCCGCCGTGCAGGCTGCCGGTGGAGGCGAACACGACCGCCGGTTTGCCCGACAGGGTGCCGGCCAGCCATTCGGCCGCGGTACCGTCGAGGAAATATTTCATCGCCGCCGCCATGTTGCCGAAGCGCGTGGGCGAACCCAGGGCAAGGCCCGCGCATTCGGCCAGGTCGGACAACTCGACATAGGGCGCGCCATCGAGCGGGATGGCGGGCGCCGTCGCTTCGGCCACGGTCGAGACCGCCGGCACGGTGCGCAGGCGGGCTTCAAGCCCGGGCACGCTTTCGATGCCCTGGGCGATCAGCTCGGCCAGCTTGCGGGTGGCGCCGTGGCGCGAGTAGTACAACACGAGTATGGTCAGGGTCGGGTTCATCGTTGGTATTATAGAATGCTTTGCTGGAACAAATGCCCCGGGCGCTATTCAAAACGACAACATGCTTTCGAAAACGGTTACTGCAATCTCGCGTTCCACCAACGACCTGCTGGCCGACGGCTTCGAGCGCGTGCGCGGCCTGACGCTGGCCGAGGTGCAGGACCTGGTGCGCTTCGCGCGGCGCCGCCTGCGCGAGGAAATGCTGCCCCAGGTGGCAGGCAGCCTCACCTTTACGACAACGCTGGCGCTGGTCCCCCTGCTGACGATCGTACTGGCCATTTTTACCACGTTTCCGATCTTCGGTCAGCTCCGCACGGCTTTGGAAACCTGGTTCGCCCAGGCCCTGATGCCCAAGGCGATCTCGAACACGATCATCGCCAACCTGACGCAATTTGCCGACAAGGCCAAGGGGCTCTCGGCCCTGGGCGCGGTGGTGCTGCTGTTCACGACCACGGCGATGATGGGCATGATCGAGCGCGTCTTCAACCAGATCTGGCGCGTGCGCCGGCCGCGCCCGCTGATGCAGCGCATGCTGACTTACTGGGCGCTGATCACCCTCGGACCCTTGCTGTTCGGCCTGTCGATTTCGCTCACGGCCCAGCTGTTCGTGGTGACGGGCGGGGTGACGAAATTCGTGCCCTTCCTCGGCACGCTGCTGTCGACCCTGGCGTCGCTGGCGCTCACCACCGGCGCTTATACGCTGCTGTATGTGGCTGTACCCAACCGCTACGTAAATTGGCGCGACGCCCTGTGGGGCGCGCTGGCCGCGGCGATCGCCTTCGAATTGGCCAAGCGCCTGTTCGCCTTGTTCATCCGGCAGTTTCCGACCTACGCGATCATCTACGGCGCGTTGGCTGCGCTGCCGCTGTTCCTGGTCTGGATGTATTTATCGTGGCTGATCACGCTGCTGGGCGCGGTCGTGGCGGCCGCGCTGCCCGTGATCAAGTACGAGCGATGGTGGCACGTGCCTGCGCCTGGGGGCGTGTTCGTCGATGCGATGGCGGTGCTGAAGGTGCTGCATGGCGGGGCGCATGCGACCGGGTCGGCGCTGGTGTCGTCGGCTGCAATCCGGGCGCACACGCGGATCGGCTACGACGAACTGAGCCTGCTGCTGGAGCAGATGGTGGCGGCCGGCTGGGTGGGGCGCGTGCAGCCGGAGCTGCCGCAGCAGGGGCCGTGGCGGACGAGCGACCGGGCCGGGGCGGATGATTGGGTGCTGCTGGCCGATCCGGACAAGCTGCGCGTGGCGGACGTGTACCGCTTGTTCGTGTTCGGCGGGGCGTTGGCGCCGAATGCGCAGCAGGTGGTGGGGTCGACCTTATCGCTCGATGCCGGGGCCTTGGCGCGGCAGGTGGAAACGGCCGTCGGGCAGGGGCTCGATCAGCCGATCAGCACGTATTTCGCAAATGCGTAGGGTGGAGGGGGGCGCCGAGCCTCCTGACTCCACGCGTTTGCAACGTTCGCAGACTTTCGGCCACATTTCGGCCGCTCTGGCGTGCGCTGACGCGTGGAGTCGGGACTCCACCCTACGGTGCGCCACCGTCTCGATTAAAAACTGACTTTCCCGGTCAGCATCTGCCAATACATCACCCAATCCGCCTTGAACGACAGCCACGGCTGCTTGAAGGTCGCCGGCCGGTTGTGCTCATAGAAGAAATGCCCGATCCACGCGCCGCCATAACCGAACACGAGCGCAACCAGCACCCACCAGGCATTCGCCGTCACGATCGCCGCGGCAAGCGCCAGCAGCGCGCCGGTGCTGCCGATGAAGTGGGTCCGCCGGCAGCGGCGGTCGGCGTGCTGGCTCAGGTAGAAGGGATAGAACTCGGTAAAGGTCATGGTCAAGTCTCCTCGAGCGACAGCGCGAACGCGTCCAGCGCCTCCAGTACCGCATCGGGCTGTTCGCTCATCAGCGAATGGCCGGCGTCGACCTGCACCACCTTGCCGTGTTTGATGCCGCCGGTCAGGACCTTGGTCGAGCGCGCCGGCGTCATCATGTCCTTGCTGCCGAAGATGAAGAGTGTCGGACAGCGCACGGCGGCCGCTGCCGCTTCGCCATTGGCGTACGCGTTACAGGCCGAGAAATCGGTGTAGAACAGCTGGTCCGGATTCAGCGCCGACATGCGCTGCATCAGCCGGCGCGCGCCGCCCATCACGGAAAAGCCTGGCGCCGGGCTTGACGGTTTGTGGGCGATGCTCGAGTGCGACCAGATGTTGACCATGTCGATCGCCGCGCCCTCGTCGTCGCGCGCGGTGGCGAGCAGGGCGTCCGAGACCTTCATCGGGTAGGTCGTGCCGAGCATGGCCAGCGCGCGCACCTTGGCGGGCGCGCGCAGCGAAGCTTCCAGCGCGACGAGCGACCCCATGCTGTGGCCGGCCAGGATCGCCTTGCGTACGCCGGCGGCGTCGAGCAGCGCCAGCAGCCAGTCGGCCATCTGCTCGACGCTGGCCAGCGCCGGACCGCTGCTGCGGCCATGTCCCGGCAGGTCCACGGCCAGCACGCCGTAGCCGTGGTGCGCGAACCAGCGCGACTGCAGGCCCCAGACCGAGTGGTCGTTCTGGGCGCCGTGGATGAAGACGATGGTCGGCAGCAGCGGGTCGAAGCGCTTGCCGCCGCTGTAGGCATAGGCCTGTTTTCCCTGGATCTCGAGCTGCATCTCAGGCTCCCTTCTGCGCGGCCTTGAGCGCGCGGCCCAGGTCTTCGATCAGGTCGTCGGCATCTTCGAGGCCGACCGAGAGGCGCATCGTGCCCTCGGTGATGCCGCTCGCGGCCAGCTGGTCCACCGGCACGCGGAAGTGGGTGGTCGAGGCCGGATGGATGACCAGCGACTTGGCGTCGCCGACGTTGGCCAGGTGCGAGAACACTTTCAGACTGTCGACGAAACGGCGGCCGGCCGCGCGGTCGCCCTTCAGCGCAAAGGTGAACACGGCGCCGCAGCCTTTCGGCAGCAGTTGTGCGGCGAGGGCATGATCCGGATGGCTGTCGAGCTCCGGATAGGAGACCGAGTCGACCGCCGGATGCGACAGCAGGAATTCGATCACGCGGCGCGTGTTGCTTACATGGCGTTCCATGCGCAGGCCCAGGGTCTCGATGCCCTGCAGGATGGCGAAGGCGTTGTGCGGGCTCATGGCCGCGCCGAAGTCGCGCAGGCCTTCGCGCCGCGCGCGCAGCGCGAAGGCGCCGACGCTGGACTCCTCGGCGAACACCATGCCGTGGAAGCCTTCATACGGTTCGCACAGCTCGGCGAAGCGGCCGGTCCGGTCATAGGCGCGCTGCCAGTCGAAGGTGCCGCCGTCGACCAGCAGGCCGCCGATCGCCGTGCCGTGCCCGCACAGGAACTTGGTGGCCGAGTGGAAGACAAGGTCGGCGCCATGTTCGAAAGGCTGCAGCAAATACGGCGTGGTGAAGGTCGAATCGACCATCAGCGGCAGGTCGTGCTCGTGGGCCAGCGCGGCGATGCGCGGGATGTCGAGCACGTCCAGGCCCGGATTGCCCAGGGTTTCGCCGAACAGGACCTTGGTTTCGGGGCGGATCGCGGCGCGCCAGGCGTCGATGTCGCGCGGGTCCACGAAGGTGGTCTCGATGCCGAAGCGTTTGAGGGTGTAGCCCAGCAGGTTGTGCGAGCCGCCGTAGAGGGCCCGCGAGGCGACGATGTGCGAACCGGCGCCGGCAATCGTCGACAGGCCGAGGAACATCGCCGCCTGGCCGCTTGCAGTGGCGATGCCGGCGACGCCGCCTTCCAGGGCCGCGATGCGTTCTTCCAGCACCGCGTTGGTCGGGTTCGAGATGCGCGAGTAGACGTGGCCGCTGCGCTCCATGTTGAACAGCGAGGCGGCGTGGTCGGAATCGCGGAAAGCGAAGGAGGAAGTGAAATGGATCGGCGTGGCGCGTGCGCCCGTGGCCGGGTCGATTGCCGCGCCCGCGTGCAGCGACAGGGTGTCGAAGCCCGGGTAGTGTGGACCGCTCATGGATGTCTCGTCGATAAATAATTATGGGCGGAATCGTAGCATTCTTTGCGCAGCGCGCGAACGGCTGAGCGGTCCTTTCCCACGTTGCTGGATTTTCTGATAGCCTTAGGCTACATTCGTGTTATGCCTTAGACAAAGAAATCGACTAGTGAATATTCCAACAGAAGCCGGGGTGGCTAATATGAAAGTTTCAGAAATCCTGCAGGTGAAGGGCAACATCCTCTACACGGTGACCCCTGAAACCCTGCTCGCCGACGCGGTCAACACGATGTCGGAAAAGGACATCGGTTCCCTGGTGGTCATGGAGTATGGCGACCTGGTCGGCATGCTGACTTTCCGCGAAGTGATCAAGGTGCTGCACTCGAACGGCGGCGCGCTGGGCGCGGGCACCGTGCGCAAGCACATGGACGAGGCGCCGATCACGGTCACCCCCGAAACCGAAGTCAACGAGGTGCGCCGCATGATGCTGGAAAAGCATGCGCGCTACCTGCCGGTGATGGATGCCAAGACGCTGCTGGGCGTGATTTCGTTCTACGACGTCGCGCGCGCGGTGCTGGAGGCGCAGAGCTTCGAGAACCGGATGCTCAAGGCGTATATCCGGGATTGGCCGGCGGAGCAGGCGGCTGAGGACTGAGTAGCGGGCCTGCTTGGTGGGCTCGGGGCGCCCACCCTACGGCTGTTGAACGCGTGGGCGGGAGATCCGCTTGCCCTACGATTGTGCCTGCTGTAGGGTGGGCGCCCTGAGCCCACCAAGCGTCGCACATCAGGCGGCGTCGCTGAGACCCTGCGTCGCCAGCCACTCCAATAAGCCCTGCGGCGACAGCGGCCGCGCGAACAGGTAGCCCTGCGCCAGCGGACAGCCCAGCGCGTGCAGGATCTGCGCCTGGCGCTCGTCTTCCACCCCTTCCGCGATCACCGACAGGCCCAGGTTGCGCCCGAGCTGGATGATCATCTGGGCGATGCTGCTGCCGCGCGCCGAGCCGGTGATCTCGCTCACAAAAGCGCGGTCGATCTTCAGGCGGTCCACGTTCAGGCGCTGCAAGTGCGACAGCGACGAGAAGCCGGTGCCGAAGTCGTCGATCGCGATCGACACGCCGGTGCGCTTGACCTGGGCCAGCATCTCGGCCAGCAGTTGCGGCTCTTCCATCGCCATCGATTCCGTGATCTCGAGCTCGATGTATTCGGGCGGCGCGCCGGTCTCGCGCAAGGCGTCGCGCAGCACGTCCACGAAGCGCGGATGGCGGAACTGGGCCTGCGAGACGTTGATCGACATCGTGAAGTCCATATGGCCGGCGCCGCGCAGGCGCATCAGTTCCGCGCAGGCTTCGCGCAGCACCCAGGCGCCGATCTCGACGATCAGGCCCGAGTATTCGGCGATCGGGATGAAGCGGTCCGGCGGCACCATGGTGCCGTCCTGCATGCGCCAGCGCAGCAGGGCTTCGGCGCCAAACGGGCGCTTGGTGGCGAGGTCCACCTGCGGCTGGTAGGCGAGGAAGAGTTCGCCGCGGCGCACGCCGCTCCTGAGCGCGTGCATCAGGCGCACGCGCTCGCGGATCTCGACGCCCATACCGCGCGAAAAATAGAAATGGCCGCCGCGCTGCTGCGATTTCGCGCGTTTCAGCGCGATGTCGGCGTCCTTGAGCGCATCGGCGCCGCTGCCGTCGTGTTCGCCCAGGCGCACCAGGCCCAGGGTGCTCGAGACCTGCAGGTCCTGGCCGTCGAGCGAGAAGGGCGCCGCGAACAGTGCGTGGATCGCGTCCGGCGTATTCAGGCTGCCCATGCCGAGCACGGCGAAGATGTCGCCGCCGATGCGCGCCACCTTCAGGCGCGGATCGAGCTGGCTTTGCAGGCGCTGGGCCACCGTCACCAGCAGCTGGTCGCCGAACCCGTGGCCGAGGGCGTCGTTGATCTCGGCGAAGTGGTCGAGGTCGACGAGAGTCAGGGTCGTATCCAGTCCGCCTTCGTTGGCGACCGCCGCGTCCAGGTCCTCGACCAGTTGGGTGCGGTTCGGCAGGCCGGTGAGCTGGTCGAAGAAGGCGGCGTTGTTCAGGCGTCCGACCAGTTCGAGGTTGTCGAGGCTGACCGAGACCACGCTGGTGAAGACGTGCAGCAGGCGCTTGTTGCCGTCGCCGACAGGGCGCGCCAGGGGCAGGGCGGCGGCGAAGTCGCGGCCCGATTTGCCGGGGAAGTAGAGCGCCAGGCAGGTCGGGTTGAATTCGGAGCGCCGCCCGGCGAGGGCGCGCGTGACGGCGCCGCCGAGCAGGCCGTGCTGCGTCAGGTCGAGCAGGCGCTGCTCGAGTTCGAGTCCGCTGCCGGCGCCGCCGAGGACACGCAGCCCGCCGCCTTCGCGCGCGCACAGCACGCCGCCGGCTTCCTGGCCGAGCAGGGCGGCCGCCTGTTGCAGCACCGAGCGGGCGACGTCGCGCGCGCCGTGCAGGCGCATCAGTTCGGTGCCCGCACGGACGATGCGCTCCAGGCCCGCGCGGCCCACGCCCAGCGCGTGCAGCTGCTGGTAGGCGCGCACGGCGGCGGCCACCGTCGTATACAGCTTGGTGCGGGTCAGTTCCGACTTGGTGCGGTAATCGTTGATGTCGAGGTCGCGGATCGCTTCCATCTCGGGCGTGTAGCCCGGCTGGCCGGTACGCAGGATGATGCGCACGTCGGTCATGCCGAGCGTCTCGCGCACGTGGCGCACCAGGTGCAGGCCGGCGTCGGGCTGCTCCATGACGACGTCGAGCAGGATGACGGCGATGTCGGGTTCGCGCGCCAGCAGGGCGCGTGCATCCTCGGCCGAATAGGCGTGCAGGAATTCGAGCGGACGGTCCTGGATTTCGAGCCCGGCAAGGGCGAAAGTGGTGGTCGAATGGACGTCGGCGTCGTCGTCGACGACCAGGATGCGCCAGGCCGGCGCGTCCGACCGCCCGCCGCGCGCGCCCGGCAGCGGCGCCTCGTCCAGGAAAACCAGGTCGTCGTGCGCAGGCAGGGCGACACCGGGCGACATCGATGCGGGCATTATTGTTGCGTCTCCAAGTTCAGGCTCGGCGGTTCATTCGAATGGAGTATAACGGACATTATTCAATGCGGGCGGCCAAAAGTTGTGCTTGAAGGAAAATTTATATCCGTCAGGCAACAGTTTTAAGCCTGCAGGAGGAAAAAGGGGCCCGCCCGCCGATGTCTGCGCGGGCTGGTAGAATGATCTTTTTCGCACCTTTCGCCTACGTCTATGTCTGGTAATTCCTTCGGTAAGCTGTTTTCCGTCACCACTTTCGGCGAATCGCACGGTCCCGCGATCGGCTGCGTCATCGATGGCTGCCCGCCGGGCATGGCGCTCAGCGAAGCCGACATCCAGGGCGACCTCGACCGCCGCAAGCCCGGCACCTCGCGCCACGTGACGCAGCGCCAGGAAGCGGACCGGGTGCAGATCCTGTCGGGCGTGTACGAGGGCGTCACCACCGGCACCCCGATCGCGCTCCTGATCCCGAACGAAGACCAGCGCAGCAAGGACTACGGCAACATCGCCGAGACCTTCCGTCCCGGCCATGCCGACTATACCTACTGGCACAAATACGGCGTGCGCGATCCGCGCGGCGGCGGCCGCTCCTCGGCTCGCCTGACCGCGCCGGTGGTCGGCGCCGGCGCGGTGGCCAAGAAATGGCTGCGCGAACGCTACGGCGTCAAGTTCATGGGCTGCATGCGCCAGCTGGGCGAGATCGCCATTCCCTTCGAAGGCTGGGAGCACGTGGCCAACAATCCCTTCTTTGCCGCGACCGGCGACGCGGCGCTGCTGGCGCGCATGGAAAGCTACATGGACGAGCTGCGCCGCGCCGGCGATTCGATCGGCGCGCGCATCGACGTGGTCGCGACCGGCGTGCCGGTGGGCCTGGGCCAGCCGATCTACGACAAGCTCGATGCCGACATCGCCTACGCGATGATGGGGATTAACGCGGTCAAGGGCGTGGAGATCGGCGCCGGCTTCGCGTCGGTGGCGCAGAAGGGTTCGGAACACGGCGACGAACTGACGCCCGAAGGTTTTGTCGGCAACCAGGCCGGCGGCGTGCTGGGCGGGATCTCGACCGGGCAGGACATCACGGTCTCGCTGGCGATCAAGCCGACGTCCTCGATCCGGGTGCCGCGCCGTTCGATCGATAAGGCGGGCGTGCCTGCCATGGTCGAGACCTTCGGGCGCCACGATCCGTGCGTGGGCATTCGCGCGACGCCGATTGCGGAAGCGATGCTGGCGCTGGTGCTGATCGATCACGCGTTGATGCATCGTGCGCAGTGCGGGGATGTGCGGGTCGACACACCGCGCATTTAATTTCGTAGGGTGGGCACTCCGTGCCCACCCTACAAAATCAGGCTTTGCTCGCTGCCGCCAGCTCGGCCTGCGTACGCCGCTCGATCGCCCGCACCACCAGCGTCCGCAAATCGTTCAACAGCGAGAACTCCGTCTGGCTCAGGCTGATCGACGGGAAGGTATCGTCCCAGTCGCCATAGATGAAGCCGACCGGCTGGCCGTTCAGGCACAGCGGCACGACGACGAAGCAGCGTGCCTCGGACAGGGTGCCGCGCCACCAGCCGGGCAGCTTGGCGGCGAAGTTCGGGTCGCGCGCATTCTCGATGAAGATCACGCGGTCGCTGGTGAGCGCCGCATGGAACACGTCGGGACCGTAGGCGTCGTCGAAACTCAGGTTCGGGATCAGGCCCTTGCTGCCCTCGCCGAAACCCATGCGCGCCAGGTACTTGCCTTCGCGCCGGTTGCGCAGGAAAGCGAATGCGCGCGTAAACGACAGGCCCTGGAAGATGGTTTCCAGCGCCATCGACATCATCTGGCCCGGATTGACCGCGACGCCGGCGTCGCGCATGTCGGCCGCGCCGCTCATCAGGATGCGGTTGCCGGCCTCGCGCTTGCGGGCGATGGTCTCGACCCGCATTTGCTCGATTCGCTGTTTTTCCTGCGGCTTGGCCAGCGGCGCGATCGTCAGGTCGGCCTGTGCCTCCGTCCTGGCCTTGTCGATCGCGGCCAGCATCTGCTGCGGCGCCACGCCCAGCATCGGCGCGAAGGCCTCGGCCAGTTCGGCCACCTGGGCCGCGCCCGCTTCGTCGTCGTTCCAGAGCGAATTGGCGCAGCGCGTCGACATGGTGCCGAGTGCCGCCAGCCAGTCGTCGTGGCCGAAGCCTTCCTCGCGTTCGCCCGGCTCCAGCGTGCGCATGCCGGCCACGAGGTTGCGCGGCAGGCCCCAGTGCTCGGCGGTCGCGCGGCCCAGGGCCTCGAGCGAGAGCCCGAGCACCAGTTCGGCGGCCGCGTGCTCGTTGCCGGCGCCGCCGATCTCCTGCATGCGCGCCCAGCGCTCCGGCATGTAGAAGGTGACCATCATGCGGCCCAGCGAATGCAGGATCGAGCACACCACGGCTTCCTCGGGATCGCGCGTGGCGGCGCTGGCGGCCACCTGCTGGGCCACCATCCCGGCCAGCACGGCCTTTTCCATTTCGACGTGGGCCAGCGCCGAATCCGGCGTGCTTTTCGACAGTTCCTCGATCAATTTGAGGCCCAGGGCCAGGTGGCCGATCGCCTCAGTGCCCAGCACCAGCACGGCTTTCGAGACCGTGTTGATGCGCTGGCCGAAGGCCGAGTACATGCCGCTGTTGGCCAGGCGCAGGACCTTCTGGGTCAGGACCGGATCCGACAGCACGGTCTGCGTCATCGAGAATTCGCGCTCGTCCTCGCCGCGCATCGAGGCCAGGATGGCGTTGATGGCGCGCGTGAAGCCGGGCATGTCGCCCTGGCGCCGGATGCGTTCCCACAGCAGGTCGAGGGTGGCGCCGGCCCGCGGCGCGGGTTCGTGTAGGGATGATGCGGTCATGGTGTGCGGGCTGCTCGTTCGGGCGGCAGCAAGGCCGTGTAATGGTTGTCCTGCAGGGCGGCGAGCGCGACGTGCGCCGGCATCGGTTTGCCGGTCAGGTAGCCCTGGATGTAGCGGCAGTCGCGCGCCGAGAGCCAGGCCATCTGTTCCTCGGTCTCGACGCCTTCGGCCACCACCGACAGGTCGAGGTGGCGCGCCATGTCGAGCACGGCGCTGCAGATCGCCGCTTCCTTCTGCGCTTCCGGCAGGTCTTTCACGAAGGCGCGGTCGACTTTGAGCACCGAGATCGGGAAGCGCTTCAGGTAGGCCAGCGAGGAGTAGCCGGTGCCGAAGTCGTCGATCGCGATGCGCGCGCCGCGCTCCGACATTTTGCCCAGGATGGTTTCCGCGTGCTGCGGGTCGACCATCAGCGTGCCTTCCGTGATTTCGAGCACGAGCTTGCGCCCGTCCAGGCTTGATAAGGCCAGCGCCTCGTCCAGCACGCCGAGGAACTTGTCGCTCCTGAACTGGCGCGGGCTGATGTTGACCGAGATGTAGAGATCGCGCTTGGCCGCTTCCTCGAACTGCTGCAGCTGGGCGCAGGCAGCCTTCAGGGCCCAGGCGCCGAGCATGTTGATCAGGCCATTGGTCTCGGCGATCGGGATGAAGCGCACCGGCGGCACCATGCCCAGGGTCGGGTGCTTCCAGCGCATCAGGGTCTCGAAGCCTTCGATCAGGCGCGTGCGCGCGTCGACGATCGGCTGGTAGTAGAGCAGGAACTCGCCTTCGCGCACGGCCGAGAACATGGCCGCTTCGAGCGAGATGTCGTGCTGCGGCGGACCCTGTTCGCGCGCGCTGTAGACCAGGGCGCGGCCCTTGCCGGTTTCCTTGGCGCGGATCAGGGCTGCGTCGGCCAGCGCCAGCAGGCCGTGGTCGTCCTCGGCATGCTGCGGATAGAGCGCGACGCCAACCGAGGCGCCGAGGTAGATCGTGTGGCCCTCGTGCTCGAAGGGCGACTGCAGGGTCGCCAGCAGGCGCCCGGTGACGAGCTTGATCTGGGCTTCGCTGGCGGTGCCGGGCAGGACCACGACGAATTCGTCGCCGCCCACCCGCGCCAGCGTATCGCTGTCGCGCATCGCACGGCGCAGCCGGCCGGCGGCCTGGCACAGCACGGCGTCGCCGACCGCATGGCCGAGCGCATCGTTCACTTTCTTGAAGCCGTCGATGCCGATCGTGGCCACCGCGAAGCCCTGGCCCGAGCGGCGCGCATTGGCGATCACCATGCGGATGCGATCGGCCAAGAGCAGGCGGTTCGGCAGCTCGGTCAGGGCGTCGTGGGTGGCGATGTGGCGCAGGCGTTCTTCAGTCGCGTGCTGGGCGCTCATGTCGCGCCCGACGACCAGCAGGCTGTCGTAGGCGCCGAGCGGGGCGATGCGCAGCTCGAAAGGGATCTCGCGGTCCAGGCAGCGCAGCCGTGCGCGCACCAGCACCGGTTCGCCGGCCGCGTGGACGTCGGCGATCGCGGTGCGCAGCCCGGCGCCGTCGGCCTGGTGGACCAGCTCGGCCAGCAGCATGCCCTCGACCGCGCCCGGCAGGCCGAGCAGACGCAGGGTGCGGCGGCTGGCGCTGCGGATCTCGCCGCTGGGGGCGATACGGAACGCGCAATCGCCCGCTGCTTCCATCAGCGTGTCGGTGCCGTGCGCCGGCGCGGCGGCGGGAGGTGAGCGCATCGTTGAAATATCTGCCTTATTGCTGGCACCTGGGACAGGTGAACCCTGGGAGTTTAACAAACCACAAGGAACTTTATCACCGAAAAATTCCGAGGGGCATTAAAAAACATCGGCAGCCACAGCTCGTTTCGCTTCGTTTGCGTTACCGCAGTGGTGTCTTGCCTGACGCGGCGCTTTGCGCTAGCCTCTTGACGGATCGTTAACAAGCATTGTCAAAACAGGATCTGCCATTGTCCCCGATGCGTGGTGGCCGAGAAAGCACAGTCGTGCATTTCGATGCTTTTGCGCAACATTATAGACCGGATGGCCATAGCCAGCGAGGAGCCGCGATGAATTCCTTCGATACGCACGACGTCTTCAACCAGGCGCCGCCTTTTGCCGACGTCAACCTGCTGCGCTGCGACCCGGCGCTGCGCGAGGGCCTGGAGCGCGAAGGCGCAAGCTGGGCACTCGAGCGGCTCGACGTCCTTGGGGCACGCCTGGGCCGGGCCGAGGTGCTCGACCTGGCGCGCCTGGCCAACAGCAACGGCCCGCGCCTGGTCGCTTTCGACCGCAGCGGCCGGCGCGTCGACGAAGTGGAGTTCCATCCGGCCTGGCACGAACTGATGGCCATGATGATCGGAGAGGGCGCCCATTCCGCGCCCTGGGTCGATCCGCGTCCCGGCGCCCAGGTCGCGCGCGCCGGCGCCTACCTGCTGTTCGGGCAAGTCGAAAACGGCGCCCAGTGCCCTGTGACGATGACCTATGCCGCGGTGCCGGCGCTGCGCCATGCGCCGCGCATCGCCGAGCGCTGGCTGCCGAAGATCCTGTCCAACGAATACGACCCGCGTTCGCTGCCGGTCGAGCACAAGCGCGGCGCCCTGATCGGCATGGGCATGACGGAGAAGCAGGGCGGCACCGACGTGCGCGCCAACACCACGCGCGCCGTCGAGATGCTGCCGGGCGAGGCCAGGGAGCGCCTGGGCGCGGAGGGCGAGGGCGCCTGGCGCATCGTCGGCCACAAGTGGTTCTTCTCGGCGCCGCAGTCGGATGCGCACCTGATCCTGGCCCAGACCGACGAGGCGGGCAGCGCCGGCGGATCGCCGCCCGGCCTGTCGTGCTTCTTCGTGCCGCGCTACCTGCCCGACGGCAGCCGCAACGCGATCCGCGTGCAGCGCCTGAAGGACAAGCTCGGCAACCGCTCGAACGCCTCGTCCGAGGTCGAGTTCTGCGACGCCATCGGCTGGCTGGTCGGCCCGGTCGGGCGCGGCATCCCGACCATCCTCGAGATGGGCAGCCACACGCGCCTGGATTGCGTGGTCGGCAGCGCCGGCATCATGCGCGCGGCGCTGTGCCATGCGCTCAACCACGCGCGCGGCCGCGCCGCCTTCGGCAGGCCGCTGGCGCAGCAGCCGCTGATGCGCAACGTGCTGGCCGACCTGGCGCTGGAATCGGAGGCGGCCACCGCGTTTGCCCTGCGCCTGGCGCGCTGTTTCGACAATCCGGACGATCCGATGGAGGCCGCGCTGGGCCGCATCCTGACCCCGGCCGGCAAGTACTGGCTATGCAAGCGCGGCCCGGCCTTTGGCGCCGAGGCGATGGAAGTCATGGGCGGCAACGGCTATGTCGAGGACGGCCCGCTGGCGCGCCTGTACCGCGAATTCCCCGTCAATTCGATCTGGGAAGGGTCCGGCAACGTGATGTGCCTGGACGTGCTGCGCGCCCTCGGCAAGGCGCCCGAGGCCGCGCGCGCGGCTTTGACGGCCGAGCTGGCGCCGGCGGCTCATCGTGACGCCCGCTTCGCACGCTACGTCGAAGCGCTCGGGCAGGAGATGCTGAACACGGACGAAGCCGGCGCGCGCTGCCTGGCCGAGCGGCTGGTGATCGCGGTGCAGGGCGCGCTGCTGATCCAGCATGCCCCAAGCTTCGTGTCCGAGGCCTTCGTCGCCTCGCGCATCGCGCAGGACGTGGGCGGCGCCT
Source organism: Massilia suwonensis (assembly GCF_042655665.1). Taxonomy (NCBI): domain Bacteria; kingdom Pseudomonadati; phylum Pseudomonadota; class Betaproteobacteria; order Burkholderiales; family Oxalobacteraceae; genus Massilia; species Massilia suwonensis. The sequence continues at coordinate 154,163 of NZ_JBHSMR010000013.1, forward strand.
TCGGCCGGCTGCCTTCGAACCTCGACTTCGAGGCCATCCTGGAACGGGCACTGATGGTCTAGCATGAACTTTCTACAGCCGGAGCGCGACAAAACCGCCCGCACTTGCGATAATGGCAGGTTACGAGCACCGCTCCCCGCATCAACCGAAGAACATCTCCTATGTCGACCATGAAACAAGACCCGCGCTTCCCCAGCCTCTACATCCTGAACCACCCGCTGATCCAGCACAAGCTGTCGCACATGCGCGAGCACGACACCTCGACCCGCACCTTCCGCGAGCTGCTCAAGGAGATCACGCTGCTGATGGGCTACGAGATCACGCGCGACCTGCCGCTGACCACGCGTCCGATCCAGACCCCGCTGGTCACCATCGACGCGCCGGTCATCGCAGGCAAGAAGCTGGCGATCGTGCCGATCCTGCGCGCCGGCATCGGCATGAGCGACGGCCTGCTTGAGCTGGTGCCGTCGGCGCGCGTGGGCCACATCGGCGTCTACCGCGACCCCGACACCCACGAGCCGGTCGAGTACCTGGTGCGCCTGCCGGACACCTCGGAACGCACCTTTATCCTGTGCGACCCGATGGTCGCGACCGGTAACTCCGCCGTGCACGCGGTCGACGTGCTGAAAAAACGCGGCGTGCGCGACGACCAGATCATCTTCCTGGCCCTGGTCGCGGCGCCCGAAGGCGTGAAGGTCTTCCACGATGCGCATCCGAACGTGAAGCTCTACGTCGCCTCGCTCGACTCGCACCTGAACGAGCACGCCTACATCGTGCCTGGCCTGGGCGACGCCGGCGACCGCATCTTCGGTACGAAATAAGTGCCGGGGCCGGTGGATGCGGACTTCTTTGTCCGCTTGACGCAGGCGAACGCGGAGTTTCGCGCCGGCCTGCCGGACACGCTGCGGCGCCTCGGCCAGGCGGGCGCCGGCTTCGATCCGGTCGCGCCCAGCGCCGCGCTGGCGGCCGAGCTGCAGTCGCTGTTGCATGCGCTGGCAGGCGCCGCCGTCACCTTTGGCTTTCGCGAGCTGGGGCAGGGCGCGCGCGCGCTCGAGCAGCGCCTGCGCGTGCTGACCGCCTTCGAACACGTGGGCGCCGACGACTGGCGCGCATTGCTGGCCTCACTGGACGATTTTGTCCGCGGCGGTTTGGCTGCGCCTCAGCCCGCTTATCACAGCGCCGCCTTTTCGCTGTTGCCCTGAATTAAAAGTCTAGCGTCGAGCCGTTTGATCCAGCGCAAACTTGATCAGCTTCGATGACCTATATTCTCACTGTGCCGATGCAATTCGGAGCCCTGTAACAAGCGCTAAATAGTTGGTGAAAGGCATTGTTACGCGCCCTCTGTTTTTATTTTGCGAAAACTGCTTGTAGGCTGTTTTATTCGGTATAATACGGGATCGTTGGGTTCGAGCTAGTAGTGCAGTCTGTCTGTCATTTCTTTCTTGCTTCTTCAAACGATCATAAACGGGCGCAAGCCCACTTAACTGAAATAGGAAATTGTAATGGCAACTGGCATCGTTAAATGGTTCAATGACTCGAAGGGCTTCGGCTTCATCACCCCTGATGAAGGCGGCGAAGATCTGTTCGCGCACTTCTCGGCTATCCAGAGCCAAGGCTTCAAGTCCCTGCAAGAGAACCAGCGCGTCTCGTTCGACGTGACCTCGGGTCCTAAGGGCAAACAAGCATCGAACATCCAGCCGCTGTAATTTCAGCCGCTGTATTACGATGAAAAAATCCTCGGCATGCCGGGGATTTTTTTTCGCCTGTCGTTTCCGGACAGCACTGTCCACTTGTGCCCGATCAGGCTTCCACGCCCGTTTCGCTTTCCGCACGCCAATAATCAGGCTGCGCATAAGCGCGCCGCAGGAAATCGACGAAGGCACGTATCCTCAGCGGTAAATGCCGCCGCTGAGCAAATACCGCATAAATATCGTTGCCCGGCGCCGCATACGCGTCCAGCACCGTCACCAGTTTCCCCGCCTCGATCTGCGCGCCGACTTCCCACATCGAGCGCCAGGCCAGTCCCTTGCCGTCCAGCGCCCAGTCGAGCAGCACTTCGCCGTCGTTGCACACCATATTGCCGGCCACCTTCAGGGTCACCATCTTCTGGTGGTCGCGAAAGCTCCAGCCGCGCTGGCTGCCTTCGCTGCTGATGGCCAGGCAGTTGTGGCGGGAAAGGTCGGCCAGTGTACGCGGCGTGCCGTGACGCTTTAGGTAGCCGGGGCTTGCGACCACCACGCGCGCGTTGTCGGCCAGTTTGACGCCCACGAGGTTCGAGTCGCCCAGGCTGGCGATGCGGATCGCCACGTCGACGCCTTCGCCGACCACGTCCACCACGCGGTCGTTCAGGTTCAGGTTGACCGTCACGTCGCGGTGCTCGGCCAGGAAAGAGGGGAGCAGGGGAGCCACATGGCGCCGTCCGAAGCCGGCCGGGGCCGAGACCAGCAGGTGGCCCTTGGCATGCGCGCTGCGCTCCGATACCGCGGCTTCCGCTTCGTCCATCTCGGCCAGGATGCGCTGGCAATCCTCGAGAAAGGCCGCGCCTTCGTCGGTGAGGGCCAGGCGCCGCGTGGTCCGCTGCAGCAGTTTTACCCCTAGCCGCGCTTCCAGCGCATCGAGCCGGCGTCCGATCATGGCCGGCGCGATGCCTTCGGCGCGTGCCGCCGCCGACAGGCTGCCCCGCGCAACGACCTCGACGAAGGTAGAGATTTCCCTGAATTTGCCCACGCCGCTCCTTGGTTGACCTGTGACTTTTACGCACAAATGAAATGCATTAATGTATCGTTCAGCTACTTTCTGTTGAATATACTTGATGATATGACAAACGCCAAGCTGCCCTATACTGGCGTCGAACACAGGATTCCCACCTACCCAAGGAGCACCACATGAGCATCGCCACCCCGCAAGGCCTGGAAATCACGGCCGAGATCAAGCCCGGCTTCGAACAGATCCTCACCCCCGAGGCGCTCGAACTGGTCGCGATGCTGACCCGCCAGTTCGAGCCGCGCCGCCAGGAACTGCTGGCCGCCCGCGTCGAACGCGCCAGGCGCCTGGACGCCGGCGAGCGTCCGGACTTCCTGGCCGAGACCGCCCACATCCGCAATGGCGACTGGAAAATCTCCCCGATCCCGCAGGCACTCGAATGCCGCCGCGTGGAGATCACCGGCCCGGTCGAGCGCAAGATGGTCATCAATGCCCTGAACTCGGGCGCCGACAGCTACATGACCGACTTCGAGGATTCGAACGCGCCGAACTGGGACAACCAGATCACCGGCCAGATCAACATGCGCGACGCCGTGCGCCGCACGATTGCGCTCGAGCAGAACGGCAAGACCTACAAGCTGAACGACAAGGTCGCGACCCTGGTCGTGCGTCCCCGCGGCTGGCACCTGGACGAGAAGCACGTGCTGGTCGACGGCAAGCGCATCTCGGGCGGCATCTTCGACTTCGCCCTGTTCATGTTCCACAACGCCAAGGAGCAGCTCGCGCGCGGCGCCGGACCCTACTTCTACCTGCCGAAGATGGAATCGCACCTGGAGGCGCGCCTCTGGAACGACATCTTCGTCGCCACCCAGGAAGCGCTCGGCCTGCCGCGCGGCACCATCAAGGCGACCGTGCTGATCGAGACCATCCTGGCCGCCTTCGAGATGGACGAGATCCTGTACGAGCTGCGCGAACACAGCGCCGGCCTGAATGCGGGCCGCTGGGACTACATCTTCTCCTGCATCAAGAAGTTCAAGCTGGACAAGAACTTCTGCCTGGCCGACCGCCCGAAGGTGACGATGACCTCGCCCTTTATGCGTGCTTATGCGCTGCTGCTGCTGAAGACCTGCCACAAGCGCGGCGCGCCGGCGATCGGCGGCATGTCGGCCCTGATCCCGATCAAGAACGATCCGGAGAAGAACGAGGTCGCGATGGGCGGCGTGCGCAGCGACAAGGCGCGCGACGCCACCGATGGCTACGACGGCGGCTGGGTCGCGCACCCGGGCCTGGTCGAGCTGGCGATGACCGAGTTCACCAAGGTGCTGGGCGACAAGCCGAACCAGATCGAAAAGCAGCGCGACGACGTCGAGGTGACGGCCGCCCAGCTGCTCGACTTCCAGCCGGAGACGCCGATCACCGAAGCAGGGCTGCGCTACAACATCAACGTCGGCATCCACTACCTGGGCGCCTGGCTGGCCGGCAATGGCTGCGTGCCGATCCACAACCTGATGGAAGACGCGGCGACGGCCGAGATCAGCCGCTCGCAGGTCTGGCAGTGGATCCGCTCGCCGAAGGGCGTGCTGGAAGACGGCCGCAAGGTCACCGCCGAGATGGTGCGTGCGATGATTCCGGAAGAGCTGGCAAAGGCGAAAGAAGCGGCGCCGAACGGAGATAACCCGAGCTATGCCCGCGCTGCGCAAATCTTCGAGGAGATGTCGACCTCGGAACAGTTTGCGGAATTCCTGACGCTGCCGCTGTACGAAGAAATCTGAGTCACACAGGCATTGAACAAAGCGCCGTCATCGCGACGGCGCTTTTTTTGTGACCAGCCCAACTCGTGTCTCAGAAAAACGTAACTAACCAACGAAGGAAAGGCGTCAAACCGCAAAGCGCGGCTACGCACGCGCAACACCGAGCCGCCAGGGCCGGAGGGAGCGCGGTACCCGCATGAGGCTGGCTACGCCTGTTAAAACACGTTTTTCCATTCACGCAGGGCAGCGAACGCCTGCACCGGCGTAGCGCCTCCCGGCAATTTGCCGGCTGCAACCAGCGACGCGACTATCTCGGGTTCGCGACAACGCAGGAAGGGATTCGTGCTCCGTTCCAGCCCGATACTCGACGGCACCGTCGGCACGTCCTGCGCACGCTTCGCGCTCTCGTCGCGCACGCGCAGGGCCAGCGCCTCGTTGCCCGGCTCGACGGCTTGTGCGAAGCGCAGGTTGGCCAGCGTGTATTCGTGCGCGCAATAGACCTCGGTATCCTCGGGCAGCTTGGCCAGCTTCTCGAGCGAGGCCGCCATCTGCTCCGGCGTCCCCTCGAACAGGCGCCCGCAGCCGCCCGCGAACAGGGTGTCGCCGCAGAACAGCCAGTGCAGGCCCGGCGTCGTGCGTACGTAGGCGATGTGGCCGAGGGTGTGGCCGGGCACGTCCAGTACCGCGAATTCCAGCCCCAGCCCCGGCACGGCGATCCGGTCGCCCTCGCTCAAGGGATGGGTGACCGCGGCGATTCCGTCATTGCGCGGCCCGAATACAGGGACGTCGAAACGGCCCTGCAGGGCCGGCACGCCACCAATGTGGTCGTTATGGTGATGGGTGAGTAAAATGGCGGTAAGGGCCAGGCCGTGTTCTGCGAGGGCCTGGAAGATCGGGGCGGCGTCGCCGGGGTCGACCACGGCGGCGTTCGATCCGTCGTGGATCAGCCAAAGATAATTATCCTTGAACGCCGGCACGGTCAGGACACTCAAATCATTACGCGCGGCGTGTTCGCCGCTGGTATTTTGCTCAGTTTGCATAAGAGGGTGGCATGGATAGCGCTGCGTCCGAAAAATCCATTATAGCGCTCGACGAATGGCTGCTTTCGCCGGCGGGCGCCTACGTGCGCGCCTTCGAGCAGGCCTGCCTGGACGAGCTGACGGCCGACATCTTCGGCTATAACGCGGTCCAGATCGGCGTGCCGCAAATCGACGCCCTGTCCGCCAACCGCATGCCGAACAAGTGGCAGGCGGCAACCCGCACCTCGACCCGCGACGAACTCGGGTTCGCCGCCAGCGGCAAGCAGATCGCCGTCGCCCTCGATTTCGCCGAGCTGCCCTTCGCCTCGCAAAGCCTGGACCTGGTGGTGCTGCCTCACGTGCTCGAGTTCGCCGCCGAGCCGCACCAGGTACTGCGCGAAGTCGAGCGCGTGCTCATCCCCGAGGGCCAGGTGATCATCTGCGGCTTCAATCCGGCCAGTCTGTGGGGCGCGCGCCAGGGCCTGGGCAAGGTCACGCGCAGCGGCTACCTGCCGGCGGCAGGCGAATTCATCTCTATGCCCCGCATGAAAGACTGGTTAAAATTGTTGAATCTTGGCGTCACGCGCAGCCATTTCGGCTGCTACGCGCCACCGTTTCGCACCACCCAGTGGCTCAACCGCTTTGCGATGATGGAAGGGGCGGGGCAGAAATGGTGGCCCTACCTCGGCGCCGTCTACATCGTGCACGCGGTCAAGCGCGTGAAAGGCATGCACCTGATCGGGCCGGCGTGGAACAAGAAAGCGAGCCGGGCGCCCCAGGCAGTCCCGGCAACCAATAGAAAATAATACGTATCAAGGAAAGACCGGCGGCATGACGAAAGTGGAAATTTTTACCGATGGCGCCTGCAAGGGCAATCCCGGCGCCGGCGGCTGGGGCGCGCTGCTGGTGGCCGACGGCCACGAAAAGGAAATATTCGGCGGCGAGCTGAACACGACCAACAACCGCATGGAACTGAAGGCCGTGATCGAAGCCCTTGGCGTGCTGAACCGTCCCTGCGAAGTCGTGCTGCACACCGACAGCCAGTACGTGCAGAAGGGCATCTCGGAGTGGATCCACGGCTGGAAGGCACGCGGCTGGAAGACGGCAGCAAAAGAGCCGGTCAAGAACGACGACCTGTGGAAGGCGCTGGATGCGGCCCAGCAGCAGCACGCCGTCGAATGGCGCTGGGTGCGCGGCCACAATGGCCATCCCGGCAACGAGCGTGCCGACGTGCTGGCGAACCGCGGTGTGACCACCGTGCGACGCTGATTGCCCGCTTCATAAGTTATACTGCTGGCTTGCCTTTAACCAAGATTAGCCAGCCATGCGCCAGATTGTCCTCGATACCGAAACCACCGGCCTGAACCCACGCACCGGCGACCGCGTCATCGAAATCGGCTGCGTCGAACTGGTCAACCGCACGCTGACCGGCAACAATTTTCACCAATACATCAATCCCGAGCGCGAGTCCGACGAGGCCGCGCTCGCGGTCCACGGCCTGACCACGGAATTCCTGAGCGACAAGCCCAAATTCCACGAGATCATCGACGAACTGATCGCCTACGTCGACGGCGCCGAAGTCATCATCCACAACGCCCCGTTCGACCTGGGCTTCCTGAACGCCGAATTCCAGCGCCTCGGCAAGCCGAGCTTCGTCTCGCATTGCAGCGGCGTGATCGACACCCTGGTCAACGCCAAGGAAATGCACCCGGGCAAGCGCAACTCGCTGGATGCCCTGTGCGACCGCTACGGCGTCTCCAACGCCCATCGCAAACTCCACGGCGCACTGCTCGACTCCGAGCTGCTGGCCGACGTGTACCTGGCGATGACGCGTGGCCAGAACTCGCTGTCGATGGACGTCGAAGTCGAAAGCACCGGCGGCGGCATCGAGCTCGACGCCGTGCCGCTGGGCGAGATCATCGTCGTCGCGGCGGGCGCCGACGAACTGGCATTCCACGAAGAGGTGCTCGTCGGCCTCGACAAGGGCGTCAAGGGCGAATGTGTTTGGAGAAATTATTCGCCAAAGGTTTGACGGTAGAGAAAGTTTTTGGCATAATACTCCTCGTTGTCAGGGAGGTTAGCTCAGGGGTAGAGCACTGCATTCACACTGCAGGGGTCGCAAGTTCGAAACTTGCACTTCCCACCAGAATTCAAGAAAGGCCAGCTATTCAGCTGGCCTTTTTGCTTTTCCTGCCCCGTCCTGCATGGCGCAGACCCGCCCGCGAATGCAGCCTTGTCCCTTTTAATCGCTAAGCAATCTCGTCGCCCCGTTCAACATCAGGCGTGCCCAGCCCTTGCTCACAGCGCACTTGTACCAGAAATGAGGCAGCTCCTGAGCCTGGCCAACAAGCCTCGCGAGACCGGACAAGCAATTCAGGGTGCTTGAGTAAAATCAATTTTTCCTAGTTATCGAAAGTTAGAATCGGTCTTCGAGTCCACTAGGCGGACGGCCGCCCAAGTGCGAAAGAGGGAGATCGGGATGAGCGTTGCATCTCACACGCCAGACGCTTCGCGCGGCCTGCATGGACAGCCGCGGCAGCGTGGTTCCGTCGCTGTGATGTTCATCGTTTCGGTGATCGTGATCTTCGGCTTCTTCGCTTTGGCGCTCGATCTGTCGCGGGTGTACAACCGCACTATCGAAATGCAGAACGTAGCCGATACAGTTGCGCTGGCGGCTGCTGCGGAGCTGAATGGTACGGCGGCGGGAGTGTCCAGGGCACTGTTGAGGGCATCCGAACGCTTTGTGACGCTTCCGGGGACGGTCGTGGGAGGCGTCTCCTACAACTACTCGACTCTCACGATGGAGTGGAGCGACGCGGCTATTGCTTTCGGAACCACGCCGGCGGGGCCATGGGTGGATGCCGGTACAGCTGCCGCAAACTCCGAAGGCTTGCTGTTTGCCCGGGTCGATACAGGGCGGCTGGACCCGGCATATGGCGATATCCAGGCGATCTTTCTGCCGGTCCTGGCACCAGCAACACGAACCGTTTCGACTGCCGCCACTGCTGTAGCGGGGCGTTCGGCAATCAAGGTCGTGCCCATGGGCGTCTGCGCCATGCGTCCCGAAAGAGCACGGGACCACAAGGGGGAACTGGAGGAATACGGGTTCCGCCGAGGCGCCGCCTACGACCTGATGCAGCTGAATCCGGAATCGACGGCAGCGGGCAGTACTTTCCTGATCGATCCGCTGGTTCCCCCGGGGACCGTGGGCGCAGCCTCGGCGACGAGCGCCACTGCCGCCGCGCCCTTCATCTGCACCGGCACGATGGCCATGGCGAGAGTGACCGGGGGAGATGTCGTGGTCTCTTCCCCATTTCCGCTGAGCGAACTATTCAGCAGCTTCAACTCTCGCTTCGAAAACTATACCGCTCCCTGCACTCCGGCGTCGGCCCCGCCGGACACAAACATCAAGGAGTACAAGTACGACAACGGCAGCGTCCCGTGGATGAGCGCACAGCCGCTTGGCCAGGCAGCGGCGCAATCGCTTGCCGAAGGGAAGCGATGGACGGTGGTGGGCCCCGACGACACCCCTGCCGGGACGACGAATGTGCAGTATGGACCACTTTGGTCTTACGCCAAGGCGGCGAGATTCAGTGCCTATTCGCCTGGCGTGCCGGAACCGGCCAACGGTTACGGCACGTTCGGAACTGGCGACTGGGGCACGCTGTACAGCCAGGGGACTCCGACCGCTACCGGCTATCCGACCACGACGCCCTATGCACAGACCAGCGGCCAGCACTTCAGGGCGCCAGGCCGAAGAGGCGTCAGTGGACGCCGCGTCCTGAACGTTCCGCTATTGGCCTGTCCCGTCACGGGCAACCATGCGGCGATCCTGGGTATCGGCAGATTCTTCATGACGGTACAGGCCGATGCGACAACGCTGGTCGGCGAATTCGGCGGCCTGGTAAACGAACAATCCCTTGGCTCCAACGTGAAGCTCTACCCATGAAAACGTTCCCGAACAGCCGCACCCGGCATCGCGAAAAGGGAGGCGCGGCGGTGGAAATGGCGATCGTCCTTCCTATCCTGATCATGCTCGTGACAACGCTCGTCTTTTTCGCGCGGGTCTTCTGGTACTACAGCGTCATGCAGAAGGCAGCACAAGATGCAACCCGGTTCCTTTCCACCGCCACCCAGGTGGAAATGCGGACAACGGGAGCACCCATGGCCGCCGTTGCGAGATCGATTGTGGAAGCCGAAACGAGTCTGCTGCGTTCGACCGGGGACGACTTCGCCATCGACGTGCAATGCAATTTTGCGACCTGTGGGTTCGCGGTGCCTGTCACGGTCCGGACCGTCATCCAGATGCGGATGAGCGACGACATTTTCGGCCCCTTTACGTCCGCATTCTATGGAAGCGATGGACTGGTCCTGACCGCAGACGTGACGATGCGCTATGCAGGCAATTAATTCAAACGGCGCTGCAAGCCGGATACTGCAGAAGCAGCGGGGCGGGGCGGCCGTCGAGTTCGCTCTCGTCGTGATCATCCTCCTTACGCTCATCATCGGGATCATGGAGCTGGCGCGCGCCATGTACATCTGCAATACGCTGCAGGAGGTGACGCGGCGGGCGGCAGCGCTGGCGGCGAATACCGACTTCAGCGATGCCGCAGCCATGCAGCGCGTTCGCGAACGGGCCATCTTCCGAACCGCCCCAGGTTTCCTGACGTTCGCCGCCCCTGTTACGGACGCGCACATCAATATCGACTACCTTGCGGTGACGCCCGACGGTGCGAGTCTGACGGCGAGCCCAATCCCGAAGGGCTCCCTTCCTGCCAACCCGGCACGCAACCAGGAAGTCTGCACCGGCAATCCGAACGACGCGGCATGCATACGCCTGGTGCGCGTCCGCATTTGCATGCCGGGAGGCGGTTGCGATCCCGTCCTTTACCAATCCATCGCGTCGCTCGTCCGCATCCCGTTCCCCCTGCCGCAGTCAACGACGATCGTCACTGCCGAGACATTAGGACGGCCGGCAGGGGTCGCACCCGCACCGTGCGGGTGTTGATGGCGTACGTGTTCCAATCGGGACTGCGGCGCTCGGTCGGGCGAGCCCCGCGCACGCCTGCCCCCTGCGGGCGTGGCCAGTCCTTACCCGGGCAATGATCGCGGCTGGCGCAGCGCGGGTCCTCAAACGATCGTCCTCGTCGTCCCGCGCTCGATCAGACGGAAGCCCACGTCGATGACCTTCTCCCTCAAGGCCTTGCCTTCGATCCTGGCGATCAGGGACCGGGCTGCCTGGACGCCGATGGCGCGCTTGTCGATATGGACCGAGGAGAGGGGCGGGTGCGTGTGCGCCGAAAAATCGAAGTCTCCGAAGCCCATGATGCCCAGCTGGTCCGGCACGGAGATGCCTTGCACCGTCGCCTCGATGAGCGCCCCCTGGGCCAGTACGTCCGAACTGCACACGATGACTTCCGGAGCATGGCCCGCGGCGAGGATCGCCCGCAAGGCTTCGCGGCCCAGGTTCAGCGTGGTCGGCGGCGTCGCCAGGTGCGTGGCCAGGGGAGCGATATCGTGCCGCGCCAGCTCTGCTTCCAGCGCCTCGCGGCGCCGGATGGCGCGCTCGTCGCGGGCGCAAATCGAGGCAAACCGTTTATATCCTTTACCCAGCAAATACTGCGCGACCTGCTCGCCGATCCGTTCCTGCGAAAAGCCGATGGCGATGTCGATGGGGGAGGGCGTCAGGTCCCAGGTCTCGACGACCGGGATGCCCGTGGCCAGCAACTTCTTGCGTACCGCGGGATGGTGGGTGATGCCGGTGAGGACGACGCCGTCCGGCTGGCGGCTGAGGATCGCCGTCAGCAGGTCTTCCTCTTTCTGGCGCGAGTAATTCGACAGGGAGAGCAGCAACTGGTAGCCGTGCGCCGACAGTTCGTCGTTCAGGCCTTGCACCGTTTCCGCGAACATCGAGTTCGAGAGCTGGGGCACGACGGCGGCGATCAGCTGGCTGCGCTTCGTTGTCAGGCTGCCGGCGAGCATGTTCGGGATATAGCCCATCGCCGCCGCCGCCTCTTTTACGCGCGCGATCGTGTCGGGCTTCACGAGCTTGGGGTTGTGCAGAGCCCGCGATACGGTAATCGGGGAGAGACCCGCCAGTCGCGCGACGTCCTTGAGCGTGATGCTGCGCGGCCGCTCGGCTGCTCCTTCGGCGTCCGGCAGGAGTAGATCGTCTTCGGTTTCGAACGGGTCATGCATTCGCTTGCCTCTTGTTTGCTGCAGATGTGTAAGGCTGGGATACAGGAAGATTCATGCTTGCTTTCGTCGATGATTGCGGTATCATACCAAGCGTCACGCTCGGCATGGTGACAAACTCCGGATTGCACTGCGGCAGGATTGGCTGGCCAGGATCGGCCAAATTTTTACCGAGCAAATGATTGCGGTATCATTTCTAGCGGTGCTGAGATGAACGCGAGTAATTCTCCGTGGAGAACAATGCGAATCTCTCCAAAATCGTGAAATGATTGCGCAATCACTGGCGGCAAGAACCCGAAATACAGGAAGAACATGATGAACATCCCTCGCACCATCCGTATGCACGACAAGGACAATGTCGCGATCGTCGTCAATGGCGGTGGCCTGCCGGAAGGCACGGTCTTTTCCGACGGACTGACCCTGAAGACGCGCGTGCCGGAAGGGCACAAGGTCGCACTCCGCGACATCGCGCAGGGCGAAGCGATCCTCCGGTATAACGTGACCATCGGTTATGCGCTGCAGCCGATCGCGCAGGGTACGTGGATCGAGGAATCGCTCGTCGGCATGCCGGCGGCGCGCGCCCTGGACGACCTGCCGCGCGCCGACGGCAAGCTGGAACCCCGGCCGCCGCTGGAGGGCTACACCTTCGAGGGTTTCCGCAACCCGGACGGTTCGGTCGGCACCCGCAACCTGCTGGCGATCAGCCAGACCGTCCAGTGCGTGTCGGGCGTGGTCGACTTTGCCGTCAAGCGGATCAAGGAAGAGCTGCTGCCGAAGTATCCGAACGTCGACGGCGTGGTGGCCCTCGAGCACGTCTATGGCTGCGGGGTCGCGATCGATGCGCCGGGCGCCGAGATCCCGATTCGCACGCTGCGCAACATCGCGAAGAACCCCAACTTCGGCGGGCGCGCGATGGTCGTCAGCCTGGGCTGCGAGAAGCTGCAGCCCGGCCGCCTGTTCCCGACGGGCTCGATTCCGATCCGCGGCGCCCAGGACGTCGACGTGGTCTGCCTGCAGGACGCCGCCCACGTCGGCTTCGGCGACATGATCGATTCCATCATGCGCACCGCCGAGGCCCACCTTGCGGAACTCGACAAGCGCCGCCGCGAGACCGTGCCGGCGTCGGAACTGGTCGTCGGCGTGCAGTGCGGCGGCAGCGATGCGTTCTCCGGCGTGACGGCCAATCCGGCCGTCGGTTTCGCCAGCGACCTGTTGGTGCGGGCCGGCGCGGCGGTGATGTTCTCGGAAGTGACCGAAGTCCGTGACGGCATCGACCAGCTGACCCGCCGCGCCGCCGACGAGGAAGTCGCCCAGGCGATGATCCGCGAGATGGCCTGGTACGACGAATACCTGCGCCGGGGCGGCGCCGACCGCAGCGCCAACACCACGCCGGGCAACAAGAAGGGCGGCCTGGCCAACATCACCGAAAAGGCCATGGGCTCGATCATCAAGTCCGGCACCGCGCCGATCTCGGGCGTTTTGTCGCCGGGCGAAAAGCTGCAGCAAAAGGGCCTGATCTACGCGGCCACGCCGGCCAGCGATTTCATCTGCGGCACCCTGCAGCTGGCGGCGGGCATGAACATGCACGTGTTCACGACCGGCCGCGGCACCCCCTACGGCCTGGCCGCCGTACCCGTGGTGAAGGTCGCCACGCGCGACGACCTGGCGCGCCGCTGGCATGACCTGATGGACATTAACGCCGGCCGTATCGCCACAGGCGAAGCGACGATCGCGGACGTGGGCTGGGAGCTGTTCCACTACCTGCTCGACGTCGCGAGCGGCCGCAAGAAGACCTGGGCCGAGCACTGGCGCCTGCACAACGCGCTGGCGCTCTTCAATCCGGCGCCGGTGACCTGATTTCCGCTTGCGGGCAAGACCGGCGACAAGACCGGTACCCGCCAGACGATCCGATCGGGACGCTGCACGCGAGGTGCGCGCAGCGCAAACAGGATTTCCCCGCCCGCGAGGACGGGGCATCGACAGCAAAAAAAACAGTACGACATCAGGAGACATCATGCAGCAGACGACAGCCACCGGCATGCCTATCGCCACGTCCAAAACCGCAACGCGCACGCGCTGGACGATTCTTGCGATCCTCTTCATCATCACCACCATCAACTACGCGGACCGCGCCTCGATCTCGATCGCGGGTCCCGAGCTGCGCAAGGTCTTCGGCCTGAGCGCGGTCGAAATGGGCTTCGTCTTTTCGGCCTTCAGCTGGTCCTACGTGCTGGCCCAGCTTCCCGGCGGCTGGCTGCTGGACCGCTTCGGTTCGAAGATGACCTACTTCTTCGCCATCTTCCTGTGGTCCCTGTTCACCATGGTGACCGGCGCGATCGGCTTCCTGACCGGCGGCGCCGCCGTGGCCGCGCTGTTCGCGCTGCGCTTCGTGGTCGGCGCGGCGGAGGCGCCTTCCTTCCCCGGCAACAGCCGCATCACCTCGGCCTGGTTCCCGACCCACGAACGCGGCCTCGCCTCGGCGCTGTTCAACTCGGCCCAGTACTTCGCTACCGTGCTGTTCGCGCCGATCATGGGCTGGCTGGTGCATTCGTTCGGCTGGCAGAGCGTTTTCTACGTGATGGGCGCGCTGGGCATCGCGATGGCCTTCGTCTGGCTCAAGACGATCTATGGCCCGAAGGATCACCCGACCGTCAGCGACAGCGAGCTGAAATACATCGAGGCGGGCGGCGCACTGGTCGACCTGGACGGCGCCAAACGCGGCGCCGCGGCGCCGGCCGTCGACACGCTGGCCTGCTTCAAGGAACTCCTGTCCAACCGCATGCTACTGGGCGTGTACATCGGCCAGTACTGCATCAACACGCTGACCTATTTCTTCCTCACCTGGTTCCCGGTCTACCTGGTGCAGGAGCGCCACATGACGATCCTGAAGGCCGGCTTCGTCGCGTCGCTGCCTGCGATCGCCGGTTTCCTCGGCGGGATCACCGGCGGCTACGTCTCGGACCGCCTGGCCAGGGCCGGCTACTCGCTGTCGGTGTCGCGCAAGGCACCGATCGTGACCGGCATGCTGCTGTCGATGAGCATGGTCGCCTGTAACTACATCGAGACCGACATGCTGGTCGTCGCCGTGATGGCGCTGGCATTCTTCGGCAAGGGCGTCGGCGCGTTGGGCTGGGCCGTGGTGGCGGATACCTCGCCGAAGGAGGCGGGCGGATTGAGTGGCGCGTTGTTCAACATGTTCGGCAACGTGGCCGGCATCACCACCCCGATCGTCATCGGCTACATCGTGCAGGGAACCGGTTCGTTCGCCGGCGCCCTGGTGTACGTCGGCGCCAACGCGGCGGTCGCGATCTTCAGCTACCTGTTTATCGTGGGCGACATCAAACGCGTGACCCTGGTGAAGTCGCTGGTGAAGTAGCCGACCGATGCGTCCGTAGCCGTGAAGCGGTCCTGCGCGCGACAGGCATGCCGTGACAGCCGCGGTCTCAGGCGCCCGCGGCGACGAAACCGCGCACCAGCCGGTTGAAGCTCCCCGGATGCGTCATGTTCATGCCATGCGAGGCGCCGGCGATGGTCTGCCGCTCGGCGCGCGTGATCCACTGCGCCAGCCATTCTACGTTGTCGCGGTACATGCGCGGACTCCGTTCTCCCTCGATCAGCAAGGTCGGGCACTGCACGCCGGCCGCATCGGCGCGCGTATAGGCCGGCAGCGGATCGCGGAACTGCTTCGGCAGCGTGGCGGCGTTGTCCAGCGCCATCGTGCGAAAGCTAGGCGAACTCCTGCGCCAGATGCCGGGCATGCTGACGGAATCGACGAACATCTCCAGGCCCGCCTCGAAGGCGCCGTCCTCGATCAGCTCGGCGACCCGGGCGCGCAGGGCGATCGTCTCCGGCGGCAAGGCGGCCTCCGCCTGGCCGTCGATGTGCAAGGGGCCGCCAGGATCGGCCAGCGTCAGCGTCTTGACGAGCTGCGGACAGGCGCGCGCCAGCTGGAAGGCGACGCAGCCCCCGCGCGAATGCCCGACCAGGTGCACCGGACCGAGGTCCAGCGCGGTAATGAACCCGGCGAGTTCGGCGGCGTGCGACTGCCAGCCGAACGGACGCGCCAGGCCCGCTTCGCCGGCCGGCCAGTAGTGGCTGAGGCTGACGGAGATGCAACGGACATGTCTGGACAGGGCGGCGACCTGGACGCTCCAGTAGCGGTAGTCGCACAGCGAGCCGTGGACGAACAGCAGGGCTTCTCCGGAGCCGGTGTCCGTATAGGGAATCCGGATCCCGGACGGGATGGCGGCGAACGCCAAGCCGGAGGCGGCGTCGGGCGCCGTATGGGTTCGTGCGGTCACGCATGAGTCCTCATCTTGGCAGGGGGCGTTAGTGTAGCAAAACCGGTGCCCTGGCCGGTGCAGTAATCGGCCGCCATCCAGGGTCAAACCCGAACCGAACTGCCTTGCATGGAGCTGCCATGGCCATTACCAATGTGTCCGCCGGGACGAACGTCGAGGAGATCGCCGACGGCGTCTACCGGATCAATACGCCCGTGAGCCTGATACCGGGCGGGTTCTCGTTCAACCAGTACCTGGTCGTGGACGAGCAGCCGCCGCTGTTTCACACGGGTCCGCGCAGGATGTTCCCGCTGGTGCGCGAAGCCGTCGAGCACGTGATGCCGGCCGAGCGCCTGCGCTTTCTCGCCTTGTCCCATTTCGAGGCGGACGAATGCGGTTCACTGAACGAGTGGCTGGCGGCGGCGCCGCAGGCCGTGCCCTTGTGCAGCCGGGTGGCCGCGATGGTGTCAGTGAACGATGTCGCGGACCGGCCGGCCATGGCGCTGGCCGATGGGGCGGAACTCAGCCTGGGCCGGCGCTCGGTGAAATGGCTCGACGCGCCGCACCTGCCGCACGGCTGGGAGACCGGCTTTCTGATGGATACCATGAGCCGCACGCTGTTCTGCGGCGACCTGTTCACCCAGGGCGGCACCGGCGCGGCGGCGCTGACCACGCAGGACATCCTGGACAACAGCGAAGCCTTCCGCCAGCCCATGGACTATTTTTCGCACTCGACCAACACCCGGCAGCTGATCGAACACCTGGCAGTCGAAGCGCCGACGACGCTGGCCTGCATGCACGGCAGCGCCTGGAGGGGGGACGGCGCGGCGCTGCTGCGGGCCTTGGGAGAAAGACTGGTCGGCCAACCGGCGCGGACGGCGTAAAGCCCAGCGCGCCGGCTGGCGTCTTCAGGGCGCGTCGACCAGCACCTCGCTGACCTGAATCACCGGTTTCTGGTTGGTGTAGTTCGGGATGTCGGCCATGATCTCCTTCGTATGCGGACCGAATCCCGCCTGGAAGGCGTCGAGCGAATCGCAGTACAGGTGCGCCATCGCGATATAAGGCGTATTTGAATCCGGCACGCCGCTGGACAGTGCCCTGTCGACCGTGTAGTACTTACAGGTGTCTCCCATCAGCCGCTTCACCATCGGCATGTGCCGCTCGCAATAATAGGCATCGTCGAAACGGGCGTCGGGGCCATTCGGATACATCACGCTTACCTTGATCATCGTCTGTCTCCTGTTGTGTGAGGGATGGTGCAAGCATCCTGCCCCGACGCGCGGCGTCTGGCAAGCGCCGCGTTGCGTTTTTGCGTTTGTCTACCCGCCTCGCATCAAGGCTGGGCGCAGCGGTAACTGCTCGCTGCATTCACGTCGCCACGGCCCCTGTACTGCGGGTAGGCCGGATACTCGCACAGCGGCCGGGTACGGCCCGCGCCTGGCGTCCCGACGTTGCCGTCGCTGGCGACCAGGTCGCGCGGCGCGCGGCCGTGCTCGACCCAGGCCTGCAGCGCCGCCAGGGAATCCCAGCGCGCGCGGAAGATGCCGTCGCCGTGGCCGAAGCC
Organism: Massilia suwonensis; assembly: GCF_042655665.1. Taxonomy (NCBI): domain Bacteria; kingdom Pseudomonadati; phylum Pseudomonadota; class Betaproteobacteria; order Burkholderiales; family Oxalobacteraceae; genus Massilia; species Massilia suwonensis. The sequence goes on from NZ_JBHSMR010000013.1 coordinate 171,675, forward strand.
CGGGATCAGGTAGAAGCGTACGAAGTCGTCCACATTGGCCTGGCCGTTGTCGGCCACCAGCTTGCGGTAATAGGCGATCGTATTGTGCGGCGAGATCGAGTCGTCGATGGTCCCGTGGGTCATCAGCATCTTGCCGCCGTGGCGGCGGAAGCGATCGAGATTGGTGCTGGCCGCCTCCATCCAGCCTGACACCTGGCGGATGCGCGGCACCCAGGCGTCCGCGTCAAACGCCAGCGGATCGGTGGCGAAGTCGCGCGTGATGATCCCCTTGATCGTGCCGCTGGCCGGCAGCAGCTGGAAAGCCGAACCGTTGACGGGGTCGAAGGGCACGACCGGCGGATTCTGGGCCGTATTCGTGCGGCCCAGGTGGTTGTTGAGGAAGGTCGCGCCTTCCAGGATCGGCCAGCGCGGGTAGCTGTTCGAGCCGCTGGCGAAGGCGAAGTGGAACTGTACCGGCGAGGCGATCTTCGCCACCGCGCCGATCTGGGCGTCGGACAGGCAGCTGTCGCCCGTATCGCGGCCATCCGGGCAGCGCAGGGTCGACTTCACGGTGTCGATGGTAAACGCCTGGTTGCAGGCCTGGACGTTGGCGATGATGCCGTCCTCGACGCCGTCGAGCCGGTCGCAGGTGCCGGCGACCGCTTTCACCAGGGTCGCTACCTTTGCCGGGTTGATCCACGATGCGCTCGGCACGCCGGACTGCCTGCCATATACCGCCTGCGCCTGGGCCTGCGAGCCGAGGTGCATGTTGATGATGTTGTAGGCCGGGTACTGCGCGATTACGCCGTCGTAGTCCTTCGGGTAGCGCTGGGCGGCGTCAAAAGCCTCGTCCCCGCCCTGCGAGCCGCCGGCAAAGTAGACGTAGCGCGGCTTCTTGCGGTAATAGGCCTTCATGATGGCCTGGGCCGCGTCGAGGGTCTTCTTGACCTGCAGCTGGCCGAAGTTGAGGAGCTGTTCCTGGTTCAGGGCGAAGTGGGTGTCGAAGGGCGGATCGTTGTCGGCGTTGTGGCCGGAATCGCTGCCCAGGGTGACGAAGCCCTACGCCAGCGCCGTCGGCTGGGTGGCCGGCTGGCCCACGTAGCTGCCCAGGCCCGTGACCACCGTGCCGTCGGTGCCGCCGCCGCCCATTTGCAGGGCGCGCTCGTTCCAGCGCGACGGCAGGTTGACCTGGAAGCGGATCGGCGCCGCGTTCGGATCGACCGGATGGATCACGCCCGTGAGCTTGCAGTAGTCGCGCGCGGCGCCGGCGCTGTCGACGTCGGCGGTCTGCACCGCCGCATTGACGGTCGCGCCGCGGGTCGGCAGCCCGATCCGGGATGCGGGAATGCTCATGCCGGCCAGGGTGGCGCAGGCCGGGGCGGCTTTGGCACTCGATGCCGGTGCGGCGGCGGCAGTGCCGCAAAGGGTGGCGATGGCGAGGGCGAGGGTGCCCGAATGGTAGCGTTGGTGCATGCTTCGTCTCCTGTGGTTTTCATTTGAACGGACATGCCGGGAGCAGCACCCCTCCGGGCGGAGGGGCGTTCTGTCGGGGTGGCACTGCGGGATTGCTGCTTACGACTTCTGCTTGTTCCAGTCGGCCGCGTTCGACGCCGCGCTGCCGGCGACCGAGTACAAGGCCCTGGTGTTGCGCGTCTTCTGGAAGTCTTCCAGCGACTGGCCGCGCATGGCGGCGTAGATGTGCAGGTTCGACACGCCGACCACGGCGCCCAGCTTTTCAAGCAGGAAGAAGATCACGCCGTAGCGGATCAGCGCCTGCCAGTCGCGCCGCGCGATCATGTCGCGTTCCTGCGGCAGCAGGCCGGCTTCCTCGTAGGTCGTGTCCGGTTCGGCCAGGAAGCGCGCACGGAAGGCCGGGTCGATCAGCTGGTGCAGGTACTTGTTGATGCGGTAGCCCTCGACGCTGCGCTGCAGGGTGAATGGATAGGTGCCTTCCAGTTCTTCGGCGCCCGCGGTCTGGTGCGCCATGTGGCGGCGGTGCTGCTCGCGCGCGGCCGCGTTCAGGCCTGGATCGGCGGCGACTTCGCTCTCGTACAGCGCCACCGCGATGCCCGTCATCGAGGGCAGGTAGTACTCGCGGTGCAGGCAGGCGATCTTCGCCGGCATGGCGCCGCGCATCACCATCCACATCACGATCTCGGCGCTTTCCCAGCCGCCCAGGCGCGCGAAATCGGCCTGGGTCATGTTCAGCAGGATTTCCGGATCCTTCTCGAACAGGTCGAGGAACTGCTGGTCCCAGCTCGTGTTGTTGAAGCCACAGCGCTCGCCGTGGACCTGGTGCGACAGGCCGCCGGTGGCGACGATGGCGACGTTCAGGTCTTCCGGGTAGCTCTCGATCGCGCGGCGCAGGCCCTGGCCCAGCTTGAAGCAGCGCCGCGCCGAAGGCACGGGAAACTGCAGCACGCCGCACTGCAGCGGCACGATGGCACCCGGCCAGGCCCCTTCGGCATGCGGCCACATGACCGACAGCGGCGAAAAGCAGCCATGGTCGAGCGGTTTGTCCTGGAAGAAGGACATGTCGAATTCGTCGGCCATCAGCGACTGCCCGATGTGGCGCGCCAGGCCCGCGTGGCCGGCGACCGGCGGCAGCTCGCGCGCGCCGCCGCCCTCGTCGGCGACCCGGTAGCGGTCGCCGATGCCGAGCGCAAAGGCCGAGTAATGGTCGAAGAAGAAGGACGTGACGTGATCGTTGTAGATCATCAGGAGAACGTCGGGCTTCCTTTGCGCCAGCCATTCCCTGACCGGCTCGAAGGCGGCGAAGATCGGCGCCCAGACGGCGTCGTCCTGCTTGTTCGCGTCCAGCGCGAAGCCGATGGTCGGGGTGTGTGAAGAGGCGATCGCGCCGATGATGTTGGCCATGATGATTCCCTGGTATTCAAGCGGCGGCGACGGCCGGGCGCGGCGCGAAGCGGGCGAACGCGATGGAGAGCGCCGCGATGGCGGCCGGGATGGCGAGGATCGCGATCACGGCGGCGAAGCCCCAGTCCATCGACAGCATCACGCCGCCGGCAAAGGAGCCGAAGATGCTGCCGAAGCGGCCCATGCCCTGCATCCAGCTGACGCCCGTGGCGCGCACCGCGGTCGGGTAGCAGCCCGGCGCAAAAGCGTTCAGGCCGGTCTGGGCGCCGCTCATGCAGAAGCCGGCGAGCAGCACGAAGGCGGCGAACAGCGAGGTGCCCGCCGAGCCCGAGGCCAGGAACAGGATGAACACGGCGCCGGCGGCATAAGCGAACGCGATCACCTTGTTCGGGGTCCAGCGGTCCATCAGGTAGCCGACGAACAGGGCGCCCACGGTGCCGCCCAGCTGGAACAGGGCGGTGATGCTGGCGGCGCGCTCGATCGGCAGGCCGGCGTCCTTGATCATGGTCGGCAGCCAGCCGCTGAGCAGGTAGATCACCATCAGGCCCATGAAGTAGGTGGCCCAGAGCGACAGGGTCATCTTGCGGAAGGCCGGCGAAAGCAGGGCCGCGGTCGGGGCGCCGGCCTGGACGGTCTGTTCGCTCACCGTGAAGCGGGTAGCGCCTGTCACCTGCGAGCCGACCACGCGGCGCAGCGTACGGGCGATGCGCTCGGCCGGGTACCCGCGCACCACCAGGAAGCGGGCCGACTCCGGCACCAGCCACAGGTAGAAGGGCAGGCAGGCCAACGGAATCAGGCCGCCGGCGACCAGCACGCTGCGCCAGCCGTAGTCGGGCAGGATGGCAGCGGCGCCGAAGCCGACCAGGGCCGAGCCCAGGTTAAAGCCGGTGAACATGATGGCCAGCAGGGTGCCGCGCGACTTCTCCGGGATGTATTCGGACAGCAGGGTGGTCGTGTTCGGCATCGCCGCGCCCAGGCCGAGGCCGGTCAGGAAGCGCAGGATGGATAGCGTGTAGACGTTGTCGGCCAGCGCGCACAGCAGGCTGAAGCTGCCGAACCAGGCCACCGCCGCCATCAGCAGCTTCTTGCGGCCGTAGCGGTCCGAGAGCGGGCCGATGAGGAGGGCGCCGATGGCCAGGCCGACCGGGGCGGCGCTCATGACCACGCCGAAGGCGGCGCGCGAGATGCCCCATTCTTTGGTGATCGCCGGCGCCAGGAAGCCCATGATGGCGACATCGATGCCGTCGGTGGTGATGATGAGGAAGCAGAGGACCAGCAAGAGCCATTGGTAGGCGCTCATCGGACGGGTGTTGATGTGCTCGCGCACATCCAGGGTGTGTACTGTATTCATTATGTCTCCTATGCGAACCGGGGATATCATGGTGCGTGCGCCGGCTGGTACAAGTAGCTCGAGTGGCCGCGCCGCACTGAATATCGGCTATGCCTTTCGGTGATACCGCATGCGGAGTATAGGTTTTTCGTCCTCCCCAAGTATTGCTATTGGCTGGGTGAGCGTTGCTATCTGCTTATCGGACTTTTATTTCGGGGTGCTCCGGCGCCAGCCTGTGGCGATCGTTTCCAGCTCGTCGATCAGGGCGCGCGCACCCGGCGCCAGGTGCGTGCCCTTGCGCGTCATGACCCCGATCGAGCGCTCCAGGCCCGGCATCTCGAAAGGCAGCACGGCCAACTGGCCGGTCGCGACTTCATAGTGCAGCTGGTGCGCGGAGAGCACGGTCAGCATGTCGCTCGACATCAGGAGGCCGCGCAGCAGGGCCAGGTCGCCCGTCTCCACCGTCGGCTGCGGCGGCGCCATGCCCTGGCGCTCGAAGAACTGCACCAGCGACTCGCGCAGCGGCGCCCCGGGCCGCGACAGCACCCAGGGATAGCCTTCCAGGTCCGCCAGTGTCAGCTTCTTCTTGCGCGCCAGCGGATGGCCGGCGCGCGCCACCAGGGCCGCCTTGTCCTCGAACAGGGGCTCGGCGCTGAAGGCGTCGCCGGGGTTGCTGCGCAGGGCGCCGACGATGAAGTCGATGCGTCCGCCCAGAAGGCCCGCGGTGAGCTCGCCATATGGACTCTCCAGCGAGCTGACCTGCAGGCGCGGGTGGCGCTGCAGGACGGAGGCGATCGCCAGCGGCAGCAGGCGGGTGCGCGCCAGCGGCAGGGCGCCGATCGTCACCGTTCCCTGCACCACGCCGGCCAGGGCGGCGATGTCTTCCGGGATGTGGCGCAGTTCGGCCAGCACCCGTCCGAAGCGCTCGACCCAGCGCCGGCCGGCGTCGGTCGGCAGCATGCCGTGGGCGGTGCGCAGGAACAGCGGCTGGCCCAGCATGTCTTCCAGGCGCGCCACCGCCTGGCTGACGGCCGACTGCGAGGTCCCCATCGCATGCGCCACGGTCGGCATGTGGTGCATCTCGGCCAGCAGGGTGGCGGCCTGCAGGCGCCGTTCGTTGAGCAGGGCTTCGATGCCGCCCACCTTGCGCCCGTGCCGGTCTTGAAAGCGCAGGGCGTCGTCGCGCACCGCCTGCAGCTCGGCGTCGATTCGGTCGGCGCGCAGGCGCACGGTTTCGCCGGCGGCGGTGGCCAGCATGCCGCTGCCCTTGCGTTCGAACAGCTGCACGGCCAGCTGCCCTTCCAGCGTCGCGACCGAACGCGTCACCGCCGACGAGGCCCGGAACAGGGAGCTCGAGGAGCGGCGGATGCCGCCGGTCGCGGCGACCACGCGGAAGGCGTGCAGGTGTCTGAGGCTGAGTTCGGTCATGGCCGCTTTTTCGTGAGGATAATAAGAAAATTAGAACACTCGATTGCCCAGAAAGCAACCACGCCGGGAAGGCAAGGCCAGATACTTGACCTTATCAACTCCCTTGCGGATACGTCCATGGCTACCGACCTCATTTCCGACTTGCGTCCCGTTCCCTGCATCCTGATGCGCGGTGGCACCTCGCGTGGCCCTTTCTTCCTCGAATCCGACCTGCCGCTCGACACCGACGAACGCGATCGCCTGCTGCTGGCGGCGATGGGCTCGCCCGACCGCCGCCAGATCGACGGCCTTGGCGGGGCGCATCCGCTCACCAGCAAGGTCGGCATCGTGCGCCGCAGCACCACGCCCGGCGTCGACCTCGACTTCCTGTTCGCCCAGCTCCAGCCCGAGAAGGAGACGGTGGACGTCACGCCCAACTGCGGCAACATGCTGGCCGCAGTGCTGCCTTTCGCGCTGGAGCGCGGCCTGCTGCCGGCGGCCGAGGGCACGACCACGGCGCGCATCCTGACCCTGAACACGGGCATGCAGTGCGACGTCACCGTCCTCACGCCCGGTGGACGCCTGCAATACACGGGCGAGGCCCGCATCGACGGCGTGCCGGGAACGGCCGCGCCGATCACGATCAACTTCCTCGACACCGCCGGTTCGGTCTGCCCCGCGCTGCTGCCCAGCGGCCGGGTGCGCGACGAGATCGCGGTCGGCGGCGCAGAACCGTTCACGGTGCAGGCGACCCTGATCGACAACGGCATGCCGATGGTGATCGTGCGCGCGGCAGACTTCGGGGTCACCGGCTATGAGAGCGTCGACCAGCTGAACGGGGACACGGCCCTGCGCGCGCGCATCGAGGCGCTGCGCCTGGCCTGCGGGCCGCTGATGGGTCTGGGCGACGTAGCCAACAAGAGCTATCCGAAGATGTGCCTGGTCGCGCCCCCGGACGCCGGCGGCAGCGTCGCCACGCGCTGCTTCATTCCCCACGTCTGCCATGAGGCGATCGGCGTGCTGGCCGCGGTGACCGTGGCGACGGCCTGCGTGCTGGAGGGATCGGTCACGCAAGGGATCGCGCGCCTGCCCGAAGGATTGCGCAAGACGGTTTCGGTCCAACATTCGACCGGCGAATTCAGCGTCGAACTCGAACTCGACGCCCAGGACCAGCAGAAGGTGGTGCGCGCGGCGCTGCTGCGCACGGCGCGGCCCATCATGCGCGGGGAAGTCCTGATCCCCGAATGACAACAGAGAGACTCAACATGCGCAAACCCCTGATTATCGACTGCCACGGCCATTACACGACGGCCCCCAAGGCGCTGGAAGACTGGCGCAACCGCCAGATCGCCAACCTGAACACCCCCGCGCTCGGCCCAACAGCTTCGGAGCTGAAGATCGGCGACGACGAGCTGCGCGAATCGATCGAGGCCAACCAGCTGCGCCTGATGAAGGAGCGCGGTTCCGACCTGACGATCTTCTCGCCGCGCGCCAGCTTCATGGCCCACCACATCGGCAACTTCGAGACCAGCGCCACCTGGGCCGCGATCTGCAACGAGCTCTGTTACCGCGTGTCGACGCTGTTCCCCGATCACTTCATCGGCGCGGCCATGCTGCCGCAGTCGCCCGGCGTCGATCCGAAGACCTGCATTCCGGAGCTGGAGCGCTGCGTCAGGGAGTACGGCATGGTCGGCATCAACCTGAACCCGGACCCGTCGGGTGGGCACTATACCTCGCCGCCGCTGTCCGATCGCCACTGGTATCCGATCTACGAAAAGATGGTCGAGCTGGACATCCCGGCGATGATCCACGTGAGCACCAGCTGCAACCCGTGCTTCCACACCACCGGCGCGCACTACCTGAACGCGGACACCACGGCCTTTATGCAATGCCTCACCAGCGACCTGTTCAAGGACTTCCCGACCCTGAAGTTCCTGATCCCGCATGGCGGCGGCGCCGTGCCTTACCACTGGGGCCGTTTTCGCGGCCTGGCGCAGGAGATGAAGAAGCCGCTGCTCTCCGAGCACCTCTTGAACAACATCTTCTTCGATACCTGCGTCTACCACCAGCCAGGCATCGACCTGCTCACCAAAGTCATCCCGACCAGGAACGTGCTGTTCGCCTCCGAGATGATCGGCGCCGTGCGCGGCATCGATCCCGAGACCGGCCACTACTACGACGACACCAGGCGCTACGTCGAGGCCGCGAACATCTCGGATGCCGACCGCTTCCAGATCTTCGAAGGCAATGCGCGCCACGTCTATCCGCGCCTGGACGCCGCCCTCAAACAGAAAGGCTTTTAATGTGAACACGCCCCCGATCAACCAGCTCGGCGTAGTGAAGCGCAATATCGTGCGCGCCGATGCCGGCGCCGCCGAGCATCTCGGCCGCCTCGGCAGCGCCACCGTGCACGAGGCGATGGGCCGGGTCGGCCTCCTGAAGCCCTACATGCGGCCGATCTGGCCGGGCGCCGCTGTCAGCGGCACGGCGGTGACGGTGCTGCTGCACCCGGGCGACAACTGGATGATGCACGTCGCGGCCGAACAAATCCAGCCGGGCGACATCGTCGTCGCGGCGATTACCGCCGAATGCACCGACGGCTACTTCGGCGACCTGCTGGCCACCAGCTTCATGGCGCGCGGCGCGCGCGCGCTGGTCATCGACGCCGGCGTGCGCGACGTGCGCGTGCTGAAGGAGATGGGCTTCCCGGTGTGGAGCAAGGCCGTGAGCGCGAAGGGCACGATCAAGGCGACGCTCGGCTCGGTCAACATCCCCGTGATCTGCGCCGGCGCGCTGGTCAACCCGGGCGATGTCATCGTGGCCGACGACGACGGCGTGGCCGTGGTGCCGGCCGCCGACGCGGTGCGCGTAGCCGAGGTGGCCCAGAAGCGCGAGGACCTGGAAGGCGAGAAGCGCGCGAAGCTTGCTTCCGGCGTGCTGGGACTGGACATGTACAACATGCGCGGCGCCTTGGAGCAGGCGGGCCTGAAATATATCGACTAGACCGAGCAAGGCAGTACCCCTAACAATAAACCCAGGAGATAAGATGAAGAAAGCCCTCTGCAGCGCCGTTGCACTAATGTGCGGACTTGCCGCGTCTTTGAGCACTGCGGCTCACGCCCAGACCGCAGTCCAGATCTACGGCATCGTCGACAGCGGCATCGCCCACCTGACCAACGTGAACAGCGCAGGCGATTCGATCACCAAGGTCCCGTCGCTGACCAGCTCCTTCCCCTCGCGCATCGGCTTCCGCGGCACCGAGGACCTGGGCAACGGCCTGCAGGCTTTCTTCGTGCTGGAAAACGGCCTGGCGCTCGATACCGGCACCCAGCAGCAGGGCGGGCGCCTGTTCGGCCGCCAGGCCAACGTCGGCATCAAGGGCGCCTGGGGCACGATCACGCTCGGCCGCCAGCAGAACATGACCTACATCTCCGGCCTCAAGACCGACGTGCTCGGTCCGCACCTGTTCGCGATCGGCTCGATCGATCCTTACCTGCCGAACGCGCGCAGCGACAATGCGATCGGCTATATGGGCAACTTCAACGGCTTCGTGCTGGGCGCGACCTGGAGCTTCGGCCGCGACGCCTCGAACGCCGGCGGTCCTGCAGCGACCAACTGCGCCGGCGAAGTCGGCGGCGACTCGAAGGCTTGCCGCCAGGTCACGGGCCTGATCGGTTACGAAACCAAGGCCTGGGGCCTGAACGCCTCCTACGACCAGCTGCGCGGCAATGTCGGCGCCGCCGGCGGCCTGACCGGCAGCGACAACACCGACGTGCGCAAGACCGTGAACGCGTATGTGATGTTCGGCCCGACCAAGCTGGGCGGCGGCGTGATCGCGCGCGACACCGATGCCAACGCGACGGTGGGCGATTCGGAATCGAACCTGTACTACCTGGGCGTGAGCCATCCGTTCGGCTCGTTCGTCGGCGACCTGCAGGTGGCGCGCCGCGACACCAAGGATTCGCCGAACGACGTCAACATGCTGGTGGCGCGCCTGACCTATGCGATGTCCAAGCGTACCTTCGTCTATGGCGCGGTTGGCCGGATGGACAACAAAGGCGCGTCGGCGGTGGCGCTGGATGCGGGCGGCAGCGTCGGTGCCGGCATGGCCCAGAACGGTGTGATGGCCGGCTTGCGCCATCACTTCTGATTTGCGTAGGGTGGGCACTCCGTGCCCACGCGGTGGTACGCGGCGGCGAGATCGTCGAGCACGTTATCGGAGCCGTTACGTATCACGCGTGGGCACGGAGTGCCCACCCTACGGTCAGTTCGAGTTTCTACACTAATAAAAGGAGACATACCATGAACCAAACCCGTCGCACCATCCTGCTCGCCGCCGCCATGCTCTACGCCGGCCTGGCCCACGCCGCCGAACCCCTGAAAGTGGGCCTGATCCTCCCCATGTCCGGCCCCTTCGCCTCGACCGGCCGCCAGGTCGACGCCGCCGTCAAGCTCTTCCTGCAAAAAAACGGCAACACGGTCGCCGGCCGCCAGGTCCAGGTCATCCTCAAGGACGACGGCGGCGTCTCGCCCGACGTCACCAAGCGCCTGGCCCAGGAACTGGTCGCGCGCGACAAGGTGCAGGTGCTGGCCGGCTTCGGCCTGACGCCGCTGGCCCTGGCCGCGGCGCCGATCGCCACGCAAGCCAGGGTGCCGATGATCGTCATGAACGCCGCCACCTCGATCATCCCGCAGCGCTCGCCCTACATCGTGCGCACCGGCCTGACGGTGGCCCAGGTGACGGCGCCGATGGCCGAGTGGGCGGCGAAGAACGGCATCAAGTCGGTGGTGACCCTGGTCTCCGACTACGGCCCCGGCATCGACGCCGAGAAGGTGTTCGTGAAGGACTTCGGCAAGGCCGGCGGCAAGATCGTCGAGGCGCTGCGCGTCCCGCTGCGCAACCCGGACTATGCGCCTTTCCTGGCGCGCGTGAAGGACGCCAAGCCGGATGCGGTCTTCGTCTTCGTGCCCTCGGGCGAGGGCGCCGCCGTCATGAAGCAGTTCACCGACCGCGGCCTGGCGCAGGCCGGCATCAAGCTGATCGCCACCGGCGACGTGCTCGACGACGACCTGATGCCGAGCATCGGCGACGCCGCGCTGGGCGTGGTCAGCAGCCACCATTATTCGGCGGTGCATCCCTCGCCCGAGAACAAGGCCTACGTCGCCGCCTTCACCAAGGCCAACCCCGGCATGCGCCCGAACTTCCACGGCGTGGGCGGCTATGACGGCATGCAGTTGCTGTACGCCGCGCTCACGAAGACCAAGGGCGACAGCGACGGCACCAAGCTGATCGAGGCGATGAAGGGCCAGTCCTGGACCAGCGTGCGCGGTCCGGTCAGCATCGATCCGCAGACCCGCGACATCGTCCAGAACGTCTACATCCGCAAGGCGGAAAAGCGCGATGGCGGCGTCTACAACGTCGAATTCGACACGATCGAGAAAGTGCGCGATCCTGGCGTGGAGTAAAGAATAACGAACGACATGAAGACACTGTATCTCCTGTGCGGCCTGCTCTGTGACGAGCGGGTCTGGGAAGCGCAAGCGAACGCGCTGCGGCCCGAATACCACGTGCGCGTCATCAGCTTCGGCAACGGCGAGGACACGCTTGCCGCCATGGCCGAACGCGTGCTCGCGGACGCGCCGGCCAGCTTCGCGCTCGCGGGCCACTCGATGGGCGGCCGGGTCGCGCTCGAAGTCTGCCGCCGCGCGCCAGAACGGGTGGAGCGCCTGGCCCTGCTCGACACCGGCTACGAAGCCGTGGCGCCGGGCGAAGCCGACAAGCGCGCGGTGCTGGTCGACCAGGCCCGGCTTGAGGGAATCGGTTCGATCGCCGCGGCCTGGGGCCTGCCCATGCTGGCGCCAGGCCACCGCGACGACCCGGCATTGGTGCAGGCCGTGTTCGACATGGTAGGGCGCATGTCGCCTGCCGTCTACGCGGCCCAGACGCGCGCCTTGCTCGCCCGTCCCGATGCGACAGGCGTGCTGCGCAGCCTGGCTTGCCCGACCCTGGTCCTGTGCGGCATGCAGGATGCCTGGAGCCCGCCGGAGCGGCACGAACGCATGGCCGCGCTGATTCCGGGGCGGCCGCAGGTACGCCTGGTCGACGACTGCGGCCACATGTCGCCGATGGAGCAGCCCGCGGCGGTGACAAGCGCGCTGCGCGCCTGGCTGGGAGCATCCATATGAACGAAACCTTCATTCGCCAGGCCTGCACCGACCTGATCGTGCGCTACGCCTACCTCAACGACGAGCGCCGCTTCGACGAGCTGGCGGCGCTGTTCACCGATGACGCCGTGCTGTACCGGCCGTCGGCGCCGCAGCAGGGCATCGCCGGCCGCGCCGCCATCCTCGAGGCCTTCCGCAAGCGCCCGCTTGAGACCATCACCTTCCACGTGACCAGCGACATCCTGGTCGAGGTGCAGGATGGCGAAACGGCGCAGGCCCAATCGCGCATCCTGCTGCTGTCGGCCGCCCGTCCGCTCGAAGCCGGCGCGCTGCCGTCCGAGCAAAAACCAGCGGTCCCGGGCGTCTTCCGCGACCGCTTCCGCCTGACGCCGCAGGGCTGGCAGTTCGCCGAACGGCGCGGCATGTTCTGGATTTAAAGAGAGAGATCGCTATGGCCAAGATTATCGGAGGTATCGGTACCTCCCACGTTCCCACCATCGGCCTGGCCTACGACAGGAAGCGCCAGGACGATCCGGCCTGGGCGCCGCTGTTCGAAGGCTACAAGCCGGTCGCCGCCTGGCTGGAAGAGAAGCAGCCGGACCTGCTGCTGTTCTTCTACAACGACCATGCGAACAGCTTCTTCTTCGATTGCTACCCGACCTTCGCGATCGGCGTGTCGCCGGAATTCGACATGGCCGACGAGGGCGCGGGCAAGCGTCCGCTGCCCGGCATCCTCGGGCACGCCGCACTGGCGCGCCACGTCACCGATTGCCTCGTCAACGAGGAATTCGACATGGCCGTGTTCCAGGACCGGCCGCTGGACCACGGCTGCAACTCGCCCCTGGGCCTGATGTGGCCGCACGAGCCGGCCTGGCCGGGCGCGATCCTGCCGATCGCGATCAACGTCCTGCAGTATCCGCTGCCCACCGCAAAGCGTTGCTACAAGCTGGGCCAGGCCGTGCGGCGGGCGGTCGAGTCCTTCCCGGAAGACCTGAAGGTCGTCATCGTCGGCACCGGCGGCCTGTCGCACCAGATCCACGGCGAACGCACGGGCTTCAACGACGTCGAGTGGGACGAGGAATTCCTGCGCCTCTTCGTCGAGGAGCCGCAGGCGCTGGCGGCCATGACCCACGCCGACCTGGTGCGGCGCGGCGGCGCCGAGAGCGTCGAGGTGATCATGTGGATGGCGATGCGCGGCGCGCTGACGGAGCAGATCGCCTGCATCCACCAGAACCACTACCTGGCGACGACCACCAACATGGCCGTGGCGATCTACGAGCAGGTCGAGGGCAGCGGACCGCCCCCAAGCCCGCCGAAGGCGCGCTCGAACGAGCAGCTGGCCGGGATCGAGGAGATCGACGGCACCTATGCCTTCGACGTCGAACACAGCGTCAAGGCCCTGAACCTGAACCGCTTCTTCTGGCGCCACCGCGAGCCGGCCTTCCGCGAACTGGTGGTGCGCGACCTGGACGCGGCCTTCGGGGAGCTGCGCCTGAGCGAGGAGGAGCGCGATCTCGTGCGGCGCCAGGATTGGCTGGGGCTCGTGCAGTATGGCGTGAGCTTCTTCGTGCTCGAGAAGTTCGCGCGCGTGCAGAAGATGTCGAACCTGCAGGTGTACGCGAAGATGCGCGGCGAGACCCTGGAGGACTTCCTGAAGACGAGGAGGGTGCCGGAATCGGCGTGAGGCGTGTTGCATCGATCGCAACAAGGGCTCATCATGGACGGATCGCCGCCTTCCAGGAAACGACCATGACCGAGAACCAGCCCACAACCGCCATCCACGTCCACGACCGCGCGCAGACCGCCGCCTTGCTCGATTTCGCCGAACTGGTCGACGCGCTCGCCCTCGCTGCGGGAGAGCTCGAGGCCGGCGCCATCCGCAGCCCGGAGCGCCTGGTGGTGCCCCTGGGCGCAGGCGCGGTCATGCTCAGCATGCCGGCGACGGCCGATGACATCGGCATCCACAAGCTGGTCAACGTCCATCCGGGGAACGGCCGTCTCGGCCTGCCCACCATCCACGGCGCCGTCACCGTGTGCGACGCGGCGACGGGCCGCATCCTCTGCGTGCTCGACGGCCCGGAAGTCACCGGCCGCCGCACCGCCGCCGTCACGCTGCTGGCGATGCGCCGCCTGCTGCCGCAGCCGCCGCGCCATGTGCTGCTGATCGGTACCGGCACCCAGGCCCGCTATCACGTGCAGGCCTTGCAGGCGCTGCATCCGCAGGCCCAGATCTGGATCCAAGGACGCACGGCGCAAGCCGCGCTGCGCTTTTGCGAGGAACACAAACAGCTGCGTCCTCTCGACGCCTCGGCCCCCGACATGGACGCGGTAGTGACGCTTACGACCAGCACCGAGCCTGTATACGACGCGGCGCCGCGGCCCGGGCGCCTGGTGGTCGGCGTCGGCGCCTTCAAGCCGGAGATGGCGGAGCTGGGCGCGGCGCTTCTGCACGGCAGCGAGCTGTATGCGGACGATCCGGCCGGCGCCCGCCACGAAGCCGGCGACCTGCTGCGCGCCGGCGTCGACTGGCCGCGGGTGAAGTCGCTGGGCGCGCTGCTGCGCGGTCCGGTCGATGAAAGCCGGCCCGCCGTATTCAAGAGTGTTGGTACCGCGGCCTGGGACCTGGCCGCCGCGCGGGTGGCGCTGCGTACGCTCGCGCGCCGGTAAGCGGTCCGGATTTCCCGGCATTTTTCACACGGATGAACTTCGTTCCATATCGTGAAATTTGCGCCTCATCAATCCCTCCGACTTTTCCCGTTTCGCAAAAGGCCTTCCCGTATGGCGAAACGGTCGCTATAAGCCATTGATCCTGAACGTAAAAAAGTTTTGACAACTCTTATATAAGACAGAAGATTCGCAGCTGTACTGGCCTTATGATGGACTCATCCGATCGCGGCCCGGCGGGTAGCACGAACCGGGCAGCGATACGAGCGCTTTCGAGTCATCTATTAAATGGAGTGTCATCATGTCCCAGTACCAGAACGATATCCAGTCCATCACCGCCCTGAAAGACAAGCAAGCAGGCTGGCACGCGATCAACCCGGAATCGGCGGCGCGCATGCGTGCCCAGAACCGCTTCCAGACGGGCCTCGACATCGCCCGCTACACCGCCGCCATCATGCGCCGCGACATGGCCGCCTACGATGCCGACCCCTCGCAGTACACGCAGTCGCTGGGCTGCTGGCACGGTTTCATCGGCCAGCAGAAGATGATCTCGATTAAAAAGCACTTCCAGACGACCGAACGCCGCTACCTCTACCTGTCGGGGTGGATGGTCGCCGCGCTGCGCTCGGAGTTTGGCCCGCTGCCGGACCAGTCGATGCACGAGAAGACCGCGGTCGCTTCGCTGATCCGCGAGCTCTACACCTTCCTGCGCCAGGCCGATGCCCGCGAACTGGGCGGCCTGTTCCGCCAGCTCGATGCGGCCGAAGGTCCGGCGCGCGCCGCCATCCAGGACAAGATCGACAACTTCGTCACCCACGTGGTGCCGATCATCGCCGACATCGACGCCGGCTTCGGCAACGCCGAAGCGACCTACCTGATGGCCAAGCAGATGATCGAAGCGGGCGCCTGCTGCATCCAGATCGAGAACCAGGTCTCGGACGAGAAGCAGTGCGGCCACCAGGACGGCAAGGTCACCGTGCCGCACGAGGACTTCCTGGCCAAGATCCGCGCCGTGCGCTACGCCTTCCTCGAGCTCGGCGTGGACGACGGCATCATCGTCGCCCGTACCGATTCGCTCGGCGCGGGTCTCACCAAGCAGATCGCCTACACCCGCGAGCCGGGCGACCTGGGCGACCAGTACAACAGCTTCCTCGATTGCGAGGAAGTCGATTCAAGGGCGCTGGGCAACGGCGACGTCGTCATCAAGCGCGACGGCAAGCTGCTGCGTCCGAAGCGCCTGCCGAGCAACCTGTTCCAGTTCCGCGAAGGCACCGGCGAAGCGCGCTGCGTCCTCGACTGCATCACCTCGCTGCAGAACGGCGCCGACCTGCTGTGGATCGAAACCGAGAAACCGCACATCGCCCAGATCGGCGGCATGGTGAACGAAATCCGCAAGGCCATCCCGAACGCCAAGCTGGTCTACAACAACAGCCCGTCCTTCAACTGGACCCTGAACTTCCGCCAGCAGGTGTACGACAGCATGAAGGGCGAGGGCGCCGACGTCTCGCGCTACGAGCGTTCGCAGCTGATGAGCGCGGAATACGACGACTCGGAGCTGGCGCGCGAAGCCGACGAACGCATCCGCACCTTCCAGGCCGACGCGGCGCGCGAAGCGGGCATCTTCCACCACCTGATCACGCTGCCGACCTACCACACGGCCGCGCTCTCGACCGACAACCTGGCCAAGGAATACTTCGGCGAGCAGGGCATGCTGGGCTACGTGGCCGGCGTGCAGCGCAAGGAGATCCGCGAGGGCATCGCCTGCGTCAAGCACCAGAACATGTCGGGCTCGGACATCGGCGACGACCACAAGGAATACTTCAGCGGCGAAGCGGCGCTGAAGGCCTCCGGTGCGGCCAATACGATGAACCAGTTCTAAGCCAAGGGCCGTTCACGGGCCCGCGGGAGCGGGCCTTTTTTATCGACCGTTCGACCCAGCGAGGAAACCAGATGAGCAATATGCAGCACGAACTCCAACACCTGCCCGCATCGGCCGGACTCGAGGCACGCACCGTTGGCCGCGTCGGCATCGTCGGCGCAAGCAGCACCGGTATCGGCATCGCCATCCAGTTGCTGGACGCCGGCGTTCCGGTCACCTTCTACGAAGCCGACGCGGCGGCGCTGGGCGCGGGACTTGCGCAGATCCGTTCGGCTTGGACGGACACGCATGACAGCCGCCTGGCGCTGCTGGCGGGGACGATCAACTTCCATCACCTGAAGGATGCCGACCTCGTCGTCGACGCAAGCGAAACGGAGGGCGGGGAGGCGCTGTTCCGGCGGCTCGACCAGACCACGAAACCCGGCGCGATCCTGGCGACGGCAGCTGCCGGCGCCGGCGTCGACCGCCTGGCCGGCGCTACCCGCCGCCACGGCGAGGTACTTGGCCTGCGGGTCGATCGCGCGCAGGTCTGGGAGCTGGTGCCGGGCAGGGACACGTCCGACCCGACCCTGGCCACCGTGGGTGCGCTGGCGCGCCGGCTGCACGCGCCGGCTGCCGCGCGCCGCTGAAACGGACGGCGCGCCAGCCAGGTATGCCTGAGCGTCAGGCGCGCTTGCGCCGCGCCGCGGCAACGCCCAGCATGGCAATGCCGAACAAGGCCAGCGAACCCGGCTCCGGAATATCGACCAGCCTGAATTGTCCGTTGCTGCTGACGAAGTAGTTGCCCGGGTCGTTGGCGAAATCGCCGCCGCCGCAGCCCGGGCCCGTAAAGCCGGCGAACTGGCAGGCCACTTCGTTCACCAGGGTGTCATGCGGGGAGGCGATCGTGTTGGCATTGGTGAAGCTCAGGGCGAGACGGGTGTTCGGCGACAGGCGTGCGCCGTCGGCCAGGGCAAAATAGCGCTCGTCCAGGCCGCCGACCGGCGCGGCCAGCAGGAGCAACTGGCCGCGGTTGATCGCCATGCCCTGGGCATCGACCCGGCCGCCGCCGCCGTAGACCTCGAAGCGGGCAATTTCGCGCCCCAGGTTCGCGCCGTAGTAGCCGGCTTCGGTGCCGTACTGGTGATTCACAGGATTCTGGTACAAGCGCAGCGTGCCGCCCGCATAGTTGATCGAACCGCCGTATTGTCCGACTCCGCTGGCGTCGAAGATGCCCGTGATATTCGCGCCCGGGAAAGTGATCGGGAACAGACGTCCATTGCTGTCGGCCTGGACGACGTTGAAGACGGCATGTTCGCGGAACGAGAAGCCGTTGCCGCCCGCGGCACTGGCCTGGATGAAGCTGTTGCCGTTGACGTCGAGCCATTCGTTGACCATCTGCCCGCTTTCGTAGCCGCCCCCGAGCGGGTTGAAGATCCAGTCGGCGAGCACGGTGCCGGCATTGGCGGCGCCTGCTGCGGCAGTGGAAAGGAGTGCGGCGAGGGCGAAATTTTTCAGAAGGGTCATGGCTGTCGTCGTCGGGGTGGTTGATGGCCCCTTCGGCTCAGCAAGGATCATGCCAAATATGCAATATTGTGAAAAATCAAGCACCTGTATGACACCCTGAGGGCTGTCGACATGGGATGTAAGCAAATCCGACAGGAATGCGTGCAAGCCGCATGGCGGCGTTCCGCTATCGCCTCCTTACGCCGCCGGCGCCACCGACGCCCCTTCGATCCCGTGCAGCTGCAAGGCCTGCGCGACGAAGCCCGACGCCTTCATCTCCTCGACGAACCGCGCCAGGAACGCCGCCGCCTCGGCCCCCCGGCTCTTCGGCACGCCCATCGCCTGCTGGATCACCATGAAGCGCTCACCCAGCAGGCGCAGGCCGCCGTGGCGGCGCGCATCATGTTCCAGCTGCTGCTTGACGCCGGCCGCGACTTCCGCGCCTGCCGCCAGGAAGGTGTCGACCACCGTGGGCGAGGTCGGCGAGCGCACGATCTGCGCGTGCTGAAGCGTGCGCGTCAGGTACAGGTCGTAGGCGCTGCCCTTGCCGACCACGACGCGGTTGGCGCTCATGTCCACTTCTTCGTTGCTGCGGATCGGCGAGTCTTCCTTCACCAGGTAGCAGCCCTCGATCAGCACATAGGCCGCGGTGAAGGCGATGTGTTCGCCGCGGACCGGGTCGATCGCGAAGAAACCGATGTCGGCGTCTTCGGCCACCACCACGTCCACCGACTTGCCGGCGGCGTCCACCAACACCAGTTCCAGTTCAACGCCCAGCCGTTTGGCGAATTCGGTCGCCAGGTCGACGGAGACGCCCGCGGCCTGGCCTTGCGCGTCGCGGTAGGCGAGGATCGGGTTGCCGAGGTTGATCGAGGCGCGCAGCTTGCCGGTGGGAGTGAAGGAGGACTGGATGGATGAGTGCATGGCGATCCCGGCGTAAGGTGTTGGTGAGACCCTGGCCCGCAGGATGGCCAGGGAGGGCCAGCCCGAGGATAGCATTGCCCGGGCCGTATGCGCCGCGAATGGCGGCGCTACGCGATCGGCCTGGCCGGGCAGGAGAAGGAGATGTCGTGTACGATTGATTCATCCATGGGACCCGTCCTCAGACAGATTCTTTATTGAGCGAAAAAAATCATGAGCACTGAAAGCAGCCTTAACGAAACCAACGACACCCAACTGCGCGCCGATGCTCTCGAATACCACCGCAGCCCCACGCGCGGCAAGATCGAGGTGATCGCGACGAAACCGCTGTCGAACCAGCGCGACCTGTCGCTGGCGTATTCGCCGGGCGTCGCCTATGCCTGCGAAGAGATTGCCGCCGATCCGGCGATGGCCGCCGAATATACCTCGCGCGCCAACCTGGTGGCCGTGATCTCGAACGGCACCGCCGTCCTTGGCCTGGGCAACATCGGACCGCTGGCCTCGAAGCCCGTCATGGAAGGCAAGGGCTGCCTCTTCAAAAAATTCGCCGGCGTCGACGTGTTCGACCTCGAGCTGGCCGAGAACGATCCCGATAAACTGGTCGAAGCGATCGCCATGCTGGAGCCGACCGTCGGCGGCATCAACCTGGAAGACATCAAGGCGCCCGAGTGCTTCTACATCGAGAAGCAGCTGCGCGAGCGCATGAACATCCCGGTCTTCCACGACGACCAGCACGGCACCGCGATCATTTCCAGCGCGGCCCTGCTGAACGCGCTGAAGGTGGTCGGCAAGGAGATCGGCCAGGTCAAGCTGGTGGCCTCGGGCGCCGGTGCGGCGGCGATCGCCTGCCTCGACATGATGGTGGTGCTGGGCGTGAAGCGCGAGCACATCTGGGTCACCGATTCGAAAGGCGTGATCTGGAAGGGCCGCGAAGCCAATATGGAAGCGAACAAGGCGCGCTATGCACAGGAGACCGACGCGCGCACGCTGGCCGACATCGTTCGCGACGCCGACGTCTTCCTCGGCTGCTCGACCGCGGGCGTCTTGAGCGGCGAGATGGTCAAGACCATGGCCGCGCAGCCGGTGATCCTGGCGCTGGCCAATCCGGAGCCGGAAATCCGGCCGGAAGTGGCGAAGGCGGCGCGGCCCGACTGCATCATCGCCACCGGCCGCTCGGATTATCCGAACCAGGTCAACAACGTCCTGTGCTTCCCCTACATCTTCCGCGGGGCGCTGGACTGCGGCGCGACGCGCATCACCGACGAGATGAAGCTGGCCTGCGTGTCCGCGATCGCCGAACTGGCCGAAGCCGAAGCGAGCGACGTGGTGGCCTCGGCCTACGAAGGTCAGGACCTGTCTTTCGGCCCCGACTACATCATCCCGAAGCCTTTCGATCCGCGCCTGCTGGCGGCGATCGCGCCGCGCGTGGCCGAAGCGGCCGCCGCTTCCGGCGTGGCCTCGCGCCCGATCGGCGACATGGCTGCTTACCGCGAGAAGCTGGCGCAGATGATCTACCACACCGGCTTCTTCATGAAGCCCGTGTTCGCCAAGGCCAAGGCCAACGGCCGCCGCGTGGCCTATGCCGAAGCCGACGACCGCCGCGTGCTGCGTGCGGTGCAGACGGTGGTCGACGAAGGCCTCGCCAAGCCGGTGCTGATCGGCGCGCAAGCCGCCGTCGAACGGGCGATCCGCGAGGCCGGCCTGCGCCTGAAGCAGGGCACCGACTATGAACTGATCGAGGCCGAGGGCGACACCACCCTGCAAGGCACGCGCCTGCTGAAGTCGGGCGCGGTCGACGCTCTGATCTGCGGCATGAAGGGCAGCTACGACAGCCACCTGGCGCACGTGCAGAACGAGATCGGCCTCGCGCCCGGCGCCGAAGTGATGGCCGCGATGAACGCGCTGGTGCTCGACAAGCTCACCCTCTTCATCGCCGACACCTACGTCAACGACCAGCCCAGCGCCCAGGAGCTGGCGGCGATCGCCCGCATGGCCGCCGCCGAACTGCGCCAGTTCGGCCTCGAGCCGAAGGTGGCGCTGCTGTCGCACTCCTCGCAGGGTTCGTCCGAGCGGCCGTCCGCGCGGCGGGTACGCGAAGCGCGCGCGCTGCTGGCGCAAAGCGCGCCGGACCTGGCGGTGGTCGGCGACGTCCACGGCGACGCCGCGCTGTCGCAGGAGATCCGCGACCTGTACCACGTCGACAGCGGCGCGGTTGGATTCTCCGGCAGCGCCAACCTCCTGGTTACGCCCTCGCTGGACGCGGCCAACATCCTGTTCAACGTGCTGAAGGTCGCCGCCGGCAAGGGCGTGACCGTCGGGCCGATCCTGCTCGGCGCGGCGAAACCGGTGCACATCCTGAGCCCGAGCGCCACCGTGCGCCGCATCGTCAACATGACGGCGCTGGCGGCATCCGGCATCCGCGAAGGCGAGGGCTAAGGGGCTAGGCGTCGGCGCCGGCGCGAGCCTGCTGCACCAGTGCGGCATGCTCGCGCTCCTTGAAGCGCTGCACCAGTTCGGCGAAGGACATCGGCCGCCCGAACAGGAAGCCCTGCGCGTACTCGACCCCGCGTTCGCGCAAGAAAGCGGCTTGCGCTTCGCTCTCGATGCCCTCGGCGATCATGCGCAGGCCCATCGAGCGCGCCATGGCGATGATGTGGCCGACCACCAGGCTGATCGGGGCGCCGGTGCCGATCGCCTCGATGAAGGAGCGGTCGATCTTCAGGAAATCGAGGTCGAGCGACTCGAGGTAGGACAAGCTCGAGTAGCCCGTGCCGAAGTCGTCGATCGCGACCTCGATGCCCTTGTCGCGCAGGGAGCCGATGACTTCGCGCGCCGAACTCAGGTTCAGGAAGCCGCGCTCGGTGATCTCGACGATCAGGTTCGCGGGCTGGGCGCCGCAGTCCCTGATCATGACGCACAGCCGGTCGACGATGGCGCAGGAGTGCAGGTCGTCGGCCGACAGGTTCAGCGCAATGTGAAAGTCCGGGTGCACGGTCAGGAAGTGGCAGGCGTCGTGGGCGACCAGGCGCAGCACCCGTTCGGTGATCCTGGTGATCAGCTTCGATTGCTCGGCGACGGGGATGAAGAGGTCGGGCCCGACCAGGGTGCCGTCGGCGCGGCGCCAGCGCAGCAGGGCTTCTGCGCCGACCCATTCGCCGGTCTGCAGGCGCACGATGGGCTGGTAGCACAGGAAGAATTCGTCGCGGCGCAGGGCGCTCCGTAGCGCCGCTTCCATCGACAGCTGGCGCCGCGCCAGCATCAGGATCGCCAGCGCCACCACCAGGCCCGCCAGCAGGGCGGCCGGCACCAGGCGCCTGGCGATGGCGTCGGCACGCCGGTCGAGCTCCGCCAGCGGAACGGCGGCGACGGCGACGAACTGCGTCTTGTGCGAACGAAGCACCGACACGACGAAACGCGTGTCGGTGAAGCGCGCCTCGAAACCCGTGCCGAGCTTTTGCAGCCAGGCCGGGTCGACCGGCCCGCGGGCGATCGGCAGGCCCAGGCCGCCCACGTGCAGCACGCCGAGCGCGACGCCGGGCACGTCGGTCCAGACATCGATCGGCAGGTCGCGGTGGATCAGGGCGACCTGGTCGTCGCGGCCTACCGCCATCAAGGGCAACTGGCCCGGCCGGCTGAGGGGGATGTCCTGGTAGATGGTGACCCCGGCCGAGGTGCGATAGCCCGGCTGGCCCAGGGCCATGGGGGCGCCGCCCATCGACGAGCAGACGATGCTGCCCTCGCGTACGTAGCCGACGGCCTGCAGGTAGCTCGAGCCGAGATCGATCTGGCGCATCAGGTCCAGGGATTCGGCCGAACAGGGCGCGAAGCCGGACTGCTTGAGCTGGCGGAAGGCGGCGTCTATCTGCTGCGCGGTGCCGTCGGTCCGGCGCAGCACGTCCATGGCATAGCGCCGCACCTGCTCCGACTCGGCGACATAGGCCTGGCGCCGCGCTTCCTGCAGCGCGAGCCAGGGCGGCAGCGCCACCACGCCCAGCGCCAGAAGTACCGTCAAGCCCAATCCTATGCGTGCGCGCATGTACTCCCCCTTGGACTGAATGGCGCAGCGGCCCGCCGCTGCCCGGTCCGTTGGGGCGAAGCCGATTCCGCAGTATAGCCTTGCGTATGCGCGTCGCATTACCTGTCTTTACATCTTTTTGTGAGCGGATACAAAAAGCGTAGAATCGGCTGCATTGTTACCTTGACCGAGACAATGGACCGCTTCCTCGAAATGCAGGTGTTCAGCAATGTGGTCGACGCCGGCAGTTTCACGGGCGCCGCCGACGCGCTCGGCATGTCGAAGGCGGCCGTCTCGCGCCACGTGGCCGAGCTCGAGGAACGGCTCGGCGTGCGCCTGCTGCACCGGACCACGCGCAAGCTGTCGCCGACCACCGAGGGCGAAATCTTCCATGCGCGCTGCCGCGAACTGCTGGCCAACCTGCTCGAAGCCGAGGCAGAGATCACCGCGCGCAGCGGCGAAGCGGCCGGGCTGCTGAAAGTGAACGTACCGGTCAGCTTCGGCCTGATGCACCTGGCAGCGCTGTGGCCGGCTTTTCTCGCGCGCCACCCCAAGCTCCTGCTCGACATCACCCTGTCCGACCGCGTGGTCGACCTGGTCGAGGAGGGCTTCGATTGCGCCGTGCGCATCGGCCAGCTGCCGGCATCGACCCTGATCAGCCGTCGGCTCGCGTCCACGCGCCTGGTGCTGTGCGCCTCGCCCGGCTACCTGAAGCGGCGCGGCGAACCCGTGCAGCCTGCCGATCTGCCCGCGCACGAGGTGATTTCGTATAGCCTGTTCTCCAGCGGCGAGAACTGGAGTTTCACGGGACCGGAGGGCGAGGAGACGTCGGTCAAGGTGCTGCCGCGGGTACGCACCAACAGCGGCGATACCTGCCGCGCCGCCGCCCTGCAGGACCAGGGCCTGATCCTGCAGCCGAGCTTTATCGTCGGTCCCGACCTGGCGGCGGGCAGGCTGGTCGAAACCATGGCGGGCTACCGCTCGCGCGAGCTGGGCATCTACGTGGTCTATCCCTCGCGCCGCTTCGTGGCGCCGAAACTGCGCCTGCTGGTGGACTTCATGGTGGAGGCCTTCGCCAAGCCGCAGTGGGAGTGATTGTTGCTCGTGGTGAGACAGTGTTGTCCGAAAGGACGTATTTATCTCGCCTGCCGATCCAATTAAGATGAAGGCCATGTTACTCAACGAGGTAAAGACCATGACCACGCTCCCCGCCATCTTCGTCTCCCACGGCTCGCCCATGCTGGCCCTGCAAGACAGCCCCGCGCGCCGCTTCCTGGAAAGCCTGGGCCAAACGCTGCCGCGCCCGAAAGCCATCCTGGTGGTCTCGGCGCACTGGGAAACCATGCACGGCCCCGCGGTCAGCCTCGCCGCGCAACCCGACACCATCCACGATTTCGGCGGCTTTCCGCGCGCCCTGTTCGAGATGCGGTACCCGGCGCCCGGCGCCCCCGAAGCCGCCGAGCGCGCGGCCTCGCTGCTCGAGGCGGCCGGCATCCGCGTCGGCCGCAGCAGCACGCGTGGCCTCGACCACGGCGCCTGGGTGCCGCTGCGCCTGATGTATCCGGATGCGGATATCCCGGTCGCCCAGGTCTCGGTCGTGCGCGGCGCCAGCCCGGCCGAGCACGAGAAGATGGGCCGCGCACTGGCCGCGCTGCGCGCGGAAGGCGTGCTGGTCTTCGCGTCGGGTTCGCTCACCCACAACCTCTACGAATTCCGCGGCCAGGCGGTCGATGCGCCGGCGCCAGGCTGGGTCAGCGACTTCGCCGCCTGGATCAAGGAGCGGCTCGAGGCCGGCGACCGCGCCGCCTTGCTCGACTACCGTCAAGCCGCCCCTTTCGCTGCCGAGAATCACCCGACCGACGAGCACCTGCTGCCCCTGTTCGTCGCGCTCGGCGCCGGCGGGGAGGGCGCGCATGCGACCCGGCTGCATTCGAGTTTCGAACACGGCGTGCTCGCCATGGACGCCTACGCTTTCAACTGATCCACAACGACGTACTTAACCAAGAGGCTTCATCATGCATACCACGACCACCCAAGCCCTCGCCACCCACGACGACGGCGGCAAGCTGCTGTTGCGCGCCGTCCTCGCGATCCTGATCCTGTTCCACGGCGTCTCCAAGCTCATCGGCGGCATCGACCCGATCGTCGGCATGGTCACTAAGGCCGGGCTGCCCGCCGTCTTCGCCTATGGCGTCTATATCGGCGAAGTCGTCGCGCCGCTCTTGATCCTGGTCGGCGTATTCACCCGTGCGGCGGCCCTGGTCGTGGCGATCAACATGGTGGTGGCGCTGCTGCTGGCCCACACGAGCCAGTTCTTCACCATGGGCGCGACCGGCGGCTGGGCGCTCGAACTGCAGGGCATGTACCTGGGCGGCGCGCTGGCGGTGGCCCTGCTGGGCGCAGGCCGCTACAGCCTGGGCGGGATCCACGGGCGGTATAACTGAGGAAGCACCTGCACGGCGGGCGCGCACGGAGTATGATCATGTTCTCAACCAAACACAGGATCCGATGAACATGACGACGTCCAGCTATCCCGACACCCGCCTGCTGATCGCCAACGAATGGCAAGAGGCCAGCGGCGGCAAGACCATCCCCGTCGTGAACCCGGCCACCGGCCAGCCGATCGGCACCGTGGCCCACGCCTCGATCGCCGACCTGGACCGCGCGCTGGCCGCCGCCCAGCAAGGCTTCGAGACCTGGCGCGCCGTGCCCGCCTTCGAGCGCGCCGCCATCATGCGCCGCGCCGCCCAACTGCTGCGCGAACGCGCCGGCGACATCGCGCGCCTGCTGACGCAAGAGCAGGGCAAGCCGCTGGTCGAAGCCAAGGGCGAGACCCTGGCCGGCGCCGACATCATCGACTGGTTCGCCGCCGAAGGCATGCGCGTGTATGGCCGCATCGTCCCCTCGCGCAACCCGGCTGCCCAGCAGCTGGTGCTGAAGGAGCCGGTCGGCCCCGTCGCCGCCTTCACGCCCTGGAACTTCCCGATCAACCAGATCGTCCGTAAACTCGGCGCGGCGCTCGGCACCGGCTGCTCCTTCCTGTGCAAGGCGCCGGAAGAGACCCCGGCATCGCCGGCCGCGCTGCTGCAGTGTTTCGTCGACGCCGGTATCCCGCCAGGCGTCGTCGGCCTGGTGTTCGGCGACCCGGCCGAGATTTCGAGCTACCTGATCCCGCACCCGGTCATCCGCAAGGTCACCTTCACCGGCTCGACCCCGGTCGGCAAGCAGCTGGCCGCCCTGGCCGGCGCCCACATGAAGCGCGTGACGATGGAACTGGGCGGCCACGCGCCGGTGATCGTCGCCGAGGACGCCGACGTGGCGCTGGCCGTGAAAGCGGCCGGCGGCGCCAAGTTCCGCAACGCCGGCCAGGTCTGCATCTCGCCGACCCGCTTCCTGGTGCACAACGCGGTCAAGGAAGAATTCACCCGCGCCTTCGTCGCCCACGCCGAGCGCATCAAGCTGGGCAACGGCCTGGAAGAGGGCACGACCCTCGGTCCGCTGGCCAATGCGCGCCGCCTGACCGCCATGGCGAAAGTCGTGGAAGACGCGCAGGCCAAGGGCGCCACGCTCGCCTTCGGCGGCGCGCGCGTCGGCGACGCCGGCAACTTCTTCGCGCCGACCATCCTGGCCGACGTGCCATTGGAGGCGAGCGTGTTCAATGACGAGCCCTTCGGCCCGGTCGCCGCGATCCGCGGTTTCGACAGCCTGGACGACGCCATCAACGAGGCCAACCGCCTGCCTTACGGCCTGGCCGGGTATGCCTTCACGCGCTCGATCAAGAACGCGCACCAGCTGATGAACCGCGTCGAAGTCGGCATGCTCTGGATTAACCAGCCGGCCACGCCGAGCGCCGAGATGCCCTTCGGCGGCATCAAGGATTCGGGCTACGGCACCGAAGGCGGTCCGGAGGCGATGGAGGGCTACCTGAATACGAAGGCGGTGTCGATGGTCGGCGTGTAAGCCGTCCCGCTTGCGTAAAAAAGGCCGCCGGCTGACCCCGGCGGCCTTTTTGCATTTACGCAATAACGGTACACTGTCGGGATGATTTCGACCGACACTTCCTTCGACCTCGCCGCCGGCGCCCTTAACCTGCTCGACTGCGGCGTCATCGTCCTCGACGGCGAACACCGCATCGTCTTGTGGAACCGCTGGATGACGACGCGCTCCGGCCGTTCGTCGACGCGCGTGTGCGGGCAGTCGCTGTTCACGGTCTTCGCCGAGCTGCGCGGCTCGCGCGTGGAAGCGGCGGTGCTGGCGGCCCTGGTCGACGGCAACGCCAGGACCGTCTCGCAAGGCCTGGAGCGCGCGCCTTTCCCGCTGCGCGAGGCCGGCAGCTTCGACGGCGCCCGCATCGAGCAGGCGGTGACCGTCTCGCCGCTGCGCGAAGGTGGCGCGACGCTGTGCATGATCGAGATCCGCGACGTGAGCGGCACCATCGACCGCGAACGCCAGCTGCTCGAACACGCCGAGTCGCTGCGCGCCCGTTCCTACGTGGACGGCCTGACCGGCATCCACAACCGCCGCTACTTCGACATGACGCTCGACCGCGAACTGCGCCGCGCCCAGCGCAATGGCGGCCCGCTGTCGCTGCTCTTGATGGACATCGATTCCTTCAAGGCCTACAACGACCACTTCGGCCACCAGCAGGGCGACACCTGCCTGATCACCGTCGCGCAGGCGCTGGCCGCCATGCTCAAACGCCCGGCCGACGTGGCCGCGCGCTACGGCGGCGAGGAGTTCGCGGCCATCCTGCCCGACACCACGGCCGAGCAGGCAGCCGGCGTGGCCGAGGCGATCCGCCTCGACGTCGCCAAGCGCCGGCTCGCGCATGCGCCGGCGGCGCACAAGGACCACGTGACGCTCAGCATCGGCGTGGCCAGTTTCAGCAAGGATGGGCTGAACGAGCCGGCGCTGCTGATCGAAGCGGCGGACAAGGCGCTGTATGCCGCCAAGCGGGGAGGGCGCGACCGCGTCGTGATGGCGGGCACCGACCCCTCCCCATGAAACGCCTGCTCCCCTCGCTGGTGCTGCTGGCCGCGTGCGGGCATCCGCCGGCGCCGCCCCTGGCGAATCCCGGTACCGCGCCCAACGCTTACCAGCAGAGGAAGCATGTCGGGGAGGACGTGTATGCAGTCGATCCGCAGGCTTCGCTGCTGACCGTTGCGGTCCGGCGCGCAGGTCCCCTGGCGTGGCTCGGGCACGATCACGTAGTGGCCAGCCGCGCGCTGGAGGGCCATCGCTGCCCGACGCCAAAGGCAGCCGGCGAGCTCCCGAGACGCCAGGTAGCACCTTTGTTTGCGCTATCGACGCGATCGTGTTCGTTACGCTTTACCCCTTCTCACAGCTGCGCGGATTTGAGAGCCCCGGTTCGTGCCTTGCATACGCGAGAGCGGCAGGCAACAAGTCGTATCGATATGGGCCATACCGGTAGGAGCCGTCCCTGTACTCGATACCGTGCGCATCCATCTGCAGCCGCTCGGCCTGGGTAGGTGGGGCCCATTGCTTCCAGCAACGCGGCATGGGGTCCTCGTGCAAGCCCTGCCTGCCCTGGTCCAGCCGCGCATAGCGGAGCGCCTCGATGAGCCGATCATAGGTATAGTCCTGATAGTGATATGCCCTTCCGTCGAAGGATACGCCGCAAGCTGCTGCCTCAAGTGGCAATGTAGTCGAGTCGTCCATGATGTCGTCACAAGAGCGGGTGCGATTGGAAGATGTCCGATCGGCCGTCGGCACATCCATACCGGAACGGCGTCAATCTTTACGCCGGCTGGCTGACCCGTACGGGTGCGTGCTGACCGGACGGGCATCTGGAAAGACGTTCCTGAACTGACTGGTATCCTGCGCATGTGCGTCTATCCACGCATGCGCTCTGGCGACCTGGTCGAATTCCTCGAAGCAGTACATCACGCCATCGAGCATGACTTCATTTGCAAATTCCATGTTTTGTCCTCATCGGTGACGATGGTCTGAACGCGGTGGCGCGGTTCGCCTGTCCCGTGCCGCTTATCGGTCGGCGAAGGCCACCTCTTGCGTGATGACCCGCTGTATGACCGATTCCTCCACCCCGACGGACTCCAGAAAATGTCGGGCATAGGGGACGCCCCAGTCCTGGTTCAACACGCGCCCCAGGTTAACGAGCGCCCGCTCTTCGGCATTTTTGCGTGTTTCGATCTGAGCATTCATATCGTCCTTCATGAAGGAATATGCCAATGGCCGGAATCGAACGAGCCTATCCAGCTTGATCCCAAGCGTGGTGCATGGCCGCCCTCGTCTCGTCCCATGTCAGTGGCTTGCCTTCACGACGGCCGCGTTCCCATTCCGCCCGTATCTCCGGTTCCACGTCATCCCAGCTGCGGCCCCGGAAAGCGCGCCGGCGGCGCAGATTGTTCCCATAGCGGTAAACAGGGGCGACGTCGTCGTAATTCATGTGCGGATAGGTGCGTGCCAGATGAAGGCGATAGCCGGCCTCGCTTGTATCGTTTCCAAGCGTGCTTCTCTCCCACCCGTATTTCACGGCATCCATGAAGTTTTCCCAAGGCGTGAGCTCGCCGGGATGCTTGCGCTTCCATGCTGCTTTTCTCACGGCGGCGCCAAGGACCGGACCGGGATCGCGCCTGACTGTGACCTGTGCAGGGTGGCGCAGGTAAGGGAAGTAGCGCGTGTTCCAGTGACTTCGGAGGTAAGCGTCGTCATCGCTTTCCGGCCGCGTGCTTTCCCAACCGAGGTGCAGTGCCGGTTCGGACTGATCCCATTGCGCTCCTGCGCAATCGTGCGCCTCCCATAGCACCTTCAGGTCGCCGGTCGCGTCGTTCCACGAACGGTTGCGGAACCTTTCGCTCTCGTGGAGATGGCGCGCGAAGCGAAAAGCCCTGGCGGTGCCGTCCCAGGTGTCGTCGCTGCCGGTACGAACCAGACTGGGGACGAGCGATGCGGCGCGATCCCCTTCGGACTCGGAGTCTATGACCAGGGTCAGCAGGTAGCTGTCGGGCGATTGGGGCCTGTCGGCGGCGCTTGCCGCATTGCCGCGCGCGTGAAGCAGGAAGCGCGACAGGAACCGGACGGCCGATGTGCCCGAGTGCTCGCGCCACTTGATGCGCGCGGCGGGATACACGGCTGGTGTCGCGCCATGTACCGTCACCAGCCGGGCGTCGGCGCGTGCGTATCCCGAGCCGAGTAATCGATCCAGCGCCTGCTCGGCTTTGCCGCGCTCGTCGAACACCGCTTTCATTTGATGTCGCATAGGTCCTCCTGCTGCCATTGTTCGAGCATGCATGCCGTGCTTCGGGCATGACGCATGCGCGTGTGCGGGTACGGGTGCATCGTCGTGCATTGCCTGGGTACGGCCCGCATCGTGCGGACTGATCGTGGTCACCGGGGACAAAGCGTTCGTCATGCCGCGCAAGGGCGGCGACCAGGAGGGTAGGAGAGCGTCGCATGCGCAACACTGGATTGGAGTCTACGCCCATTGCCGGGGGAATGGGGGACATGCGCGGACTTTTTTTTGCAAGCGTGGGCACGGCAGGCGATCCATGGATGCACGCGCCGGGCGTCGCGCTTCGTGCTAGCATGGGATTGGGGATCCTCTTCAAGCCGGCGGTCCGGCGCGGGGAGTGTCCGACCGCTGACGGGACCGCGTGGGTTCCCGCATGTGAACGCCGCCTGGCCGGGCTACGTTTCAATCGACAAGGCATCGTTGCCTGTTCGGGCAATTGCCAACGCTGCGGCGTTGCCGCGGCAACCCGCATGGGTGGAGGCAGCGTGACAAACCAGGTTCTCATCATCTCCTCCCGACCGGACGATGTCCGCGCCCTGAAGCGGGCCCTCGGAAATGCGTCCGACGGCCCCTTCGTCGTCAGGGACTTGTCGACCCTGGCGCAGGCGCTGGAACGCATCCGGCACGGCGGGATCGACGCCATCCTGATGGACATGATGCTGCCCGACAGCGAGGGCTTGCCGTGCTTCGACCAGGTCCACGAGGCGGCGCGCCATACGCCGATCATGATGCTGTGCGGAGAGGAAGAGGAGCCCGCCGCGAGGGAGACTGTCCAGCGCGGCGCACAAGGCTGGTTATCGCGGGGATATTTCGACAATAGCCTGTTGCCGCAGTCTCTGCGCAACGTCATCGAGCGCATGAAAGTGGAACAGGGCGCTTACCTTGCCCTGGCGCGCGCCCAGATCACACTCGATTCGATCGGCGACGGCGTCATCTCGGTCGACATGCATGGACGTGTCGACTACCTGAATGTCGCGGCCGAGGAAATGACCGGATGGTCCGGTGCCGAGGCGGATGGAAGGCCGGTCGCGGAGGTGCTCGTCATCGTCGATGCCGCCAGCGGCGAGCCGGCTGTCAACCCGGTCGGCGCAGTGCTGGAAAGCGGCCACGACCAGGCGTTGGAGAGGGAAGTCGTCCTGGTCGGCCGTCATGGCGTACGCAAGGCGATCGACGATTCGGCCGCGCCGATTTTCGACTGGAACGACCGGATAGTGGGTGCCGTGATGGTGTTTCGGGACATTTCAGCTACTGTCGCGCTGACGTCGACGATGCGGCATCTGGCGCAGCACGACTTCCTCACCAAGCTGCCCAACCGTGTGCTTCTGAACGACCGGATTACCCAGGCCATCGCCATGGCCAGGCGCGGCGCGGCAGGCCCGGCACTGCTCTTTCTCGACCTGGACAAGTTCAAGCATATCAACGATTCACTTGGCCATGACGTCGGCGACCGGCTGCTCCAGGCGGTCGCCGCGCGCCTGCTCGACTGCGTGCGGCTCTCGGATACGGTCAGCCGCCATGGAGGCGACGAGTTCGTCATCCTGCTGGCCGACGAGCGGCGGCCGCACGCCGCCGCGCTGGCGGCCGAGAAGATCCTGATTGCCCTATCGACGCCCTTCCTGATCGAAGGGCAGCAATTGCATACCTCGACCAGCATCGGTATCAGTGTTTTTCCCGCAGACGGGGTGGATGCCGGCGCCTTGATCAGGAATGCCGATACCGCCATGTACCATGCCAAGGAGCGCGGGCGTAACAATTACCAGTTTTTTAGCCAGGATATGAATGCGCGCGCCGTTGAGCGGCAACTGATCGAAACGCATTTGCGCCTGGCGCTCGAGCGGCATGAGTTCACGCTGCACTACCAGCCCAAGCTGGACCTGGAAAGCTGCAGGATCACCGGCGTCGAGGCCCTGTTAAGGTGGAACCATCCTGAGTGGGGAATGACGCTGCCGGAACGTTTCATCCGCATCGCCGAAGAGTGTGGCCTGATCATTCCTATCGGACGATGGATATTGCGCGAGGCCTGCGCGCAATCGGTCCGGTGGCGCGACAGCGGATTGGCCCCTGTGTCGATCGCCATCAACGTATCGGCCCTGGAGTTTCGTCACCGCGACTTTTTCACCCATGCGACGGCTGTCTTCACGTCGAGCGGCGTCGCTCCCGCCTGCCTGCAGCTCGAATTGACCGAGAGCGTGCTCATGCGCGATGTCGCCGCCAGTGCCGAACTGCTGACGAAGTTCAAGGCGATCGGTGTGGAGATTGCCGTGGATGACTTTGGCACCGGTTATTCCAGCCTGAGCTACCTGAACCAGTTCCCGATCGACGTGCTCAAGATCGACCAGTCCTTCGTCAGGGCGATCGATGGGACCCTGGATGGCAACGGGGCGATCGTCAGCGCCGTGATCGGCATGGGCAGGAGCCTGAATCAGCGTGTGATCGCCGAAGGCATCGAGAATGCGACCCAGCTCGACTTCCTCAGACTGCACGGGTGCAGCGAAGGGCAGGGCTACTTCTTCAGCAAACCCGTCGACGCCACCCGGATGCGGGAGATGCTGCTGGGCTAGGCACTATCCGGCATGGGATAAGTTGCATTGCACCACGCCGGAAAAATAAACACGGCAAATCGTCCCGTGCGCACGGAAACAGGCGCATAGTGGGTTCGTTCGCAGGATCCCCGATCCCGCATCTCCCGCAGCGAGCGCTGCATCTCCCATCGATGCGCCAGGCCTTGCCGGTTCCGGTCACATCCGGCCGCGATACCTCACGTCTCGACACCCGAAAGGATTCACCATGTTTCCCTATTCTCCCGCCACCAATCCGGCGGTCCGGTCCCACCTTGATTCACAGTTTGCCTACTTTAACGATCTGAACCAGGCCCTGGCAGGGTCTTTCCAGGCGGTCTGCGACGCCAACCTGAAGCTGGGCCATACCATGATCGAAGAGACCATGAGCGCCGGGCAGCGGATGCTGTCCAGCGAGCGCGCCGTCGACGCCATGGGTGCGGCCGCGGCCCACGCCCAGCCGGCCACCGACAAGCTGCGTGCCTACCAGCAGCATCTTTCCCGACTGGCCGCCGAGGTGCAGGTCGAACTGGCGCGCGTCAACCAGCAGCATGGTCCGGAAACGGCGCGCACCGCGCACGCCCTGGCGGACGAGGTGACACGGGTTGCCAGCGAAGAAACGGCGCGCAGCGTGCAGCAACAGGAAGACGTCCTGAAGACATTCCGCGACCCATTCCAGCCAGGCGAGGTGCAACGTGGCGGCGAACAAGGTGCTGAACGTACGGCCACCAACGCCGAGCGCGCGGCCGCGAGCACGGGCTCGCGCATGCAGTTCGATGGTCTGGCCGAGAATGGCTCGGTGCAGGGCCATGTGCAGGGACCATCAGTGCAGGCAGCAGGCAGCAAGCCCCTGCGCAAGCCTGGCTGAGCAGCTCAGCCAAATGGCAGCCATCGGCATCATGTCCAGCTTTAACTTGGACGTGCAGCGCTTTACGGGCGCGGATGGAAGCAAGAGCTACCGGTTCAGGGCGGGCGGCACGGCGCCGGCCACGCCTGCTCGCGCTCATCCAGGCGAGCGGATGAAATCGATGAACGCGCGCAGCGGCGACGGCACCAGGCGCCGGCCGGGATAGTAGAGGTAAGGTCCGGAAAAGCGTGGCCACCAATCTTCCAGTACCGGCAGCAGTGCGCCGCTGTCGATGTGGGGACGCAGCCAATCCTCGAACAGGTAGACCAGGCCGCTGCCGCCCAGGGCGGCATCGACCAGCAGGTCGGCGGTGATGCCGATGCGGACGATGAGCGGTCCACGCGGCTTGATGGCAAGCTTTTCGCCGCCGCGCTCGAAGTCCCACTGCAGCACCGGGCCACCGGCGAAGCGCCCCGCCAGGCAGGCGTGCTGCAGCAGCTCGCTCGGATGCGCAGGGTGGCCGTGGCGCTCCAGGTAAGCCGGCGCCGCGGCGAGCGCCATGCGCTGCAGGCGCGGACCGATCGGTACGGCGACCATGTCCTGTTCCAGGCTTTCCTCGTAGCGGATGCCGGCGTCGCAGCCGGCCGCCAGCACGTCGACGAAACGGTCTTCGGCCGTCACTTCCAGCGTGATGTCAGGATGGGCTTCCAGGAAGCGTGGCACGATCGCCGGCAGCACCAGGCGCGAGGCGGCCAGCGGCACGTTCAGGCGCAGGGTACCGCTGGGACGGCTGTGGGCATCGTGGACGGCGTCGAGCGCGGCCTGCACCTCGTCGAGCGCCGGCTCCATGCGCGCGAGCAGTGCGTGCCCGGCCTCGGTCGGGACAACGCTGCGCGTGGTGCGGTTCAGCAGGCGCAGTCCCAGGCGTTCTTCGAGACGGCGCATGGCCTCGCTGATGCCGGAGGCGCTCAGGCCAGTGGCGCGCGCGGCGTCGCGAAAGCCGCCGGCGCGGGCCACGGCGAGGAATAGCCTCAAGTCGTTTAAATCAGCGTCCATCTATATTGTGCGTTTTTCCGGACAACCCGTTCGGCGGTGCCAGGATTGTCGCATGAAAGCGCACAGCGTATCGTGTCCTCATACCAACCCAACGAGGACACCACCATGCACACCACCCAGGACTGCGGCACCTTCCAGCTCGGCGACCGCCGCGTCAAGCGCATCGGCTATGGCGCCATGCAGCTCGCCGGCCCTGGCGTATTTGGCCCGCCGCGCGATCCCGGCGCCGCACGCGCCGTGCTGCGCGCGGCGCTGGAAGCAGGCGTCGACCATATCGACACCTCGGACTTCTATGGTCCCTACGTCACGAACCGGCTGATCCGCGAGGCGCTGCACCCGTATCCGTCGGACCTGACGATCGTCACCAAGATCGGCGCCCGGCGCGACGGGCAGGGTGCCTGGCTGCCGGCCTTCTCGCGCCCCGAGCTGATCGAGGCGGTCCACAGCAACCTGCGCAACCTGGGACTGGACGTGCTCGACGTCGTCAACCTGCGCAGCATGTTCGACGTGCATGGACCGGCCGAGGGCTCGCTCGAGGAACCGTTGACGGTGCTGGCCGGGCTGCGCGAACAGGGCCTCGTCCGCCACATTGGCCTGAGTAACGTGACGCCGGCGCAGATCAGCGATGCACAGAAAATCGTGCCGATCGTGTGCGTGCAGAACCAGTACAACCTGGTGCACCGCGACGACGACGCCCTGGTCGACCAGCTGGCCCGGCAAGGCATCGCCTACGTGCCCTTCTTCCCGCTGGGCGGCTTCACGCCGCTGCAGTCGGACGCGCTGGCGACGGTGGCCGCGCGGCTGGTATCGACGCCGGAGCAGGTCGCGCTGGCCTGGCTGTTGCAGCGCTCGCCGAACTTCCTCTTGATTCCGGGTACCTCGTCGGTGAAGCACCTGCATGAGAATCTTGGGGCGGGGCGATTGGTCTTGCCGGACGAGGCGCTGGCGGTGCTGGATCGTATCGGTACGCAGGCATGAAAAAAGCGTGGCCATTGAGGCCACGCTTTTTTCTTCTCGGCGGTGCCGAGGCTACGCTCCGGTCAGCGCACGTAGTCGATCACGGTGCATATTCGATTTCGGTCCATAGCCGATTACGGCACGTATTTCCACGCACCCTTTTCGATCTTGACCATCACCTGCGAACGCTGGTCCAGGCCCTGGTGGTTGGTCGGGCTCATGTTGAAGATGCCGTGCGCGGCCGGGATGTTCTTGAGGCCTTCGAGCGAGTCGCGCAGGGCGGCGCGGAATTCCTTGGTGCCCGGCTTGGCCTTCGGCAGCGCGGTCTTGGCGGCTTCCGCCAGCAGGATCGATGCATCCCAGGCGTGGCCGCCGAAAGTCGAGACGCTGTCCTTGCCGAAGGAGGCCGTGTACTTGGTGGTGTAGGCCAGGGCGGATTTCTTGACCGGGTTCGCATCCGGCAGCTGGTTCGCCACCAGCATCGGACCGACCGGGACGAAGGTGCCTTCGCAGTCGGCGCCGCAGACGCGCAGGAAGTCGCTGTTGGCGACGCCGTGGGTCTGGTAGATCTTGCCCTTGTAGCCGCGCTCGCGCAGCGCTTTTTGCGGCAGCGCGGCCGGGGTGCCGGAGCCTGCGATCAGGATCGCGTCCGGATTGGCCGCCATCAGTTTCAGGACCTGGCCGGTGACCGAGGTGTCGGTGCGGGCGAAGCGCTCGTTGGCGGCGATCTTGATTTTACGGGCCGGCATGTACTTCGCCACCTCGCCGTACCAGCCTTCGCCATAGGCATCCGAGAAGCCGATGAAGCCCATGGTCTTGACGCCGTTGTTCGACATGTGGGTGGCAATCGCATTGGCCATCTGGCCGTCGTGCTGGGTGGTCTTGAAGACCCAGCGCCGCTTGGCGTCCATCGGCTCGACGATGCGCGAGGCGCCGGCGATGCTGATCAGCGGCGTCTCGGTTTCGGCCGCCACTTCCAGCATGGCCAGCGAGGTCGGGGTGATCGAGGAGCCGATCAGCACGTCGACCTTGTCTTCGGAGATCAGCTTGCGCGCATTCTTGACGGCCTGGGTCGCATCCGACGCGTCGTCCAGCACGATGTACTGCACTTTCTGGCCGGCGATCTCGGTCGGCAGCAGGCCGAAGGTGTTCTTCTCCGGGATGCCCAGCGATGCGGCCGGGCCGGTGGTCGAGATCGAGACGCCGACCTTGATCTGGGCGTGCGCGCTGAAGGAAGCGCCGAGGGCGGCGAGGGCGAGGATGCTGTGGCCGATGATGGTGAGGCGGGGAATGCGGGTCATGCCTGTCTCCTGATTATCGTGAAAAAGTCGCCGCGGCGAGGCGGCGCGTCATAGTATAGGCCGAGAGGAAGGAAAAAATGTCGGTTCCTCAACAGTTTTAGAATATCATTTATCCACGGTGGCTTAAACAAAAGCGCTTACAGGCCTATAAACACATTCGACAAGGAGGGCCACACGGGCGGACGCGATGGCGGCCGGGCGAAGAGACACGCCAGGCCATTCGCACCATCGGCAAGCCCCAGGCAGCGGTATGGATTTAACGATTTTCGCCATCCTCACCCAGGACGGCATTGCCAGCGGAGCCGTGTACGTGCTCCTTGCCCTGGCACTGGTACTGGTGTTCTCGATCACGCGCGTGATCTTCATTCCCCTCGGCGAATTCCTCGCCTTCGGCGCCCTGACCATGGCGGCGCTGCAAAGCGGGAAGGTGCCGCAGAGCGCAGCCTTGCTGCTGGTGCTCGGCGTGGCCACCTTCCTGCGCGACGCCTGGACCACATTGCGCGCCGCCGCCGGACAGGTCGACCGCGGCCGCATGCTGGCAACCAGCTTCGCCAAGTTCGTGCTCTTCCCCCTCGTCGTGTTCTTCGTCGCCCGCTCCGCCGAAGGCGCGACGTGGCCGATGATCGCGCAGCTGCTGCTCACCTTCGGCATCGTCGCGCCGATGGGCCCGATGGTCTACCGCCTGGCCTTTCAGCCGCTGGCCGAAAGCACGGTGCTGGTGCTCTTGATCGTGTCGGTGGCGGTGCACATGGTCCTGCTGGGCATCGGTCTGTACATCTTCGGCGCGGAAGGCTCGCGCACCACGGCCTTCAGCGACGCGGCGATCAACGTCGGCACGCTGACCATCTCGGGCCAGAGCATCGTCGTGATCGTCACCGCCTTGCTGCTGATCGGCGCGCTCTACCTGTATTTCGACCGCACGCTTTCGGGCAAGGCCCTGCGCGCGACCGCCGTCAACCGCCGCGGCGCGCGTCTGGTCGGCATCGGCACCACACAGGCCGGCCGCCTGGCCTTCCTGCTGGCCTCGACCATCGGCACCCTGTGCGGCGTGCTGATCGCGCCCATCACCACCATCTATTACGACAGCGGCTTCCTGATGGGCCTGAAGGGCTTTGTCGGCGCCATCATCGGCGGCCTGGCCAGCTATCCGCTGGCGGCCGGCGGCGCGCTGCTGGTCGGGCTGCTGGAAGCCTATTCCTCGTTCTATGCGAGTGCCCTGAAGGAGGTCATCGTCTTCACCCTGATTATTCCGGTGCTCGTGTGGCGCTCGATTGCCCATCCCCAGGTCGAAGAGGAGGAGGCATGATGATGCGTAAAATCGGACCCCTGACCATCCTGGCACTCGCCGCGCTCGTCTTCGGCCTGCTGCCGCTGCCCGCCTACTGGGTCACGCTGGCCAACTACATCGGCCTGTACGCCATCGTCGCCCTCGGCCTGGTGCTGCTGACCGGCGTCGGCGGCCTGACGTCCTTCGGCCAGGCCGCATTCGTCGGCCTCGGCGCCTACGCCACGGCCTATCTCTCTACCACCCACGGGCTCTCGCCCTGGCTCGGTCTGGTCGTCGGCCTGGCCGTCACGGCGGCGTCGGCGCTGTTCATCGGCGCCATCATGCTGCGCCTGTCGGGCCACTACCTGCCGCTCGGGACCATCGCCTGGGGCCTGTCGCTGTACTACCTGTTCGGGAACATGGAGTTCCTCGGGAAGTACGACGGCCTGGCCGGCATTCCGGCCTTGAGCCTGTTCGGCCTCGATCTCGGGTCCGGCAACAGCATGTTCTTCCTGATCTGGGCGATCCTGCTGGTCTCCATCGCCTTGCTGCGCAACCTGCTCAACTCGCGCTCCGGCCGCGCGATCCGGGCGCTGAAGGGCGGCGGCCTGATGGCGGAAGCCATGGGCGTGAACACGGCGGCCATGAAGATCCGCATCTTCGTGATCGCCGCCTTGCTGGCCTGCGTCTCGGGTTGGCTGTATGCGCACCTGCAGCGCGCCGTAAATCCGTCGCCGTTCGGCCTGAACTCGGGCATCGAATACCTGTTCATGGCCGTGATCGGCGGCGCCGGCTACCTGTGGGGCGCGATCCTCGGCGCCTTCGTGCTGACCGTGCTGAAGGACCAGCTGCAAAGCATCCTGCCCGGTCTCCTCGGCTCGAACGGCAACTTCGAGATCATCGTCTTCGGCATCCTGATGGTGATCCTGCTGCAGTACGCAAGGAACGGCATCTGGCCCTTCATCGCGCGCTGGCTGCCCCAGCGTCCCGAAGCGGTGGCGCCGGATGCGGCCGACAGCCTGCCTCGCCGCGCCATGCCTGAACCTGGCCAGCCGCTGCTGGAGATCGACAAGGCGCGCAAGCAGTTCGGCGGGCTGGTGGCCGTCAACGACATGGAGTTCACCGTGAACAGCGGCGACATCGTCGGCCTGATCGGCCCGAACGGCGCCGGCAAGTCGACCATGTTCAACCTCGTCACGGGCGTGCTGCCGGTGACCTCGGGCGAAATCCGCTTCCGCAGCGGCGGCGCGCTGCAGCGCATCGATTCGCTGCCTTCGCGCGAGATCGTCAAGCTCGGCATCGGCCGGACCTTCCAGCACGTGCACCTGCTGCCCGAGATGACGGTGCTGGAGAACGTGGCGATCGGCGCCCACCTGCGCGCGAAGCACGGCGTGGTGACGAGCGCGCTCTCGCTGGACCGCGGCGAAGAGAGCGCATTGCTGTTCGAAGCGCGCCGCCAGCTGGAACGCGTGGGCCTCGGCAGCATGTTGTACGAGCAGGCCGGCAACCTGGCCCTGGGCCAGCAGCGCATCCTCGAGATTGCGCGTGCGCTGTGCTGCGATCCGGCCCTGCTGCTGCTGGACGAACCGGCGGCCGGCCTGCGCTACAAGGAAAAGGAAGCGCTTGCGAGCCTGCTGAAGAAGCTGAAGGGCGAGGGCATGAGCATCCTGCTGGTCGAGCACGATATGGACTTCGTCATGAACCTGACCGACCGCCTGGTGGTCATGGAATTCGGCACCAAGATCGCACAGGGCGTGCCGAGCGAGGTGCAACAGGATCCGGCCGTGCTGGAAGCCTACCTGGGAGGCATTGAATAATGAGCGCGCCAATTCTGGAAGTGAAGGACCTGCACGTCGCCTACGGCAAGGTCGAGGCCCTGCACGGGCTGAACGTGAAAGTGGAGGCGGGGCAGATCGTGACCGTCATCGGCCCGAACGGCGCCGGCAAGTCGACCATGCTGAACGCGATCGCCGGCGCACTGGTGGCGAATGCCTCGGCGCGCGGCGCGGTGCTGCTGCGCGGCGTCGACGTGAGCCGCTATCCTGTCGAAGGCCGCGTTGGCCACGGCATGAGCCTGGTGCCTGAGAGCCGCGACCTGTTCACGACCATGAGTGTCGAGGACAACCTGCTGCTGGGCAGCTACACGCGCTACAAGCGGCGCGAGAAGGATTATGCGGCGACGCTGGAATCCGTCTATGAACTGTTCCCGCGCCTGCGCGAGCGGCGCACGCAGGCGGCCGGCACCATGTCGGGCGGCGAGCGCCAGATGGTGGCGCTCGGCCGCGCGCTGATGGCCAAGCCGACGCTGTTGATGCTGGACGAGCCGAGCCTGGGCCTGGCGCCGCTGATCGTCAAGGAGATCTTCCGCGTCATCGTGCGCCTGAAGGAAACCGGCGTCGGCATCCTGCTGGTCGAGCAGAACGCGCGCGCCGCGCTGCAGGCGGCCGACTACGGCTACGTGCTCGAAACAGGCGACGTGGTCATGGAAGGTCCGGCGGCGCAACTGGCGAACGATCCGAAGGTGATCGATACCTACCTGGGCCTGAACAAGAAATCCGCCTGAGGAGTTTCGCATGTACGACATCACCTGCATCGGCGTGGTCGGCACCGGCACCATCGGCGCCAGCTGGGCCGCGTATTACCTGGCGCGCGGCTTCGACGTCTCGGCCACCGACCCGATGCCGGGCGCGGAAGCGAAACTGCGCGAGGCGGTGCGTGCGCACTGGTCCATCCTCACGCAGATGGGACTGGCCGACGGCGCCTCGCCGGAGCGTTTGCGCTTTTCCGGCTCGCTGAAAGAGGCCCTGCAAGGCGTCCACTTCGTGCAGGAGAGCGGTCCGGAACGTGAGGACCTGAAGCTGGCGCTGTTTCGCGACATGGACGCGCTGCTGCCTTCGCACGTCATCCTGGCATCGAGTTCGTCCGGCCTCCTGATGAGCAAGGTGCAGGACGCCTGCGCCCATCCCGAGCGCGTCGTGCTGGGACACCCCTTCAATCCGCCGCACATGATCCCGCTGGTCGAAGTGCTGGGCGGCGCCTTGACCTCGCCCGAGACGGTCGAGCGCACCATGGCCTTCTACGCCGCCATCGGCAAGCGCCCGATCCACGTGCGCAAGGAAGTGCCCGGCCACATCGCCAACCGCCTGCAGGCCGCGCTCTGGCGCGAAGCCTTTCACCTGGTGGAGCAGGGCGTGGCGACGGTGGCCGACGTCGATACCGCCATCGCCTATGGCCCCGGCCTGCGCTGGGCGCTGATGGGGCCCTTCCTGAACATGCACCTGGGCGGCGGCGAGGGCGGCATCCGCCACATGCTCGACCACCTGGGCGGGCCGATCGAGAGCTGGTGGGACGATCTCGGCACGCCGCGCATTACCGAGGAACTCAAGCAGCAGCTCGCCGCCGGTGTGGCGGACGCGCTGGAAGGACGCGACGGCGCCGCGCTGGCGCCCGCGCGCGATGCCTTGCTGGCTGGGCTGATCGAGGCCAAGAAGGGGACGGACAAGCTGCCGTAGCCTGGGCACCCCGTGCCCAAGGGGGGAGCACTCAAGCCTCCAGCAGCTGGCGCGCCAGCAGTGCCGCGTGCGGCGTCAGCGCCGCAAAGTCGCGCGCGCACAGGTGCAGGCGGCGCATGGCCCAGGCTTCATCCAGCGGCAGGATCGCCAGGTCGCGCCGAATCGTGCCGGCCAAAGCGTTCGACAGGATCGCAATCCCGATCCCGGCCTCGACGTACATCGCCGCGGGAGAAGCCAGGGTCAGGTCTGTCATCTCGACACGGGCTCTTCTTTAATCTCGTCCTGATGTCAGGCCTGGCACCTGTCTGCTCATCGGCAAACAGGAGTCAATCAGATACTGCTGTGAGCCAAATGAATAAGCGGATAAGGCCGTCCCTGTCCATCCAGCGGCGAGCGGCCGGTCCGCTTGAAGCCCATCTTTTCGTAAAAGCCAATCGCCTGCCCGTTCTGCTCATTGACATCCGTTGTCATCGCGGGATGGAGCGCCAGGCCGTGACGGACCAGCGCTGCACCAATACCCAGCCCTCTGCAGGCAGGGTCGACGAACAGGGCCTCCATGTGGCCGTCATCAATCAGCATGAAGGCCTGAGGATAATCGTCAGCATCCACTGCCAGCCAGAGCACGGCTTTCGGGAGGAAGTCGCAGACCAACCTCTCGATGGCTTGCCGGTCCTCTGGATCCAGGAAATGATGTGTCGCATCGACCGCGCGGCGCCAGATGTCGACAGCGCGTTCGCCCTCGTCGGGTCGAGAAAGCCGGATAGTAGTCATTGTTTAGTCGCAAGTGTGCAAAAAGATCGGCGGCATTCTAGCATCGGAGACGCCGCTCGAACGAGGTCTTCGCCCTCCAGCGGCTGGCGCGCCAACAATGCCGCGTGCGCCGTCAGCGCAGCGGAGTCGCGCGTGCATCTGCGGTGCGCTTCGGGTCGTCAACGGACGCTACACTAGGTCTGCATTCGGCCAACAGCGGTCATCCTTAGTCGCGGACAACTAGATGTTGCTTTTCAACTCCTAGATGGCACGACGTGATGCAGATCGTCCGACAAAGATTGTGCGTGCTGCACCGCGAGGAGCGGCGCCCGGGTGCGCGAAAGGACTCCCATGATGTCAGGCAATAGGCGGAACCAGTCTACCGACGCGGAAACGCATGGCGCCGAGCGCGGACTCGACCGCTTCGAGGGATTCAGCGACGCGGTGTTCGCAATCGCGCTCACCCTGCTGATCGTCGAGATCAAGGTCCCCGGATCTCCCGAGGGCACGCATGGCTACAGCGACCTGGTAAGCGCCATGGCGGAGCAGTGGCGCGAATTTCTCGCGCTCGTTATCTGCTATGTGGTGATCGGCGCATACTGGCTGCAGCACCATTATTCGGGTCGCATTTATGCAAAGACCGATCACTGGTTCGGCACGCTCAACCTCCTGTTCCTGCTGGCAATCGTCGTCATTCCTTATCCGGTCCGCATCTGGTGCTTCCACCTCGGCACGGGCTTCGAGCCCGACGCGTCGGTGACCCTGGTTGCCGGTCTTGCGCTGACTGCCTGCACCTGGATGGCGAAGTGGTTCTATGCAATGCCGGGCTGCCGGCTGATGGACGAACGGCTCGCGCCCGATTTCCTCCAGCAGATGACGCGCCGCTACGGCGCTGCGACGCTGGTCCAGATCGTTGCGGTGCCCGTTGCGATCGTGGCGCCGCGCATCGGCGTTGCCATTGCATTACTGTGCATCGCCTTCTTCCTGCTGTCGCAACCCACGCCGCGCTACAAACCCAGGGAGGAGCCGGACGAGGCCGAGAAATCGAACAAGTAGCTATTGCGCGGCCAGAAACAGCCATACAAACTCAATCCCCCCGATCCTCCAGCAACTGGCGCGCCAGAAGAGCCGCATGCGGCGTCAGCGCCCCGAAGTCGCGCGCGCACAGGTGCAGGCGGCGCACGGCCCAGGCTTCATCCAGCGGCAGGATCGCCAGGTCGCGCCGGATCGTGCCGGCCAGCGCGTTCGACAGGATCGCAATCCCGATCCCGGCCTCGACGTACATCGCCACGTGTTCCGTGTTGCGCAGCTTGACGCGGTAGTCGAGCTGGCGGCCGAGACGCGCCGCGCGCTCCGCCAGGTGCGTCTCCAGCGCGGTATCGGCCATGCCGACCATGGGCTCGGCCAGCAGCTCGTCGAAGCCGACCCGCGCCAGGCCAGCCAGGCGGTGCCCGTGCGGGACGACGACGACCAGTTTGTCGTTGGCGATCGGATGGGCCTGCAGCATGGCGAGGTCCGTGATGTCGGCGACGATGCCCAGGTCGGCGCGCCGGTCCACCAGCGCCTGAACGATCTCCACGCTGGGCCGCTCTTCGAGGTCGATCGAGAGGTCGCGCTGCGCGGCCAGGAAGCGGCATAGCTGCGGCGGCAGGAAGCCGGCCATGGCGGCCGTGTTCGACAGCAGGCGGATCCGGCCTTTCAGGCCGCTCGCGTAGGTGCGCAGTTCGCCGCGCATCTGCTCCACCTGGCCGAGGATGCCTCTTGCATGGCGCGCCAGCGCTTCGCCGGCGGCGGTCGGACGCACCCCGCGCCGGTTACGCTCGAGCAGCGGCGCGCCGAGGGCCGTTTCCATGCCGGCGATGCGCTCGCTGACGGAGGCCAGCGCCAGGTGAACGGTCCGGGCGGCCCCGGTCAGGCTGCCGCATTCGACAACGGTGAGGAAGAGACGCAGGTCGGTCAGGTCGAAGCGCATGATGACGGGTGGTTTCGGAAACGACGAAGTCTAGCACCGGAATTGCCAGATTGTGCAGGGTGAAAGCGCCGACTACCATCAAGGGCATGGAAACGATTCTCCTCACATTTGCGGCGGGCGGCACGGCGGGCGCGATGAACGCGCTGGCAGGCGGCGGCTCCTTCGTCAGCCTGCCGGCGCTGATCGCGGCCGGCGTGCCTCCGGTTCAGGCGAACACCTCGAGCACGGTCGCGCTCTTTCCCGGCGGC
This sequence comes from Massilia suwonensis, assembly GCF_042655665.1. NCBI lineage: Bacteria > Pseudomonadati > Pseudomonadota > Betaproteobacteria > Burkholderiales > Oxalobacteraceae > Massilia > Massilia suwonensis. The sequence continues at coordinate 216,138 of NZ_JBHSMR010000013.1, forward strand.
CTGGCCAGCGCCTGGGCCTACCGCGACGGCCTCGGTCCGATCGGCAGCGTGCCGCTGCGCGCGCTGCTGGTCGCGACCCTGTGCGGCGGCCTCCTCGGCGCGCTGCTCCTGCTGCGGACCTCGTCGGCGGCCTTCAGCGTCGTGCTGCCCTGGCTGCTGCTGGCGGCATCGCTCGCGCTGGCCTTCGGACGGCGCATCGGCGCGGCCCTGCGTGCGCGCTGGCGTATCCACGGGCATGCGGTGCTGGCGATCCAGTTCGCGCTCGGCATTTACGGCGGCTATTTCGGCGGCGCGGTGGGGATCATGATGCTGGCGATCTGGGGCCTGCTCGACCAGCGCGAGCTGCAGCAGCTGAACGCGCCGCGCACGCTGCTGGTGAGCGCCGCCAACCTGGTCGCGGTGCTGGCCTTTATTGTCGCCGATGCGGTACATTGGCCGGTGACGCTGGCGATGCTGGCCGGCGCCCTGCTGGGCGGCTACGGCGGCGCCCATCTCGGCCGCCGTGCGCCGCCCGCCATCGTGCGCAGGATCACGCTGCTGGCCACATTCTGCATCACCCTGGTGTTCTTTGTGAAAACGTACGCCCCGGCGCTGCTGCAGCGCTGAAGGAGGAGGACAGGCATGTTCGACGCTTTGCTCGCAACGATAGGAACGCTTGGCGCCCTGGCCAGCATCGTGGCCGGACTGCGTGCGCACGCGGCCGGCACGACGGACGAGGACACCGCACCGGAGGAGGCGCCAGCAGCTATCTGTCCCGCGCGCAGCCGCCGCCACGGACGCGCGCGCGCTTCCCGCGCTCAGTGCGCCAGCAGGACCGGCAAGGGACTGCGCTCGAGCAGGTAGCGGGTGACGCCGCCCAGCACCAGTTCGCGGTAGCGGCTGTGGCCGAAGGCGCCGGCGACGATCAGGCCGGCGCCGGCATCGTGCGCCAGGTCGGCCAGCGCCTGGCCGGGCGCGCCCTGCGTGTTCTCGGCCACCACCTCGACCGGCACGCCATGGCGCGCGAGATACAGCGCCATGTCGGCGCCGGGCTCGTCGCCATGCAGGCCCGATTCGCGGTCGGCGTTGATCAGGGCCAGCTGCACGCTCTGCGAGCGCGCCAGCAGCGGCAACGCCGCCTGGATCGCGCGGATCGCCTGCAGACTGCCATCCCAGCCAACCACGATGCGCTCGGCGATCGGCTTGCCCGAAAAGGACGGCGGCACCGCCAGCACCGGACGCGCGCCGTGCATCGCCACGTACTGCGGCAGGCCGCGCACGCTGTCGCGCGCGCCGGTGTCGAGGCTGGTCACGACCAGGTCGGCGTAGCGCGACTGCAGCAGGAGGGAACGGCGGTGCTCGTCTTCGGCCATGCGTTCCTCGATCGATTCGACGCCGAGCCGGCGCGCGTTTTCCGCGAAATGCCGCAGGCTCTTGCGCGCTTCGACGCACATCGCGTCGAACTCGTCGACCGGCGCGACCGCCATCGAACCGACCAGCAGGGCGTAGGAGGACCAGGAAGTGCCGGTGGCCGCGGCGCCGACCAGGTGGGCGCCATGCAGGCCGGCCAGCTGCGCAGCGGCGCGCAGGCGCGAATCCATGGCGGCGCTGTCGTCGACATGCACCACGATTGTCTTGTACATGCTGGCTCCTTTCGCGATGAAGAAGGGGGACTCCGTAGCTTCGACTCTACGCCAAGCACCGGGCCTCGTCACGCGCCTGTGCGCGAAAAAATGGCATGCGGCAGCAGCCGCTGATTCGTGGAAAATCCGGTCTGTCGATAGTATTTACACTTGGTTCTTGCCTGCGGCGTCGACGCCCCGTAGCGCCTCTCCGGCACGTTTTATGCTGATCGGGTAGCACACCCATTTTGGAGGATCAGTCATGAAACGTCTTGCTCTTTGTGTGACGAGTTCGCTGCTCTTGCTCTGCGCCGGCGCGGCAAATGCTGGGCTCATCCGCTACTCGACGTCCCTGAACGGTGCGATCGAGGGCACCCCGAACGACTCGCCGGCGACCGGGCGGGCCAATGTCGTGATCGACGACGTGGCAGGGACAATGACGGTGAACGCCACCTTCGCCGGCCTGACGGCGCCGACCACGGCCTCGCACATCCATTGCTGCACGGCGGTACCGCGCGAGGGCACGGTGGGCGTGGCCACCTCGCTGCCGACCTTCCCGGCCTTCCCGTTGGGCGTCACTTCGGGCAGCTACACCGAAACCTTCGATCTGCTGAACCTGGCCACCTACAACCCGACCTTCGTCACCAACAACGGCGGTACCGTGGAAAGCGCGCAGTCGGCCTTCCTGGCCGGCCTCGCTTCGGGACGCGCTTACCTGAACATCCATACGCAGGCTTTCCCGGCCGGCGAGATCCGCGGCTTCCTGGCCGAGGTGCCCGAACCCGCCAGCCTGGCCCTGTTCGGACTGGGGGCGGCCGGCATGGCCGCGCTGCGCCGGCGCCGCGTATAGATTCATGAGCCGCGTTCATAAGGTCTAGTCATCCGGGCGGTCTTATCGCGGCGGGGGCGGCACGCTAGAGTAGGGTTTTGAAAGGAACCCGCATGCAACGTGTCCTCCTGTCCGCGCTGGCGCTCTGCGCCACCGGCGCCGCCTGTGCGCAGGCGCCCGCCGACCTCGTCATCACCCGCAACGGCGCGCAAGCATCGAGCCGCGGTCCCGCCGCCAACTTCACCGGAATGGTGCGGGTCGACCCCTTGTACGGGCCGCAGGCGCCGTCGCGCGGCAGCGCGTCGTATGTCACCTTCGAACCGGGCGCGCGCTCGGCTTGGCACAGCCATCCCCTCGGGCAGACCCTGATCGTCACCGCCGGCGTCGGCCGCGTGCAGCGCTGGGGCGGCAGAATCGAGGAGATCCGGCCCGGCGACGTGGTCTGGACCCCGCCCGGCGTCAAGCACTGGCATGGCGCGGCCCCAAACACGGCCATGACCCACATCGCCAGCCAGGAAGCCGAGAACGGCAAGGTCGTCGAGTGGATGGAGAAGGTCAGCGACGAACAGTACGGAAAATAGGATCAGCCCTTGTGGCGGATGGCGTCGATCACCAGCGCCAGCGCGCGCGAGGAATTGCGCCGGCTCGGATAATACGCGTGCAGGCCCGGCCACAGCGGGCACCAGTCTTCCATCACGCTGACCAGGCGGCCCGCGCGCACGTGTTCGCCGACCATCTCCTCGGGCAGGAAGCCGAGGCCGGCGCCGTCGAGCGCGGCCTTCAGGATGTGGTTGGCGGTCGAGAATACGGCCTGGCCGCGCACCCGGGCTTCGATGTCCTGGCCCTCGTGCTTCAGTTCCCAGGCATAGATGCCGCCGCTGCTGGCCAGGCGCAGGTTGATGCAGTTATGCTTCATCAGGTCGGCCACGGATGCCGGCAGCGGACGGCGCGCGAAGTAAGCTGGCGCGCCGACGATGCGCATCCGCACGTCCGGCGTCAGGCGCACGGCGATCATGTCCTTGTCGACCTGGTCGCCATGGCGCACGCCGATGTCGTAGCGTTCGGCGGCGATGTCGACGATGCGGTAGTCGGCGCTGAATTCCACGTGCAGGTCCGGGTACTGCGGCAGCAGCGGCGCGATGCGCGGCCACAGCACGTCGTCGATCACGTGGTCGATGGCCGTGATGCGCACCGTGCCGGAAGGCTTGTCGCCGAGGTCGCTGACGGCGGCGATCTCGGCCTCGATTTCTTCCAGGCGCGGCGCTACGTTTTGCAGCAGGCGCTCGCCGGCCTCGGTCGGCGACACGCTGCGCGTGGTGCGGCTCAGCAGGCGCACGCCGAGACGCGCTTCCAGCGTGCGCACCGTGTGGCTGAGCGCCGATTGCGTCATCCCGAGCTTGGCCGCGGCGCGCGTGAAGCTGCGTTCGCGGGCGACGGCGAGGAAGACGAGGATGTCGTTGATGTTGTCGCGCGCCATGGCTGTCCGGTGGTTCATGAGAAAGGTTTCTTATTCTAGCGCCCGATTGATGAATGGTGTTCATAAGGCTCATCAATGCCGGGCCCGGCCGGGTCCATCGAAACGGGGTAAGATGACCGGCCTCAACCAGACTGCCGATTCATGCGCTTCCTCCTCATCGCCATCGTCCTGATCAGCGTCGCCCTCGTCGGCGCCTGCGCCTTCGCCCCGGCCCGCACGAGCCACGCCTCGCCCCAGTTCCGGGGCGGCAGCTTCGTCAACGCGACGCCCGTGCACGAATTCACGTTCGGCGAGCAGGCGCGCCTGTGGTGGAACTTCATGTTCGACAGGCCGGCCGGCACGACGCCGGCGCAGCCGATTCCGGTGCACACCCTGAGCCGCCAGGCGCTGCTGGACGCCCCCGACAATACGCTCTGGCGCCTGGGCCACTCGACCGTGCTGCTGAAGCTGGACGGCGCCTTTTACCTGACCGATCCGGTCTTTTCGGAGCGCGCCTCGCCCGTGCAGTGGGCCGGTCCGCAGCGCTTCTCGAAAGCGCCGATCGCGATCGCCGAGCTGCCGCCGCTGAAGGCCGTGATCCTCTCGCACGATCATTACGACCACCTCGACCACGCCAGCATCCTGGCCCTCTCGGGCAAGACCGAGCACTTCCTGGCGCCGCTGGGCGTGGGCGACCGTTTGATCAGCTGGGGCGTCCCCGCCGACAAGGTGCAGCAGCTCGACTGGTGGCAGGAGCGCAGCGTCGGCGGCGTCCGCTTCGTCGCCACGCCGGCGCGCCACTTTTCCGGACGCGGCCTGAACGACCGCAATTCCACGCTCTGGGCGTCCTGGGTGATCGCTACAAGCAAGCTGCGCGTCTTCTTCAGCGGCGACAGCGGCTATTTCGACGGCTTCAAGGCCATCGGCGCACGCTTCGGTCCATTCGATGTCGCCCTGGTCGAGACCGGCGCCTACGACAAGCAATGGCCGGACGTGCACATGCAACCCGAGCAGACCCTGCAGGCGGCCCTGGACCTGCGCGGCGCCTGGCTGCTGCCGATCCATAACGGCACCTTCGACCTGGCGCTGCACCGCTGGCAGGAACCGCTCGAGCGCATCAGCGCGCTGGCCGGCGCCCGCGGCCTGCCGCTGGCGACCCCTGGCATCGGCGAGCCGCTGTCCATCGCCCAGCCGCAGGCGGGCGAGGCCTGGTGGCGCACTCTTCAGTAAGCTCGCTTATACTCGTTCTCATCATGATCACGATGGGAGCGGCCAGTGCGTCCAGAAATTCTGTTGTTGGGATCCGGCTGGGTCCCTCAAGTCGATAAGGTGCTCGAGCGCGACTATGTCTGCCACCGGCTGGCGGCCGTCGCGCCGGCGGACCGCGATGCCTTCATCGAGCGTGTCGCGCCCGGCGTGCGCGGCGTGTTCACCACCGGCGTCACCGGCATCGACGCGGCGCTGGCCGACCGCTTGCCCAAGCTCGAGATCGTCGCCGTGCACGGCGTCGGCGTCGATGCGGTCGCCTTCGATGCGCTCGACCCGCGCGGCATTCTTGTCACCAACACGCCCGACGTGCTGACTGAGGACGTGGCCGACCTGGCCGTGAGCCTGCTGCTCGCCAGCAGCCGCCGCATTCCCCAGCTCGACCGCCACGTGCGCGCCGGAGACTGGGAAGCGAAGAAACCCTTGCAGCCCGCGCGCAGCCTGCGCGGCAAGGTGGCCGGCATCGTCGGCCTGGGCCGCATCGGGCGCGCCGTCGCCACGCGCCTGGAAAGCTTCGGCATGGCGATCCGCTACTTCCAGCGCAGCACGGCCGACTGCCTGTATCCGCGCAGCGCCTCGCTGCCGGACCTGGCGCGCGAGAGCGACTATCTCATCGTCTGCGCACCCGGCGGCGCGGCCACGCGTGCGATGATCGACGCGGATGTGCTCGATGCGCTCGGCCCTGAAGGCACCCTGGTCAACATCGCGCGCGGCTCGCTGGTCGACGAAGCGGCGCTGATCGCAGCCTTGCAGGAGGGACGGCTGGGCGCCGCGGCGCTGGATGTGTTCGCCGACGAGCCGCGCGTTCCAGCCGCGCTGCGCGAACTGGACAATGTTGTCCTGACGCCGCACGTCGGCAGTTTCACGGTCGAGACCCGTACCGCGATGGGCATGCTGGCGGCGGCCAACCTCGAGGCGCATTTTGCTGGAAAGCCTTTACCTACGCGGGTTCTGGGCGCGTCCGCCTGAGCAAATCTTTCCCGCAGGCTCGAAATGCGGCGGTTCGTTTCCCGCTGTAAACGCGTTCCGTATCAAACAGCGTACCCAGCCGATAGTTTTTCCAGCAGGGTCTGGAGTTGATCAGTTCTTGGCTCTAGAGTGGTTCCCGGACCTGAGCGGTTACGCGCTGTGCGTGCAGCGAACCGTGCCAGGCATCGAACCCTCATCACGATCGGCGAGCCACATGAAACTGCATTCGACTACCCAGCGCGCACTCCGCAAGCCTGCACTGCGCAACAACATCCTGACCGGCCTGTTCCCGCTCCTGACCGTTGCCGGCGGCGCCGCAGCTGCCCCGACGGCGCCGGCGGCTCCGGCGGCCCCACCCGTGTACAGCGTGATCAACCTCGACCCGGAAGGGGCGATCGCCTACCTCAACGAAAACGGACAGGCGGCGGTCGGCTCCTTCGTGTTCGGGACCAGCGGCTTCTTCGACGGCAACCGCGTCGTGCCCTTCGGCGTGCCGGGGGACACCTCCATCGCTGGACTGAACAACCGCGGCGTGGTCACCGGCGAAACCAGCGAAGGCACAGGGCCGTTCCGGCGTTTCTACGAGTTCACCTGGAGCCTGGGGCGCGGCATGCGTGCCTTGCCGAACGTGCCGAGCCGGGTCTGGGGCATCAACGACCAGGACCAGGTCGTCGGCGACATGACCGAGGCCTCGGGCATCCAGCGCGCGGTGCGCTTCGAGCCGGGCGGCGCGATTACGCCGCTCGGCCCGGTGCCTCTGGGGGTGTCCGCGGTACGCGCCATCGCCAATACGGGCGTTTCCGGCGGCTATGCCGATGACGGCAGCGGGATCCAGCGCGCCACGCTGTGGGATGCGCGCGGCCGCCCGACGAACCTCGGCACCCTGGGCGGGAGCATCGCCGGCACGGCCTTCGTCAACGAGCGTGGCGAGGCGGCCGGCACCTCCTACGACGCGAACGACGCGAACGACGCCGGCTTCTTCTGGAGCCGCGGGAGCGGGATGGTGCCGATCGGTACGCGCAACGGCGGCTCCCGTACGGTGGCCGACCTGAACGACCGCGGCGAGGTCGTCGGCGACACTGCGACGGCGGCCGGCTCGACGGCCTACCAATGGTCGCGTGCCCGCGGCCTGGTGCCGCTGCCGCGCGCGGGCGCGCTCGAATCCGACGTCTTCGACATCAACAACCGCAGCGAGATCGTGGGCGGCGTGCGGCGCCCGAGCGGCTGGCGTGCGGCCCTGTGGCGCGGGCCCGGCGCGCCCATCGACCTGAACACCCGCCTGCAGCGCATCCCCGCCGGCCTGGTGCTCTCGCACGCCGTCGCCATCAACGAAGCCGGCACCATCCTCGCCTTGTCGAATGCCGGCCTGGTCATGCTGCGCCCGGGAACCAAGGGCACCGATGCGCCGGTGCTCGGTCCATTCACCGGCTTGCCCGACAGCGTGACGGTCGGCCAGGAACTGCGGGTCAGCCTCGGCTTCATCGACAACGCGCCGGGCCAGGTGCACACGGCCACGGTGGATTGGGCCGACGGCTGCGCCTCGCCTTCGCCGCTGGTGCGCGAAGCCTACGGCAAGGGCGAGGTCGTCCTGCAGCACCGCTTCTGCGCGCCGGGCGCGCGCACCGTGGTGCTGCGCGTGACGGATTCGGGCGGACGGACCACGGAAGCGCGGCGCGAGATCCTGGTGAACGAGCCGGGCCTGGCGGCGCTCAGCGCGCGCGGCAAGCTGGCTGCTGCCGGTGCGGCCGGCCCCGGCCGTTCGCAGCCGCTGCGCTTCACGCTGTGGGCGCCGCTGGGCGATACCCGGGGGGCGGGCAAGGCGGGCGAGAATGCGGCGCTGGTGCTGCACGGACCGTTTGCCTTCCGCAGCGACAGCGTGGCGGTGACGGGGCGCGCGGGCGCCACGCTGCGCCTGGAAGGCACGGGCCGCTACAACGGCCGCGCCGGTTACCGCTTCCAGCTCGATGCGGCGGATGGGGACAACGCGCGCGGCGGACGCGACCAGATGCGGGTGCGCATCAGCCACGTCGACGCGGCCGGCACGGAGGTGCTCGACTACGACAGCGCCGGAACGGCCAGGGCTGGCGCGAAGATGGCGGCGGCGCTTGCAGGCACCGCCGCACCCGGGCAGATGTCGCCGGTGGACGGTGCGCTAACGCTCAGCAATTAGCAGGCGCGCGGGCGGCTCAGGCGTGTTCGCCGCGACCGTCCGCGCTCGCCGGCAGGAACCAGTTCAGCAGCACGGCGCAGATGCCGCCGGTCGCCACGCCCGATTCGAGGACGTTGCGCAGGGCGGGCGGCATGTGCGCCAGGAACTCCGGCACCTGCGATACGCCCAGGCCCAGCGCCAGCGAAACGGCGATGATGAGCAGGGCGCGGCGGTCGAGCTGGACGCTGGCCAGGATGTTGATGCCGGCGGCGGCCACGGCCCCGAACATCACCATCGCCGCGCCGCCCAGCACCGGTTCCGGCACCGCCTGGATCACGCCGGCCACGGCCGGGAACAGGCCGAGCACGACCAGCATCAGCGCGATCCAGACGCCGATGTGGCGGCTGGCGATGCCGGTCAGCTGGATCACGCCGTTGTTCTGGGCGAAGATCGAGCTGGGGAAGGTGTTGAAGACGCCGGCCAGCAGGCTGTTGGCGCCGTTGAGCAGCACGCCGCCCTTGATGCGCTGCATCCAGAGCGGGCCTTCGACCGGCTGGCGCGAAATCTTGCTCGTGGCGGTGACGTCGCCGATCGCTTCCAGCGAAGTGACGAGATAGATCACGATCATGGGGATGAACAGCGACCAGGAAAAATCGAGACCGAAGTGCAGCGGACGCGGCACCTGGAACAGGGGCGCTTCGTGCATGCCGGTGAAGTCGAGCCGGCCCATCGACGCCGCCAGCGCATAGCCGACTGCCAGGGCGATGACGATGGCGCAGCTGCGCATCCACACGACGGGCACGCGGTTGATGGCGACGATCAGTGCCAGCACCACGCCGGAGAGCAGCAGGTTCTCGCCGTTGGCGAAGGTCCCGTTCTGCATGGCCGCGAAGCCGCCGCCCATGCTGATCAGGCCGACCTTGATCAGGGTAAGGCCGATCATCAGCACCACGATGCCGGTCACCAGCGGCGTGATCATGCGCTTCACGAAAGGCAGGATGCGCGAGACGCCCATCTCGACGAAGGAACCGGCCACCACGACGCCGAAGATCGCGGCCATCACGGCTTCCACCGGCGTGCCCTGTTTCACCATCAGGCTGCCGCCGGCGATCAGGGGACCGACGAAATTGAAGCTGGTGCCCTGCACGATCAGCAGGCCCGCGCCAAGCGGCCCGAAACGGCGGCACTGCACAAAAGTGGCGATGCCGGAAATGACCAGCGACATCGAAACGATCAGGTTGGTGTCGCGCGCCGGCACGCCCAGCGCCTGGCAGATCAGGAGGCCCGGCGTGACGATCGGGACGATAATCGCCAGCAGGTGCTGCAGGGCGGCCAGGATGCCGATCAGGGGACGCGGACGGTCGTCCAGGCCGAGGATCAGGTCCGGGCCGGATGGCGGGGCCAGGGTGGGCGGGGCTTGTTTGGTCATGGACGGGCCTCGGGCAAAACCGTGATTTTACCCCGGCCGGCGCCCTCGTTCAGCGGACAAGTTTGTCCGCACCCTCGTGGAGGATCCGTTCGAGCTGCCCGAGATCGGCCGGCTTGACCAAATGATGGTCGAAGCCCGCCGCCTTCGACAGCGTGAAATCGTGCGCCTGGCCGTAGCCGGTGAGGGCGATCAGCAGGGCCTCGGGGCAGGGACCGTCCTGGCGCAGGCGGCGCGCCAGCTGGTAGCCGTCGATGCCGGGCAGGCCGATGTCGAGGATGTAGGCGTCCACCGGTCCCAGGTCGCGGGCGTCGAGCAGGGCCTGGGCGCCGTCGAACAGGGCGATGCCGTGTCCGCGCGCTTCCAGCGCCGCCTCCAGCGAGGCGCCGGCGTCGCGGTTGTCGTCGACGATCACGATGCGGCGCGGCGTGGACGGCTGCGGCTGGTCCGTGGCCTTGCCCTGAGCGTCGCCCACGGCGTGCAGGGCCGGCGCCTCGATGGTCGGCAGGCGCAGGGTAAAACAGCTGCCCTGGCCGGTGCCGCCGCTCTCGGCTTCGACCGTGCCGCCGTGGTGGGCGGCGATGCTCTGCACCAGCGCCAGGCCGAGACCGAGGCCTCCCTGGGCCCGGTCCGGCGTACGCTCGCCCTGGGTGAAGAGTTCGAACACGTGCGGCAGCAGGCCGGGCGCGATGCCGCTGCCGTTGTCGCGCACGGCCAGCGTGGCCCAGCCATCCAGGATGCGCAGGTCGAGCTCGATGCGACCGTGCTGCTGGGTGTACTTGGCCGCGTTATTGAGCAGGTTCGACACGGCCTGGGTCAGGCGCGTGCGGTCGCCGCTGACCCAGGCGGTGTCGGCCGCCAGGTGCATGAAGAGGTCGTGGTGGCGCGCCTCGATCAGGGGGCGCGCCTGCTCGACGGCGTTGTTGACGACGGTCTTGAGGTCGACCGGCTCGCTTTCCATCTGTACCTGCCCGCGGGTGACGCGCGAGACGTCCAGCAGGTCGTCCACCAGGTCGGTCATGTGGCGCACCTGGCGTCCGATGATGTCGCTGGCGCGCTTGACGTACTCGGCGTCGCCGTAGCGCAGGCGCATTACCTGGGCCGCGGTGCTGATCGGCGCCAGCGGGTTGCGCAGTTCGTGGGCCAGCATCGCGAGGAACTCGTCCTTGCGCTGGTTGGCCTGGCGCAGCGCGTTCTCGGCCAGCTTCTGGTCGTGGATGTCGGTGCAGGTGCCCATCCAGCGGATGATGGCGCCCGATTCGTCGCGCACCGGCAGCGCGCGTCCGAGCACCCAGCGGTAGGCGCCGGAGCGGTGGCGCAGGCGGTATTGCACCTCGTAGGTCTCGCCGCTGGCCAGGCTGCGCGACCAGCGCGCCCAGGCTTCCTCGCGGTCCTCGGGATGGAACATGTTGGCCCAGCGCTCGCCGTCGGTGTCGCCCGGGATTGCGCCCGTGAAGTCGTACCAGCGCTCGTTGTAGTAATCGTGGAAGCCGTCCGGCAGGGTCGACCAGACCATCTGCGGCATGGCGTTGGCGATCGAGCGGAACATCGCTTCGCTGGCGGCCAGCGCGCCGGCGTTGCGCAGGCGTTCGCTCGCGGTGCGGGTGCGCTCGGCCACTTCGCGCACCAGGTTGATGTCGTCCGCGCTCCAGCTGCGCGGGCGCGCGCTGTTAACGTAGACCAGCGCCACCAGCCGGCCGTCTTCCAGCACCGGCAGGTCGACGAAGGCGCAGGAGTCGAGTGCGGCCAGGGCCGAAGCGGCATGCGCCGTGCGCGGGTCGAGCGCGACGTCGCCGATGGCGACCGGCGTGCCGGCCTTCAGATCGTCGATGAAGTCGCCGAAGGCGCGCAGGTCGATGTTCTCGGGCAGCACGGCGGCGCCGGGCAGCTGCCAGTTGCCGCTCAGCCGCACCGAGTCGCCCGCGCCCGCAGTGGCGAAGCCGACCCGGCTCGCGCCCAGGGTCTCGCCGAGGATGCGGCAGGCGCCGTCGACGATGTCCTGGGCGTTCGCGGCGTCGCGCACCAGGTCGGTCATGCGGAACAGCGCGTCGCGCCGGATCTCGATCAGGACGCGGTCGGTGACGTCGGTGCCGAGGATGAAAATGCCGTCGATGGCGCCGGCCGCGTCGCGCACCGGCTGCAGCACGAAGTCGATGTAGCGCTCGCTGACGGGGCCGTCCGGCACCACCTGCATGCCGTACTTGGCGCTGGCGGCCGTGATCGGAACGCCGGTGCGGTAGACCTCGTCGAGCATGGCGACATAGCCCTGGGCGGCGACGTCCTGCAGCACCTCGGCCATGGGCCGGTCGACCACGTCGCGGTGGCCGATCAGGCGCCGGTAGCCCGGATTGATGAACTCGAACTCGTGCTCCGGACCATGCAGCAGGGCCATGAAGATCGGGGCTTCCTCGAACAGCCCGGTGAACTCGCGCCTGCGTTTGTAGTCCAGGTCGTGCGGGGAGGGTGCGTTCATGCTGGTTTCCGGGCTGTGCGGCGTATGGAGGAGGGCCTGGTGGAGCGATGCCGCGTGCTCGACCGGTCTGGCGAAACCGGCATCATACCGTGCCGGACGGGCCAGCGCGCATTCGCTGCCCGGCAGTGCAGGCACGACGCGACCATGCACCATTCAGGTGCATCCGCGCACCTGGCCGCGGCGCCCGGAAAAGGAGGAATGGTTCCCGGTCAACCGTGCCGCCTGCTATCGAGAATGTCTTTATCATAAGCCGAATGCCCAGCCGGCCTTGAAAGGTGCCCGCTGGAGTCCCACCACGCGGGCCGCCCCGGCGCCCACCAGTTCGGAAGGTTTTAACGATATGGACGACTTGAGCGACATGAAGCTGTCGCGGCGCGACTTGCTCATCAGCGGCGCCGCTGCGGCCACCAGCGCTGCGATTCCCGGGGCGGCACTGGCCCAGGCCCAGGGAGCCGGGGCAGCAGCGCCGCAACCCGTGAACCCGCCGCCCACGATGGCGAAAACCACGCTGCGCGTGAACGGCCAGCGGCGCGAACTGACCCTCGACACCCGCACCAGCCTGCTCGACGCCCTGCGCGAGCATATAAAACTGTCCGGCACCAAGAAGGGCTGCGACCAGGGGCAGTGCGGCGCCTGCACGGTGATCGTCAACGGCCGCCGCATCAATTCCTGCCTGTCGCTGGCGATCATGCACGACGGCGACGAGATCACGACCATCGAAGGCCTGGGCACGCCCGATAAACTTCATCCGATGCAGGCGGCCTTCGTGAAGCACGACGGCTACCAGTGCGGCTATTGCACGCCGGGTCAGATCTGTTCGGCCGTGGCGACCCTCGACGAGATCCGCCAGGGCATCCCGAGCCACGTCAGCGCCGACCTCAACGTCAAGCCGCTGCTGAGCGTGGACGAGATCCGCGAACGCATGAGCGGCAACATCTGCCGCTGCGGCGCGTACTCGAACATCCTCGACGCCATCACCGAAGTCGGAGGGCTCAAGGCATGAAGGCATTCACCTACGAAAAAGCGCGCACCCCGGCCGAAGCCGCCGCCGCCGCCGAGCGCCATCCCGGCTCGCGCTTCATCGCCGGCGGCACCAACCTGCTCGACCTGATGAAGCTCGAGATCGAGGCGCCGCCGCACCTGATCGACGTCAACGGCCTGAAGCTCGACCGCATCGAGCCGCTGGACAACGGCGGCCTGCGCGTCGGCGCCCTCGTGAGGAATACCGATCTCGCGGCCGATCCGCGCGTGCGGCGCGACTACGGCGTGCTGGCGCGGGCCCTGCTGGCCGGCGCATCGGCCCAGCTGCGCAACAAGGCCACCACGGCCGGCAATCTGCTGCAGCGCACCCGCTGTCCCTACTTCTACGACACCAACCTGCCGTGCAACAAGCGCGTGCCGGGCAGCGGCTGTTCGGCGATCGGCGGCTATACGCGCAACCACGCCATCGTCGGCCAGAGCGAAGCCTGTATCGCGACCCACCCGAGCGACATGGCGGTGGCCATGCAACTGCTCGACGCCGGGGTGGAGACGGTGCGCGCCAACGGCAGCACGCGCGTGATCCCGATCGCCGACTTTTACCGCTTGCCGGGGAATACCCCGCACATCGAAAACACCCTGCAGTCGGGCGAACTGATTACCAGCGTGGTGCTGCCGCGTCCCCTGGGCGGCGCACACTTCTACCGCAAGGTGCGCGACCGCGCCTCCTATGCCTTTGCCCTGGTGTCGGTGGCGGCGGTCGTCCAGCGCGACGGCAGCGGCCGCGTGGCACTCGGCGGCGTGGCCCACAAACCCTGGCGCGTGCCGGCGGCCGACGCCGCCATGCCGCGCGGCGCCGGCGCCACCGTCGACACCCTGCTGGCCGGGGCGAAGACGACGAGCGAAAACGCCTATAAAGTCCCGCTGGTCCGGCGCACGCTGGAAGCGGTGCTGGTCGACGCGAAGAAAGGCTGAGGACATGAAATTCGATACGCCCGCCACCACCAACCCGATCGACCAGCTCAAAGTCGTCGGCAAGCCGCTCGACCGCATCGACGGCCCCTATAAAACCACCGGCACCGCGCCCTATGCCTACGAGCAGCATGCGGCGGCGCCGAACCCGGCCTACGGCTACATCATCGGCGCCGCCGTCGCCAAGGGCCGCATCGCCTCGATCGACACGGCCGCCGCCAAGCGCGCGCCCGGCGTGCTCGCGGTCGTCACCTATGAAAACGCCGGCAAGATCGACAAGGGCAAATACAACACGGCGCGCCTGCTGGCCGGTCCGGAAGTGCAGCACTACCACCAGGCCGTGGCCGTGGTGGTGGCCGAGACCTTCGAGCAGGCACGGGCCGCATCGAGCCTGGTCAAGGTGGAATACGTCAAGGCCAAGGGCCAGTACGACCTGAAGCAGGCATCGAGGAGCGCCAAGCTGCCGAAGAAGGAAGAAAAGCCGGAAACGAAAGCCGGGGACTTCGCCTCGGCCTTTGCGAGCGCGCCGGTGAAGCTGGACGCCACCTACACCACGCCCGACCAGTCGCACGCGATGATGGAACCGCATGCCTCGCTGGCCGTCTGGGAGGGCGACAAGCTCACCGTCTGGACGGCGAACCAGATGATCAACTGGAGCCGGGAAGACATGGCCAGGACGCTCGGCATCCCCAAGGACAATGTGCGCCTGGTCTCGCCCTTCGTCGGCGGCGGCTTCGGCGGCAAGCTGTTCCTGCGTTCCGAGGCGCTGATGGCGGCCCTGGGCGCCCGTGCGGCCGGCCGTCCGGTCAAGATCGCATTGCAGCGCGCGCTGATGTTCAACAACACCACGCACCGCCCGGCGACCATCCAGCGCATCCGCATCGGCGCCACCCGCGAGGGCCGGATCACGGCGATCGCCCACGAAAGCACCTCCGGCGACCTGCCGGGCGGCCAGCCGGAAACGGCGGTCCAGCAGACGCGCCTCCTGTACGCGGGGCCGAACCGCTTCACCCAGCTGAAACTGGCGACGCTGGACCTGCCGGAAGCGAACGCGATGCGCGCACCCGGCGAGGCGCCCGGCATGATGGCGCTGGAAATCGCGATCGACGAGATGGCGGAAAAGCTGAAGATGGACCCGGTCACCTTCCGCATCGTCAACGACACGACGGTGGACCCGGAAAACCGCTCGCGCAAGTTCTCGCAGCGCCGTTTCGTCGAATGCATGCGCCAGGGCGCCGAGCGCTTCGGCTGGAAGAACCGCAACCCGGAACCTGGCAAGCGGCGCGAGGGGCGCTGGCTGATCGGCATGGGCGTGGCCTCGGCCTTCCGCAACAACATGAACATGAAGTCGGCCGCGCGCGTGCGGCTCGAAAAAAACGGCAGCGTCACGGTCGAAACCGACATGACCGACATCGGCACCGGCAGCTACACCATCATCGCCCAGACCGCGGCCGAGATGATGGGTCTGCCGATCGAGAAGGTGGCCGTGCGCCTGGGCGATTCGAGCTTCCCGGTATCGTCCGGTTCGGGCGGGCAGTGGGGCGGCAACTCGTCCACGGCCGGCGTGTATGCCGCCTGCGTCAAGCTGCGCGAGATGCTTGCCGCCAAGGCCGGGCTCGATCCGGCCACCAGCGAGTTCGCCGACGGGGCGGTGCGCCTCGGCACGCGCTCGGTGCCGCTGGCCCAGCTCGCACGCGACGGCGAGGTCACGGCCGAGGACATGATGGAGTACGGCGACCTGGAGAAGAAGACCCAGCAGTCGACCTTCGGCTCCCACTTCGTCGAGGTGGCGGTCGATTCCGCCACCGGCGAGGTGCGCGTGCGGCGCATGCTGGCCGTGTGCGCGGCGGGGCGCATCCTCAACCCGAAGTCGGCGCGCAGCCAGGTGATCGGCGCGATGACGATGGGCGTGGGCGCGGCGCTGATGGAGCACCTGGTGGTCGACAAGCGGATCGGCTTTTTTGTGAACCACGACCTGGCCGGCTACGAGGTGCCCGTGCACGGCGACATCCCGCATCAGGAAGTCGTGTTCCTCGACGAGACCGACCCGATGAGCTCGCCGATGAAGGCCAAGGGCGTGGGCGAGCTCGGCATCTGCGGCGTAGCGGCGGCGGTGGCGAACGCGATCTACAACGCCACCGGCGTGCGCGTGCGCGATTATCCGATCACGCTCGACAAGCTGTTGCCGAAGCTGCCGGCGTACGTTTGACCACGCTTTTGTAGGGTGGGCACTCCGTGCCCACGCGGTACGCACGGCTCTGGCATACGTGGCGCTGATTATGCGCTCGTGCCTTGTCGGGTGCCCTACGGACGTGCGCGACACGGGTGTCGTTTGCGATACGAGCAATCAGGCATTGCCGCAGGTGTGAGCATGGACACGTACCGCGTGGGCACGGAGTGCCCACCCTACAACGCCGAAGGAGAAGCAAAACATGGAATGGATGGCCGATCCGAACATCTGGATAGGGTTCTCGACCCTCGTGGTGCTCGAGATCGTGCTCGGCATCGACAACCTGATCTTCATCGCCATCCTCGCGGAAAAGCTGCCGCCCGAGCAGCGCGACCGCGCGCGCTTGCTCGGCCTCTCGCTGGCGATGCTGATGCGGGTCGGCCTGCTGACCATGATCTCCTGGATCGTGTCGCTGACCGAACCCCTGTTCACGCTCGGCAGCCTGGATTTGTCGGGACGCGATCTGATCCTGCTGCTGGGCGGCCTGTTCCTGTTGTTCAAGGCGACCATGGAGCTGCACGAGCGGGTAGAAGGAAAGACCGCGCAAGGCAGCAGCGTCGTCGAATACGCGAGCTTCACGGTCGTGGTGGCCCAGATCATCGCGCTCGATGCCGTGTTCTCGCTCGATTCCGTGATCACCGCGGTCGGCATGGTCGACGAGCTGTGGGTGATGATGGCGGCCGTGGTGGTGGCGATGGGCGTGATGCTGTTCGCCTCGAAGACCCTGACCGCTTTCGTGAACGCCCACCCGACCGTGGTCGTGCTGTGCCTGAGCTTTCTCTTGATGATCGGGCTGTCCCTGATTGCCGAGGGCTTCGGCTTCCACATCCCGAAGAGTTACCTGTACGCGGCGATCGGCTTCTCGGTGGCGATCGAGGCCCTGAACCAGATGGCCTCGCGCAACCTGGCGCGGGAGGAAAGCCGCGTGCCGCTGCGCGAGCGCACGGCCGACGCCATCCTGCGCATGCTGGGCGGGACCAGTGCGCCGGCCGCCGGCGCCGGCGACGCGCCGCGCGCAACCCGGGACGAGGAAGCCTTCGAGCCGGCCGAACGCCACATGGTCAGCGGCGTACTGAGCCTGTCGCAGCGCTCGATCCGCTCGATCATGACCAACCGCGCCGACATCTCCTGGATCGACATCGATTCCCCGGCCGAGGTGATCCGCGGCCAGATCATGGAGACGCCGCACAGCTTCTTCCCGGTCTGCAAGGGGCAGCTCGACGAGATCATCGGCGTGGTGCGGGCACGTGACCTGATGGCCGACCTGGCCCTGGGCGGACGGATCGACCCGGCCCACGTGCGAACGCCCATCATCATTCCCGAGACGGGCGACGTGCTGAAGGTGATGGACACCCTGAAGCGCTCGCACGGCCAGCTGGTGCTGATCGCCGACGAATACGGGACGCTACAGGGCCTGGTGACGCCGATCGATATCCTGGAAGCGATCGCCGGCGAATTCCCCGACGAGGACGAGCAGCCGGCCGTGCTGCGCCAGGGACCAGGGAGCTGGCGCATCGATGGCGCAGCCGACCTGCACGACGTGGAACGGGAACTGGGCGTCGACACGCTGGTGAGCGAGAGCGACGACTATAGTTCGCTGGCCGGCTTCCTGCTTGAGCGCCTGGGCGCCTTGCCCGCGGTCGGCGAACAGGTCGTGGTCGACGACCTGCGCTTCGAGGTGGCCGAGGTCGAAGACCGGCGCATCGCTTGCGTCCTCGTTACGCGCGTCGCGGCCGATGCGACTGCGCAGCGCGGCGGGCGCAATGGCCGGGGCCCAGGCGCGCCGCGCCCCCGCTGATTCCCTACAAGCTGGGCTTACACAGGAATGACCGAAGTCCCACCGCCGGCCGCGCCGTAGTTCTGCAGGTCGCCGAAGGGCAGGCGGCGCTCGTTCAGGGCCTTCAAAATGGCCGCCAGCTGCTCCTCGTCCGGCGAGATGTAGACGATCACCTGGTCGAGCTCGTTCTCGAAATAGGGCGTGTAGGGCACGTCGGTTTCCGGCATGACCTTGGCGACGTAGTGGCCGTCCTGCAGCTCGCCGAAGACGGTGACGAGGGTGGCGGCGGTGGTGCTGTTGTTGACGGTGAGTTCCATGGTTCTCCTGTGGGTTGGCGCCCGCTGCGTGCGCATGGCAGCGTGTGAGCACCATCTTCGCGCCAAACCGGCTCAGGCGGCGCAGCTTTGCCGTACGTAAACTGCTATGGCCTAATGCCAGTCCGTTGAGCGGAACTGCTAGTTGGCCGTCGTGCACCGTAGGGTGGGCTCTCCGAGCCCACGCGGTGATACGTATCGGTTCCCATGACGTATCGACGATCTTGAAGGCACGTATCCGCGTGGGCTCGGAGAGCCCACCCTACGGTGCGCACCTGTCTCGGCCTGAGCGACCGACATTGGCCCATGGCCTCACAGGCGCAAGGCATTCGCCCGCAGGTAATCGTCCATTACCTCGATCGACGGACTGCCAGCCGCCAGCCCGACATAGGTGTCGGGCCTGAGCAGGTAGACCGCATGCTCGGCCAGTCCGGCCGCGGCGCAGGCGGCGTTCCACTCGAACTGGCGCAGCGTCACCCCGTGCAGGGCGCACCAGGTGACGATGTCCGGCCGCGCCTGGCCGTAGACGTGCACCTGCCAGCCGGGCTCGGGCAGCGGGGCGAAATTGTCGCCGCCGTCTTTCTGGATCCAGGGCAGGCGGTCGCCGCCGTGCACCTTGCCGGCGCTGCCCCCGTTGAGCGGCGCGGTCCGGTAGTGCACCAGGGTTTGCGAGATGGTGCGAAACAGGAATTCGCGCGCGCCGGGCAGCTTGGCCACCAGCGGCATGATGCGCGGGACCACGCCCGTGCGCACGATCTCGGCCACGGGACCGTCGGCTGTGAGGAAGCTGAAGGCGCGGTCGGTCGTATGCACCAGGCGCCGGGCGAAGGGCAGGCGCTCGGCTTCGTAGCTGTCGAGCAGTTCCTCGGGCGCTTGCCCTTTCGCGACGGCGGCCAGCTTCCAGGCGAGGTTGATGGCGTCGCCGATGCCGGTATTCATGCCCTGGCCGCCGGCCGGGCTGTGGATGTGGCCGGCGTCGCCGACGAGAAAGGCGCGTCCGCGCCGGAAGTGATCGGCGACGCGGTGGTGCACCCGGTAGGTCGAGAACCAGTTCACCATGCGCACGCTGATCATCAGGTTGTCGATCGCGCGCTGGCTGACGTCGGAAAACTGCAGCTGGTCTGCGTGCTCGGCCCGGTCCTCGCGCACGGTGCCCACCAGGCGGCCGCGGCCCTTCGGCGCGGTGGCGAACACGGCCAGCAGGTCCGATTCGTCCAGGTCGAGGTTGAGTTCGCCGTTCAGGGCGGGGCTGTCGCCTTCGATGTCGGCCACGTAGAAGACCTGCCGATAGGTGCCGCCGGGGAAACCGACATCCATGATTTCGCGCACCTTCGAGCGCGCGCCGTCGCAGCCCACCAGCCAGCGGGCGGCGCAGCGTTCTTCGGCCCCCCTTGCATCGACGAGCGTCGCTTCCACATGGCCGCCGCGGTCCTGGAAACCCGTCAGGCTGACATTGCGTTCGACCTCGATGCCGGCCGCCGCCAGGCGATCCACCAGCAGCCGCTCGTGGCGGTCCTGCGGGTAGATGAAGAAGAAGGGGTAGGGCGTCAGCCCGGCGCCGATCGCGCCCAGCGGGATGCGTGCGCGGTGCTCGCCTTCGGCCCAGAGATTGAAGAACTCGATGGGGTGGCCGGCGTCCACCACGGGCTGGGCCAGGTCGAGCTGGCGGTAGAGCTCGAGCGTGCGCGCCTGCACGGCCAGCGCGCGCGAAGTCGTGCCGGGGCCGGGCGCGGCGTCGACGATGCGCGGGGTGACGCCGCAGGCGTGCAGCCACAGTGCCAGCACCAGGCCGCTGGGGCCGGCGCCGACGATCAGGATTTCGGACTCTTTCATGGCCGCTCCCGGTTCGGATGTCCTCCATGGCCATGCTACGCCGGATTGCTGTATCGCGTGGGACCATATCGTGTCGCCAGCTGCATGGCGCGCGGCCCGCAAAGGTGTTGGCTTTGCGCCCCGCACACGTGCGCCGCCGGTCCCCGTCTGCCCGCATCATGTGGCTGGAACAGACCAGCCGGGAGGAATGGTGAGCGCACACACTGCAGGTCCGATCCGCCGCATCGGCGTGCTCACCGGCGGCGGCGACGCCCCCGGCCTGAACGGCGTGATCCGCGCCGTCGTGCTGGCGGCCGAGCGCCTCGGCTGGGAGTGTTACGGCATCCGCGACGGCTTCAACGGCCTGCTCGCGCCCGAGACCTGCGCCGGCGAACCGGTGCTGCGCCTGCGCGGCCTGGACGTGCAATCGATCGGCCACCTGGGCGGCACCATCCTCGGCAGCACCAACCGCGGCAATCCCTTGCACTATCCAGGCATCGGCGTGGACGGTGCGCCCGTCGAGCGCGACCGCACGCAGGAGGTGGCAGACCTGTGCCAGTCGCGCGGCCTGGATGCGCTGGTGATCGTCGGCGGCGACGGCTCGATGGGCATCGCCCAGGCCCTGCATACGCACGGCTTGCGCGTGGTCGGCGTACCGAAAACCATCGACAACGACCTCGACCGCACCTTCTTCACCTTCGGCTTCGATACGGCGGTCGGCTTCGCCGCCGAGTGCATCGACCGCCTGCAGACCACGGCCCACAGCCAGCACCGGGTGATGGTGGTCGAGGTGATGGGCCGCTACGCCGGCTGGATCGCCCTGCACGCGGGCATCGCCGGCGGCGCCCACGCGATTCTGCTGCCCGAGATTCCCTACCGTATCGAACCCGTGCTGGAAGCGATTGCGCGGCGCGACGCCGGCGGCCACCACCATGCGATCGTCGTTGCCGCCGAAGGCGCGCAGGAGCTGGGCGGCGAGCGCGCCGTCAAGGCGGCCGCCGCCGAAGGACATGCCGAGCGCCTGGGCGGCATCGGCGCGCGCCTCGAAGCCCAGCTTGCCGCATGCGGCAAGGAGTGCCGCAGCGTCGTGCTCGGCCACCTGCTGCGCGACGGCAGTCCGTCCAGTTTCGACCGCGTGATCGCGGCCCGTTTCGGCGCGGCGGCGGTGCGCGCGCTGGCCGCCGGGCAGCACGGCGTCATGGTCGCGCTCGGCCCACAGGCCATCGAGCTGGTGCCGCTGGCGGAGGTCGCCGGCCGCACCCGTACCGTGCCGGCCGACGGCGACACCATCGACACTGCCCGTGAACTGGGCATTTGCCTCGGCGATGGCTGAATGACACGCATTTGACCCGCGTTTCAATAACATTTTATTACTTTTGTAAGGCTTGTCTTACACCCTTTGGGCGCGCGTGCCGATCCCCGATGCATGGTCCAGCCCGGATAATTCCGGTAATCATTCAATAAGATTGTGAACAAACTTTTATGATGCCATCGCTCGACAACGCCGTAGCCGTTCCACGCCAGGCCCAGCCACAAGCCCGAGGCTCCGCCGAGGGACGCGCCCGCGAACTCTACTTCGCCCTCTACGCCGATCCGCTGAACACTGCGCGCGCCGGCGAGGCCTGGCTGCGCGAGCAGATCGCCGCCGTGCAGGACATCCCGGCCGACCTGCCGCCGACCCTGGCCCAGCTGCCGGCCTGGATCGAGGCTCGCAGCGAAGCCGTGGGCATCCAGTACCGCGAGTACCTGGCCGCGCGCAAGGGCGGGGCGCCGCTCCGCTACTTCCATACCAAGGCGCATGCGCTGAACTTCATCAAGTCGGTGGCGCCGACCAAGCTGGTCGACGGCTCCTGGCTGTACGGCATGCTCAGGCACTGGGACAGCCCGGACTTCCATCCGCTGATCAAGACCTACCTGGAAGAGCTGGGCGAGGGCGCGCCGAGCAAGAACCACGTCACGATCTACCGTAAACTCCTCGCTACCCACGGCATCGACGGCTGGGAACAGCTGAGCGACGACCATTTCGTGCAGGGCGCGATCCAGCTGGCCCTGGGCCACAATGCCGAACGCTTCCTGCCGGAAGTCATCGGCTTCAACCTGGGCTACGAACAGCTGCCGCTGCACCTCCTGATCACCTCCTACGAGCTGAACGAATTCGGCATCGATCCGTATTACTTCCAGCTGCACGTCACGGTCGACAACGCCGCCACCGGCCACGCCCAGAAGGCGGTGCAAGCCCTGCTCGATTTGATGCCGCAGGTGGGCGACCGCGCCGCCTTCTACAAGCGCGTGCTCGACGGCTACCGCCTCAACGAGCTGGGCGCCAGCACCAATTCCGTGATCGCCGGGTTCGACCTGCAGGACGAGCTGGTGAACATCCTCGCCCAGAAGAGCACGGTCGGCAAGAACATGCACTCGGACTACTGCCGCGTCGCCGGCCGTTCCGTCAACGACTGGCTGGCCGAACCGGGCCAGATCCCGGGCTTCCTCTCGGCGCTGGAATCGGCCGGCTGGATCAAGCGCGGCGAAGAGGTGGCGAACAGCCGCTTCTGGCGCCTGATCGAAGGCGAGCGCGCCGAGATGTTCGGCGTCTTCTCGAGCTACGAGCAGCAGGTGCTGCGCGACTGGATCGTCAGCGTGCCGGGCACCGCGGTGAAGCCGGAACGCACGCTGACCTGGCGCGCGCGCCAGCGTACCCTCGACAACCTCGGCGGGCATGCCGAGCGCTCGACCAGCTTCCCCGAACGCGGCCTGATCCGCCGCCGCGCCGCCCGCGACACGGAATCGGACAACGAACTGGGCCTGCTTGAACAGCGCGTGGCCGCCGCCGCCGGCAAGCCCGAGGCGATGGCGCTGCTGCTCGAACTGATGACGCCGGCGAATCACCACGGCGCTGCCGGCCTGATGGCCACGCGCATGTACACGCAGCTGCTCGACAGCTAGGAAGGCGCGCACACGTTTCACCCGGCCGGATTCCCCCAGGGACACCGGCCATTTTCACGCACACATAAAAATATCCAACAATAGGGACATTCTCTCGTGTATATCCTCGAACAACGATTCCTGCGCGGACCGAACGTCCACGCGGATACCCCCTGCCTGCTCAGCGTGATCGACCTGGAAGACCTGTACGGGGTCTCCTCGAAAGACCTACCTGGCTTCAACGACGCTCTGCTTGAGGCGCTGCCGTCGCTGCACGGCCAGCTGCTGCCGACCGGCCAGCCGGGCGGCTTCGCCCAGCGCCTGCGCGCCGGCACCTATCTGGCGCGCGTGGTCGAACACGTCACCTTGACCCTGCAGTCGCTGGCCGGCCCCACGGTCGGCTATGGCCGCACGCGTCCGGCCGCCGGCCGCCCCGGCCAATACCGCGTGGTGGTCCAGTACGCGATCGAGAAGCTGGCCGAGCCGAGCTTCCAGCTGGCGGTGGACCTGGTCACGGCGCTCGCCAAGGGAGAGGCTTTCGACATCGCGCCGCGCCTGGAGGAACTGCGTTCGCTGGGCCGCCGCTATGCGATCGGCACCAGCACCGCGGCCGTGCTGGCCGCGGCCCAGGAGCGCGGCATCCCGTACTCGCGCATCACCGATGAAGCCAACCTGTTCCAGCTCGGCTGGGGCTCCAAGCAGAAGCGCCTGCAGGCCACCACCACGGGCGACACCAGCTACGTCGCCGTCAAGATCGCCAGCGACAAGCAGCTGACCAAGGCCTTGCTGCAGGAAGCCGGCGTCCCGGTGCCCGAAGGCGGCACCGTCACCACGGTCGAAGAAGCCCAGCGCATCGCGCGCCGCCTGCGCGTACCCGTGACTCTCAAGCCGCTGGACGGCAACCAGGGCAAGGGCGTGACCACCAAGTGCGCCACCCCCGAGGAAGTCGAGAAGGCCTTTGCATTCGCCCGCGAATACGGGCGCCGCATCATCGTCGAACGCTTCGTCGAAGGCCGCGACTACCGCGTGCTGGTGGCGGGCGGCCGCATTGCCGCCGCTTCCTTCCGGCGTCCGGCCCACGTGGTCGGCGACGGCGTCTCGACCATTACCGAACTGGTCGAGATCGAAAACCAGAACCCGTCGCGCGGCGCGGGCCACAGCAATGTGCTGACCCGCCTGGCGCTCGACGCCCATGCCGAGGACATGCTGCGCCGCCAGGGCTATGCGCCCGATTCCGTGCCGGCGCCGGGCGTTTGCGTCGAACTGCGCAGCAACGCCAACCTGTCCACCGGCGGCACCGCCGAAGACGTGACCGACATCCTCCCGGAATCGACCCGCGCCCTGTGCGTGCGCGCGGCGAACAAGATCGGCCTCGACGTGGCCGGCATCGACATCGTCTGCCGCGACATCGCCGTGCCGCTCGACGAGCAGGGCGGCGCCGTCATCGAAGTCAACGCCGCCCCCGGCATCCGCATGCACCAGCATCCGAGCGCCGGCCAGCCGCGCGACGCCGGCGAGGCCATCGTCGACGGCCTGATGGGCCCTTCGAACGGCCGCATTCCGGTCGTCGCCGTCACCGGCACCAACGGCAAGACCACGACCACCCTGATGATCGCCCATGCCGCGCGCGTGGCCGGCCTGGGCACGGGCGTGACCACCACCGAAGGCGTGTTCGTCAACGGCAAGCGCCTGGTCAAGGGCGACTGCACCGGCTACTGGTCGGCGCGCACCGTGCTGTCGGCGCCGGACGTCGACTTCGCCGTGCTGGAAACGGCGCGCGGCGGCATCCTGAAACGCGGCCTGGCATTCGACCAGTGCGACGTCGGCGTCGTGCTGAACGTGGCGGCCGACCACCTCGGCCTGGACGGCGTCGACACCATCGAAGACCTGGCGCAAGTCAAGGCCGTGGTGGCCTGCTCGGCCTCGAAGGCGGTGGTGCTTAATGCCGAGGACGCGCTGTGCGTATCGATGGTGCGGCGCGCGAAACCGGGCGCAGAAATCGTGTTCTTCGCGATGGACGCCGAGAATCCTGTGCTGCTGAAGCACCTGGAAGACGGCGGGCGCGGCGCCTACCTGCAGGACAATGCCATCGTCATCGCCGACGGCAGCCTGCAGCAGGAACTGATGCGGGTGGAAGCGATGCCGGCCTCCTTCGGCGGACGCGCGCGCTACAACATCGCCAACGCGCTGGCCGCCAGTGCGGCCCTGATGGCCTCGGGTTTTTCGAACCTGCAGATCGCGGCCGGCCTGTCTACTTTTGTCTCGGACAGCAAGACCAACCCGCTGCGCACCAACGTCTTCGACGTGCGCGGCGTGACCGTGATCGTCGATTACGCCCACAATCCGGCGGCGTACGCCGCGCTTGCCGAGATGGCGCGCGCGCTGCTGCCGGGCCAGCTGGTCGGCATCGTGACGGCGCCGGGCGACCGCCGCGACAGCGACCTGATCCAGATCGGCGAAGTGTGCGGCGAGCGTTTCGACGAGCTGGTGGTGTACGAATCGCAAAGCCGCGGCCGTCCGGTGGGCGGGGCGGTGGACCTGATCATCGAGGGCATCGAGAAGGTGATCGGGCCGTCGGATACGACGCACCGCGAGATCGAGGTGGACAAGGCGATCCGGCTTGGCTTGTCGCTGTGCCGGGCGGGGGACGTGCTGGTATTTGCCTGCGGGTCATCGCTTAAGACCTTCATCGATGCGCTGCGGGTGGATGATCCGGAGAGCGCGGACAAGATCGAGGCGCAGACGGTTTGAATTGATTGCGTTGTTAAGGAAGCCCCGCCGTGTGCGGGGTTTTTTTATGCGCAGGCGTTTGGCGAGCGGTGAACCGCGTGGGCACGGAGTGCCCACCCTACGGTACGCAGCCTTCGGCGATTTTGGTCGAGACCGCCGCGAATCGTAGGGTGGGCTCCCCGAGCCCACGCGTTTACAACGCCGGATGGTTGGCGGCGGACGAAAAAAAAGCGGCCCATGAAGGCCGCTTCCCACAGACGGTCAAACAATTACACCGCTTCCGCCTCGATCCTTTGCGCAATCTCCGGCCTGGTCGGCCGCAGCGCCTCGGTCAACTCGGAAATCGACGATCCGCAACCGAACACCAGCACGTCCCCCGGCTCGCACAGCGTCAGGCCCTTGCGGATCGCCGCGTGCACGTTCAGCTCCTGCGACAGCTTGTCCGCCGCGATCCGCCCCAGGCGCGCACCCTGCACCAGCAGCGCGGCGACGTCCCCATCCGCACGGCCGCGGTTCTCGGTCTCGTAGACGACAAGGTCGTCGAAGCCCGCTGCGCAGGTGCGGCCGATGTCGACCAGGTCGGCGTCGCGGCGGTCGCCCGGCGCGGCAACCACGCCGACCACGCGGCCCGGCGTCATGGCGCGCGCCGTTTCCGCCAGTGCGGCGTAGGCGGCGCAGTTGTGGGCGTAGTCGACGATCACGGTCACGCCTTCGACGTCGAACACGTTCGAGCGCAGCGGGTTGTGCTTGCTGTCGGAGACGAAGGAGCGCAGCCCGGCGACGATCTCCGGGTTGCCGAAGCCGCTCGCCGCCAGGGCAGCGGCCGCGGCCAGGGCGTTGGCGATGTTGTAGCGCGCGCAGCCGTTCAGCGAGACGGGCATCTCGCGCACGTCGAGCAGGGCTTCGTGGCGCGCGCCGTTGGCCAGCACCACGGCATTGTCCTCGAAGTAGACGCCGCGCCCGCCGCGCTCCAGGTGGCGCAGCAGCACCGGATTGTCGGCGTCGAGGGCAAAGTACAGGACTTCGACGGTGTCGGCCAGGTCCTTGGCCATCGCCACGCAATGGTCGTCCTCGGCATTGAGCACCACGGCGCGCGAGGCGCGCTGGGCGACCACCGCCTTGACCCTGGCGAGATCCTCGATGGTCTCGACGCCGTCCAGGCCCAGGTGGTCGCTCGAGACGTTCAGCACCACCGAGACGTCGCAGCGGTCGTAGGCCAGGCCGCGCTTGAGGATGCCGCCGCGCGCCGTTTCCAGCACGGCGAAGTCGACTTCCGGCGCGGTGAGCAGGGTGCGCGCCGAGTGGTAGCCGGTGCAGTCGCCTTCGCGTACCATCTGGCCGTCGATGTAGACGCCCGAAGTCGTGGTCACGCCCGTGTGCAGGCCGGTGAGACGCGCCGTGTGCTCGATCAGCAGCGAGGTCGTGGTCTTGCCGTTGGTGCCGGTGATCGCCACCACGGGGATGCGGCCGTCGCTCTCGCCGAACAGGGCCTCGACGATCGAGGCGCCGGCGTCGCGCGGGGTGCCGCGGCTCGGATACTGGTGCATGCGGATACCGGGCGCCGCGTTGACCTCGATGATGCCGCCGCGCTGCTCGCGCAAGGGCTTTGAGATGTCCTGGCAGATGACGTCGATGCCGGCCACGTCGAGACCGATTGTGCGCGCAGCGCGGATGCAGATCTCGCGGGTTTCTTCCGGCAGCAGATCGGTCACGTCTTCGGCGGTGCCGCCGGTGGAGAGATTTGCGTTGCCGCGCAGGTCGACGGTGACGCCGCTCGGGACGACCGAATCGAAACCGTAGCCCTGTTTCGCCAGCGTGCTTTCGGCCAGCGCGTCCATCGGGATCCTGGTCAGGATGTTGGTATGGCCTTCGCCGCGCGCCGGGTTGCGGTTCTCGACCTCGACCAGCTCGCGCACGGTGGAGGTACCGTCGCCCGTGACGCAGGGCGGACGGCGCCAGGAAGCGGCGGCGATCTTGTTGCCGGTGACGAGGACGCGGTAGTCGCGGCCTTCCAGGAACTCTTCGACGATCACGTGGCGGCCGTACTTGCGCGCGTGTTCGAACGCCGCTTCGACTTCTTCCGGCGTGGTGCAGGTGGTGGTCACGCCCTTGCCCTGGTTGGCGTCGAGCGGCTTGATGGTGGCCGGGCCGTCGAGGCGGCGCGCCACGCGCTGCGCTTCCGCCAGCGAGGTGACGGTGGAGCCGGCGGGCACGGGCACGCCGGCCTGTTCCAGCAGGGTCTTGGTCAGCTGCTTGTCGCTGGCGATACCGACCGCGATCGAATTGGTGGCGCCGGTGATGGTCGCCTGCAGGCGCTTCTGCTTCGAACCCCAGCCGAGCTGGAACAGGTTCGCTTCGTCGGTGATGCGCAGCGCCGGGATGCCTCTTTTGATGGCGGCATTGACGACGGCGCCGGTGCTGGTGCCGATCGCGTAGTCTTCGGCCGTCTCGTGCAGTTCCGCGACGGCGGCGGCGACGTCGAAGTCCTCGCCACGCGCGACCGCCTCGACCAGGTCGCGCGCGACCTCGAAGGCCTGGCGCGCCACCTGCTCGGTGCGGTAGCCGCAGACGGCGCGGCGGGCGTCGGGTTTACGTGGCACGTCCAGGGTCTGGCTGAAGTCGGCCGGGGCGCCGGCGAGGCGCTGCAGCTCCATCACGACCGGTTCGATGGCCTGGGCCGGATTCGTCAGGCCCGCCAGGCGTGCCGATACCTCCGGCGACAGCTCCGGCAGCAGGGCCAGCAGGCGCGCGCCAAACCCGGGCGCAACATCCATGCCGCTGCAGTCGACAATGGCCATCAGGCAGGGCGCGGCGCTGAACAGATTCGGGCCGCGCAGGAAGCGTTGTTCGAGGATTCTCATGAGATCGGGTTCCGTTTCGTTACATTTTCTAAAAAATCGCGCAGCGAGGGCGACATCGGCTTGACCTGGGGTTCGTCGTCGCTCGGCAGGTAGTGGCGGCTGCCGGCGGGCAGCAGGTGCAGGCGAACGTCGATCAGTTCCGGCGTGTCGCGTTCGCGGATGTCGGCCATATTCGTGTCCATCGTGCGGCCGTCGACGATCGTGACCGAGCCTTCGCCCAGTACCTCGATGCCGCGCCCGCGCTCGACCACCAGGGCCGTGTCCTCGTCGATGCCGATGCCTTGCAAATAGGGGTTTTGCGCCACCACCGACAGCAGGCGCGAAAGGCGCTGGCGCTCGGAGAAGTGCTGGTCGATGACGACGCGGTGCAGGAAGCCGAGGCCGGCGGCAAGGCTGACGGCGCCCTTCTCGGGCAGCAGGTCGGTCTTCCCCTGGGCCAGCATGTGGCCCGACATGGCCGAGGCGCCGGCGCTGGTGCCGCCGATGCAGGCGCCGCGCACCTTCAAGGCCGTGTGCATCTCGGCGTCCAGGGCCGTGCCGCCGATGATGGCGAGCAGGCGCTTCTGGTCGCCGCCGGTCATGAAGATGCCGTCGGCCTCGGCCACCATGCGCACCTTCTCTTCGTTGTTGGCGTCCTGGCGGCTGTCCAGCGTCAGGTGGGAGCGCTGCTTGACGCCGAGGTCGCCGAAGGCGCGGTCGTACTGTTCCCACATCTCGTCGGCCACCTTGCTGGCGGCCGTGATGACGACGATGCGGGCGTTCTCGCCGCCGGACAGTTCGACGAAGCGGCTCAGGATCTCCTTGCCGTACAGGCGGTCTTCGTGGCCGCCGATGATGACGAGGTGGCCGTGCGATGCGGTTTGGTGCGGTTCGGTTTTCATTATTGTTCGACGATGGAGGTTGGCATGTGGGTGTTGCTGCAGGACGCCGCTTCCGTCTTCGTGACGCCGATCAGGCCCGTGTCCACGTCCTTGTCGATCAGGTCGAGGCCGCGCTGCAGCGCCTGCTGCAGCGGCATGCCCTGTTCCAGGTAGCCGTAAACGGTGCGGGCCAGCATGTGGCGAACGATGTGTTCGCCGACGCCGGTGGCGGCGATCGCGCCCAGGGAGCCGGCATAGAAACCGCTGCCCATGATGGCGGTGTCGCCGACGCGGCCGAGCAGGGAAGGCGCCGAGCCGCCGGTGGAGCCGGCCACGGCGAAGTGGCCGTCCGGGCCGCGCACGACGGCGCCCACCGTGTCGTGGGCGGCGCCCTTGGGCAGCTGCAGCGGGGTCTTGTAGTTCCAGAAGCGCTCGAACATGCGGTTGTCGATGCCGGGCATGGCAGGCACCGAACCGGCGAGTTCCTTCAGCAGTTCTTCGTGTTTCTTGCGCTGCGCGGCGCTGATCGGCTTCGCCCGTTCCAGTCCGAGCGAACGGGCCAGGCGCTCGGCGCCTTCGCCGGCCAGCACCACGTGCGGGGTGTCGGCAATCGCGCGCGCCAGCAGGATCGGGTTGCGCACGTCGCGCACGGCGGCGACCGCGCCCAGACGCCCGCGCGTGTCCATGATCGAGGCGTCCATTTCGATGGTGGCGCCGTCCAGGCACAGTACCGAGCCGGTGCCGGCGTTGAAGCGTTCGTCTTCTTCGAGCACCATGACGGCGGCGATCGCCGCGTCGAGGGCATCCCCGGTTTCGAGCAGTATGTCGCGCGCCCGCTTCGCCGCCTTGTCGCAGCCGTCGGTGTAGTCCAACGGTTCGCCCGCGCCGCCGTGGACGACGATGGCGAATCCATGTTCCTTGTCGCTCACTCCGTCTTCCTCTCTATTGTTGCCTTCGCGCTCGTGACGTTTGGCATATCTGAGAAAGGATTATAAAAAAGCTAATAGAAAATCCCTATCGGTTACGCTGCCGTGCGAATGTAAGATGACACTTACATCGATGACAACATTCACCGTAGCCGTCCAGGATGGCTGCGCATTGCCCGCGCCAGCTCCTGCGCCACCTGCTGGCGGACCGGCTCGGAGACGTAGCTGCCGATCTCGACGCTGCTGCCCGGCGACTCCAGCAGGATCAGCTTGCGCGCACGCGGCGCCGGCGGCTGGATGCGGGTGCGGATCGGGTCGAGCTGAAAACGGGTATGGCGCCCGGCGTCGACGCGCTCGACGACGAGGCTGCGCTCGGTGAGGGCGATCCGCTCGACGTCCAGCGCGTGGCGCGCGTAATGCAGCAGCGCCCAGCCGACCGCAAGCATCTCGAGCAGGGAAAAGGCGAGCACGATCCAGATGCCCTGCAGCAGGAAGACCAGGGCGATGGCGAAGGATGCGGTGCACAAGAGCACGTAGGCCGCGGCCGACTGGCGCGGGGTCAGCGAACAGTTGCGCTTGAGGATCCAGGTGTGCGCCATGGACGGGGAGGGCCGGAAGAGGGTTCGTTCATTATAGGAGAGGGCGTATTGACATGCCGCGCGCATGGACGTGACCGGCGCGCAACGGCGTTGGCTGACCCTTCGCCAGGGAACGTGATTTCTGGTAAGATCTCGCCCCTTCAAAGAAAGGCAGTTATGACGAACGCTTGCGGCGTCGACTTCGGTACGTCGAATTCCACGGTTGGCTGGATCGGTGCAGGGCAGGGTGCAAGTACCCTCCTGGCCCTCGAGGATGGCAAGGCCACGCTGCCTTCGGTGGTGTTCTTCAACGCCGACGACGAAGAGGTGCGCTACGGCCGCGCGGCGCTGGCCGACTACCTGGCCGGTTACGAAGGGCGCCTGATGCGCTCCCTGAAAAGCCTGCTGGGCACGAGCCTGATGGACGGCCAGACCGAAGTGGCGGGCCGCGCCCTGCCGTTCAAGATGCTGCTGGCCCAGTTCATCGGCGAAGTGAAGCGCCGCGCCGAAAGCCAGGCCGGGCGTGGTTTCGAGCGCGCCGTGTTCGGGCGTCCGGTGTTCTTCATCGACGAGAACCCGCAGGCCGACAGGCTGGCCGAGGACACGCTGCTGGAAGTCGCGCGCAGCGTCGGTTTCCGCGAGGTCGCCTTCCAGTACGAGCCGATCGCCGCCGCCTTCGACTACGAATCCCAGATCGACCGCGAGGAACTGGTGCTGATCGCCGACATCGGCGGCGGTACTTCGGACTTTTCGCTAGTGCGCCTGGGGCCGGGCCGCGCCGGCAAGCCGGAGCGGCGCGAGGACATCCTCGCCACCGGCGGCGTGCACATCGGCGGCACCGACTTCGACAAGTACCTGAGCCTGGCCTCGGTCATGCCGCTGCTGGGCTACGGCAGCAGCCTGCGCTCGGGCGCCGACATCCCGTCCAGCTATTACTTCAACCTGGCGACCTGGCATACGATCAACCAGGCCTATACCCGCAAGAGCATCGCCCAGCTCGACGACCTGGTGCGCGACGCCAGCGAAGCTTCGAAACTCAAGCGCCTGCAGGCCCTGATCGAGGACCGCGCCGGCCACTGGCTGGCGATGCAGGTCGAGGGCGCGAAGATCGGGCTGTCCGACCGCGAGCAGGTGACGCTGGAGCTGGATCGCCTGGCGCCGCCGGAAAGCCTGATGGTGGAACGCGGGACTTTCGAAGCCGCGATCGGCGGGCTGCTCGACAACATCGACGCCACCGTGCTGCGTCTGCTGGACGACGCCGGCGTCGCGCCGAGCGCCGTCGATACCGTGTTCTTCACCGGCGGTTCGAGCGGCGTGGGCCTGCTGCGCGCCCGTATCGGCGCCTTGCTGCCGGATGCGCGCAAGGTCGAGGGCGACCTGTTCGGCAGCATCGGCGCCGGCCTGGCGCTGGACGCGCTCCGTAAATTCGGATAAAAAGGACTGCATGTCTATCTTTGAACGCCCCATTGTGATGCTCGACTTCGAGACCACGGGCCTGTCGCCCGCCATGGGCGACCGCATCACCGAAGTGGCCGCCCTGCGGATCGAGGGCGGGCAGGTCACCGAGCGTTATGTCTCGCTGGTCAACTGCAATGCGCGCATCCCGTCCTTCATCACCCAGCTCACCGGGATCACGCAGGAGATGGTCGACTCGGCCCCGCCGGCGCGCCAGGTCGTGCCCGAGCTACTCGACTTCATCGGCGGCGACACCCTGTCGGCCCACAACGCCAGCTTCGACGAGAAGTTCCTGCTGGCCGAGGCCGAGCGCCTGGGGCACGCCTGCGGCCACTCGGGACTGGTCTGTTCGCTCAAGCTCTCGCGACGCGTCTTCCCCGGCATGCCCAGCTATAAACTGGGCACGCTCTCGCGCCAGCTCGGCATCGCCTTCCGCAGCGCGGCCCACCGGGCCGAGGCCGATGCCGAAGTCGCGGCCGAAGTGCTGATCCACATCGGACGCCATCTCGGCAGCTCCTACAACCTGCCGCAGGTGGCGCCGGAGCTGCTGGTGTCGATCAACAAGCTGGCGGCGGCCAAGGTGCCGACCTGGCTCGGTAAATACGCGGCCGAAAAAAACAGCGCATAAGCTTTCCGTAGTTGCCGCGTGCGCATTACAATGCCGCCATCATGATGCGCCGCCGCCTCGTCCACATCCTGCTCTCGCTGCTTCTGCTGGTGTCCCAGCAGATGGCGTTCGCGCATGCGATGTCGCACTGGACCGGCAAGCTCGGGACGGCGGTCGCGGCCAGCGTGCAGGCGGACGAGGACAGCGACCTGTCCAGCGCCGTCGCCCAGGACCGCAGCTGCTTCCAGTGCCTGGCCTTTGCCCAGATGGCGAGCGCCATCGGCAGCACCCCGCGCCAATTCGCGCCGCTCGACCTGCAGGCCGAACGCATCATCGGGCTCGCCACCACCGAGCGCGCGCCGTCCACGGTCTGCGCCTTCCATTCGCGCGCGCCGCCGCTTTCGATCTAGAGAACCGCCGTATCCGATGGCCTTCCTGCGCCTTGCCGGAAGCTGCCCGTCATTCTCCATTCGATCGAAAGACGTACGCACATGTTGAAACACTCCGTCATGACGGTGGCGATCGCCGCCGCATTTGCATTGCCCCTGTCCGCCTCCGCGGCCGAGAACCCCGAGCTGGCCGCGATCCGCGCCCAGATCGCGGAAATGAAGCAATCCTACGAAGCCCGGCTGCAGGCGCTCGAGCAGCGCCTGCAGGATGCGCAGGCCGCCGTGGCCGAAGCGCAGAACGCGGCGGCCAGCGCGCAGCAGGCTGCCGCGGCACCGGCTGCGCCGGTTGCAGTGGCTGCACCGGCCGTTGCAGCCGCGCCGGCGGCACCTGCGGCCCCAAGCGCCCGCGCCGGCGACAACAGCTTCAATCCGAGCATCTCGCTGGTCCTGGGCGGTACCTACGCCAACCTGTCGCGCGATCCCGGCAGCTACCGCTTCGGCGGTTTCATGCCGCCCGAAGGCGAGATCGGTCCCGGCAGCCGCAGCTTCAACCTGGGCGAATCGGAACTGACCATGGCCGCCAACATCGACCCGATGTTCGCCGGCCAGCTGACCTTTGCCCTGACCGGCGAGAACGAGGCGGAAGTCGAAGAAGCCTTCGTGCAGACGCGCGAACTGGGCGGCGGCATGAACGCGAAGGCTGGCCGCTTCCTGTCCGGCGTCGGCTACCTGAACGGCCAGCACAGCCATACCTGGGACTTCGTCGACGCGCCCCTGAACTACCAGGCCTTCTTCGGAGGCCAGTACAAACCGGACGGCGTCCAGGCGCGCTGGCTGGCGCCTTTGAACACCTTCCTCGAAGTGGGCGCGGAAGTCGGCAGCGGCCGCGGCTTCCCCGGCAACGACCGTAACAAGAACGGCTTCAATGCGGCCAGCGTGTTCGCGCACACGGGCGACGACATCGGCGATTCCGCCAGCTGGCGCGCCGGCGTCTCCTTCCTGCGCACCGGATCGCTCGACCGCAGCTATGAATTCGACGGCATCCCGAACGCCTTCAGCGGCAGCTCGAAGATCTGGATCGCCGACGCCGTCTACAAGTGGGCGCCGAACGGCAATCCGACCCAGACCAACTTCAAGCTGCAGGGCGAATACATGCGGCGCAAGGAAAGCGGCACGCTGGCGGCCGGCGATCTGCTCGATGGCTACAGCAGCACGCAATCGGGCTGGTATCTACAGGGCGTCTACCAGTTCATGCCGAACTGGCGCGCCGGCCTGCGCTACGACCGGCTCTCGTCCGGCAGTCCCTTCATCGGGCTGGTCGACAGCGGGGCGCTGGGCATGGAGGCCTTCCCGGCGCTGGCTGCCTACAACCCGAAGCGTTCCAGCGTGATGCTGGACTGGAGCCCGTCCGAGTTCTCGCGCCTGCGCCTGCAGTTCGCGCGCGACGAGGCGCGTCCAGGGCAGAGCGACAACCAGGTCTACCTGCAATACATCATGAGCCTGGGCGCGCACGCCGGCCATACCTTCTGAGGAGCGAGAGATGACTAAGCTGATGCATAAAATTCTGGCCGGCGCCGCACTGAGCCTGGCCGCCGTCCTGCCGGCGCAAGCCGCCATCAACGTGCTGACCTGCGAGCCGGAATGGGCCGCGCTGACCCAGGAACTGGCCGGCGACAAGGCCAACGTGTCGAGCGCGACCAACGCGCTGCAGGACCCGCACCGCGTGGAAGCGCGTCCCGGCCTGATCGCGCGCACCCGCAATGCCGACCTGCTGGTCTGCACGGGCCTGGACCTGGAGGCGGGCTGGCTGCCGCTGCTGGTCCAGCAGTCGGGCAATGCGAAGATCGCGAAGGGCCAGCTGGGCTTCTTCGAAGCCGGCAGCTTCGTCCCGCGCCTGGACGTGCCCACCAAGCTCGATCGCGCCGAGGGCGACGTCCATGCCTTCGGTAATCCGCACGTGCACCTGAATCCGCACAACATCGCCCTGGTCAGCGCCCAGCTGGCCAAGCGGCTGGCCGCGATCGATCCGGCCAACGCCGCCTTTTATGGCCAGCGCCAGGCCGATTTCGCGAGCCGCTGGTCGCAGGCGATGCGCAAATGGGAAGCCCAGGCGGCGCCATTGCGCGGCGTGGCCATCGTCGAGCACCACCGCAACATGGAGTACCTGATGGGTTGGCTCGGCATGCGCCAGGTCGGCACGCTGGAGCCTAAGCCGGGCGTCGAGCCCAGCGCGGCTCAGCTGGGCCAGCTGCTGGCGCAGCTGCAGCAGCAGCCGGCGAAATTCGTGTTGCGCGCCGCCTATCAGGACGAACGCGCCTCGAACTGGCTGTCGCAGCGCGCGCGCATCCCGGCGGTCGTGATTCCGTTCACGGTCGGCGCCGATAAAGAGAGCGGCGACCTGTTCGCGCTGTTCGACACCACCGTGCAACGTCTGACCCAGGCTGTGAAATAAACGTGCAAAACTTCGACTTTTTGATCATTTTGCCGGCTTTCGTGGCCGGCCTGCTGGTGCTGGCGACCCACATTCCCCTGGGCGCGCAGGTGCTCAAGCGCGGCATCGTCTTCATCGACCTCGCCATTGCCCAGATCGCGGCGCTGGGCGTGATCGTCGCCAGCTCGCTCGAGATCGACCCGCACGGCTGGACCATCCAGGTCGCGGCCGGCGTCGCGGCCGTGCTCGGCGCCTTGCTGCTGACCTGGACCGAAAAGCGCTGGCCCGACGTGCAGGAAGCGCAGATCGGCGTGCTGTTCGTGCTGGCGGCCACGGCCGGCCTGCTGCTGCTGGCGCATAACCCGCACGGCGGCGAGCACCTGCAGGACCTGCTGGCCGGCCAGATCCTCTGGGTCAGCTACGACCAGCTGGCGATGCCGGCGCTCGGCGCCGTGCTGATCCTGGCCCTGCTGGCGGCGTTTCGCAACCGGCTCGGCCGGCTCGGCTTCTACCTCGTGTTCGCGCTGGCCGTGACGGCCTCGGTGCAGCTGGTCGGCGTGTATCTTGTGTTCGCCAGCCTGATCGTGCCGAGCCTGGCGGTGCGCCATTATCCGGAGCGGCGCAAGCTGCCCTTCGCCTACCTGGTCGGCATGGGCGGCTACGCGGCCGGCCTGGTGCTGTCGGTGGTGCTCGACCTGCCGTCGGGCGCGCTGATCGTGTGGTGCCTGGCGCTGCTGGCGATGCTGGTGTATGGCCTGGGACCGAACCGTTCGCGCCTGAACTGAAGCGCTGCTGCACTGCGCTCCGACGAACCCGCCGCGCCCGCGCCCGGCGGGTTTTTTCTTGGGCGCGGGCCGGCACGATTGTGCACCGTCAAACCCGTAACGGGTGGCTCTCATTAAAATTTTGTTAATACATATGAGGCCGCCTGCCACGAGCGGGTGCCAACCGAGCGCGGCAGCGTCAATCCAGGACGGGGACCAGCATGAACCACCAGAAGCTCCAGAACGAGAGCCACCAGGCCTTCCTGTGGTTCCGCGACGCCGCCGAGC
This sequence comes from Massilia suwonensis, assembly GCF_042655665.1. Lineage (NCBI taxonomy): Bacteria > Pseudomonadati > Pseudomonadota > Betaproteobacteria > Burkholderiales > Oxalobacteraceae > Massilia > Massilia suwonensis. The sequence continues at coordinate 253,201 of NZ_JBHSMR010000013.1, forward strand.
GCGGCAACCCCTACGCCCAGTTCAACCTCGGCCTGATGTACAAGAAGGGCAAGGGCGTCGAACGCGACGACGCCAGCGCCGTGCACTGGCTGCGCCTGGCCGCCAACCAGGGACTGGCCTTCGCCCAGAACCACCTGGGCGCCATGTACTACCACGGCAAGGGCGTCGAGCGCTGCGACGTCGAAGCCGCGCGCTGGTTCCGGCGCGCCGCCGACCAGGGCGACGCCTCGGCCCAGCAAAACCTCGGCCACATGTTCCGCCAGGGCCGCGGCATGGCGAGCGACCCGGAGCGCGCCCTGTCCTGGTACTACCGCGCGGCCGAGCAGGGCATGGCGGGCGCCCAGAACCAGCTCGGCGAGTGCTACCTGCACGGCATCGGCGCCGCCGTGAATTATCCGCTGGCGATGGCCTGGTTCCGCAAGGCGGCGCTGCAGGGCGAGGCCGCGGCCCAGCTCAACCTGGGCCTGATGTACCAGCGCGGGCAGGGCGTCGACGCCAGCGCCAGCCAGGCCCTGTACTGGTTCCGCAAGGCCGCCGCCGCCGGCGAGCGCGGAGCCCAGCGCGAGCTCGGCATCGCCTACGCCGAGGGCCTGGGCGTGCGCCTCGACCTGCGCCGCGCCTGCGCCTGGCTGCAGCGCGCGGCCGAGCATGGCGACCACGAAGCCCAGTTCCTGCTCGCCACCATGTTCGTCAACGGGCGCGCGCACGTGTCGCCCGAGCGCGGCGAGGCGCTTGCGGTCGAGTGGTACACGCGCGCGGCCCAGGGCGGGCACGCGGGCGCCCAGTACAACCTGGCCAACATGTACGCGCACGGGCGCGGGGTCGAACGCGACCAGGCCCGCGCCTTCGACTGGTACCGGCGCGCGGCCGAGCAGGGCGCGCCGAACGCCCAGTTCAACCTCGGCGTCATCTATGCCAACGGACAGGGCGTCGAGAAGGACGAGGCGCGCGCCGCCTACTGGTACCGCCTGGCGGCCGAGCAGGGCGACGCCAGCGCCCAGAACAACCTGGGCGTGATGTACGCCAGCGGCCAGGGCGTCGCGCAGGACGACAGGATGGCCGTCTACTGGTACGAACAGGCGGCCGAGCAAGGCCATGCACTGGCCCAGTACAACCTGGGCGGCATGTACGGCAGCGGCCTGGGCGTGACGCGCGACCCGGTGCGCGCCTACATGTGGATGCTGCTGGCGGCCGAGGGCGGCGACAGCGCGGCCAACGTCAACAAGGCGATCGTCGCGCGCCGCCTCAGCCCCGCCGAGATCGGCTGGGCGCTCGACTTGCAGCATAAGTGGCAGCTCAGTCACCGCGAGGTGCTGGCGAGGCGGTAGGGGCCTTCATCGATCAGGCACGCGGCCCGTACTTACAGCCGAATCTGCCTTCGCTTCCCGTTGCGTTTCGCGCTATGATGCCTCTCGGCACATTCCGCCAGTCACCGTTCGAGAAGAATATGCACCTGAGACAAGTAACGCTGGCCGTCGCCCTGATGGCAGCCTTCGGTACCACGCACGCAGCCAACCCGGCCGCCTGCGATCCCAAGTCCGCGCTGACCTACCCGGTCACCGCCAAGGTCGAGCAGACCGACAACTACCACGGCACGAGCATCGCCGACCCTTACCGCTGGCTGGAAGACGCGAACAGCGCCCAGACCAAGGCATGGGTCGACGCCCAGAACGCGGTGACCCAGGGCTACCTGGGCCAGATCCCGCAACGCGAAGCGATCCGCCAGCGCCTGACCAAGCTCTGGAACTACGAGCGCTACTCGGTGCCGTCGAAAGAGGGCGGCCGCTACTTCTACAGCCGCAACGACGGCCTGCAGAACCAGTCGGTGCTGTACACGATGAAGAACCTGGGCGACACGCCGCGCCTGCTGCTCGATCCGAACACGCTGGCCGCCGACGGTACCGTCGCCCTGGCCGGCGTCGAGATCAGCCCGGACGGCAAACTGATGGCCTACGGCACCGCCGCCTCCGGTTCGGACTGGAACGAGTGGAAGGTACGCGACATCGAGACGGGCAAGGACCTGGACGACCACCTCAAATGGGTCAAGTTCTCGCAAACGGCCTGGACCAAGGACGGCAAGGGCTTCTTCTACAGCCGCTACGACGAGCCGGAAGAGTCGGCCAAGCTGGCCGGCGTGAACTACTTCCAGAAGCTCTACTTCCACAAGATCGGCACCCCGCAAAGCGCCGACGTGCTGGTCTACGACCGCCCGGACGAAAAGGAATGGGGCTTCCGCGCCCAGACCACCGACGACGGCAAATACCTCCTGATCACGGCGACCAAGGGCACGGCCCACAAGTACCGCGTCTTCATCAAGGACCTGTCGAAGCCGGACTCGAAAGTCGTCCCGCTGATCGACAACTTCGACGCCGCCTACGACTTCATCGACAACGTCGGCTCGACCTTCTACTTCACGACCGACCGCAAGGCGCCGCGCCAGCGCATCGTCGCGATCGACGTCAACAAGGCCGATGAAGCCAGCTGGAAAGAAGTTGTCGCCGAGTCGAAGGACACGCTGGCCAACGCCCACATCATCGGCGACCGTCTGGTGGTGGAGTACCTGAAGGATGCGCGCAGCGTCGTGCGCGTCAACGACCTCAAGGGCAAGCTAGTGCGCGAGATCGCGCTGCCGGGCATCGGTTCGGTCTCGGGCTTCACCGGCAAGCGCGGCGATGCGGAAACCTTCTTCTCCTTCACCGGCTTCACCACGCCGACGACGATCTACCGGCTGGACATGAAGAGCGGCAAGACCAGCGTCTTCCGCCAGCCGAAGGTCGACTTCGACCCGAACGCCTACGAGACGCGCCAGCAATTCTTCACCAGCCGCGACGGCACCAGGGTGCCGATGTTCATCGTCTCGAAGAAGGGCCTGAAACTCGACGGCAACAACCCGACCTACCTCTACGGCTACGGCGGCTTCAACATCTCGATGACGCCTGGCTTCTCGCCGGCCAACCTGGCGTGGATGGAAATGGGCGGCGTGTACGTCGTCGCCAACCTGCGCGGCGGCGGCGAGTACGGCGAATCCTGGCACCAGTCCGGCACCAAGCTGCAGAAGCAGAACGTGTTCGACGACTTCATCGGCGCGGCCGAGTGGCTGGTGGCGAACAAGGTGACGCAGCCGTCGAAACTGGCGATCGGCGGCGGCAGCAACGGCGGCCTGCTGGTGGGCGCCGCGATGACCCAGCGTCCCGACCTGTTCGGTGCCGCGATCCCGATGGTGGGCGTGATGGACATGCTGCGCTTCCACAAGTTCACGATCGGCTGGGCCTGGACCTCGGACTACGGCTCGGCGGACAACCCGGAAGAGTTCAAGGCGCTGGTCAAGTACTCGCCGCTGCATAACCTGAAGGCAGGCACGCAGTATCCGGCCACCATGGTGACGACGGCCGACCACGACGACCGCGTGGTCCCGGCGCACAGCTTCAAGTTCGCCGCCACCGCCCAGGCCGCGCAGGCCGGCTGCAACCCGGTCATCATCCGCATCGACACCAAGGCGGGGCATGGCGCGGGCAAGCCGACGGCCAAGCAGATCGAGGAAGTGGCGGATCGCTGGGGGTTCCTGAGCAAGGCGTTGAAGATGTAATACGGTCAGGCGGCTCACGGGCCGCCTGAGCGGGAAAAGCTACGGGCCAGTCGAATCAATCGACTGGCCCGTTTTTTTGGGCTGTTCAAGTGCTGTAAACGCGTGGAGTCAGGACTCCACCCTACATAAACCACGATTCGTAGGGTGGAGTCCTGACTCCACGTGGTACACCGTATGCGTCTACGCGGCGCCAACGAACATTTGTTTCACGCTGAAAAACAAATGTTTATCTGTGCACCACCACCAACAAGGCCTTCGCCTCGGTCTTCCCGACATTCCTCACCACGTGATCCTGGTCCGCCGGATACCGCGCCGTCCCCCCCGCCTTGACCTTCCGCTTCGACGTTCCGACCTCCACCTCGAGCGTGCCGTTAATGACGGTCATGTGCTCCTTGGTCCCCGGATCATGCGCCTGCGAGGCCAGTTCGCCCCCCGGCGCCAGAGTCAGCTCGTACCACTCGTACTGCCCGGCCAGCTCCATCGGCCCCAGGATGCGCAGGGTGTAGCCGGCGTGGGTGCCCGGCAGGGTCGGCGTTTCATGGGCGTCGAGCACGCGGATGGACTCGACGTTGGGCGCTTCCGAGGCCAGCAGCTCGCCGATCTGCACGCCGAGCGCGTTGGCGAGACGCCAGGTGATGGCGATGGTAGGATTCGCCTTTTCGCGCTCGATCTGCGACAGCATCGATTTCGAGACGCCGGCGATGCGCGACAGGTCTTCCAGCGTCAGGCCGCGCGCCAGGCGCAGGCGCTGCAGGGTGGCGCCGACTTCGGGCGGGGCGTTGTTGGTCGTGGCCAGGGTTTTCATCTTCAGGACGGCTTTATTTATTAGTGGAACGCCGCACCTTGCCAAGTTCAACAGGTGGGCGTAATATTCATTATATTGAATTTCAGTTCGAGATACCGAAAACGCAACGCGATAGCGAAACGTGGCGGCGATCGAAGAACGGTACAGCATAGTCCAACCGCCGGTCAAGCCGGCATCCACAGACGAGGTAATCAAATGAGTGACGGAGCGAAGAACGCCTTCTACAGCGGCCTGCAGCAGAACCTGTCCACCCTGCGCGAGCAGGGCCTGTTCAAGCCGGAGCGCGTGCTCGCCTCGCGCCAGGGCGCCGAAGTCCAGTCCGAAGACGGCCGCACCCTGATCAATATGTGCGCCAACAACTACCTCGGCCTGTCGGGCGACCTCGAGACGCAAAAGGCGGCCGAAGCGGCGCTGCAGAAATATGGATATGGTCTCTCTTCGGTGCGCTTCATTTGCGGCACCCAGACCGTGCACAAGGAACTCGAGCGTAAACTCTCCGAATTCCTCGGCACCGAAGACACCATCCTGTACGCGGCGGCCTTCGACGCCAACGGCGGCGTGTTCGAGCCGCTGTTCGACGAGAACGACGCCATCATCTCGGACGCCCTGAACCACGCCTCGATCATCGACGGCATCCGCCTGTGCAAGGCCGCGCGCTACCGCTACGCCAACAACGACATGGCCGACCTGGAAGCGCAGCTGCAGGCCGCCACCGCCGCCGGCAAGCGCCATAAGGTCATCGTCACCGACGGCGCGTTCTCGATGGACGGCACCATTGCCCAACTGGACAAGATCTGCGACCTGGCCGACAAGTACGGCGCCCTGACCCTGATCGACGAATCGCACGCCTCCGGCTTCATGGGCGCGACCGGCCGCGGCACGCATGAGCATTGCGGCGTGATGGGCCGCATCGACATCATCACCGGCACCCTGGGCAAGGCCCTGGGCGGTGCGATGGGCGGTTTCACCTCTGGCCGCAAGGAAGTCATCGAGACCCTGCGCCAGAAGTCGCGGCCCTACCTGTTCTCGAACACGCTGGCACCGATGATCGCCGGCGCCTCGCTCTCCGTGCTGGAGCGGATCTCGAAGTCGACCGAGCTGCGCGACCGCCTGCACGAGAACACCGCCTACTTCCGCAAGGAGATCGAGCGCATCGGCTTCACCATCAAGCCGGGCACGCACCCGGTGATACCGGTGATGCTGTTCGACGCGCCGGTGGCGCAGAAATTCGCGGCGCGCATGTTCGAACTGGGCGTGCTGCTGTCGGGCTTCTTCTACCCGGTGGTGCCGATGGGCCAGGCGCGCGTGCGCGTCCAGCTGTCGGCGGCGCACACCCGCGAACAGCTCGACACCGTGCTCAAGGCCTTCGAGCAGGCCGGCCGCGAACTCGGCATCATCAAGAACAATTAATACAGTCTTCAGTCTAGGAATCTCCATGGAACGCATCCTCATCATCGGCGCCAACGGCCAGATCGGCAGCGAGCTGGTTTCGGCCCTCGCGGAACAACACGGCGCCGCCAACGTCCTCGCCACCGACATCGGCGCCAACAACGTGTACGGCGCGGCGCGCTATGCCCAGCTCGACGTGCTGGACAAGGCGCGCCTGATGGCCCTGGTCGAGGAAGAGGGCGTGACCCAGGTCTACCAGCTGGCGGCCCTGCTGTCGGCCACCGGCGAGCAGGCGCCCCTGAAGGCCTGGACCCTGAACATGGACGGCCTGCTGAACATCCTGGAAGTGGCGCGCGAGCGCGGCGAAGCAGGCAAGCCTTTGAAGGTGTTCTGGCCATCGTCGATCGCCGCCTTCGGCCCGAACACGCCGAGCGAGAACACCCCGCAGTACACGGTGATGGACCCGACCACGATCTACGGCATCAGCAAGCTGGCCGGCGAGCGCCTCTGCGAGTACTACCACACCAAGTATGGCGTGGACGTGCGCAGCATCCGCTATCCGGGCATCATCAGCTTCAAGTCGCCTCCGGGCGGCGGCACCACCGACTACGCGATCGCGATCTTCCACTCGGCCCTGAAGGGCGAGACCTACGAATGCTTCCTGGGTCCGGACACCACGCTGCCGATGATCTACATGCCGGACGCGATCCGCGCCACCATCGAACTGATGGACGCGTCCGCTGAACAGGTCAAGATCCGTTCTTCGTACAACGTGGCCGGCGTCTCGTTCAACCCGCGCGAACTGGCCGCCAGCATCCAGAAAGCCGTCCCAGGCTTCGAGATCGCCTACAAGCCGGACAGCCGCCAGCAGATCGCCGACACCTGGCCGAAGAGCCTGGACGACAGCCGCGCCACAAGCGACTGGGGCTGGAAAGCGCGCGTCGGCATCGAAGAGATGGTGGCCAGCATGCTCGAGAATATCGACGTCAGCGTCACCGCGTAATACAAACAAAATAATAAAAAATCAAAGAGACAAGCTAAACATGGACATGAGTGTTTTCGATCTGTTCAAGATCGGTATCGGCCCGTCGAGTTCCCACACCGTGGGCCCGATGGTGGCGGCGCGCCGCTTCCTCGTCGAGTGCGGTCCGCTCGACGAGGCGGTGGGCGTCGAGGCCCATCTGTATGGCTCGCTGGCGCTGACCGGCGTCGGCCACGCCACCGACAAGGCCGTGATCCTCGGCCTGATGGGCGAAACCCCGCAGGACATCGATCCCGACACGGTCGAAGACAAGCTGGCCGAAGCGGAGCTGGACGGCGTGCTGCGCCTGCTGGGCACGAAGGAAGTGCCGTTCTCGATGAAGACCAACCTGGTCTGGCACAAGCAATCCACTTTGCCCGAGCACCCGAACGGCATGCGCTTCGTGCTGCAGCTGAAGGACGGCAGCGTCGTCGAACGCATTTTCTACTCGGTCGGCGGCGGCTTCATCACGGCCGCGGGCGAGACCCAGCGCGTGGCCGAACCGGGCAGCGTGCAGGTGCCGTTCCCGTTCACGACGATGGCCGAGCTGCTGGCCCAGGGCCATGAGCACAAGCTCTCGATCCCGCACATGCTGCGCGCGAACGAGCTGGCGCGCATGAGCGAAGCGGAGCTGGACGCGGGCCTGGACCGCATCTGGCAGACGATGCGCGACTGTATCGCGCACGGCCTCGTCACCCACGGCCAGCTGCCGGGCGGCCTGAACGTCAAGCGGCGCGCCGCGACCCTGTGGAAGCAGGCGCACTGCATCGAAGGCAAGCGCGTGAACGAGCTGCCGCACGACGCTACCCATCAGGTCACGCTGTACGCGATGGCGGTCAACGAAGAGAATGCGGCCGGCGGCCGTGTGGTCACGGCGCCGACCAACGGCGCGGCCGGCATCATCCCGGCGGTGCTGCGCTACTACGCCGAGGATTGCCGCCCACTCGACGCGGTGAAGGGCATCCGCGACTTCCTGCTCACCTCGAGCGCGATCGGCATGCTCTGCAAGCGCAACGCCTCGATCTCGGGCGCGGAAGTCGGCTGCCAGGGCGAAGTCGGCGTCGCCTGCGCGATGGCGGCGGCGGGCCTGGTGGCGGCGCTGGGCGGCAGCAACGAGCAGATCGAGAACGCGGCCGAAATCGGCATCGAGCACCACCTCGGCATGACCTGCGACCCGATCGGCGGGCTGGTGCAGATTCCCTGCATCGAGCGTAACGGCATGGGGGCGATCAAGGCGATTACGGCGGCCTCGCTGGCCTTGAAGGGCGATGGGACGCACTTCGTCAGTCTGGATAATGCGATCGAGACCATGCGGCAGACGGGGGCCGACATGCAGGTGAAGTACAAGGAAACGTCGCTCGGTGGGTTGGCGATTCACGTCGTGACCGTGAATCACGCGGCTTGTTGAGTGGAGATCTTCCGGCGTCGGCGATGTTGGTCGGGGTTGGTATATTCACCGGCATATCGGCGGGCATGCCCGCCCTACGATTTCACCCGAGACCGTGATGTAACGTAGGGCGGGCATGCCCGCCATGCAATGCATCGGCACCGCGCAGCCAACACCCAAAACCCGTCCGCAAACAGGATTCCGCCGCTCGCACTATAATAAAAGATCAACGCGAGCCCAACCGGATCATCCAAACATGCAATACGTGTCTACCCGCGCCACCCGTGCGTCCGCTTCCCGCAATCCCGAAACCTTCTCTTCGATCCTGCTCGGCGGCCTGGCCCCCGACGGCGGCCTGTTCATGCCGGCCGAATATCCGCGCGTCAGCGGCGAGGAATTGAACGCATGGCGCAAGCTGCCGTATGCCGAACTGGCCTACGAGATCCTGCGCAAATTCGCGACCGACATTCCCGAGGCCGACATCAAGGCGCTCACCGCCAAGACCTACACGGCCGATGTCTACCGCAACGCGCGCGCCGGCGAATCCGCCGCCGACATCACGCCGCTGCGCACCCTCGAAGAAGAGGGCAGCCAAGGTGTTGGAACTAAGCTCGTGCTGCAGGCGCTGTCGAACGGCCCGACCCTGGCCTTCAAGGATATGGCGATGCAGTTGCTGGGCAACCTGTTCGAATACGCGCTGGCCAAGAACGAGGACGAGCTGAACATCTTCGGCGCCACCTCGGGCGACACCGGCAGCGCCGCCGAATACGCGATGCGCGGAAAACGCGGCGTGCGCGTGTTCATGCTCTCGCCCGCCGGGAAGATGAGCCCCTTCCAGACCGCCCAGATGTTCAGCCTGCAGGACCCGAACATCTTCAACATCGCGGTGGAAGGCGTGTTCGACGACTGCCAGGACCTGGTGAAAGCCGTGTCGAACGACCTGTCGTTCAAGGCGCGCCACAAGATCGGCACCGTCAATTCGATCAACTGGGCGCGCGTCGTGGCCCAGGTGGTGTACTACTTCCGCGGCTACCTGGCCGCGACGACCGACAACAGCCAAAAGGTCTCGTTCACGGTCCCGTCGGGGAACTTCGGCAACATCTGCGCCGGCCACATCGCGCGCATGATGGGCCTGCCGATCGACAAACTGGTGGTCGCCACCAACGAGAACGACGTGCTCGACGAATTCTTCCGCACCGGCGTCTACCGCGTGCGCAAGTCCAGCGAGACCTACCATACGAGCAGCCCGTCGATGGACATCTCGAAGGCCTCGAACTTCGAACGCTTCATCTACGACCTGGTCGGCCGCGACAGCGAGCGCACCCACGCGCTGTTCCGCAAAGTGGAGACCCACGGCGGCTTCGACCTCTCGGGCGGCCCGGATGCGGACGGCGACGAATTCAAGCGCGTCGGCGAATACGGCTTCGTGTCGGGCAAATCGACCCACGCCGACCGCCTGGAGACGATCCGGATGGTGGCCGACGATTACGGCATCGTGATCGACACCCACACGGCCGACGGCATCAAGGTCGCGCGCGAGCACATGACGCCGGGCGTCACCATGATCGTATTGGAAACCGCGCTGGCGGCGAAATTCAACGAGACCATCCTCGACGCCCTGGGCACGGACGCCGAGCGCCCGGCCGGCTTCGAAGACATCGAGTCGCTGCCGCAGAAGTTCGTCCTGATGCGTCCGAACGTCGACGAGATGAAGACCTTCATCGCCGCGCACACGGGCCTGTGACGATGAGCGCTCAGGAGAAACCGGCGCCGCGTCCGATGCTGACGGTGCGCGAGGCGCTCGATACCTTGCTGGCTGCGGCGCGTCCGGTGGCCGGGATCGAAACGATTCCGACCCTGGAAGCCAACGGCCGCGTGCTGGCCGTCGACCAGGCTTCGACGATCGACGTGCCCTCGGCCGATAACACCTCGATGGACGGCTACGCCGTGCGCGCCTCTGACTGCGTCAACGGCGGCGCATCCTTGCGCGTAGCCCAGCGCATCCCGGCGGGCCAGGTGGGCGAGCCGCTGGAACCCGGCACCGCGGCGCGCATCTTCACCGGCGCCATGATTCCGGAAGGCGCCGACGCCGTCGTGATGCAGGAGCAGTGCGAACTGGCCGGCGACACGGTCACCATCCGCCACACCCCGAAAAGCGGCGAGTGGATCCGCCGCACCGGCGAGGACATCCAGGCCGGCGCCACCATCCTGAGCGCCGGTACCCGCCTGCGCAGCCAGGAGCTGGGCCTTGCCGCCTCCGTCGGGCTTGCCAGCCTGCCGGTGCGCCGCCGCCTGCGCGTCGCCGTTTTCTTCACCGGCGACGAACTGACCATGCCGGGCGAAGCACCGGGCGGCGTACTGGCCCCGGGCGCGATCTACAACTCGAACCGTTTTACCCTGCGCGGCCTGCTGGAGAACTTCGGCTGCATCATCAACGACTTCGGCATCGTACCCGATTCGCTGGACGCCACGCGCGCCACCCTGCGCGAAGCGGCGCGCGAGAACGACTTGATCATCACCTCGGGCGGCGTCTCGGTCGGCGAAGAGGACCACATCAAGCCGGCGGTGGAAGCGGAAGGTCAGCTGAACATGTGGCAGATCGCCGTCAAGCCGGGCAAGCCGCTGGCCTTCGGCGAAGTGCGCAGAGAAGAGGGCAGCGCGTTCTTCCTGGGACTGCCAGGCAATCCGGTGTCGAGCTTCGTCACCTTCCTGCTCTTCGTGCGCCCCTTCCTGCTGCGCCTGCAGGGCGTGAGCGGTCCGGTGGAACCGCGCGCCTGGCAGATGCGCGCCGACTTCACGCTGGCCAAGGGCGACCGCCGCAACGAATTCCTGCGCGCGCGCGTGAATGCCGGCGGCGGACTGGACCTGTTCCCGAACCAGAGCTCGGGCGTGCTGACTTCGACCGTCTGGGGCGACGGCCTGATCGACAATCCGCCGGGCCGGGCCATCAACGAGGGCGACATCGTGCGCTTCATTCCCTTCGCCGAACTCCAACACTAAAGCACCATGCATATCGAACTGCGATTTTTCGCGTCCGTGCGCGAAGCCCTCGGCATCGCCAGCGAACGCACCGAACTGCCGGAAGGCGTGAGAACCGTGGGCGCGGTGCGTGAGTACCTGGTGCAGCGCGGCGGCGTCTGGGCGGAAGCGCTCGGCCCCGAGCGCGCCCTGCGTATGGCCTTCGCACACGTGATGTGCGGACCGGAGACGGAAGTGAAGGACGGTGGGGAAGTGGCTTTCTTCCCCCCTGTGACCGGCGGCTGAACCCGGTAGTTTGTAGGGGTGGACCAGGCCAATGGCCTGGTTCACAGTTTCACCGGGCACTCCGTGCCCACGCGGTCGTACGCAAGCGTTCACCCGCGGCCTTGCTAAATCGCTCGTGCTGTCTCCGACAGTCGTATGGCCTCAGCGGACCTGCGAGCGGCCAATCAGCGCCGCGTATGCCAGAGGCGCGCGTACGGCGTGGGCACGGAGTGCCCACCCTACGGGAAAACCGCACCCGGTAGTTTGTAGGGTGGGCACTCCGTGCCCACGCGGTGGCACGCAAGCTTTCACCTGCAGCCGTGCTAAATCGCTCGCGCTGTCTCCGACAGCCGGCTAGCCTGGGTGCGTAGTTCTCGGAGAGCCTGCGAGCGGCCAATCAGCGCTGCGTATGCCGGAGGCGCGCGTACGGCGTGGGGCCGTTGAGGCCAATGGTCTCAACGGCGGTTTCACTACGGAGTGCCCACCCTACATTTATAGCGCAGCGATCGATTTCTCGGCCAGCGCCAGCAGCTTCGCACAGTTCTCGTTGCGCGCGCCGAAGGCGGCCCATGCAGTCGTGCGCGCCATCTCCTGCCATTTCTTGAGCGCTTCGGCATCCATGTCGACCACACGCGCACCGGTGCGCGAGTAGACGTTGGCCACCGCCGCGTCGTCGGCCTGGGCCATGCGCAGCGCGAACTGCTCGAGCTCGGCGCCGACCGCCATGATCGCGGACTGCTGGTCCTTGTGCAGGCGGTCGAACACGGTCTTCGACATCAGGAGGGGCTCGAGCATGAACCAGTAGCCGCCGCTGCGCGCCGTGGTGAGCGAGCGCGAGACGTCCTGCAGGCGGAAGGAAATCAGAGAGGTCGAGGACGTGAAGGCCGCGTCCAGGGCGCCGCTCTTCATCGCGGCGTGGATGTCGTTCGAAGGCACGTTGACGATGGTGGCGCCGGCTTCCTGCAGGATCAGGTCCATTTCGCGCGAGCCGCCGCGCACCTTCAGGCCGCGCGTGTCTTCGGGCGCCAGGATCGGCGTGCCGCGCGCGGCGACGCCGCCGGCCTGCCAGATCCAGCTGATCACCACCAGGCCCTGGTCGGCCAGGATGCGGGTCAGCTCCTGGCCCACTTCCGCATTCTTCCAGCCATAGCCCTGGCTGTACGAGGTCACCAGGCCCGGCATCAGGCCGATGTTCGCTTCCGGCGATTCGGCGGCCGCATAGGACAGCGGCACCAGGGCCAGCTCCAGGCTGCCTTTCTTCAGCGCGCCGAACTGGGCGTTCGGCGCCATCAGCGCGGCATTCGGATAGATCGAGAACTTCAGGCTGCCGCGGGTGCGCTTTTCCACGCTGGCCGCGAACATGCGGCACAGCCGGTCGCGGAAGTCGCCTTCCATCACGCTGCCGCCTGGGAACTGATGCGAGATCTTCATTGCCTGCGAAGCGGCCCAGGCATTGCCGAGCCACAGGGGACTGGACGCGATCGCGCCCAGCAGGGTTCTACGAGCCAAAAGCGGCCCTGTCTTCAACGACATATTCATCCTCCAAGATGAGTAAAACGACACTACCGGGCGGATCGTAAGAGCATCGAGGCCCTCATCGTCCGCGGATCAGTGCTTACAAGAATATTCTCTTGATAAAGCTTGTCAAGCAGTATCTTGTTTTCTTAACAAATGCACTGTGAATAACAGATGAGTATGCGGCCCGCCGCCAGGGGCAGGCCGGTACTCCATCAAGGAGGATGAGGGAACTTATTTGCGGTCGAGCGCGTCGCACACGCCACAGGCAATGTTGCGCTTCATGTTGCGGTAGCGGGTGCCGATGAAGAGGGCGGAAGCGACCGCGGCCCAGGCGGCGCCCGACAGCAGGGCGCGCACGAAGGTCTCGCCGCCCAGCATGTCGATGCCGACCAGCAGGGCGGTCATCGTGACGACGGCGATCAGGTACTGGACGATCCAGTGGCTCATGGGTGGCATGCTGTCTCCTTACAGTTTTTTCAGGAAAGTGCGCAGCGCGTCGTTCACTGCCGCCGGCTGGTCGATCATGGCAAAGTGGCGCGCGTTGTCGATTTGTACGACGTCCAGCTTCGGGGTGCCGGTCATCAGTTCCCGATAATACGCCACCTTGTCGCTGGCGGATATGCCTCCCTGCGCGGCGCTGTCAGGGCCGTAGAAGGGCGCGAGCACCAGTACCGGCGCCTGGATTGTCGAGAGGCCGGGCCGCAGGTCTTGCTCCATCACGGCGCCGACGTAGGCGGCCACCGCCTGCGGATCGCTGCGGCTGGTGAGCCGGGCGATGTCGTCTGCCTTGCCCATGTCGGTGCTGCCGATGGCGCGCATGTACTGGCGCTGCTGGGCGGCGAACGCGGGACCGGCGCTGGCGGCCATCTGGCGCCGCATGTTCTCGGCCATCGCCGCGCGCTGCTCCGGCGGCAGGTCTTCGGTACGCGGCATGACGGGCAGGCCGTCGATGGCGACCACGCCGCCGATCCGTTGCGGCATGTCCTCGGCGACGGCGATGGAGAGCGTGGCGCCCAGGCTATGCCCGACCAGCACCGGTTTCGCCAAACGGCGCGAGACGACTAGATCCTTCAACGCGTCCCTGGCGGCGTCGAACGGATTGCCCTCGACCGCAGGCCGGCCGTCGAAGCCGGGCAGGGTCACCACGTACACCGTATTCGTGCCGGCAAAGGCGCGCACCGTCTCCTGCCATACCCAGCCGCCGGTGGCCAGTCCTGGAATCAGGATCAGTGGGCGGCCGCCGCTGCCGTGGCGTTCGACCAGCATGCCCTTGATTTCGAAGCGCTCGGCCGGCGCGATGGCTTGCGCGAAGCGGTTCGGCTGCTGCTGCGGCTGCGCCTCGGCGGCGAAGGAAGGGACGGCTGCGGCAAACAACAGTGCAAACAATATGGACGCTTTCATGCTGGCTCCTGGTCGGGATTGAATATGGCTTCGATCGGTTGTTGAAACAGGCGGGCAATCGCAAAGGCGAGCGGCAGGCTGGGGTCGTAGCGGCCGGTTTCGATGGCGATCACGGTCTGGCGCGAGACGTCGAGCAGCTCGGCCAGGCGGGCCTGGCTCCAGCCGTGTTCGGCGCGCAGTTCCTTGATGTGGTTGTTCATCGGTCGAGTACCTTGCGGATCAGCTGCACCGCGGCCACCGACAGGCACAGGACGCACCAGACGGTGAACATGGAGAGCTTCGGGTAGCCGGCGGTCTCGAGGAAGCCGTAGCTGAAGGTCAGGCCGGCCGTGATCGCCGCGCCGAGGGAGACGTTTTCGAGCAGACGCATGCGGATGTACTCGTCGGCGCGCTGGAGGTGCCGCACGATGGCCCAGATCGCGGCGCCGAAGCCGATCATGGGACTGAGCAGGACGATGGTGCGCAGCACGCCCGGCGCCATCGGCCGCCCGAAGCGGATGGCCGCGATCAGGATGATGGTATAGAGCGCGATGGAAGCGATCAGCTCACGCATGTAGATCTTGGCGGCGCGTTTCTCGTGCACGGTAGTCTCCTCTGGTGTAAAGTCAACTTGACTGTAAAGTATGCTTTACATCGTAGGCGCGAAGGATTTCGGTGTCAAGCATCCTTTACATATATTCTTGCGCAGGCCAATCTGGACTACAATGCGCGTCCCGTTCCCGATTGGCCCAGCATGATCTCCACCGCGCAAACCTCTCCCCGTGTCGCCGTCATCGGCGGCGGCCCCGCCGGCCTGATGGCCGCCGAAGTCCTGGCCGCGGGCGGCGTACAGGTCGAGGTCTTCGATGCGATGCCCTCGGTGGCGCGCAAATTCCTGCTGGCCGGGAAGGGCGGCATGAACATCACCCACTCGGAGCCCTACGAGGACTTCGTGCGCCGCTACGGGGCGCGCAGCGGCGAGGTCGGCGCCTGGCTGGAAGGCTTCGGACCAGGCGCCGTGCGCGACTGGATCCACGGACTCGGGATCGATACCTTTGTCGGCAGCTCGGGGCGCGTCTTCCCGACCGAGATGAAGGCCGCGCCGCTGCTGCGCGCCTGGCTGCACCGGCTGCGCGAGGGCGGCGTGCGCTTTCACATGCGGCACCGCTGGCTGGGCTGGGATGGTAACAACCTGCGCTTCGCGACGCCGGAGGGCGAACGCAGCGAAGGCTTCGACGCCGTGCTGCTGGCCCTGGGCGGCGCCAGCTGGCCGCGCCTCGGGTCGGATGCGGCCTGGGTGCCGCTGCTGGCCGCGCGCAGCGTCGAGGTGGCGCCGCTGGTGCCGGCGAACTGCGGCTTCGATACCGACTGGTCGCCGCACTTCAGCGAGAAGCATGCGGGCGCGCCGCTGATCACGGTGGCGGTCGAGTACGAAGACCGCGCAGGGCAGCGCGCGCGGCGCCAGGGACAGTTCGTCGTGACCGCGACCGGGATCGAGGGCAGCCTGGTGTATGCCCTGTCGAGCGTGCTGCGCGACCAGATCGCGGCGCGTGGCCAGACGACGGTCTGGCTCGATCTCGTTCCCGATCTCGATGCCGAGCGGGTACGCGCCGAGGTGCTGCGGCCGCGCGGGTCGCGGTCGATGGCCAGCCACCTGCAAAGCCGGCTCGGGATCAAGGGTGTGAAGGCGGGCTTGCTGCGCGAATGCCTGTCTCAGGGCGAGTATCAGGACGAAGAGGTGCTGGCAGCCGCGATCAAGGCGCTGCCGGTCAGCTTGAAACGTCCGCGCCCGATCGAGGAGGCGATCAGCAGCGCCGGTGGCGTGCGCTTCGAGGCGCTCGATGCGAACGGCATGCTGCGCGCGGTGCCGGGCGTGTTCGTGGCGGGAGAGATGCTGGACTGGGAAGCGCCGACGGGAGGTTATCTGCTGACGGCCTGCTTCGCTAGCGGGCGCGCCGCGGCTGATGGTTTACTGCGGTACGTAGGGTGGACTACGTCCACGCGGTGATACGGGACGGATCCGGACTCGCGCTCGGTGATCTAGCCAATCAGTCTCGGCTCCGATTGCGTGCTCGACGGTTATCTTGGCGCGTATCACCGCGTGGACTCGGGAGTCCACCCTACGTCTATCTCACCTCTGGCATCACTCAGTGATCGAAGTGCACATCGCCACTACCCGTACGGCTGATGCTGCGCTCCGGCGGATTCCCATACACATCGATATCCCCGCTGCCGCTCACCGCCGCCGCCACGGTCGCATGCGCCGTGACGCTCGCATTCCCTGACCCGGTCTGGCGCACCTTCACCGCTTCCGCCCGCAGGCGCTGGGCGTCCAGCGTGCCCGAGCCGTTCGACACCGCCTCGAAGCTGCGCGCCGCGCCGGCCAGGGTGATGGTGCCGCCGCCCGTCAGTTCCGCTTCCACGCTGTCGCCGTTGCCGGCGTCGAGCGTCAGTTCGCCGGTGCCGTGCACGACGGCCTTGGCCTGGCGGTAGCGGCCGTTGAAGTCGACGCTGCCGGAGCCGTTCAGTTCCAGTTCGATGCGTTCGCCCGAAAAGCCGTTGATGCGGGTATCGCCGCTGCCGTCGACGCCGACGCGCTCCAGGCTCGGCAGCGTCAGTTCGACTTCGATCGGCTGGCGGTGGCGCAGCACGATGCCGCGGGTGCCGATGTGCAGCACGCGGCCGGTCTGGCTGGTTTCGATGTTGGCCAGCAGGCGCTGCTCGCCGCGCACCACCAGCGAAGCTTCGGCGCCGTAGCGCAGGCTCAGGTCGATCGGGCCGCTCAGTTCCACGGCGCGCACCTGGCGCGTGATGCTGCGGTTCTCGTCGCCGACCAGGCGGGTGCGGATATGGTCGTTGCTCGTCGCGCCGCCCTGGGCGCGCAGCATGCCGTAGGACAGTCCTATCAGCACGAAAGCGAGGAGCAGGAGGCCGAGGCCGACCTTGAACAGGGAACGCATGGTCTCTCCTCAGCTGCCCCGGAGCAGGGACATGTTCATTTGCAGGTAGCGCTTCACGCCCAGCGCGGCGTAGCGGGTGACGACGATCGAGACCAGGAACAGCACGATCCCGCCGAGCACCATCGACAGGCCGAGCACCGTCTGGGTGGCGCGCGATTCGTCGTCGACGTCGGTCGAGATGCGGATGCCGCTATTGGCCACGCGCTCCGCGCCGCGCATCACGCGCGAGCCTTCGCCGCTTTCGGAGTCGGCTTCGGCTTCCGGCTGCGGCTCCGAGGCCCTGTCCTGGCTGACCTCGATCCCGGTGTCGCCGATCGAGACCCGGGTGCGCACGCCGTCGCCGGCCTGGCCGTCGATCACGTGGCGCAGCGGCCCGTCGAGCACCAGTTCGTTGGCGCCGGCAAGGCCCGCCGCCGTGATCGCGATGCCGCCCACATAAAAGGCGAAGGCGCCGGCATACAGCGCCGCCAGCAGCGAGCCGAACACCGCCGCCGGGATCACCATGAACAGGTTGAAGATGAGCAGGCCCACCAGGGACACCAGCAGGCGCACCAGGTTGGCCGGGTTCTTCTGCTCCTTGAAGGCGTGCATGTGGGTGCTGGTGCGCAGGGTCAGGGCGACTTTGGTCGGGTCGTCCAGCTCGCGTGCGATCTCCAGCTCGGCACGGCCGGCAGCCATGCCGTCGACGAAGCGCTGTTCGTACCATGCGAGGGTCTTGGCCTGCAGTTCCGGCGGCAGGCCGAGCATGGCGCGCTTCAGCGCCTCCAGGTATTCGAGCTTGCCCATCGATCAGGCATGCCCCAGGTGCAGCATCGAGAGCAGGGCCGGTGCCGTGTGATTGGCGCGCGCGCCGAAGACTTCGGGCGCGACCAGCACCAGCGTGCTGGCGGCCACCAGGGCCAGCAGGAGCAGGGTGCGCAATCCGAGTTGGGGTGTCATGTGCATGTCCGTGATTCAGTATCCGATGCTGCTACTGTACGGATGCGGACTTGCCGCCGCCAGCGCCGTGCGACAGGCTGCCGTTTTCGCGGCCTGACCGGTTCCCACGCAGGATGACCGAGGCCGCGGCCTGGCCGCTGCGCACCGCCGACTCGAGCGTGGCCGGGTAGTCGCCGGCGGTATAGTCGCCGGCCAGCACCAGGCCGGGCAGCGGCGTCGCATTCCCTGGGCGCTGCAAACCCGGCGTGCAGGCGAAGGTGGCGCGCTTTTCGGTGATCACGCGGCTCCACTGCGGCGCCGCCAGGCCGAGGCCGGGGAAGGCCGCGTCCAGCTGGACGGCGATGGCGCGCGCCAGCTCGTCCTGGGCCAGCGCGGCAGCCGCACCGGCGGCGCTGACGACGACCGCCAGCAGGCCGGCCTGGGCCGCATCGAGCTGGCCGCGGTCGAAGGCGAACTGGCCGAAATGCCGCTGTTCGGGAGCGTCGAGCAGGGCGCAGAAGGGCAGCGGCAGGCGCAGGCCCGGGTCGTATTGCAGGTAGCAGGTGGCGATCGGTTCGTACTCGAAGGCCTGCAGCTGCTCCGCCAACTGCGCCGTCTCGGGGAAGGGCGCGAGAAGAAAGCCCGACTGGGCGGCCGGCGTGGCCAGCACGACGGCGTCGAATACGCGCTCGTCGGCGCCGGCAGCCGCGACCGACCAGCCATCGCCGCTGCGCTGCAGGGCGGCCGCCTTAAGACCAGTCAGGACGCTGCCGCCGTTCGCGGCGAGATAGCGCGCCGCCGCCTGCGGAAACAGGGCGCTCAGTTCCAGGCGCGGGATCAGCATGTCGGATGCCGCCCGCTTCGCGCCCAGGCTGTCGCGCAGCACGGCCAGGAAGACGTTGGCGGAGGCGCGTTCGGGCGGGGTGTTCAGGGCCGCCAGGCACAGCGGATCCCACATCAGGCGCTGCAGGCGCGCGGTCTGCTCGAAGCGCTCGAGCAGGGTGCGCACGCTGACGTCGGTGTCGAGGCGCCAGCCCATCCAGCGCGCGGCGGTCCAGAAGCGCGCCAGCGCCAGCTTGTCCGCGCGCGCCAGGCCCTTGGCGCGCAGCAGCGCGATCGTCATGTGCCAGGGTGCGGGCAGGCGCGGCGCCACGAAATCCATGCCGCCGCTGTGTTCCGGGTAGCGCATCTGCAGCGGCAGGCGCAGCAGGGCGGTCTTCGGATCGACGCCGACCCGGCTCAGGAGACTCAGGGTTTCCTTGTAGGCGCCGAGCAGGATGTGCTGGCCGTTGTCGAGCAGGCGGCCATCGATATCGACGGCGCGCGCGCGTCCGCCCAGGGTGCGCGCGGCTTCGAACAGGGTGACCTGCACGCCCTTGCGCGCCAGTTCGACGGCCGCGGCGCAGCCGGCCCAGCCGCCGCCAATGACGGCGACCGCCTTTTTAGTTACGGACATAGGTCTTCCACGCCAGCCAGAGCTTGCGCAAGGGCGTCAGCGAGATGCGCTGGTTCAGGACGTGGAAGTTGTCGCGGGCGATTTCGTCGAGGAGGGTGCGGTAGATCGCCGCCATCATCAGGCCGGGACGCTGGGCGCGCCGGTCTTCCTTCGGCAGCAGGGCCAGGGCCTCGTCGTACATCGCCTGCGCGCGCTCGGTCTGGAAACGCATCAGCGCCTCGAACTTTTCGCTGTGGCGCGCATTCATCAGGTCGGCCGCCGTCACGCCGAACTGCTGCAGCTCGTTGACGGGCAGGTAGATGCGGCCGCGGCGGGCGTCGTCGCCGACGTCGCGGATGATGTTCGTCAGCTGGAACGCCAGGCCCAGCTTCTCGGCATACTGCAGGGTCTGCGGATTCGTGTAGCCGAAAATGCTGGCCGACAGGATGCCGACCACGCCGGCCACATGCCAGCAGTATTTACGCAGGCCCGGATAATCGAGGTAACGGCTCTGGTCGAGGTCCATCTCCATGCCGGTGATGATCGCCTGCAGGTGCTCCTCTTCGAGCTTGTAGACATCCAGGTGGGGTTTGAGCGCCTGGGTCACCGGATGGGTCGGCGTGCCCTTGTACATGGTCGAGACTTCGGTGCGCCACCAGGCCAGCTTGATTCGCGCCAGCGAGGCGTCGCTCGCTTCGTCGACGGTATCGTCCACTTCGCGGCAGAACGCGTACAGGGCCGTGATCGCACGGCGGCGCTCGGGCGGCAGGAACAGGAAGCTGTAATAGAAGCTGGAACCGCTCTGGACAGTCTTTTGCTGGCAGTATTCGTCAGGAGACATGTAAAAAAGGCAATGGCAGGGGATGCGAATCCGCTATCTTAGCCGATGCGCGTCGCTGCCGGGTCCGCTTGACGGGTTTTTTCCTACATGCGCAGCGCGCGCCAGACCATCAGAACATAATCGGACTTGCCGAGTTGGGGCCGGCGCCGGAAGACATCGTACTGCGCTTTTTCGATGCGCTCGAGGATGCGCAGGCCGCCCTGGATCACCAGCCGCAGCTCCCAGCCGATGCGTCCGGGCAGCCGGGTGGCGAGCGGGGCGCCGGACAGCATCAGGGCGCGGGCGCGCTCGACCTCGAATGCCATCAGGGCGCGCCAGGCCGGGGTATCGGCCTGCGCGACGATATCGGCTTCAGGCACCCCAAAACGCTGCAAATCTGCCAAAGGCAGGTAGATGCGGCCCTTGCCGATGTCGATGCCGACGTCCTGCCAGAAATTGATCAGCTGCAGGGCGGAGCAGACGGCATCGGCCTCGCGCAGGTTTTGCTCGCCCCCGACGCCGTACAGCGCGAGCATCAGCCGACCGACCGGATTAGCCGAGCGGCGGCAATAGTCGAGCAAAGAAACATAGTCCGGATAGCGCGTCGTGACCACGTCCTGGCGAAAGGCCGACAGCAGGTCGCGCAGCGGCGGCAGGTCGAGCCGGTACTGGGCGACGACCGCGGCCAGGCGCGCGAACATCGGGCGCTCCGGCGTGCGGCCGGCTGCGATCGCGTCCAGGGCCGCTTCGTATTCGCCCAGTTCCGCCAGGCGCTGGGCCGGCAGGGCATCGCCCTCGTCGGCGACGTCGTCGGCGCCGCGCGCGAAGGCATAAATCGCTTCTACGGCCGGCACCAGGCGGCGCGGCAGCAGGATGGAAGCGACGGGGAAATTTTCGTAATGCTCGACGGCCATGCGATCGACAATGACCGGTCGGCCATTTCTAAAATGTATGCGCGACATTATAAGGGTCGCCGCTTGAGGAGGGCCCCGATCCGCACGATACTGGTTAAGAGAGCACGCCGTCCCACCGAGAGGGAGAATGCCGTGGCTACCTTGATCCGTCCGCGCTGGCCGAAGGCCGCGCCCTTCATGCTGCTGTACGCCCTCCTGCTGGGCGCGTGCTCGAAACAGGAAGCCGGCACCGAGCCCGTGCGCCCGGTGCGCGTCGCGGTGCTCGGCCAGGCGCCGTTCCAGGCCAGCGCCGAGTTCGCGGGCGAAGTGCGCCCGCGTTACGAGTCCCAGCTGGGCTTCCGGGTGGCTGGCAAGATCGCGGCCCGCGAGGTCGACGTCGGCACCACGGTGCGGCGCGGCCAGGTGCTGATGCGGCTCGACCCGCAGGACTTGCGGCTGGCGGCCAGCCAGGCCCAGGCCAGCTTGCGCGCGGCCGAGACCAGCCGCGACCTAGCCGATGCGGACTATGCGCGCTACCAGGAACTGCGCGCACGGAACTTCGTCAGCGAGTCGGTGCTCGACACCAAGCGCGCCGCCCTGCGCGCGGCGCGCGCCGAGGCCGAGGCCGCGCGCGCCGCTTTTCAAAGCCAGGCCAACCAGGCGGACTATGCCAGCCTGCGGTCCGACGTCGACGGCGTCGTGACCGGCATCGAGGCCGAGGCCGGCCAAGTGGTGGCGGCCGGCACGCCGGTGGTACGCGTGGCGCGCCTGGATGCGCTGGACGTCGTGATCGGGATTCCGGAAGACCGTGTTGGGGGCTTGCGCACCGGAGACCAAGTGGCGGTGCGGCTCTGGGCCGAGCCGGAGGAAGCGATTCCCGGCCGCGTGCGCGAAGTGTCGCCGGCGGCCGACCCGGCCACCCGCACCTATCCGGCGCGGATCGCCATCCCGCCGCGCTCAGGGGTGCGCCTGGGGATGACGGCCACGGCGCAGGTGGCCGCAAGCAGCGGCGCCGGCCTGCGCGCGCCCTTGAGCAGCCTGCACTACGAGGGGGCAAGACCGGAGTCTGGCTGGTGGAGCGTGGCGCGGTGCGCCGGGTGCCCGTGCAGGTCGTCGGCCAGGTGGGCAACGACGTGCTGCTGGGGACGGGCGTGCAGGACGGCCAGGCCATCGTCACGGCCGGCGTCAACCTGCTGCGCCAGGGCCAGAAGGTGCGCATCCTGCAGGCCGACGTGGCACGCCGCGGCGATACCGAGGTGGCTGCCGGCAGCGTGCCGATAGGGCGCGCTGGAGGTGCGCGATGAGCGGCTTCAACCTCTCGCGCTGGGCGCTCGAACACGTCCCGCTGACCCGCTACCTGATGGCGGCGCTGCTGATCGGCGGCATCCTTAGCTACAAGGTCCTCGGCCAGGACGAGGATCCGCCGTTTACCTTCCACGTGATGGTGGTGCGCGCCATCTGGCCGGGCGCGACCGCGGTGCAGATGGCCGAGCAGGTCACCGACAAGCTCGAGCGCAAACTGCAGGAAACGCCCTACCTCGACCGCCTGCGCAGCTTTTCCAAGCCCGGCGAAACCACCATCCTGGTCGAACTGCGCGAGTCGACGCCGCCACGCGACGTGCCCGCTTCCTGGTACCAGGTGCGCAAGAAGATCGGCGACATCGCCGCTACCCTGCCGCAGGGCGTCCTCGGGCCCTTCTTCAACGACGAGTTCGGCGATACCTACGGCTCGATCTTCGCGCTGTCCGGCGACGGCTTCACCTATGCCGAGATGAAGGATTACGCCGATTTCGTGCGCCAGGCGCTGCTGGCGGTACCGCTGGTGGCCAAGGTCGAACAGTTCGGGGTGCAGGACGAGCAGGTCGACATCGTGTTCTCGAACCGGAAGTTCGCGCAGCTGGGCATCCCCTTCGAGCAGGTCGTGAACCAGCTGGCCACCCAAAACAACGTCGAGGCCGCAGGCGTGCTGGTCACGCCCGGCGACAACCTGCACGCCAGGGTCGGCGGGGCGATCAGGAAGCTGGGCGAGCTGGAGGACCTGCAGCTGCGCGCCGGCGGCACCACCTTCCGCCTGGGCGATTTCGCCACCGTGCGCCACAGCTACCGCGATCCGCCGGCGGACAAGATGCGCTTCAACGGCAGGGAAGTGATCGGCCTGGGCGTATCGATGGAGAAGGGCGGCAACATCATCCGGATGGGCGAGGCGCTGGCGGCGACGCTGGCCCGCGTGCGCGCCCAGTTGCCGGTCGGCATCGAGCTGGAACAGGTGGCGGACCAGCCGCGCGCCGTGACCAGCTCGGTGAACGAATTCATCCACACCCTGATCGAAGCGGTCGTGATCGTGCTGGCCGTCAGTTTCCTGGCGCTGGGCCTGCATACCCGGCCCAGATTGCGCCTCGACGTGCGTCCCGGGCTGGTGGTTGCGATGACGATCCCGCTGGTGCTGGCGATCACTTTTCTGTTCATGCGCATCTTCGACATCGCCCTGCACAAGATTTCGCTGGGCGCGCTGATCATCGCACTCGGGCTGCTGGTGGACGATGCCATCATCGCCGTCGAAATGATGGTGCGCAAGATGGAGGAGGGCCTGTCGCGCCTGGACGCGGCCACCTTTGCCTACACCTCGACCGCGATGCCGATGCTGACCGGGACCCTGATCACGGCTGCGGGCTTCCTGCCGATCGGCCTGGCGAAGTCGGCGGCGGGCGAATACACCTTCACGATGTTTTCGGTGAACGCGATCGCGCTCCTGGTGTCGTGGGTGGTGGCGGTGACCTTCACGCCCTACATCGGATTCCTGCTGCTCAGGCCCAAGCCGGGCGCCAATGCGCACGGGGTATTCGACACGCCCGGCTTCCAGCGCTTTCGCCGGCTCGTGAACTGGTGCGTGGACTACCGCAAGACGACGATCGCGCTGAGTCTGACCGTATTCGCGCTGGGCGTGTTCGGCTTTCGCTTCATCGAAAAGCAGTTCTTTCCCGATTCGAGCCGGCCGGAACTGATGGTGGAAATGTGGCTGCCGGAAGGCACCAGCTTCGCGGCCAACGAGGCGCTGGCGAAAAAGTTCGAAACCTTTGTACGCGGGCAGCAGGGCGTCGAGAGCGTCACCACTTATGTCGGCACCGGCAGCCCGCGCTTTTACCTGCCGCTCGACCAGATCTTTCCGCAGTCGAACGTGTCGCAATTCGTGGTGCTGCCGGTTGACGCGGCGCACCGCGAAAGGCTCAGACGCGCCATCGAAGACGTGTTCGCGAACGACTTTCCCGAAGCGCGCGGGCGCGTCAAACTGCTGCCGAACGGACCGCCGGTGCCGTATCCGGTGCAGTTCCAGGTGGCCGGCCCCGACATCGGCGTGGTGCGCGCCGTGGCCGGGCAGGTCAAGGAGGTGCTGCGCGCCAATCCCAACGCGGTCGGCGTCAACGACAACTGGAACGAGCCGGTCAAGGTGCTGCGCCTGGACCTCGACCAGGACAAGCTGCGCGCCCTGGGCGTCAGCTCGCAAGGGGTGCGCCGCGCGGTGCAGACGCTGTTGACGGGTACCCGGATCGGCCAGTTCCGCGAAACGAACGAGCTGATCGACATCGTCGTGCGCCAGCCGTTCGAGGAGCGCGCGACGATCGGCGTGCTGCAGGACCTGAACGTGGCCACCGCCTCGAACCGCCCGGTGCCGCTGGGGCAGGTGGCGCGCATTGGCCTGGCCTGGGAGCCGGGCGTGATCTGGCGCGAGGGGCGCGAGTGGGCGATCATGGTGCAGTCGGACGTGGTGGCCGGCATCCAGGGACCGACCGTCTCGGAGCAGGTGAGCGCCAGGCTCGATCCGATCCGCGCCCGGCTGCCGGCCGGCTACCGCATCACGCTCGAGGGCGCCGCGGCCGACAGCTCGGAGGCGGAAGCTTCGATCACGGCCAATGTGCCGCTGGTGCTGTTCATCGTGTTCACCCTGCTGATGCTGCAGCTGCACAGCTTCTCGCGGGCCATGCTGGTCTTCCTTACCGGGCCGCTGGGCGTGGCGGGAGCGGCGATGGCGCTGCTGATACTGGACCGGCCCTTCGGCTTCGTCGCCAACCTCGGGGTGATTGCGCTGTTCGGGATGATCATCCGCAACTCGGTGATCCTGGTCGACCAGATCGAGCACGACATCCGCGCCGGGGCCGAGCCCTGGGATGCGATCGTCGAGGCGGCGGTGCGGCGCTGCCGGCCGATCCTGCTGACGGCGGCTGCGGCGGCGCTCGCCATGATTCCGCTGTCGCGCTCGGTGTTCTGGGGGGCCGATGGCGGTGGCGATCATGGGTGGGTTGCTGGTGGCGACCGCGTTGACGCTGCTGTTCCTGCCGGCCTTGTATGCGGCGTGGTTCAGGGTTAGGAAACCTGTCCGGTAGACGCGTCTCGATTGGCATGCGTCGTAACGCGTGGAGTCGGGACTCCACCCTACGATTCGCGCAATGCGTAGGGTGGAGTCCCGACTCCACGCGCTTCACCGGCCGAGGAATCGCGCCGCCTGACATATATGTATATGAGCCACGCCCCGCACCTTATAAAAATCACTCCTGTAGTGTCAGAAAATCCAGTAAAATACCGGGTTGAAGTTGTAGCCCCTAAACAATGGAGTGCAGGGCGGCCGGTTTCTACTGTCGGGCGCCCTTTGTTTTTGTGGCAATATGCAATCCTGCGCGAGGATGGCGAAATTGGTAGACGCACCAGGTTTAGGTCCTGACGCCAGCAATGGTGTGGGGGTTCGAGTCCCCCTCCTCGCACCACGAATAATTATTTTTTTGGACGATTTTTACGATGGCAACTGCAGTCGAAACCCTGGACAAACTCGAGCGTCGCTTGACGATCACTTTTCCGCTGAGCGACGTCCGTTCGGAAGTTGAAAAACGCCTCAAGAAGCAGGCCAAGACCGCCAAGGCGCCTGGTTTCCGTCCGGGCAAAGTGCCTCTGAAAATGGTCGCAGCCCAGTATGGCTACCAGATCGAATCGGACGTGCTGAACGACCGCGTCGGCCGCGCTTTCAACGAAGCCGCCAACGAAAACCAGCTGCGCGTTGCCGGTTTCCCGAAAATCGAGCCGAAGCAGGACGCACCGGAAGGCATGCTGGCTTTCGACGCGACCTTCGAAGTGTTCCCGGAAGTCGTCATCGGCGACCTGGCCAACACCGAGATCGAAACCGTCAAGGCCGAGGTCTCGGACACCGAGATCGACAAGACCATCGACATCCTGCGCAAGCAGCGCGTGCACTACCACACCAAGGGTGAGGCAGGCGAGCACGGCGACGGCGGCGAAGCCATCGCCGCCAACGGCGACCGCGTGACCGTCGACTTCGTCGGCACCATCGACGGCGTGGAATTCTCGGGCGGCAAGGCGGAAGACTACGCATTCGTGCTCGGCGAAGGCCGCATGCTGCCGGAATTCGAATCGGCAACCGTGGGTCTGAAAGTGGGCGAGAGCAAGACCTTCCCGCTGCCTTTCCCTGAGGATTACCACGGCGCCGACGTCGCCGGCAAGACCGCCGAGTTCACCATCACGCTGAAGAAGCTGGAATGGGCGCACCTGCCGCAAGTCGACGAAGAGTTCGCCAAGTCGCTGGGCATCGAAGACGGCTCGATCGAAAAAATGCGCGCCGACATCAAGACCAACCTGGAGCGTGAAGTCAACGCCCGCGTCAAGGCCCGCAACAAGGAAGCCGTGATGGACGCCCTGGTCAAAGTGACCGAGATGGACGTGCCGAAAGTCATGATCCAGCAGGATTCCGAGCGCCTGGCCGAGCAGACCCGCCAGGACATGGCCCAGCGCGGCATGGACGTGAAGAGCCTGCCGTTCCCGGCCGACCTGTTCGCCGAAAAGGCCGAGCGCCGCGTGCGCCTGGGTCTGATCCTGTCGCAACTGGTCCAGGACAACAACCTGCAAGCAACGCAAGAGCAGGTGAAGGCCCAGATCGAAGACTTCGCGCAGAGCTACGAAGATCCGAAGGAAGTCCTGAAGTACTACTACAGCGACCGTCGTCGCCTGGGCGAAGTGGAAGCCCTTGTATTGGAAGAAAACGTCGTTAACTATGTGCTTGGCAAGGCGAAGGTCGCCACCAAGGACGTCGCCTTCGACGAATTGATGGGCAGCAACCCACAGGGTTGAGCTTGAGGGTAGGCTCGGTTACTTGAGCCTACCGTTGCAGCCCCGTTTTTAGCCCTCTTACAAGGAACGAGACAGGTATGAACCGTAATCCGGCATTGGACACCCAAGCACTCGGCCTCGTGCCGATGGTAGTTGAGCAAAGCGGCCGTGGCGAACGCGCGTACGACATTTACTCGCGTCTGCTCAAGGAACGCGTGATTTTCCTGGTCGGTCCTGTCAACGATCAGATGGCCAACCTGATCGTCGCCCAGATGCTGTTCCTGGAAAGCGAGAATCCGGACAAGGACATCTCGCTCTACATTAACTCGCCTGGCGGCTCGGTTTCGGCCGGCCTGGCCATCTTCGACACGATGAACTTCATCAAGCCCGACGTGTCGACCCTGTGCACGGGCCTGGCGGCTTCGATGGGCGCCTTCCTGCTGGCGGCCGGCGCCAAGGGCAAGCGTTTCTCGCTGCCGAACTCGCGCGTCATGATCCACCAGCCGTCCGGCGGTTCGCAGGGCATGGCTTCGGACATCGAAATCCAGGCCAAGGAAATCCTGTACCTGCGCGAGCGCCTGGCACGCATCATGGCCGAGAACACCGGCCAGAGCGTCGAGCAGATCCACAAGGATACCGACCGCGACCGCTTCATGTCGGCCGAGGAATCGGTCGAGTATGGCCTGATCGACCGGGTGCTGACCAACCGCGCCTAAGCGCTTGAGCCACCACAAGGTGTTGCTTAAAAAACGCCCGGGCGCAAACACGTTCGGGCGTTTGTTTTTTATTTCGGGTAGCATGGTGGTGTACGCATGCGTTGTCGCGTCCGCGCATTCCCGTTATATTCGCGTTTATATTTCCAGTACTTAATGAGACCTGCCCCCCATGTCTGACAAAAAATCCTCCAGCGGCGAAAAGCTCCTGTACTGCTCGTTCTGCGGCAAGAGCCAGCACGAGGTCAAAAAGCTCATCGCGGGACCTTCGGTGTTCATCTGCGACGAGTGCATCGACCTGTGCAATGACATCATCCGCGACGAGACCTCGAACGTGGAATCGGTGGCGGGCGCCAAGTCCGACCTGCCGACCCCGCACGAAATCGCCGAACTGCTCGACCAGTACGTGATCGGGCAGCAGACCGCCAAGCGCATCCTGTCGGTGGCGGTGTACAACCATTACAAACGCCTCAAGCACCTGGGCAAGAAGGACGACGTCGAGCTGGCCAAGAGCAACATCCTGCTCGTCGGCCCGACCGGTTCCGGTAAAACCCTGCTGGCCCAGACCCTGGCGCGCATGCTGAATGTGCCCTTCGTCATCGCCGACGCCACCACGCTGACTGAAGCGGGCTATGTGGGCGAAGACGTCGAGAACATCATCCAGAAGCTGCTGCAGAGCTGCAACTACGAGGTCGAGAAGGCCCAGCGCGGCATCGTCTACATCGACGAGATCGACAAGATTTCGCGCAAGTCCGACAATCCGTCGATCACCCGCGACGTCTCGGGCGAGGGCGTGCAGCAAGCCCTGCTGAAACTGATCGAAGGCACAATGGCGTCGGTGCCGCCGCAGGGCGGGCGCAAGCATCCGAACCAGGACTTCGTCCAGATCGACACGACCAACATCATGTTCATCTGCGGCGGCGCCTTCGACGGCCTGGCCAAGATCATCCAGAACCGTTCGGAAAAGAGCGGCATCGGCTTTGCCGCCAGCGTGAAGAGCCAGAGCCAGCGCTCGAACAGCGAAATCCTGCTCGAAGCCGAGCCGGAAGACCTGATCAAGTTCGGCCTGATCCCGGAACTCGTCGGCCGCCTGCCGGTCGTCGCCACCCTGAGCGAGCTGACGGAAGAAGCGCTGATCCAGATCCTGATCGAGCCGAAGAATGCGCTGATCAAGCAGTATTCGAAACTGCTGGAAATGGAAGGCGCGGAACTGGAAATTCGTCCAGCCGCACTGCACGCGATTGCGAAAAAGGCATTGGCGCGCAAAACCGGTGCCCGTGGCCTGCGTTCGATCCTGGAACACGCGCTGCTCGACGTGATGTACGAATTGCCGAATCAGCAAAACGTCGTGAAAGTCGTGGTTGATGAAAATACGATCACGAACGGCGCGAAACCTTTGCTGATTTACAGCGAAACCGCAAAAGCCTCCGGAGAAAATTAAAAAATATCCGCGCGGAAACCACAAAAGCACTTGTGCGCTGGGAGCTTGGCGGTACAATTTACCTCAATAAAAGCATCCGGCTTCAATCGAAAAGCCACTCGTGACGCCCCGTCACGTAGTGGCTTTTTTATTTCAAATCGGGATTTTTATTGGAACGTCCAGATTGCATTTCGCGAAGTTGTTTTTTTATTCGTAGAAATAAATTCGGGACGGTCTTGAGTTTTAACCGTGTGCGCCCAACATCCGTTACACGCTTTTTATAAGGTATACCATGACAACTTCGAAATTAACCGAGCAAACGACGCTGCCCCTCCTGCCGTTGCGCGACGTGGTCGTGTTTCCCCATATGGTAATACCCCTGTTCGTTGGCCGCCCGAAATCGATCAAGGCGCTCGAAGCCGCGATGGAGCAGGGCAAGAGCATCATGCTCGCTGCCCAGAAGGCGGCTGCCAAGGACGAACCTTCCGCCGCTGACATCTACGAGATCGGCTGCGTCGCGAACATCCTGCAAATGCTGAAACTGCCCGACGGTACCGTGAAGGTGCTGGTCGAAGGTTCGCAACGCGCCCGTATCGACCACATCAGCGATGCGCCGACCCACTTCGTCGCCGAGCTGACCCCGTTGCGTTCGGAAATCGGCGACGATTCCGAAGTCGAGGCGATGCGCCGTGCGATCGTCCAGCAGTTCGACCAGTACGTCAAACTCAACAAGAAAATCCCGCCCGAGATCCTGGCTTCGCTGGCCGGCATCGACGACGCCGGCCGTCTGGCCGACACCGTGGCCGCCCACCTGCCGCTCAAACTCGAGCAGAAGCAAGTCATCCTGGAAATCTTCAACGTCGCCAAGCGCCTCGAGCACCTGCTCGGCCAGCTGGAAGGCGAACTCGACATCCTGCAGGTCGAGAAGCGCATCCGCGGCCGCGTGAAGCGCCAGATGGAAAAATCGCAGCGCGAGTACTACCTGAACGAGCAGGTCAAGGCCATCCAGAAGGAACTGGGCGAGGGCGAAGACGGCGCCGACATCGACGAGCTCGAGAAGAAGGTGATCGCTGCCAAGATGCCGAAGGAAGCCCTGGACAAGGCGACCGCCGAGATCAAGAAGCTGAAACTGATGTCGCCGATGTCGGCCGAAGCCACCGTCGTGCGCAACTACATCGATACCCTGGTCTCGCTGCCATGGAAGAAGAAGTCGAAGGTCACCAACGACCTGTCGAACGCCGAGAAGGTGCTGGAAGCCGAGCACTACGGCCTGGAGAAGATCAAGGAACGCATTCTGGAATACCTCGCGGTCCAGCAGCGCGTCGACAAGCTGAAGGCCCCGATCCTGTGCTTCGTGGGTCCTCCGGGCGTGGGTAAGACCTCGCTGGGCCAGTCCATCGCCCGCGCCACGAACCGCAAGTTCGTGCGCATGGCCCTGGGCGGCGTGCGCGACGAAGCCGAGATCCGCGGCCACCGCCGTACCTACATCGGCTCGATGCCGGGCAAGGTGCTGCAGTCGCTGGCGAAAGTCGGCGTGCGCAATCCGCTGTTCCTGCTCGACGAGATCGACAAGATGGGCGCGGACTTCCGCGGCGATCCGTCCTCGGCCCTGCTGGAAGTGCTGGATCCGGAACAGAACCACACCTTCTCGGACCACTACCTGGAAGTCGACTTCGACCTCTCGGACGTGATGTTCGTGGCGACCTCGAACTCCTTCAACATCCCGCCGGCACTGCTGGACCGGATGGAAGTCATCCGCCTCTCGGGTTACACCGAAGACGAGAAGACCAGCATCGCGCAGCGCTACCTGCTGCCGAAGCAGGTCAAGGCGAACGGCCTGAAGGACGGCGAGATCAAGGTGGAAGAGTCGGCAATCCGCGACATCATCCGCTACTACACCCGCGAAGCCGGCGTGCGTTCGCTCGAGCGTGAAATCTCGAAGATCTGCCGCAAGGTCGTCAAGATGCTGCTGTTGAAGAAGTCGGAAAAGGCCGTCGTCGTCAGCAACAAGAACCTGGACAAGTTCCTGGGCGTACGTCGCTACGATTTCGGCGTGGCCGAGAAGGAAAACCAGGTCGGCCAGGTGGTCGGTCTGGCCTGGACCGAGGTCGGCGGCGACCTGCTGACGATCGAAGCCGTGAACGTGCCGGGCAAGGGCGGCATCATCCGCACCGGTACCCTGGGCGACGTGATGAAGGAGTCGATCGAGGCGGCGCGCACCGTGGTGCGCTCGCGTGCCCAGCGCTTCGGCATCAAGGCGGAAGCGTTCGAAAAGAGCGACATCCACATCCACGTGCCGGAAGGTGCGACGCCGAAGGACGGTCCGTCCGCCGGTATCGGCATGACGACGGCGCTGGTGTCGGCCTTTACCGGCATCCCGGTGCGCGCCGACGTGGCGATGACGGGCGAGATCACGCTGCGCGGCGAAGTGCTGCCGATCGGCGGCCTGAAAGAGAAGCTGCTGGCGGCGCATCGCGGCGGCATCAAGACGGTCCTGATCCCCGAGCAGAACGTGAAGGACCTGGCCGAGATTCCGGACAACGTCAAGAACAAGCTCGAGATCGTGCCGGTACGCTGGATCGAGAAGGTGCTGGAAGTGGCGCTGGAACGGCAGCCGGAAGCGATCGTCGACGTGCCGGCCGTGTCGGTGACGCCGGCGCCGTCGACGGACGGCCAGGAAGGCGTGGTCAAGCACTGATCGCTGTGACGTCATAAAGGGCGCCCTGCGGGGCGCCTTTTTTTCGCCCATGCGTGAACGGAAATGCCCGCGCCACATCGGCGAAAGCCAATAAATCACCATATTGAAGCATTCACGGATGAATGTTGCTTGACAGAAGCAAACGCCCCTTGTTTAATACGCGCTTGCACTTTTTGCAGGAAGGCGCAGCGCCGCAGCGCCAGGAACGAAAGAGGATACGAGTGAACAAGACTGAACTGATCGAAGAAATCGCGAAATCCGCGGACATTACCAAGGCCTCGGCCACCCGTGCCCTGGACGCGATGATCGAAGCGGTGACCAACACCCTGAAGAACAACGACAGCGTGACCCTGGTCGGCTTCGGCACCTTCACCGTCGGCGACCGCGCCGCGCGCACCGGCCGCGATCCACGCACCAAGGAACCGATCAAGATTAAAGCTGCAAAGGTTCCGAAATTTAAGGCTGGTAAAGCACTGAAAGATGCTGTAAACTAATGCCTTCTTTGCAGTGACATGCAAAGAAAACATCCTGTAGCAGGTGGAGAGCTTAAGCCTCTCGGCTTTCGCCGCACGGATGGAGTAGTACCCAGTGTTTTGTGGAGCGGTAGTTCAGTTGGTTAGAATACCGGCCTGTCACGCCGGGGGTCGCGGGTTCGAGCCCCGTCCGCTCCGCCAGATTTCAGCAGTATCTGACATGCTTGAGAAAGAGGATGTCAACGAGAAGAGGCGAACGCGAGTTCGCCTTTTTTTTTAACTTGTGCGTAGAAGACATTTCTACAGCGAGCCATTTCTACAGCGATTGGTGGACCATGTTTGATTTTGTACGTAACAACAAGCGCATATTGCAGGGCGTACTGCTGCTGTTGATCATTCCTTCGTTCGTGCTGGTGGGCGTGGAGAGCTACCAGAACCGCGGCGACAGCGCCGCCGGCGTCGCCAGCGTGGGCGACCAGAAGATCACCCAGCAGGAATGGGACGATGCGCAGCGCCGCCAGATCGACCAGGCGCGCCAGCAAATGGGTCCGCAGTTCGACCAGAAGCTGTTCGACACCCCCGAAGCGAAGCGCGAAGTGCTGGAAAACCTGGTCGCCGAACGCGCCGTCAACGCCGAAATCGCGCGCAGCCACCTGACCGTGGGCGACCAGTCGATCGCCAAGGCCATCAACGCCATCGAATCCTTCCGCAAACCGGACGGCAGCTTCGACATGGACGCCTACCGCGCCGCCCTGGCCGCGCAAGGCATGACGCCGCAGATCTTCGAATCGCGCATGCGCCGCGACATGGCGATCCAGCAGCTGGCCGGCTCGATCCAGGCCACCGCCTTCGTGCCGCGCTCGATCGCCGGCCGCATCTCGGACATCAACGACCAGCAGCGCGAAGTGCAGGAACTGGTGTTCCCGATCGCCCAGTACCTGCCGCAAGTGAAAGTCACCGACGACATGGTCAAGGCCTTCTATGACAAGAACGCCAATCTGTTCCAGATCCCGGAAACCGTGAAGGCCGAGTACATCGTGCTCGACGCCGCGGCCGTGGAAAGCCAGGTGACCGTGAACGACGCCGAGATCGCCCAGTTCTACGAAACCAACAAGAAGCGCTTCACGGCGCCCGAAGAGCGTAGCGCCAGCCACATCCTGATCACCAAGGCGCAGGGCGCCAAGCCGGCCGAGGAAGCCGCCGCCAAGGCCAAGGCCGAAGCCGTGCTGGCCGAAGTGCGCAAGAACCCGGCCGATTTCGCGGCCATCGCCAAGACCCAGTCGCAGGATCCGGCTTCGGCCGCGAACGGCGGCGACCTCGGCAAGATCGAGCGCGGCACCTTCGGCAAGGCCATGGACGACGCCCTGTTCGGCCTGAAGGAAGGCGAGATCAGCGGCATCGTGCCGTCTGAATTCGGCTACCACATCGTCAAGGTCACCTCGGTCAAGCCTGCGAGCCAGAAGTCGCTGGCGGACGCGAAGGAAGAGATCGCGGCCGAAGTCAAGAAGTCGAAGCTGTCGAAGAAGTATTCGGAGCTGGCCGAGCAGTTCAACGACAGCGTCTACGAGCAGTCCGACAGCCTGAAACCGACCGCCGACAAGCTGGGCCTCAAGATCCAGACCGCCGAGAACCTGACCCGCAAGCCGAACCCGTCGCTGGGCGCCGCGCCGTTCAACAACGAGAAGTTCCTGACCGCGCTGTACTCGACGGACGCGATCAAGAACAAGCGCAACACGGAAGCCGTGGAAGTCGCGCCGGCCGTGCTGATCGCCGGCCGCGTGGTCGAATTCAAGCCGGCCGCCAAGCGTCCGTTGGCCGAAGTCGAAGCGGCGATCCGCCAGCGCGTGACCCAGGAAGAAGCGCTGCGCCTGGCACGCCAGGCCGGCGAAGCGAAGCTGGCCGCCGCCAAGGCATCGGGCGACGCCACCGGCTTCGGCGAGACCAAGGTCGTGTCGCGCACCCAGCAGCCAACCATCAACACCGCCGGCGCGCTGGCTGTGTTCAAGGCCGACGTGACCAAGCTGCCGGCCTATGTCGGCGTCGACCTGCCGGGCCTCGGCTACGGCGTCTACCGCATCGGCAAGGTGTCGCAACCGGCCCAGCCGGACACGGCGCGCCGCAGCCAGGAAGCCGAGCAGATCGGCGGCCTGGTGGGCCAGGCGGAACTCTACAACTTCGTGGAAGCCATCAAGGCGAAGTCGAAGGTGAAGATCAACGCCGGTGCTACCGCTGCCAAGACGGAGTAATACATCCCAAGGCCTTCGTGCCTGGCGTAGAAACGAAAATACCGGACACGCGTGTCCGGTATTTTTGTTTGTAGGGTGGGCGCCCCGTGCCCACCAAAGCAAGCGCCACGTTGGCGCATCGTTCGGTGGGCACGGAGCGCCCACCCTACGGGTTCATGCAGTGTGCAGCAACTGTGCCGCCTTGATGAAATCCTGCGGCGCGATGTCGCCCAACTCGAGCACCTGCGCCTGGCCGTACTGCACGAAATTGCGGTCGATCGAGCGCAGGTAGGCAGGATCGTAGTGCTCGACCAGCAGCTGGTCGACCAGCTCCGGCATCGCGCCGCTGTTGGCCAGTTCGTGCCAGGCGTCGATCCTGGCGCGGCCGTGCAGCTGGACCAGGTGCTCGAGCTGGCCGTTCAGCGCCTGCGGATCGCGCGCGAAGTGCTCGTAGTCTTCCATCAGCAGGCGCACGCGGTTGGCGCGCGACAGGGTCAGGGCCACGCAAGGGGCCGCGCGCATGCTTGCCATGACCGCTTCCGGCACGCGCAGGTTGCCGACCTTCTTGCTCTCCGATTCCACGAACACGGGCCGGCTCGGGTCGAAGTGACGCAGCTTGTCCCAGATCCGGGTCTCGAACATCTTCTGCGTCGGCTGCGGCTCGTGCGGCAGGTGGCCGAGCACCGAGCCGCGGTGCGCGGCCAGGCGTTCGAGGTCGAGCACTTGCGCGCCGATGCCCTCCAGGGTTTCGAGCAGGCGGCTCTTGCCGCTGCCGGTGGTGCCGCAGATGACGCGCCACTGCAGCGCCGGCGGCGCTTCCAGCGCGCTGCTGACCGCGGCGCGGTAGGCTTTGTAGCCGCCGTCGAGCTGCACCACGGGCCAGCCGATTTTTGCCAGGATGTGTGCCAGCGAGCCGCTGCGGTTGCCGCCGCGCCAGCAATAAACGAGCGGCTTCCAATCGCGCGGCTTGTCGCCGAACTGTTCTTCGAGGTGGCGCGCGATATTGCGCGCGACCAGGGCGGCGCCGAGCTTCTTCGCTTCGAAGGAGCCGACCTGCTTGTAGAGCGTACCGACCTGGATGCGCTCCTCGTTGTCCAGCACCGGGCAGTTGATGGCGCCGGGCAGGTGGTCGAGCGCGTACTCGCCCTCGCTGCGGGCGTCGATGATGGTGTCGAACCGGTCGAGTTCGGGGAGGATGTCGGCAAAGCCCAGTACGGCGGGGTATTTCATCGTGTCTTGATCAGTTGATGGAAGGTGGGCCAGATGTTATTCAGGATGATCGGGTGCGCCTGGGCGCTCGGGTGCAGGCGGTCGGCCTGGAACAGGGCCGGCTTGTCGGCCACGCCTTCGAGCATGAAGGGGACAAGGGGCGCCTTGTACTGCTTCGAGAGCGCGTCGAACATGCCGAAGAAGCGTTCGGTGTAGGCGCGTCCGTAGTTGGGCGGCATGCGCATGCCGATCAACATCACCTTGGCGCGCTGCTTCTGCGACATGGCGATCATCTCGCGCAGGTTGCTCGACGCCGCTTCCACCGGCAGGCCGCGCAGGCCGTCGTTGGCGCCCAGTTCGAGCACCACGACGTCGGGCTTATGCGCCGAGAGCAGGGCGGGCAGGCGTGCGCGGCCGCCGCTGGTGGTCTCGCCGCTGATGCTGGCGTTGACGATGCTGGCGTCGATCTTCTCCGCTTTCAGCTTTTGTTCCAGCAGGGCGACCCAGCCGGCGCCGCGCGCCAGGCCGTATTCGGCCGACAGGCTGTCACCCACCACGAGTACGGTTTTTGGTGCAGAATAAGCGCTCGCCGAAGCAAGTACCAGGCTTGCTGCGACAGATAATTTTTTGAGAAACGACAGCATGCGCGATAACCCCGAGGCGTTGAAGAATCCAGTGTCCACCATGGAAAACCATGCGGCGATCCAGGTGGAAGGCCTGTCCAAGCGGGTGGCGGACGCCAGCGGCGAACTCACCATCCTGCACAGCATCGATTTTACCGTGCAACCGGCCGAGACGCTTGCCATCGTCGGCGCCTCGGGTTCCGGCAAGTCGACGCTGCTCGGTCTGCTGGCCGGCCTCGATGCCCCCAGCAGCGGCCGCGTGCTGCTCGACGGGACCGACATCTTTGCTCTCGACGAAGACGGCCGCGCCGCCTTCCGCAAGGCCAAGCTCGGGTTCGTGTTCCAGTCGTTCCAGTTATTGGCACACCTGAACGCGCTCGAGAACGTGATGCTGCCGCTTGAATTGCGCGGCGACGGCGAGGCGCGCGCCAAGGCCGAAGCCATGCTGGGGCGGGTCGGGCTGGCCAGCCGGCTGCGGCATTATCCGAAGTATCTGTCTGGCGGCGAGCAGCAGCGCGTGGCGCTGGCGCGGGCTTTCGTGACCGAACCGCCGCTGCTGTTTGCGGACGAACCGACCGGGAGCCTGGATGCGGCGACCGGCGAGGCGGTCATTCAATTGATGTTCGAATTGAATCGGGAGCGTGGGTCGACGCTGGTACTCGTCACGCACGATCCGGCGATGGCGGCGCGGTGCGCGCGGACGATCACGATCGCGGCGGGGAAGCTGGTCGGGGGCGCATAGGTCCGTGGACGCGTGGGCGGCAAAGCCGCCCACCTTACGGGTATGCCAGCAAGGGATGTAAGGTGGGCGGCTTACCCGCCCACGCGTTCAACGGGCGCGTACCTGGCCGCGATCCCGAATCAAACCGTTCAGCACCGAGCGCACCGCCGCAGGCAACTCGCCCGCCGTCATGCCCACCGGCCCCACGCCTTGCTCCACGAGGCGATCCGCCGCCGCCCCATGCATCCACACGGCGCCGATCGCCGCTTCCCACGCCGGCCAGCCCTGCGCCAGCAGCGCGCCGCACACGCCCGCCAGCACGTCGCCGCTGCCGCCGGTCGCCAGTCCCGGATTCCCGGTAGGATTGATCGCCACTTCTCCATCCGGCCGCGCAATCACGCTGCCCGCACCCTTGAGCACGACCACCGCCTGCAGGCGCTTGGCCAGCGCGCGCGCCGTACCGAGGCGGTCGGCCTGCACCTCCGCCGCCGAACGTCCGAGCAGGCGCGCCGCTTCCAGCGGATGCGGCGTGACCACCGTCGGCGCCTGCCGGTGCGTGAGGCGCGCCTGCAGTTCGGTGCTGGCCGCGACCAGGTTCAGGCCGTCGGCGTCGAGCACGATCGGCGCGGCGCTGTCGATGCCGTGACCGAGCGCGCGCATGGCTTCCATCGCGCCGCCCATGCCGGGGCCGAGCACCAGCACGCGGCCGGCCATGTCGAAATCGTGGGCCAGGCGGAACATCAGCTCGGGCTGCAGCGGATCGAAGGCCTGCACCGGATCGATCGTCACCGCGAACACGCGCCCGGCGCCGGCATACAGGGCGCCGCGCGCGGCCAGTACGGCCGCACCGGCCATGCCGCGCGCGCCGCCGACCACGGCCAGGTCGCCGAACTGGCCCTTGTGCGAATTGCGGCGCCGCGGCGCGAGCATGGAGGCGAACAGCGCCGGCGACGCGACGCAGGCCTGCGCCGGCTCGTAAAGCGCAAGATCGAGATCGAGCCCGGCCACCTGCACGATCCCTGCATGGTCGCAGCCCTCGGCCGTGTGCAGGCCCGGCTTGTCGCCGATGAAGGTAATGGTGTGGGTCGCATGCACGGCCACGCCGTTCGGGCCGACCACGGCGCCGCTGTCGGCATCCAGGCCGCTCGGCACGTCCAGCGCCAGCACCGGGCAGCGCACGCGGTCGATCGCCAGCACCAGGTCGCGGTAGCGGCCCTCGAGCGGACGCTCCAGGCCGATGCCGAACAGGCCGTCGACCACCAGCGCCCAATCACGCACGTCGGGAGCGACGTCGGCGAAGTTGGCGCGGCTGGCGTGGGCGCGCACCAGGGCCTGCGCCGCTTCCGGCGAGGGCTTGCCGCTGCCGGCCAGGTGCAGCACGACGACGTCGACGCCGGCTTCGCCGAGATTGGCGGCCAGCTCGAGCGCATCGCCGCCGTTGTTGCCGGGGCCGGCCAGCACCAGTACGGGACGCTCGCGCGCGCCGTCCAGCAAGGCCAGCGCCGCATCGGCGGCCGCGCGGCCGGCGGCGCGCATCAGCGCGCCCGGTTCGAGCGCCTCGGCGGCGGCCGCTTCCAAGGCGCGTATCTGCGCCACGCTGTAAAGTCGATTGTCCATGGGGCTCCAGAAGGTGTCTGCTACTGCATTTTCGCCAATTATCGCATCCATCGCGAATACAATAGGCCCACTTTGATACCCGATGGGAGTGGAGCATGGACTGGCAGTTCTGGATCGACCGCGGCGGCACCTTTACCGACATCGTGGCGCGCCGCCCCGACGGCGCCCTGGTGACGCACAAGCTCTTGTCGGAAAACCCCGAGCAGTACCGCGACGCGGCGGTGGCCGGCATCCGCCACCTGTTGAATATCGCGACCGGCGACGCGCTGCCGGCGGGCGCGATCGAGGCCGTCAAGATGGGCACCACGGTCGCCACCAATGCGCTGCTGGAGCGTAAGGGCGCCCCGACTGCACTGGCCATCACGCACGGCTTTCGCGACGCACTGCGCATCGCCTACCAGAACCGCCCGAAGCTGTTCGCGCGCCACATCGTGCTGCCCGAGCTGCTCTACGGCCAGGTGGTCGAGATCGACGAACGCATCGGCGCCCACGGAGAGATCGTGCGCGAACTGGACGCCGCACGGGCACGCGCCGACCTGCAGGCCGTGTACGACAGCGGCACGCGTGCGCTCGCCATCGTCTTCATGCACGGCTACCGCCACACGCAGCACGAGACCGAGGTGGCCCGCATCGCCCGCGAGATCGGCTTCACGCAAATCTCCGTCTCGCACGAAGTCAGCCCGATGATGAAGCTGGTCGCGCGCGGCGACACCACCGTGGTCGACGCCTACCTGTCGCCCATCCTGCGCCGTTACGTCGACCAGGTTGCGAGCGAGCTGCCCGGCGTGCACCTGCAGTTCATGCAGTCGAACGGCGGCCTGACCGATGCGCGCGCCTTCCAGGGCAAGGACAGCATCCTGTCCGGCCCCGCCGGCGGCATCGTCGGCATGGTGCGCGCCAGCCGCCTGGCCGGCTTCGAACGCATCATCGGCTTCGACATGGGCGGGACCTCGACCGACGTCTCGCATTACGCGGGCGAGTTCGAGCGCGTCTTCGAAACCCAGGTGGCCGGCGTGCGCATGCGCGCGCCGATGATGAGCATTCACACGGTGGCGGCCGGCGGCGGCTCGATCCTGCATTTCGACGGCA
The DNA here is from genome assembly GCF_042655665.1 of Massilia suwonensis. Lineage (NCBI taxonomy): Bacteria > Pseudomonadati > Pseudomonadota > Betaproteobacteria > Burkholderiales > Oxalobacteraceae > Massilia > Massilia suwonensis. Next base: position 293,452 of record NZ_JBHSMR010000013.1, read on the forward strand.
GCCGTTACCGCGTGGGCCCCGACAGCGCCGGCGCCAATCCGGGACCTGCGAGCTACCGCCGCGGCGGGCCCTTGACCGTGACCGACGCCAACCTGATGCTCGGGAAAATCCAGCCAGATCACTTCCCGCACCTGTTCGGACCGAACGGCGACGCGCCGCTCGACCTCGACATCGTGCGCGCGAAGTTCGCGCAGCTTGCACGCGAGATCGAGGCGGCCACCGGCGACGTGCGCACGCCGGAGCAGGTGGCCGCAGGCTTCGTCGACATCGCGGTCGGGAACATGGCGAATGCGATCAAGCAGATCTCGGTGCAGCGCGGCCACGACGTCACCGGCTATGCACTGACCAGCTTCGGCGGCGCCGGCGGCCAGCACGCCTGCCTGGTGGCCGATGCGCTCGGCATGAAGACGGTATTCATCCACGGCCTGGCCGGCGTGCTGTCGGCCTATGGCATGGGGCTGGCCGACCAGAGCGCGATGCGCGAGCAGGCGGTCGAGGAGCGCCTGGGTGCCTCAGGTATCGCAGCGCTGGCCGCGCGCCTGGACACGCTCGCCGCAAGCGCCGCGGACGAACTGCGCAGGCAGGGCGTGAGCGGCGAGCGCATCGATGTCCTCAAGCGCGTCCACCTGCGCTATGAGGGCACGGATTCGGCGCTGCTGGTCGACTTTGGCACGCCTGAGGCGATGCAGGGCGCTTTCGAGGAGGCCTACAAGCGCCGCTTCTCCTTCCTGATGCCTTCGCGGGCGCTGATCGTGGAAGCCGTGTCGGTCGAGGCGCTCGGCCGCTCGGAAGCGCCGCCCGAAACGATCGCGCCGGCCTCGCCGCGCATCGAGCCGCTGCAGGCCTTCGAGACGGTGCGCATGTTCGGCAGCGGCGAGTGGCGCGACACCGGCATCTACCGCCGCGCCGTGCTGCAGCCGGGAGACGTCATTCCGGGACCGGCCATCGTCGCCGAAGACAACGCCACCACCGTGATCGAAGCCGGCTGGCAGGCCGAGGTCACGCCGTACCGGCACCTGGTGCTGCGCCGCGTGGAGGCGCTGCCCGAACGGCGCGCGATCGGCACCACGGCCGATCCGGTCATGCTCGAGATCTTCAACAACCTGTTCATGTCGATCGCCGAGCAGATGGGCCTGCGCCTGCAGAACACGGCCTATTCGGTCAACATCAAGGAGCGCCTCGACTTCAGCTGCGCGATCTTCGACGCCGCCGGCAACCTGGTCGCCAACGCGCCGCACATGCCGGTGCACCTGGGCTCGATGGGCGAGAGCATCAAGACCGTGATGCGCGCGAACGCGGGCAAGATGGCGGCGGGCGACGTCTACGTGCTGAACGACCCGTACAACGGCGGCACCCATTTGCCGGACGTGACCGTGATCTCGCCCGTGTTCGACGAGGCGGGAACCGAGATCCTCTTCTACGTCGGCTCGCGCGGCCACCACGCCGACATCGGCGGCACGACGCCCGGCTCGATGCCGCCCGATTCGACCCGCATCGAGGAAGAGGGCGTCCTGATCGACAACTTCAAACTGGTGGACGGCCGCGACGGCGTGCTGCGCGAGGCCGAAGCACGGGCGCTGCTCCAGGGCGCGCGCTACCCGGCGCGCAATCCGGACCAGAACATGGCCGACCTGCGCGCCCAGGTCGCCGCCAACCAGAAGGGCGTCGAGGAGCTGCACCGCATGGTGGCGCACTTCGGCCTGGATGTCGTGCGCGCCTACATGGGCCACGTGCAGGACAATGCCGAGGAAGCGGTGCGGCGCGTGATCGGCGCCCTGAAGGACGGCAGCTTCACGGTGGAACTCGACAACGGCGCGCGCATCGCCGTGGCGATCACCGTCGACCGCGCCGCACGCAGCGCCCGCATCGACTTCGGCGGCACCTCGCCCCAGCTGGACAACAACTTCAATGCGCCTTCGAGCGTGTGCATGGCGGCGGTGCTCTACGTGTTCCGCACCCTGGTCGAGGACGAGATCCCGCTGAACGGCGGCTGCCTGAAACCGCTTGAAGTGATCATCCCGCCCGGCTCGATGCTGAACCCGCATTACCCGGCCTCGGTCGTCTCGGGCAACGTCGAGACCTCGACCTGCATCACCAACGCGCTCTACGGGGCGCTGGGCGTGCAGGCGGCCTCGCAGGGCACGATGAACAACTTCACCTTCGGGAATGCGCGCTACCAGTACTACGAAACCATCTCCGGCGGCAGCGGCGCCGGGCCCGGTTTCGACGGCACCGACGTGGTCCAGACCAACATGACCAACTCGCGCCTGACCGATCCCGAGATCCTCGAGTTCCGCTTCCCGGTGCGGCTGGAGAGCTATGCGATCCGACCCGATTCGGGCGGCGCCGGGCGCTGGCACGGCGGGAACGGCGGCGTGCGCCAGCTGCGCTTCCTGGAACCGATGACGGCGGCGATCCTGTCGAACAACCGGATCTACGCGCCCTTCGGCATGGCCGGCGGCGCGCCCGGTGCGCGCGGCGTCAACACGGTCGTGCGCGCGGACGGCAGCGTCGAACGGGTGGGCCACATCGGCAAGGTCGAGATGGCGGCCGGCGACATGTTCGTGATCGAGACGCCGGGCGGGGGAGGTTATGGAGTGAAGTAGGGTGGGCGCCCCGTGCCCACCATTACGACCAGCAGACGTGGCAGTGCAGGCAATGGTGGGCACGGAGCGCCCACCCTACGAAGAGATACCGTACTTCCTGCGCATCGCCAGATACTCTTCTTCGAGCGGCTCCAGCCTCGGATGCTGCGCATCGATCGCCCTGATCTTCTCCAGCTGGGCGTAGCACAGCTCGCCCAGCGGATGGTCCCATCCGAGCTCGTTGATCTGCCGAAGTACGCCGCCCGCCACCGCGATCATTACCTGCAGATTCGAAGGCGCCATGTGCAGCGCTTCCAGCAGCGTCTGCACCGCCCCCCGCACGTCGCCCATATTGCGCTTCTCGTCGGCGACGCCCAGCAGGATCTGGGCCTGCGCCTTGAGCTGCTGCTGGACGCCGTCGGCCAGGTCGCGGCGGCCGGCCTGGGCGAACAGTTCCAGCGCGTGCTGGGTCGTGACGCCGCTGTCCGGGTCGTTCACGACCGCCATCATGACGTCCTGCGCGCCTTTATCTAAGCGGTGGTCGAGGCAGGCGCGCACCAGGCCCAGTTTCAGGCCAGTGGACAGGCCGCTGCTGGCGCGCACCGCCGCCACCGCGCCCTGCAGGTCGGTCAGCGCCGCGCCGCGGTTGCCGGCGGCATCGTGCAGGGCGGCGTTGGCCACGGCGACGCAGGCCTCGACTTCGGGACTGGCGCGCATCGAGCGTTCGAGATCGCGCACCACGCCGCTGGCGCCGGGCAGGTCGCCGCGCTTGACCAGGGCCTTGGCCAGGCGCAGGTGGTCTTCGGGGTCGCGGAACTCCGAGTAGCGCGCCTTGCTGACCACCTGCTTGAAGGACTTTTCGGCCGCGGCCGCGTCGCCCGCTTCCAGCGCGACTTCGCCGAGTTTGCGCAGGCGGCGCACCATGTGCGGCGAGATGGCTACCGCTTCTTCGAGGATCTTCTGGGCCTGCGCGACTTTGCCGAGCGCTTCGTGGCAGCGCGCCAGCAAGTCGTAGGCGGCCATCAGGCGCGGATTGGCGGCGACCAGCATCTGCAGCGTCTCGCGCGCATCCTCGATGCGGCCTTGCGCGAACTGGGCCCGCGCCAGCCCGAGGGCGGCCCAGCCGAGCGGCTTGTAGTCGAGTACCTTGCGGTAGATCTGCTCGGCCTCGCCGTGCTCCTTGAGGTTCACGTGCAGGTCGGCGCGCAGGCGCGCGAAGTCGAGCGCGTGACGCGGATGCGCGATCTCGGCGGCGGCGGCCGAGCGGATCGCTTCCTGCACATTGCCCTGCGCGACAAGCTGCCAGGTCGGCAGGAACACGGCGCGCCGCTCGAGCGCGCGGGCGATGCGCGCGCCCAGGGTGTCGGCCGTGAAGGGTTTGAGCACGTAGTCGGTCGGCGCCAGCTCGGCCGCGCCGATCACCTTGCCGTACACGGCTTCCGAGGTCAGCATGATGAAGATCGCCCAGGGAGCGATCAGGCGGTGGTGGCGCAGGTCTTCCAGCAGCTGCTGGCCGTCCTGGCCGTCGCCGGAACCGCTGCTCAGGTCGTATTCGCAGAGGACGATGTCGTAGCCGCGGCGCGTCAGCTGGCGGATCGCGGTGCCGGCGTTGACGGCGTACTCGATCTTGCTGATCCCCGACAGATTCAGCATGTTCTGCAGGTTGCTGCGCATGCCCGGATTGGGGTCGATTACCAGGACCGACAGGTTGCTGTTCTCTTGCATCGTCTCTCTCGTAGGCGGCGGGGGCCTTCTTTTTCCAATCGCTACAATACCGGCAAGCGTAGTGCACGGCAACAGAAAGGGCCCCTATGCGCAGGCAATATTGTCAACCCTGTATAATAGCGGGCTATCTTCCACCCGCAGCCACGCTGCATCAACCGACTTTCAGCCATGTTGATTCTGCCGGGTTCCAACGCCCTGTCCGTATTTCGTAGCCAACGCCTCCTGAACCAGTTGCAAGCAGCCGCCCCCGCGATCGCCGCGGTCCAGGCCCGCTTCGTGCACTTCATCGACAGCAGCGCTCCGCTGTCGGTTGACGATACGGAGAAGCTCACCGCCATGCTGACCTATGGCGAACCGGTCCCGGAAACGCTGTACGAAGCCAGTACCGTCGAGTTCTTCGTGATCCCGCGCCTGGGCACGATCTCGCCCTGGGCCTCGAAGGCGACCGACATCGCCCACAACTGCGGCCTGGCCCACGTGCACCGCATCGAACGTGGCGTGGCCTACAAGGTCGTGCTCAAGAGCGGCATCCTCGGCAGCAGCATCGGCGCGCCGAAGAAGCTGACGGACGAGGAACTGTCGAACGTGTCCGCGCTGCTGCACGACCGCATGACGGAAACCGTGCTGCGCAATGCCGACGATGCAGCCCAGCTGTTCCAGGAGCTCGAAGGCAAGCCCCTCGAGGCGATCGACGTGCTGGGGCAGGGCCGCGACGCCCTGGTGCGCGCGAATACGGAACTCGGCCTGGCCATGTCGACCGACGAGATCGATTATCTGAACGACGCCTTCACCAAGGCGCAGCGCAACCCGACCGACGTCGAACTGATGATGTTCGCGCAGGCCAACAGCGAACACTGCCGCCACAAGATCTTCAACGCCGACTGGATCATCGACGGCGTCAGGCAGGACAAGTCGCTGTTCGGCATGATCAAGAACACGCACCAGCTGCAGCCGAAGGGCACGGTCGTCGCCTACAGCGACAACTCCTCGATCATGGAAGGCGCGACCGTCACGCGCTTCTTCCCGGCGCAAAGCGGCGAGTACGCACCCGTCACCGAGCTGACCCACACGCTGATGAAGGTCGAGACGCACAACCACCCAACCGCGATTTCCCCGTTCCCGGGCGCCTCGACCGGCGCCGGCGGCGAGATCCGCGACGAGGGCGCAACCGGCCGCGGCGCCAAGCCGAAGGCGGGCCTGACCGGCTTCACCGTCTCGAACCTGCTGCTGCCGGATGCCCAGCGTCCGTGGGAGAACGCGGCCGACGTCACGCAAGCCGGCGAGAAGGCCGAAGCGCCTGTCTACGGCAAGCCCGAGCGCATCGCTTCGCCGCTGCAGATCATGATCGACGGCCCGCTCGGCGGCGCCGCCTTCAGCAACGAATTCGGCCGCCCGGTCCTGGGCGGCTACTTCCGCACCTACGAGCAGAATGCGCAGGCGGCCGGCGGCGTGTACGGCTACCACAAGCCGATCATGATCGCGGGCGGCATCGGCAACATCGCCGACCAGCACACGTTCAAGAACGACATCCCGGCCGGCAGCCTGCTGATCCAGCTGGGCGGTCCGGGCATGCGCATCGGCATGGGCGGCTCGGCGGCGTCCTCGATGGCGACCGGCACCAACACGGCCGACCTCGACTTCGACTCGGTCCAGCGCGGCAATCCGGAAATGGAGCGGCGCGCGCAGGAAGTCATTAACGGCTGCTGGCAGCTGGGCGACAAGAACCCGATCATCTCGATCCACGACGTCGGGGCCGGCGGCCTCTCGAACGCCTTCCCGGAAATCGTCAACGACGCCAAGCGCGGCGCGACTTTCGACCTGCGCAAGATCCAGCTCGAAGAATCCGGCATGGCGCCGAAGGAAATTTGGTCAAACGAGTCGCAAGAGCGATATGTGTTGGCGATTTCGCCGGAGAGCCTGAGCCTGTTTGCATCGCTGTGCGAGCGCGAGCGTTCGCCTTTCGCCGTGATCGGCGTCGCCACCGAAGAGCGCCAGCTGCGCGTGGTGGACGAGCTCGCCGGTAACAACCCGGTCGACATGCCGATGGACGTCCTGCTCGGCAAGCCGCCAAAGATGCTGCGCGAGGTCGAGCACGTCAAGCGCGAGCTGCCGAAGGTCGACCTGACCGGCATCGAGCTGGAAGAAGCGGCGCGCCGCGTGCTGCTGCTGCCGACCGTGGCCGACAAGTCCTTCCTGATCACCATCGGCGACCGCTCGGTCGGCGCCATGACCGTGCGCGACCAGATGGTCGGCCCGTGGCAGGTGCCGGTCGCCGACTGCGCCGTCACCGCCATGAGCTACGAAGGTTTCAAGGGCGAAGCGATGGCGATGGGCGAGCGCACGCCGCTGGCCGTGATCGACGCCGCCGCCTCGGGCCGCATGGCCGTCGGCGAAGCCATCACCAACATCGCCGCTGCACCGATCGCGTCGATCGAAGACATCAAGCTGTCCGCCAACTGGATGGCCGCCTGCGGCCAGCCCGGCCAGGACGCGGCCCTGTTCGATACCGTCAAGGCGGTCGGCATGGAGCTGTGCCCGGCGCTGGGCATCAGCATCCCGGTCGGCAAGGATTCGCTGTCGATGCGCACCACCTGGAACGACGAAGGCGAGAACAAGTCGGTGATTTCGCCGGTCTCGCTGATCGTGTCGTCGTTTGCGCCGGTGCCGGACGTGCGCCGTTCGCTGACGCCGCAGCTGCGCACGGACGTCGGCGACACCGCTCTGATCCTGATCGACCTCGGCCGCGGCAAGAACCGCCTTGGCGCATCAAGCCTGGCGCAGGTTACCCAGCAGCTCGGCGATTCGGTGCCGGACGTCGATTCGCCGGAAGACCTGAAAGCCTTCTTCGGCGCGATCCAGCGCCTCAATAGCGAGGGCAAGCTGCTGGCCTACCACGACCGTTCGGACGGCGGCCTGTTCGCGACGCTCGTCGAGATGGCCTTCGCCGGCCGCGCCGGCGTCTCGGTCAACCTCGACATCCTGACCATGGAAGGCGAGCACGCCTCCGACTGGGGCGACGCCAAGAACTGGGCGGCGCAAGTGGGCGAGCGCCGCAACGAGATGACGCTGCGCGCGCTGTTCTCGGAAGAGCTGGGCGCCGTGGTGCAGGTGCGCGAGGCCGACAAGCGCGAAGTCATGAACGTGCTGCGCGAACTGGGCCTGGGTGCCTGCAGCCACATCATCGGCAAGCTCAACGAACGCGGCGCGATCGAATTCACGCGCGACGCCAAGGTCATCTACAACCAGAAGCGCAGCAGCCTGCACCGCCTGTGGTCGGAAACGAGCTGGCGCATCGCGCGCCTGCGCGACAATCCGGACTGCGCGGACCAGGAATACGAGCGCCTGCTGGACGAAGCAGACCCGGGCATCACGCCGAAGCTGACCTTCGACCCGAGCGAGAACATCGCTGCACCCTTCATTGCGACGGGCGTGCGTCCGCGCGTGGCCATCCTGCGCGAGCAGGGCGTGAACTCGCACATCGAGACCGCCTGGGCGATGCACCAGGCCGGCTTCACGGCGGTCGACGTCCACATGAGCGACCTGATCGCGGGCCGGGCGAAGCTGGCCGACTTCCACGGCGTGATCGCGGTCGGCGGCTTCTCCTACGGCGACGTGCTGGGCGCGGGCGAAGGCTGGGCCAAGACCATCCTGTTCAACGCCCAGCTGGCCGACCAGTTCGCGGCCTTCTTCGCGCGCCAGGACACCTTCGGCCTCGGCGTGTGCAACGGCTGCCAGATGCTGGCCAACCTGAAGCCGATCATCCCGGGCGCCCACGCCTGGCCGAAGTTCACCCGCAACAAGTCGGAACAGTTCGAGGCGCGCTTCGGCATGGTCGAGGTGCTCGACTCGCCGTCGATCTTCTTCGCCGGCATGGCGGGCACCCAGGCCCCGCTGGCCATCGCGCACGGCGAAGGCTTCGCCGACTTCTCGCTGACGGGGAATCTGGACGAAGTTGTCCAGTCCCTGCGTTACGTCGACAACCGCGGCCAGGCCACCGAGCAGTATCCGTTCAACCCGAACGGCTCGCCCGGCGGCCTGACGGCGGTGACGACGCCGGATGGGCGCTTCACCGCCATGATGCCGCACGCCGAGCGTGTGTTCCGCACGGCGGTGCACTCGTGGGCGCCGCCTTCGTGGGGCGACGATGCGCCGTGGATGCGGATGTTCCGCAACGCGCGCAAGTGGGTCGGCTGAACCGCTGACGGGAACGCCTCCTGCGGGAGGCGTTTTTCATGGTCGCGCAATTTACGGCGACCAACATTTCTCGCTTTAAATTCAAACGCTTACGCTGCTGAGCCTGCACAATTCCGTTTGGGGAGTCCTCCGCGATCATGGTTCCAGGCGGTCCGTCCGCCCTCTACCAAAGGAGATTTCCATGACGCTCAGTTCCACCCGGGCCTTCCTGGCCATCGCATTCGCGCTCGTTTGTACTGCCACCCATGCCGCGCCCAAAAAAGCGCCGGCGGCCGCGACCGCCACCCTCGAGGTCACGACCAATGAAGCGACCGGCCAATGGCGCTATTCGGGCGTGGTGACCGTGCCGGCGGCGGCAGGGGCGCGCGTCGTCGTCGACAGCCGCATCCAGAACCAGACCTCGCGTGACGGCTACCGGGATGCGCTCAAGGCGACGGCCGGCGAGGCGGTGGCGCGGGCAGGGGACACGCTCGTGGTGCCGTATTCGGTCGAAGGTGCGCCCCTCAGCCTGGGCGAGCTGCGCAGCGCGATCACGGTGCAGGTGCAGGACTCGCTGACCAGCCCGGTCCTGCGCACCCTGTTCGCGGAAAGCGCGGCGCTGACGCCGACCGCCGTCTGCGGCTGCCCGCCGAAAGGCTGCGTACGCACGCAAGGCTACTGGGGCAACAAGCCGGGCGTGGTCTGGCCGGCGCCTTATAACCGCAATGCGCTGTTCTTCTCGTCGGGACTCACCTGGCAGCAGATCCTCGATACGCCGCCGCGCGGCAGCGGCTACGTCATCCTGGCGCACCAGTACATCGCCGCGGTGCTGAACCGGGCCGCGGGTGCGTCGGCGCCGGCCGGCGTGCAGTCGGTGATCGATGCGGCCCCGGCATGGTTTCGTAGCGGCACCGTGCCCTCGACCTGCGGGCCGGGCGAGTGCGCGCAGCAGAAGACCTGGGCGGGGATCCTGGATACCTATAACAACGGACAGTATCCAGGGGCGCCGAAGCATTGCGACTGAATCGCGTCGGCAATTGGTGGGCTCGGGGCGCCCACCCTACGTCCGTTCCAGCGACGCCGGCCTTATGGCTGCTCGCGCCGTAGGGTGGGCGCCCCGTGCCCACCATCGCGTCGAACAGACGCATAATAAAAAAGGCGCTTCCATGGAAGCGCCTTTCTCGTTCAGCCGATCCGAATTACTGGATCTTGGCCTTCTTCAGTAGCGACTCGCGGTACTCGGCGAGCTTGCGCTGTTGCAGCTGTTCCGCGACCTGCTGCTTGACCTGGTCCAGCGGCGGGATGGTCACTGGGCGGGTTTCTTCCAGCTTGATGACGTGGTAGCCGTACTGGGTCTTCACCGGGGTGTCGGTGATGGCGCCTTTTTGCAGGGCGACCATGGCCTTCGAGAACTCAGGCACGAAGCGGCCAGGATCGGTCCAGCCGAGGTCGCCGCCCTGGGCAGCCGAGCCTGGATCCTTGCTCTGCTTGGCCAGTTCTTCGAACTTGGCGCCGCCCTTGAGCTTGGTGATGATGGCTTTCGCGTCTTCTTCCTTCTCGACCAAGATGTGGCGAGCGTGGTATTCCTTGTCCGGTGCGCCGGCTTTCGCCTTGTCGTACTCGGCCTTGATCTCGGCATCCTTGACCGGGTTCTTCTTGACGTAGTCGGCCAGCATCGCATTGATGATGATGCTCTGGCGGGCGTTGTCGATGGCGGCCTTGACTTCGGGACGGGCGCCCACGTTCTGCCTGTCGGCTTCCTGGATCAGCACTTCGCGGCCGATCAGGTCCTTCTTGATCAGTTCGCGCAGCTGCGGCGAATCGGTGGCGCGGCCCTGGGCGACGACCTGCTTGACCATCTGGTCGACCCGCGCCGCCGGGATCGGCTTGCCGTTCACGGTCGCAACGTTTTGGGCGAAGACAGGTGCTGCCACGATGAAGGACATGGCGAGCAACAGGCGGGTTGGCTTCAAAATCATTGTTCAGATCCTATAAAAACTCGAAAAGTCGCCCGCTGGCGACGATAGACCGGCGCCAGCGACGGCGCCGGTGGAACATATTACTGCACCTTTGCCTTCTTGACCATTTCCTCTTGGTAAGCCGCCAGTTTATTCTGGGTCAAGCTTTCCGCGATCTGGGACTTGATCTCTTCCAGGGCAGGCACCTTCACGGCGCGCACGTCGTCGACCTTGATGACGTGGAAGCCGGCATTGGTCTTGACCGGCGCTTCGGTGACCTGGCCCTTGCCCAGCTTGGTGAAGCCGGCAGCGAATTCGGCCGGGAAGGCCGATGGTGCTGCCCAGTCCAGGTCGCCGCCGTTGGCAGCCGAACCGGTGTCCTTGCTCTGTTTGGCCAGCTCTTCGAACTTGGCGCCGCCCTTGATCTTGGCGATCACGGCCTTCGCTTCGTCTTCGGTGCCCAGCAGGATGTGGCGCAGGTGGTATTCCTTCTCGCCCGCCTGGGTCTTGGCGAAGCGGTCGTACTCGGCCTTGATGTCGGCGTCGGTGACCGGGTTCTTCTGGATGTAGTCGCGCGCCAGCTGGTTCACGACGATGGCCTGGCGGGCGCTGTCGAGGGCTTGCTTGACGTCCGGCTTCTTGTCGTAGCCTTGCTTGATCGCTTCCTGCATCAGCACTTCGCGTGCGATCAGGTCGCGCTTGATCGCTTCGCGCAGTTGCGGCGAATCCTGGCCCTGGCCCTGGGCGACGACCTGCTTGACGATGGCGTCGACGCGCGAGGTCGGAATGGCCTTGCCGTTCACGACGGCCATGTTCTGGGCGAATGCTGGTACCGCGATAACGGCGATCAGGGCTAACAGCAGACGTGCTGGCTTAACAGTCATTATTGAATTTCCTGTGGAGGGAGTTGCTTGGACGAGATTTGAATTAGTTCTTTTTGCAGAGCAGTTCTTCAATACGATACGAATGATGCGTCAAAAGTCTTAAGCGATCCTGAACCGGCCTCAGTCCAGTTCGGATGGCGTCAAGGCCGTGATCGCCAGGGCGTGGATCTCGGCCCGCATCATATCGGCCACGGCATCATACACCAGTCGATGACGCATGACGAGTCTCAGTCCCTGGAAGCGTTCCGAGACGATTTTGACACTGTAATGACCGCCGCCGGAGGCTGCGCCCGCGTGGCCGGCATGCAGGTGCGAGTCGTCGGAAATCTCGAGCAGGGTCGGCGCGAGGGCGGCTTCGAGCGCCTCCTGGATGCGCTCGACGCGGTGGTCCACCTTGTTATCCAGACTCATGCCTCCTCCTGCGGAATGTGCTTCATCAGCAGCATCGACTGGGCGATGGTGAAGACGAAAAAGATCGCGGTCATGCCGAAGACCTTGAAGTTGACCCAGGCCGCCGTGTTGTCGCGGTAGACCACGAAGGCCATTAGCAGGTTCAATGCGCCGAGCAGGAACAGGAACACGACCCAGGTGTAGCCGACGCGCGGCCACAGGGCGTCCGGCAGCGGCAGGGCTTCTTCCATGGCCTTGCGCATCAGGTTCTTGCCGAAGAACAGCTGGCTGATGAGGAGGGCGGCCGCGAAGATCCAGTAGATGATGGTCGGCTTCCACTTGATGAAGGTCTCGTCGTGCAGGTAGATAGTCATGCCGCCGAAGACGACGATCACGAACAGCGAGACCCACAGCATGCCGTCCACCTTGCGCCGGCGCGCCAGCAGGTAGCCCACCTGCAGGATGGTGGCGATGATGGCGACGACGGTGGCGAGCATGGTCGGCGCCTGCTCGGCCAGGATCTTGCCGCCCGAGACCATGCCGCCCAGGTATTGCTCGGCGATGGCCAGCGCGGCCGCTTCGTTGCCGTTGCCGATCTTGTAGACGACGAAGAACAGGATCAGCGGGAAAAAGTCGAACAGGAATTTCATGGGTTTCTCTTAATCTTCAGATTTCCTTGAACGACAGCGCGGCCGAATTGATGCAGTAACGCAGTCCGGTCGGCGGCGGACCGTCGGGGAACACGTGGCCCAGGTGCGCGTCGCAGACGGCGCAGATGATCTCGGTGCGCACCATGCCGTGGGTGCGGTCGACCTTTTCGATCACGTTGTCGGGGTCGAGCGCCTTGAAATAGCTGGGCCAGCCGCAGCCCGATTCGAACTTGGCGTCGGACTCGAACAGCGGCGTGTTGCAGCAGACGCAGGTATAGATGCCGTGCTCGTGGTGGTCCCAGTACTTGCCCGTGAAGGCGCGTTCGGTGGCGGCGTGGCGCGTCACCTGGTATTCCATCGGGTCGAGCTGGGCGCGCCATTCGGCGTCGGTCTTTGTCACTTTATCGGTCATGGTGGTCTTTCTACAGTAAATCAGGAGGAACAGCTCACTTCGAGGTGGGCCGCCCAGTCCGGCGGCAGCGCGGCGTAGTGTTCATGCTCGGGCTGCTCGTCGAAAGGCTGCTCCAGCACGGCAAGCAACTCGGCCACGCCCGCGTAATCTCCGTTCTGTGCCCGTTCGATCGCCTGCTGGGCCAGATAGTTTCGTAGCACGTACTTCGGATTGACGCGGTTCATGGCGGCGCGGCGTTCGGCATCGACGCTGTTTTCCTGGCGCAGGCGAGCGCGGTAGCGCACGGCCCAGTCGTCGAAGGCAGCGCGGTCGATGAACAGGTCGCGCAGCGGGGAGTCCGTCTCCGGCGCCTCGACCTGCAGGTCGCCCAGGCGCCGGAACAGCAGCGTGAAGTCGACGTGGCTGCCCTGCATGATGGTGAACAGGCTGTCGAACAGGGCGCGGTCGCCGGCGTCGTAAGTCGTCAGGCCCAGTTTGGCGTGCAGCAGTTCGTCGAGCCTGGCTTCGAAGACCGGCATGTAGACGTCGAGCGCTTCCTGGGCCGCCTCGACGCTGCCGATCAGCGGCAGCAGGGCGTTGCCCAGCGCGTAGCAGTTCCAGTGGCCGATCGCCACCTGGTTCGCATACGAATAGCGTCCGCCCTGGTCCGTGTGGTTGCAGATGTGGTTGACGTCGAAGGCTTCCATGAAGCCGAAGGGACCGTAATCCAGCGTCAGGCCCAGGATCGACATATTGTCGGTGTTCATGACGCCGTGCATGAAGCCGACCGCCTGCCAATGCGCGATCATGCGCGCCGTGCGTTTGGTGACGTCGGCCAGCAGCGCCTTGTAGGGATTCTCGGCATCGCGCAGCTCCGGATAAAAACCGCCGATCACGTAGTCGGCCAGGGTTTTCAGTTCTTCCGGCTTGTCGCGGTAGTGCCAGTGTTCGAAGGAACCGAAGCGCACGAAAGAAGGCGCCATGCGGGTGACGACGGCGGCCGTCTCGATGTTCTCCCGCATCACACGCTGGTGCGAGCCGGTCACGATCAGGGCGCGCGTGGTCGGAATACCGAGCGCGGCCATGGCTTCGGAGCAGAGGAATTCGCGGATCGAGGAGCGCAGCACGGCGCGGCCGTCGCCCATGCGCGAATAGGGCGTCTTGCCGGCGCCTTTCAGCTGCAGCTCCATGCGGCCCTCGGGGCCGTCGAGTTCGCCGAGCAGGATGGCGCGGCCGTCGCCCAGCTGGCCGGCCCAGACGCCGAACTGGTGGCCGGAATACACGGCCGCCAGCGGCTCCGAGCCCGGCAGAAGCTGGTTGCCCGTGAAGGCGGCCACGAAGTCGGGCTGCGCGAGCGCGGCCGGGTCGAGCCCGACCAGGCTGGCTGCGCGGCTGCTGGCCGCGACGAAATAAGGCGCGGGCAGGGGCGTGGGCATCAGCCGGGTATAGAACGCGGGCGGCAGCGCGGCGAAGCCGTTCTCCAGTGTCAGTGCGTCGGGCGTAATGGCAGCTCCAATAGTGAATGGGACGATGGCGCGATTCTACCGTACGGGGCCGATTCTATTCGCACACGCCTGTTCTGCAACGCCACTTACATCCCGTTACGGAAAAGCACGGCCGTGCTGCGGCGCAACATCAAAAGGCCTTGACGGGTCCGGCCGGGTCGAATCACACTCGACCGAGAGTTAGTAATCCGACCACAGGAGACCACGCACATGTCCTACCCGAAGAGCCCGCTCATGGGCCAGATGATGAACCAGCCCCTGCTCATTTCCAGCATCATCGAATTTGCCGCGCGCCATTTTCCGGATAACGAGATCGTGTCGCGCCGCGTCGAAGGCGACATGCACCGCTACACCTACCGCGAGTGCGAGGTGCGCGCGCGCCGTATGGCGCACGTCCTGCAAGGCCTGGGCGTGCAGATAGGCGACCGGGTCGCGACCCTGGCCTGGAACGGCTACCGCCACCTGGAACTGTATTACGCGGTCTCGGGTTCCGGCGCCGTCATGCACACGGTCAACCCGCGCCTGCATCCGGAGCAGATCGCCTACATCGTCAACCACGCCGAAGACCAGTACCTGTTCTTCGACCTGACTTTCCTGCCGCTGGTAGAAGCGGTGGCCGGCCACTGCAAGACGGTCAAAGGTTTTGTCCTGATGAGCGACCGCGCGCACATGCCGCAGGAAACGAAGATCCCGAACCTGCTGTGCTACGAAGACCTGATGGCATCGAGCAGCGACGAGTACGAATGGCCCCTGTTCGACGAGAACTCGGCCGCCACCCTGTGCTACACCTCGGGCACGACCGGCAACCCGAAGGGCGCCCTGTACTCGCACCGCTCGACCATCCTGCACGCCTACGCGTCCAGTTCGCCGAGCGCGCTGAACGTCTCCTCGATCGACACCGTGCTGCCGGTGGTGCCGATGTTCCACGTCAACGCCTGGGGCCTGCCGTATTCGGTGCCGCTGTCGGGCGCCAAGATGGTGTTCCCGGGCGCAGCCCTGGACGGCAAGTCGCTCTACGAGCTGTTCGAGGCGGAAGGCGTGACCTTCTCGGCCGGCGTGCCAACGGTCTGGCTGGGCCTGATCAACCACGCGATCCAGAACAATCTGCAATTCTCGACCTTCCGCCGCACGGTGATCGGCGGCTCGGCCTGCCCGCCGGCGATGATGGACACGCTGATGGACAAGCTCGACGTGCAGGTGATCCACGCCTGGGGCATGACGGAAATGTCGCCGCTGGGCACGGCCGCCACCCTGCAGGCCAAGCACCGAGACCTGCCGAAGGAAGCGCAGCGCAAGATCCTGCAGAAGCAGGGCCACGCCATCTACGGCGTCGACATGAAGATCGTCGACGACGACGGCAAGGAACTGCCATGGGACGGCGAAACCTACGGCCACCTGTACGTGAAGGGACCGTGGATCGTCTCTGGCTATTACCGCGAGGAAGGCGGCGACGTGCTGGTGGACGGCTGGTTCCCGACCGGCGACGTGGCCACGATCGATGCCGACGGCTACATGCAGATCACGGACCGCAGCAAGGACGTGATCAAGTCCGGCGGCGAATGGATCGGCAGCATCGACCTGGAGAATATCGCCATGGCGCACCCAGCCGTGCTGCAGGCGGCCTGCATCGGCGTCGCCCACCCGAAATGGGACGAGCGGCCGATGCTGGTCGTGGTCAAGCGCCCGGGCCAGGAAGTCACGCGCGAGGAGTTGCTCGGCTTCTTCGAGGGCAAGATCGCGAAATGGTGGCTGCCGGACGACGTGGTCTTCACCGAGGCGCTGCCGATGGGTGCGACCGGCAAGATCCAGAAGAACCGCCTGCGCGACCAGTATCGCGAGCACAAGCTGCCGACGGCGTGATGCAACAAGCTGTAGGGTGGACGGGTCCTCCCGTCCACGCGGCGATCGTTGGAATATGCCCGATCGCGCCGGTTGCAGCTCGGTGATTTGAACGCGTGGACGGAGAATCCGTCCACCCTACCAGGTCGCCAGCCCCGGCTGCCTGAACACGGCCTGCACCTCATCGGCCGGCACCGGGCGCGCGAGTAGAAAACCCTGGATCTCGTCGCAGCCGTGCTTCCTCAGACACTGGGCCTGGCCGAGGGTTTCCACGCCTTCGGCATTGACGCGCATGCCCAGGGTGCGGGCGAAGGAAATCACGGCCAGCGCCACCGCGGCGGCGCTGGACACGGTTTCGATCTCGTGCACGAAGGAACGGTCGATTTTGAGTTTGTCTGCCGGGAAGTTGCGCAATGCGCTAAGGCTGGAATAGCCGGTGCCGAAGTCGTCGATCGAGATCGACACGCCCAGGCCCTTGAGCGCGTGCAGCAGCGCCGTCGCATGCTCGAGGTCGTGCATGATCGAGCTTTCCGTGATCTCCAGTTCGAGGCAGGACGGCGCCAGGCTTGTTTCGCGCAGCACGTCGCGCACGGTGCCGACGATGCGCTCGTCGCGTAATTGCCGGGCGGCCACATTCACGGCCACGCTCATCCCCTCGTGTCCCGCTTCATGCCACAGCCTTGCCTGCAGGCAGGCCTGGCGCAGCACGTACTCTCCGACGTCGACGATCAGGGCGGAATCCTCCGCGATCGGAATGAAGCGGCCGGGCGGCAGCAGGCCGTGGCGCGGGTGCTGCCAGCGCACCAGCGCCTCGGCGCCGACGAAGCGGTTGGCGGCCACGTCGAGCTTCGGCTGGTAGTAGACCACCAGTTCGCCCGCGGGAATGGCACGGCGCAGTTCGGTTTCCAGCTCCATCCGTTCCGCGACGGCGGCGTCGCGCGTGCTGGCATAGAACTGGACGTTGTCCTTGCCCGAGGCCTTGGCCCGGTGCATGGCCGTGTTGGCGCGGCGCAGCAGGATTTCCGGTTCGTCGCCGTCGAGCGGGTAGACGCAGGCGCCGATGCTGGCCGTCACGACCACGTCCTTGCCCGCCAGCGCCACCGGTTTGCGTACCGCCGCCAGCATCGCCGACAGGCGCGCGCTGCTGCGCTCGACGTTTTCCATGCCGGCCAGCAGGATCACGAACTCGTCGGAACCGATGCGCGCCACGGTATCGCTGTCGCGCACCAGGCGCGACAGGCGGCGCGCCGTTTCGCACAGGAAGGCGTCGCCGCAATCGTTGCCGAGCCCGGTATTCATGAAGGAAAAGCTGTCGAGGTCGAGATAGACCACGGCTGCCATTTTGCCCTCGCGCTGGGCATTGGCGATCGCGCCGCGCAGGCGGTCGACCAGCAGGGCGCGGTTGGCCAGGCCCGTGACCGGATCGTGGGTGGCGCGGTATTCGAGTTCGCGGGTGCGCTCGGCCACCCGCATCTCCAGGTGGTCGCGTGCCTGGCGCAATTCCTCGTTGAGCTGGGCCAGCCGCGCCTGGTAGCGGTGGGCGACGACAATGCGCGTGATGGCGCTGGAGATATTGCTCAGGAAGGGCAGGTAGGGACGCAGCGCTCCGGCATCGCGGACGTGGATGGCCAGGCAGCCCAGGTGCTGGCCCGGCGCATACATGGGAAAGCAATGCAGGTCGGGGCCGAAGTCGCGCTGCTGGTTCTGGGCCGGCGCATCGGGAATGCTGTCGGCGCAGCGCGCCAGCAGTGGCGCCAGCTCCGGGGGCGGCTCGTTGACGCCTGCGAGGTAGAGAAAAGCGTCGGCCACGCCGGGTACCGCGGACATCGCGCGGCGCACGAAATCGGCCATGCGCAGCTCGTCGGGGATGGCGTCGACGGCCTGCTGGATGACGAGCAGGCGCCCGAGCACTTCCGCACTCGGGTCTTGCGCATCCGCCGCGGCGTCCATGTTCAGGCCTTCTGGTAGAAGGGATTACGCAGGATGTGGCCGCCGACGATCATCACCGGATGCACGTTCATGACGTCGAACATCATGGCGCCGTCGAACTTGCGCAGGTCGTACTGGCACATGATGGTGATTGGCGCTTCCTTGACCAGCTCATTGATGCGCGACTCGCACTCGATGATGTGCTCGGTGCCGGGGACGCCGCGCAGAGCCCAGTCCATTTCGCCGGCGAAACGGGCACCGGCCAGGCCGGCGGCCTTGGCCTGGGCATACTGGGCGCGCAGGCGCGAGAGCATGCCGTCGGCGTCGAATTTTCCTTCCGGGTAATAGCCTTCGCGCGTAGTCAGCAGCTGCACCTGGTCGGCCGGGCCTGCCAGCGCGTGGGTCAGGTCGAGCGCGGCAGCCGCACCCGGCAGCTCCGCACGGGTGTCGACGTCGGCCAGGTAGCCGAAGGCCTCGTTTTCCAGCAGCGCGTGGCGCGCGAAGAGGGGCAGGATGCGCCGGCGCTCTTCGTCGCTGTTGTACAGGTAGCAGATATGGGTGCCTTCCGGATAGCGTTCCTCCGTGAACCCGAGACAGATATGCCGCCTTGTCTCCGCCATGAACTCCTCCGTGTCGTGGCGAGCCCATGTAGGCGCTCCATGCGGACAGGA
Organism: Massilia suwonensis; assembly: GCF_042655665.1. Classification (NCBI taxonomy): domain Bacteria; kingdom Pseudomonadati; phylum Pseudomonadota; class Betaproteobacteria; order Burkholderiales; family Oxalobacteraceae; genus Massilia; species Massilia suwonensis. The sequence goes on from NZ_JBHSMR010000013.1 coordinate 312,152, forward strand.
TACACCTCCACCCGTGAAAAAGGGGTGAACCCCCGCGTATCGTGCCAGCGGGCGGACTCAGCCTTTGCCGGGCTCGGGTAGCAGGTGGCGGAAGGTCGGTTCGATGTTCAGGGCGTGCAGGTGGCGCACGATGTCTTCCAGGGTCGCGTCTTTCAGGAGCAGGCCGTCCGGGGCGGAAGGCGCGGCCGGCGCGGGCGGAGCCGCCGGAGCCGGTGCCGGTGCGGACAGCGCCGGATCCGGCTGCGCCAGCGCCGCGAAGGCGTCGGCGAAGCGGTCGGGCGCGAGGCTTTCCACGCCTTCCAGGAACGCCGCCTGGGCCAGGGGCGGCGGCGCCAGCTCGAGCCAGGGTTCCTCGAGGAAGGAGGCGCCCATGCCGGGATGGATGAAGGCGGCCCAGTGGCCGCTGCGGGCGTCCAGGCAGGGCGGCAGCGGCGGCGTCCTGACCTCGCCGCGCGCCGCACGTTCGGGCAGCCAGGCCTGGCGGATCCTGCGCACGAACTGGCGGGCCTGGGCATTCGGGATGGGCGCCGCGAGCGAGATCCACAGGCAATAGCCGAGGCCGGTCACGCTGACGGCCGGCGCGGGAAAGCCATGTTCCGTCTGCAGGGCATTTGCCGCCTCGCACAAGTGCTTCCAGTGTTCGCCCTCGGGGCCATCCTTGCCCTCGAAAGGAATGGCGATGGCGCGCGTCAGGCCGCCCGAGGACAGCAAATCGCTTGTCTCGACTTCCTCGCCCTGCAGCTGGCGCGCCAGCAGCTCGGGTGCGGCGGCGCCGTCCTGGACGAACAGGCGCATCAATTCGGCAATCAGTTTTTCCATGTTTTTACCCGGCGGTCGGTAACGCGAACCCGGCATTGTGGCACAGGCGCGGGCGCCGCGATCCGATTGCGTGCAGCAGGGGCGGATTTTAAGCTCAGGGAATAAGACGACCGTACTTTTTTCAGTTATAGTTAAAAGTGCAGGTTCAACTACTAAAAAGGAAGAGACATGAGTGCAGACTACGTCGTGCATGGCAGCGTTGCCGTCATCACCCTGAACAATCCCCCAGTCAACGGCCTCGGCATGGCGACGCGCACCGCGGCCGTCGAGGCGCTGCGCCGCGCCGAGCAGGACGAGGCCGTCAAGGCGGTCGTGATCACGGGCGCCGGCAAGGTGTTTTCGGGCGGCGCGGACATCCGCGAGTTCAATTCGCCGAAAGCCCTGACCGAGCCGACCCTGCACACCCTGATCGCCACCGCCGAGAACCTGGAAAAGCCGGTGGTATCCGCCATCCACGGCGTCTGCATGGGCGGCGGCCTCGAGCTCTCGCTCGGCTGCCACTACCGCGTCGCCGTCCCGGGCGCCCAGATCGGCCTGCCGGAAGTGAAGATCGGCCTGGTGCCGGGCGCCGGCGGCACCCAGCGCCTGCCGCGCGTGGTCGGCCTCGAGCAGGGCCTGAACATGATCGTCTCGGGTAACCCGGTGCTGTCGGAAAAGCTGGCCGAGACCCGGCTGTTTGATAAAGTGTTCGCGGAAGGCGCGGACCTGGTTTCCTCCGCCGTCGAGTTCGCGAACGGCATCGCCGACGTCCGTCCGCTGCCGACGGTGCGCAAGCTGAAAGTCGACTATCCGAACGCCGAAGCCTTCCTCCAGTTCTCGCGCAATACCGTGAAAGCCATGGCCGGCGCCTTCCCCGCACCGCTCGAATGCGTCGAGTGTGTGGCAGCGAGCGTCACGATGAAATTCGAGGATGGCCTGAAGTACGAGCGCGAGCGCTTCCTGGCGCTGGCCCAGACCACGGAATCGAAAGCCCTGCGCCACGCCTTCTTCGGCGAGCGCGCCGCCAGCAAGGTGCCGGACGTACCCGCCGACACCCCGACCCGCAGCATCGGGAAGGCGGCCGTGATCGGCGCCGGCACAATGGGCGGCGGCATCGCCATGAACTTCGCCAACGCAGGCATCCCGGTGACCATCCTGGAAACGAAGCAGGAGGCCCTGGACAAAGGTTTGGCGACGATCCGCAAGAACTACGAGAACACCGTCAAGAAGGGCAAGCTGACCCCGGAAAAGGCGGGCCAGCGCATCGGCCTGATCACCGGCACGCTGTCGTATGAAGACATCGCCCAGGCCGACATCGTGATCGAGGCCGTGTTCGAAGACCTGGGCGTGAAGGAAACCGTGTTCCGCCAGCTGGACGCGACCATGAAGCCGGGCGCGATCCTGGCCTCGAACACCTCGACCCTGGACCTGGACAAGATCGCCGCCTTCACGAAACGTCCGCAGGACGTGATCGGCCTGCACTTCTTCAGCCCGGCCAACGTGATGAAGCTGCTGGAAATCGTGCGCGGCAAGGAAACCGGCAAGGACGTGCTGGCCACCGCACTGGCGCTGTCCAAGAAGATCAAGAAGACCGGCGTCGTCTCCGGCGTGTGCGACGGCTTCATCGGCAACCGCATGCTGGAACAATACCTGCGCCAGGCCTTCTTCCTGCTGGAAGAGGGTGTACTGCCGGAGCAGATCGACAAGGCGATCGAGCGCTTCGGCTTCGCCATGGGCCCGTTCCGCATGAGCGACCTGGCCGGCAACGACGTCGGCTGGTACATCCGCAAGCGCCGCGCGATCGAACAGCCCGAGGTCGTGTATTCGAAGGTGCCGGACCTGCTGTGCGAACAGGGCCGCTTCGGCCAGAAGACCGGCGCCGGCTGGTACGACTACAAGGCGGGCGACCGCACTGCCTACCCGTCGCCGGTCGTCACGGACCTGATCCAGTCGCAGGTGCAGGCTGCCGGCGGCGAGCGGCGCCAGGTATCGGACGAAGAGATCGTCCAGCGCCTGGTGTTCGCGCTGGTGAACGAAGGCGCGAAGATCCTGGAAGAAGGCATCGCCCTGCGCGCGTCCGACATCGACATGGTGTATCTGACCGGCTACGGCTTCCCGCTGCACCGCGGCGGCCCGATGCTGTACGGGGACACGGTCGGCCTGCCGAACGTGCTCGAGACCATGCGCAAGTTCGCGCGCGGCCGCCATGGCGATGCCTGGACGCCGGCGCCGCTGCTGGCGCGCCTGGCGAGCGAGGGCAAGGGCTTTAACGGCTAAGTCCTTGTTTTTGTCTTGACCGGTAACGCCGCTGCACGCCAGCGGCGTTATCGTTTTCGGGCTGCTGCTCGAATAAAGCAACATTATTGTTTACTTATTGTCGGGCTGGGCCGAGAATGGACGCATGAGCTCCCACGCCCCGCCTGCCAGGACCCATTTGCTGATCGCCAGCCTCTGCCTGCTCGGGCTGCTGTCGACGACCGGCGCCTCGCTGCCGTATCCGATCCTCGCGCCGCTGTTTGCCGGCGACGTGGGCAATGGCTTGAGCGCCTTCCTCGGACTGCCGCCGAAACTCCTGCTCGGCATTGCGCTGATGGTCAATCCACTCGGACTGCTGATCGGGAGCGCGGTGCTGGGGGCCGTGTCCGATCGTCTGGGCCGCCGCCGCATCCTGCTGGCTACCGCGATCGGCGCCGCGGCCGGGCACGCGCTGACGGCGGCGGCGCTGGTGGCCGAATCCTATCCGCTGTTCCTGCTGGCGCGTTTCGTGACCGGCCTGCTGGAAGGCAATGGCGCGATCATGCGCGCCATGGTGGTCGAGCGTGTCGAGGGCCCGCTGCGCAACCATGCGCTGTCGTGGCTGAACGGGGCGTTTCACCTCGGCTGGCTGGTCGGGCCGCTGCTGGCGGGTTTCACGGTCGGGGTCTCGATCACGCTGCCGTTCACGATTGCGGCGGGCGCCTTGCTGGTGGGCGCGCTGCTGGCCGCCAGCGCACTGGAGCGCGGGACGGCCGCAGCGAAAGCCGGGGAGCGCTGGTGGCGGGTGGCGCGCGAGCGGCATGCGTTCACGCTGCTGCGCCATGCGCCGCTGCGCACGCTCTTCTCGGTCCACTTCGCCTATGCCTGCGGCGTCGCCGCCTTCTACGAATTCTTCCCGCTCTGGCTGGTGGACGTGGGCGGCTATGCGGTGCGCGAGATCGCCTTCGTGAACATGGGCATGTGCGCGCTGATGACGGGCGCCGCGCTGTTCGCGGGGCGCGCCAGCAGCACCGAACCGCGCCGGCGCGCCAGCATCCAGGCCGGGCTGGCGGCCTTGAGCATCCTGGCGGTCGGCTTCGGCAGCCTGGGCGTCGGCCTGGCCGCCATCGTCCTGTTCGGCCTGCCGCACGCCTACTACAACGCGACGGTGCAGGGCTGGGCGGCCGACCAGTTCGCCGGCTACGGCCAGGGCGCCGTCATGGGCCTGCTCTCGACGACCTTCTGCCTGGCCAATATCGTGATGGCCCTGGCCGGCGGCGCGCTGGCGCTGGTCGACACCCGGATCGTGCTGGTGCTGGGCGGCGCGCTGGCCCTGTGGGCTGCGCTGGCGATGCGCAACTGGAGCCGGCGCGCCGTCAGCGTGGCCGCGCAGGCGGTGGAGCTGCGATGAATACCTATGACCAGATCCTGATGCTGCTGAAGACCCGCGGCCCGCAGACGGCGCAAACGCTCGCCGCGCTGATGGGCCTGACGGCGATGGGCGTGCGGCGCCAACTGGAAGCGGCGGTCGACGCCGGGCTGGTGCGCTTCCAGGACAGTCCCGGCAAGGTTGGACGTCCGGTGCGGCGCTGGATGCTGACCGAGAGCGGCAATGCGCGCTTCCCGGACCGGCATGCCGAGCTGACGCTCGACCTGATCCAGGGCGTACGGACGCTGTTCGGGGAAACGGGACTGGAAAAACTCATCGCCAGCCGCGAGGAGGCCAGCGAGCGCGCGTACCGCGAGCGCCTGGCCGGCAAATGGACGCTCGACGAGCGCGTCGAGGCGCTGGCCGCGGCGCGCACGCATGAAGGCTACATGGCCACGACCGAGCCGCGGGTCGACGGCAGCGTGCTCCTGCACGAGAACCATTGCCCGATCTGTACTGCGGCCCAGGCCTGCCAGCAGTTCTGCCGTTCGGAGCTGGAGGTGTTTCGCCGCGTGCTCGGACCGTCGACCGTCGTGGTGCGCATCGAGCACCAGCTCGAGGGTGCGCGCCGCTGCTCCTACCTGGTGAGCGAGGCCGGACAGGGCTGATGGCAACGCCTGTCCGACGAGAGGGAGCAAAAAAAATGCCGCTGTTTCCAGCGGCATTTCAGTGTCCGGCCAGCTTGCGCTTAGTCGGCGGCGTAGATGTTGTTGTCCTTGGTTTCGCGCACGAACAGGCCGCCGATCACGACCGTGATCAGGGCGATGATGATCGGATACCAGAGGCCGTAGTAGATGTTGCCGTTGGCTGCCACCAGTGCGAAGGAGATGGTCGGCAGCAGGCCGCCGAACCAGCCGTTACCGATGTGGTAAGGCAGGGACATCGAGCTGTAGCGGATACGGGTCGGGAACATCTCGACCAGCATCGCTGCGATCGGGCCGTAGACCATGGTCACGTAGATCACCAGGATGAACAGCAGCAGCACCAGCATCGGCTTGTTGATCGCGTTCGGATCGGCCTTCTCGGGATAGCCGGCCGTCTTCAGGGTGGCGACGACTTCCTTGTTCAGCGCGGTCTGGCGGGCCTTGTCGTCCTTGACGAAATCGATGCCGTCCGGGGTCATGGTGGCGTTGAAGGACGGGATGACCTTGTCGCCGACCTTGATCTGGGCGACCGAGCCGGCTGGGGCGTCGACGGTGGTGTAGCTCACCGAGGCGTTGGTCAGCATGCGGGTGGCGATGTCGCAGGAGGACGGGAATTTCTTGGTGCCGGTCGGGTCGACCTGGAAGTGGCAGGTGGACGGGTCGGCGACGACGGTCACCGGCGAGGTGGCGATCGCCTGCTCGAGGGCCGGGTTGCCGTAGTGGGTGATGGCCTTGAAGATCGGGAAGTAGGTCGCCGCGGCGATGACGCAGCCGCCGAGGATGATCCACTTGCGGCCGATCTTGTCCGACAGCGAGCCGAACACGATGAAGAAGGGCGTCGCCAGTGCCAGCGCGATGGCGATCAGGATGTTGGCGGTCGGGCCGTCGATCTTCAGGGTCTGGGTCAGGAAGAACAGGGCGTAGAACTGGCCGGTGTACCAGACCACGGCCTGGCCCATCGTCAGGCCGACCAGGGCCAGGATGACGATCTTGGCGTTACGCCAGTTCAGGAAGGCTTCCGACAGCGGGGCCTTCGAGGTCTTGCCTTCGGCCTTCATCTTGGCGAATGCCGGCGATTCGTTCATCGACAGGCGGATCCAGACCGAGACGCCCAGCAGGACGACCGAGATCAGGAAGGGAATGCGCCAGCCCCAGGCCATGAACTCTTCCTCGCCGATGGCGGTGCGGGTGGCCAGGATCACGAGCAGCGACAGGAACAGGCCGGCCGTCGCGGTGGTCTGGATCCAGGCGGTGAAGGCGCCGCGCTTGCCTTCCGGGGCGTGCTCGGCGACATAGGTGGCCGCGCCGCCGTATTCGCCGCCCAGCGCCAGGCCTTGCAGGATGCGCAGCGTGACGAGGATGATCGGCGCCGCGATGCCGATCGTGGCATAGCCCGGCAGCAGGCCGACGACGAAGGTCGAGGCGCCCATCAGCAGGATGGTGACCAGGAAGGTGTACTTGCGGCCGATCATGTCGCCCAGGCGGCCGAAGACCAGCGCGCCGAACGGACGGACGATGAAGCCGGCTGCGAAGGTGAGCAGGGCGAAGATGAAGGAGGTGGTGGGATCACCAAGGAAGAACTGCTTGCCGATGATGGCGGCGAGCGAACCGTAGAGGTAGAAGTCGTACCATTCGAAAACGGTGCCGAGGGAGGACGCAAAGATCACCTTGCGTTCTTCCTTGGTCATCCCCTGGGAAGCAGGCGCTGCCTTGCCGCCCGCGGTCATGCCGGGTGTGATAGCCATTTTTTGTCTCCGTATATTGTTTAATGCGTCGGATTTAGCCGAAACTTCGTCAGCTGCGTCGCAGTGTGGACCGTTAAACTTACGTCATGCTTGCTCCAAACTTACCCGAAACTTACAGTTAATTGACGCGATCGCTTGACGGGTCAAGGTGTAAAAGCGGAGCGGATTCATGTCTCAATGATTGGACAATGCCGGCCCCAACAAAGATCCGGAACAACACGTTGAGGCCGGTCAGAAGATTTGCGAACGGTCGTACTTAATTATGCTATTCTCGTCTGGTCCAAACACCAACACACCAACAACCAGGGAGACCAGCATGCAAGACGCAGTGATCGTATCGACCGCCCGCACGGGCCTGGCCAAGTCGTGGAAGGGCGCCTTCAACATGACCCATGGCGCGACGCTCGGCGGCCACGTGCTTGCCGCCGCGATCGAGCGCGCCGGCATCGCATCCGGCGAAGTCGAGGACGTCATCATCGGCTGCGCCAATCCGGAGGGCGCGACCGGCGCCAACATCGCGCGCCAGATCGCGTTGCGCGCCGGCTGCCCGACCACGGTGCCCGGCATTACGGTCAACCGCTTCTGTTCCTCGGGCCTGCAGACCATCGCCCTGGCGGCCCAGCGCATCATCGCCGGCGAGAACGAAATCCTGGCCGCCGGCGGCGTCGAATCGATCTCCTGCGTGCAGCAGGAAATGAATACCCACATGCTGCAGGACCCGTGGCTGCGCGCGCACAAGCCGGAAATCTACTGGCCGATGCTGCAGACGGCCGAGACGGTCGCCAAGCGCTACGAGATTTCGAAGGAGCGCCAGGATGCCTACGGCGTGCAGAGCCAGCAGCGCGCAGCTGCCGCCCAGGCCGCCGGCTTGTTCGATGCCGAGATCGTGCCGATGACGACCGTGATGGGCGTGGCCGACAAGGCTTCGGGCCGGCTGCTCACGCGCGAAGTGACCATTTCCGCCGACGAAGGCATCCGCGCCGATACGACCATCGAAGGCGTGTCGAAGATCCGCACCGCGCTGCCGGGCGGCGTGATCACCGCCGGCAATGCCAGCCAGTTCTCGGACGGGGCCTCGGTCTCGATCCTGATGAGCCGCGGCATGGCCGAATCGAAAGGCCTGCAGCCGCTGGGCGCTTTCCGCGGCTTCGCCGTGGCAGGCTGCGAGCCGGACGAGATGGGCATCGGTCCCGTGTTCGCGGTGCCGAAGCTGCTGCAGAAGGCGGGCCTGACGGTGGGCGACATTGGCCTGTGGGAACTGAACGAAGCCTTTGCCGTGCAGGTGCTGTACTGCGCCGACAAGCTGGGTATCCCGATGGACCGCCTGAACGTGAACGGCGGCGCGATCGCGGTTGGCCATCCTTACGGGGTGTCCGGTGCGCGCCTGGTCGGCCACGCGCTGCTCGAGGGCAAGCGCCGCGGCGTCAGGTACGTCGTGGTGACGATGTGTATCGGCGGCGGGCAGGGCGCGGCGGGCCTGTTCGAAGTCCTGTGATATATAAAACCATTCAAACTGACTGCTGAGATTCGAGAAAGATATGATCAAACACATCGTCATGTGGAAGCTCAAGGACGAGGCCGAAGGCGCGGACCGCCTCACGAATGCGCGCGAGATGAAGCGCCGTCTCGACGAATGCGCCGACATCGTCCCGGGCATCCTGACCTTCGAAGTGACCCTGGCCCAGCCGGGCCTGGAAGCGACCTACGACGTGGTCCTGTACTCGGAATTCGAGAACAAGGCGGCGCTCGAGGCCTATGCCGTGCACCCGACGCACAAGGCGCTGGTGCCCTTCATCGGAGCGATCCGGGAAGGACGCCAGTGCATGGATTACGAAGTCTAGGAAGCTACCGAACCGCGAAGCACCCACTCATAACAATACGGAGACAGCATGCGCAAGACTCAGGAACTTTTTTCGTTGCAAGGTAAAACCGCCCTCGTGACCGGCGGCTCGCGCGGGCTCGGCCTGCAGATGGCCGAGGCGCTCGGCGAGCAGGGCGCGCGCATCGTGATCTCGGCGCGCAAGCAGGAGGAACTCGACGAAGCCGTCGCCCATCTGGCGGAGCGCGGCATCGAGGCGTCCGCCATCGCGGTCGATTTGCAGAAGGAAGCCAACGTCCAGCCTTTCGTCGAGGAAGCGCTGCGCCGCCTCGGCCAGATCGACATCCTCGTGAACAACGCCGGCGCCAGCTGGGGCGCCCCGGCCGAAGAGCATCCGCTCGAAGCCTGGGACAAGGTCATGAACCTGAACGTGCGCAGCATTTTCCTGGTGTCGCAGGCGGTGGGCAAGCTGTCGATGATCCCGCGCCGCTACGGCAAGATCATCAACATCTCCTCGATCGCCGGTCTCGCCGGCAACGGTCCGGGGACGATGCAGACCATCGCCTACAACACCTCGAAAGGTGCCGTGATCAATTTCACGCGTACGCTGGCGGGCGAATGGGGACGTCACGGCATCACCGTCAACTCGATTGCGCCAGGCTTTTTCCCGTCTAAAATGACCAAGGGCGTGCTGGAAAATATCGGCGTCGACAAGCTGGCCAAGGGCGCGCCGCTGGGCCGCCTCGGCGACGACGAAGACCTGAAGGGCGCGGTGGTGCTGTTCGCCTCGGACGCCAGCAAGCACATCACTGGCCAGATCCTGGCCATCGACGGCGGCGTGTCCGCGGTCTGAGGAGGCAGCATGAAGAACTTCAGCGGCAAGGTGGCCGTCATCACCGGGGCCGGCAGCGGCCTGGGCCGTGAATTCGCGCTGGTCGCAAGTGGGCTGGGCATGAAGCTGGTGCTGGCCGACGTCCAGGCCGATGCCTTGGAGCGCGTCACCGACGAACTGCTGGCCAAGGATGTCGAAGTGCTGGCCATGGTCTGCGACGTGAGCAAAGGCGCCCACGTGCAGGAACTGGCGGACGCGGCGATTGCGCGCTTCCACGGCATCCACCTGGTGTTCAACAACGCCGGCGTCGGCTCGGGCGGCCTAATCTGGGAAAACACGGAAGCCGACTGGGAATGGGTGCTGGGCGCGAACCTGTGGGGCGTGATCCACGGCGTGCGCGTCTTCACCCACGCCATGCTCGAATGCGCGCGGCGCGATCCCGACTACGAGGGCCACATCGTCAACACGGCCTCGATGGCGGGCCTGCTGAACGCGCCGGCGATGGGTGTCTACAACGTGTCCAAGCATGCGGTGGTGTCGCTGTCGGAAACCCTGTACCACGACCTGGCGCTGGTGAACGCGCCGATCGGGGCCTCGGTGCTGTGCCCGTACTTCGTGCCGACCGGGATCCACCAGTCGCATCGCAACCGGCCGGAAGAACTGAAGCCGGATGCGCGTCCGACGGCGAGCCAGATGGCGGCCCAGGCGCTGACCTCGAAGGCGGTGGAGTCGGGCAAGGTGTCGGCGAGCGACGTGGCGCGCATCACCTTCGAGGCGATCCGCGAAGGGCGTTTCTACATCTACTCGCATCCGCAGGCGCTGGGTGGCGTGCAGGAGCGGATGCAGGCGATCGTGGAAGGGAAGAATCCGCCGGATCCGTATGCGGCGACGCCGCATGTGACGGAGCTGCTCCGTTCGAAGATGTAAACCGATCCGCCGGCCCGGTGATCATTAAATCCGGGACGGCGAATCGTAGGGCGGGCATGCCCGCGCGTGGATGTCGCATTGTGTTGGCTTCGTTTGAGGAAAGACCCCGCCAACACGATGCGAGCGTCACGCGCGGGCATGCCCGCCCTACGGCCGTACGATCCGTTCGTGGAGTTCAGCCGGCGCGTTCTCGTATAACTTCACCACCGTCGAGGTCCGCGTCCCGTAGCCCGGCGTCTCGATGCACACCGCCGACAGCACTCGTTCCAGATCGAGCGGCACACCCGTCTCCGGCAAGCGCATGTCCGGCGCCCGCGTCGTATCGGCCAGCATCTCGAAATACGCATCTTCCGGCGCCCCTTGGCACAGTAGGCTGGCGAACTGCGCCTTGGTGCGCGTGACCTTCGGCCAGGGCGCGTCCAGCAAGCCGTTCGAGACGCCGTAGATGCGGCCGGCTTCCAGAGGCTGGCCATTGCGAGGATCGTCGCCGGCGCGGTTCGAGTACCAGTACAGGTTCTCGCGGTCGCCCAGCACCAGGTTGAAGCCGTTGTAGACGTCGCCGCGGGCGGCGATCATCTCCAGGTATTCGGCGGCCGTCCACGAACCCTTCAGAAAATCCGCCACCAGCTCGCCGCGCGAGGGCGCGTCGGCGCGGCGCTCGCCCGGCGCGCGGATGTTGGTCAGCGCGGCGAATTTCGGACCGTTCGGCCCTTCGCGCGTGATGCCCATCCAGCTGCCGCCGTGTTCCAGGTCGCGGCCGGCGATCAGGTTCGGATGTTCGGGCCAGGGCGCGGCCGGGGCGGCCGGGCGGTCGTAGAATTCGTCGCGGTTGGCGACCGCGATCACGGGCACGCCGGGGATCACGCGCCAGGCGAAAACGATCAGGCACATGGCGGGATCTCCGTAAACACTTCGACGTGGCGCGGGCCTTGCAGCAGCCCGTCGAGGCCGGCGCCTGCGACCGCGTCTTCCAGCGTGGCGGCGAAGCTTTCCGGCACGTCCGGATAGACTTCCATCCAGGTCTGCAGGCCGTCCTTGCTTTCCGGACGGCGCAGCAGGCGCGCATGGCCGGGCTGGATTACCCGGGTCTGCAGGGCGCAGACCAGGTGCGCGAGGCGTTCGGCGTCTTCGTCGCGCACCTTGTAATACACGTAGAGGTCGACCATGCTAGAGATCGAGCGCGTCCAGCGCGTAGGGCATGGGCAGGAAGCGCAGCGGCGCGCCCGCGGCGGAGCCGAGGTGCACCTCTTCTTCGAGCGCGGCCAGCTTCATCTCGACCAGCAGGGCGGCGCCGCCGAGGCCGTTCGGCGCGGCGTTCACCACCATGCCGCAGGGCTGCTCGGGGTCGCTCGTGGAAAACACTTCGTCGCCGGCGCGCGCGGCGGCGTTCTCGACGCTGGCCAGCGCCGTGCGGCGTTTCAGTTTGCCGAGATACTGGCTGCGCGCGACGATTTCCTGGCCTGGATAGCAGCCTTTCTTGAAATTCACGCCGCCGAGCAGTTCGAGGTTGATCATCTGCGGGACGAACTGCTCCTGGGTCGCGGCGCTCACCTGCGGCACGCCGGCGTGGATCGCGGACAGGTGCCAGGCGGCGTTGCCGCCCAGGGCCAGTTCGGCGCCCAGTGCCGGCAAGGCGGCCTGTGCGGTCGCACTGGAGGTCAGCCACAGGAAGCGCGGCGCCTCGAAGGCATCGGCCAGGCGGATCACCGTGCCGCGCTCGCCGTGCACCACGGCGTACGGCGCAGCCGGCAGGTCGAGACCCTGCGCACGCAGGGCGGCCTCGGCCTTCATCCCGCCGAAGCCGAGCACGGCGGCGACGTTTTCTTCTTCGGTCGCATCGCGCAGCTTGGCCTTGGTGCGCAGCACGAACATGGTCAGGCGCTTCTGCAGCGGCGCCTGGATGGCGCGCGGCAGTTGCAGCCAGACGGTGCCGTCCTCGCTGCGCCACATCAGGAAGGTGGCTTGCAGGCGGCCTTTCGGCGTGCAGAAGCCCGCCAGGCGCGCCTCGTTCGGACCGAGGTGCTCGACGTCGTTGGTCAGCTGGCTGTGCAGGAATTTGGCCGCCTCCTCGCCGGCGACGGCGATCAGGCCGAGGTCGGTGACGGGGGCGACGAAACCGCCCGCCAGGTCGGCGGCGGAGAGGGTGCGGCCGAAATCTTCGACCTGGGTGGCCTCGTCGATATGGAAGCGGGCCCCGTGGCTTGCTAGATAGTCTGTCCAGTTGCTCATAAATGCAATATGCTTTGCGGTTTAGGCTTTATCATTACGGCCTCATTATAGAGTTGTCGAGCATTTCGCGCCGAGAGCGCCGTAAACCCGAAAATCAGAATGGCTTTCATAAAAAAAACACTCATCACGGCCGTGGTCGTTTCCATCGTCGGCATCGGCGCGTTCAGCTGGTGGTCCAAGCAGCCGCTCACCACGGGCGAACCGCCGATCGCCTTTACCGTCACGCCCGGTAGCGGCGTCGGCGCGGCCGCACAGCAGATGGTGCAGGCCGGCGTGCCCGTCAACGCGACGCTGTTCCAGATCCTGGCGCGCGTTACAGGCCAGAGCGCGCGCATCAAGGCCGGCAGCTACGAGCTGAAACCGAATACCTCGCCGCGCCGCCTGCTGACGCAACTGGTGCGCGGCGAATACGCGCAGGAAGCCCTCACCATCATCGAAGGCTGGACCTTCCGCCAGATGCGCGAAGCAATCGCCGCCGCCAAGACCCTGCGCCACGAAACGGTCAAGATGAGCGACGCCGAGCTGATGGCGAAGATCTCGACCGACTATAAAGAGCCCGAAGGCCTGTTCTTCCCCGACACCTATCTGTTCGCCAAGGGTTCGAGCGACCTGCAGATCTACAAGCAGGCACACCAGATGCTGCTGAACCGCCTGAACGCGGCCTGGGAAAAGCGCGACGCCAACCTGCCATATAAAACCCCGTACGAAGCGCTGATCATGGCCTCGATCGTGGAAAAGGAAACGGGCCAGAAGAGCGAGCGGGCGATGATCGCCGGCGTGTTCGTCAACCGCCTGCGCACCGGCATGATGCTGCAGACCGATCCGAGCGTAATCTACGGCATGGGCGCGCGCTACGAGGGCAAGATCGCGAAGAAAGACCTGACTACCGATACCCCGTACAACACCTACACCCGCTACGGCCTGCCGCCGACGCCGATCTCGCTGCCGGGCGTGCAGTCGCTGAGCGCGGCCCTGGCGCCGGCCAAGACCGAGGCCCTGTACTTCGTCTCGCGCAACGACGGCACCAGCCATTTCTCGGAAAACCTGAACGAGCACAACCGCGCTGTGAACCAGTACCAGCGCGGCATATCGAAGCCATGAGCGTCAGAGGCAAATTCCTGACCGTCGAAGGCATCGACGGCGCCGGCAAGTCGACCCACATCGGCTTCGTCACCCAATTCCTGCAGGCGCGCGGCAAGACGGTGGTGTCCTCGCGTGAGCCGGGCGGCACGCCGCTGGGCGAAAAACTGCGCGAGCTGCTGCTGCACGAAAAGATGCATCTGGAAACCGAAGCCCTGCTGATGTTCGCCAGCCGCCGCGAGCACATGGCGCAGGTGATCGAACCGGCGCTGGATGCCGGTTCCTGGGTGCTGTCCGACCGCTTCACCGATGCCAGCTTCGCCTACCAGAGCGGCGGGCGCGGCATGGACCGTTCGAAGATGGAGGCGCTGGAAGCCTGGGTGCATCCGCACCTGCAGCCCGACCTGACCCTGCTGTTCGACGTGCCGCTCGAGGTGGCGCGCGAGCGCCTGGACGCGACCCGCACCCTGGATAAATTCGAGCGCGAGCAGGGCGAATTCTTTGCCCGCTGCCGCGCCGAGTACCTGCGCCGCGCCCAGCAGTTCCCGGCGCGCTTCGCTGTGATCGACTCGACGCGCAGCATCGCGGAAACGCAAACGAAGATTGCCGAGGCGCTGGAGAAGTTGTTGTGACGATCTACCCTTGGCAGCAAACCGCCTGGACCCAGCTCCAGGCCATGCGTGGGCGCATGCCGCACGCGATCCTGTTCCACGGCCCGGCCGGCATCGGCAAGTCGGGCTTCATCGAAGCCTTCGCCCAGTCGCTGCTGTGCGAGAACGTGCAGCCCGACGGCCAGGCCTGCGGCAGCTGCGCCTCCTGCGGCTGGTTCCTGCAGCACAACCACCCCGACTACCGCCGCGTGCGTCCGGAAGCGCTGGAAGACGAGCCGGCGGCCGAATCTGAGGAAGGCGGCGAGGACAAGAAGGCGAAGTCGACCAAGGCGCCCTCGAAAGAGATCAAGATCGAGCAGATCCGCTCGCTGGCCGACTTCATGAACATCTCGACGCACCGCCAGGGCTTGCGCGTGGTCGTGCTGTATCCGGCGGAAGCGCTGAACATGCCGGCCTCGAACGCGCTGCTGAAAACCCTGGAAGAGCCGCCGCCGGGCACGGTGTTCCTGCTCGCTTCGAACGGGCTGGACCGCCTGCTGCCGACGATCCTGTCGCGCTGCCGCAAGTTCGCGTTGCCCATGCCCGAGCATGCCGCGGCGCTGGCCTGGCTCAAGGAGCAGGGCGTGCCGGACGCCGACAGCTGGCTGCGCGAGGAGGGCGGCGCACCGCTGGCGGCGCTGGAGCGCTCGGGCAGCGGCAACCGCGAGGAGCTCGATGCCCTGCTCGGTTTCCTGGCGCGTCCGAACGTCGAGTCGGCGCTGCGCCAGGCGGACAAGCTGAGCAAGACGCCTTTGAGCGCCCTCGTGTCCTGGCAGCAGCGCTGGCTGTACGACCTGCTCGCAAGCAAGCTGGCCGGCACCGTGCGCTACTATCCGCGCTACCAGAAGGAACTTGCAGCCTTGGCCGGCAACGTGCACACTGCGAACCTGTTACGTGCAATCAAGTCCACCAACGAACGGCGCGCCGTGGCCGACCATCCGCTGTCGGCCAAGCTGTTTGTGGAGGACATGTTGCTGGATTACGCAGCATGCTGCGCCCCGGTGTGAAAGGACCGTCATGACTGGCAATACCACCGACCCGAACGCTTCGCTCGTGCCGCGGCCGTCGGTCCTGTCGCTGGCGATCAAGGAAAAGGCGGCCCTGTACGCGGCCTACATGCCTTTCCTGAAGAACGGCGGCATGTTCGTGCCGACCACCAAACCCTATAAAATGGGCGACGAGGTCTACCTGATCCTCTCCCTCATGGACGACCCGAACAAATACCCGATCGCGGGCAAGGTCGCCTGGATCACCCCGGCCGGCGCCAACAACAGCAAGGCGCAAGGCATCGGCGTGCAGTTCCCGGCCGACGAAACCGGCCAGCGCGCCAAGGCCCGCATCGAAGAAATCCTCGGCG
This sequence comes from Massilia suwonensis, assembly GCF_042655665.1. Taxonomy (NCBI): domain Bacteria; kingdom Pseudomonadati; phylum Pseudomonadota; class Betaproteobacteria; order Burkholderiales; family Oxalobacteraceae; genus Massilia; species Massilia suwonensis. The sequence goes on from NZ_JBHSMR010000013.1 coordinate 327,897, forward strand.
CGGCGCTGCGTTCCTCGCGCGCCACGCATACCCTGTAATCCTCTCCTCACCGTTCCATGCCGTCCTACGTACACCGTCTTGCCCGCCGCGACGACCTGCCCGTCATCGTCGACATCTATAACTCCACCATCGCCTCGCGGGAAGTCACCGCCGACACCGAACCCGTGAGCGTCGCCTCGCGCGAAGCCTGGTTCAACGAGCATACGCCCGAGCGCCGGCCGCTGTGGGTAATTCACGATGCTAACGACGTGTCGGACGAGCCGACCGTGATCGGCTGGATGTCGTACTCGAATTTTTATGGCCGTCCGGCTTATTCGGGGACGGCTGAGCTGTCGATCTACATCGACGAGGAATGGCGCGGCAAGGGGATGGGGCGGTATTGCCTGGAGCAGGCGATTGCGTTTGCGCCTCGCATTAAAGTGCACACGTTGCTCGGGTTCATTTTCGGGCACAACGTGCCGAGTTTGGCCCTGTTCCGCAAGTTTGGATTCGAGACCTGGGCGAATTTTCCGCGGGTGGCGAACCTGGATGGGATCGAGCGTGACCTGATCATTCTGGGGAAACGCGTCGTCGACTGATCGGGCACTGTAACCGCGTGGAGTCCTGACTCCACGCGGTTACAGACCTCGATGTGCCCGCACCGGGACCGCGTGACGCGTGTCGCCCGCACCCCGTACAATACGGGCCATGTACATCGATTCCCACTGCCACATCAATTTCCCCGAGCTGGCCGCCCGGATGCCCGAGATCCTGGCCAAGATGGCCGAGAACCGCGTCACCCACGCCCTGTGCGTCTCGGTCGACCTGCCGGACTTCCCCTCGGTGCTCGCCCTGGCCGAGCAATATCCCAACATTTACGCCTCGGTCGGCGTCCATCCCGACTACGAAGACACGCCGGAACCAACGGTCGAGCAACTGGTCGAACTGGCTGCGCATCCGAAAATCATCGCGATCGGCGAGACCGGCCTGGATTACTACCGCCTCGAGGGCGACCTCGAATGGCAGCGCGAGCGCTTTCGCACCCATATCCGGGCGTCGCGCGCGACGCGCAAACCCTTGATCATCCATACCCGCTCGGCCAGCGCCGACACCATTCGCATCATGCGGGAAGAGGGCGCAGGGACGAAGGACGGCGGCGTGGCCGGCGTGATGCACTGCTTTACCGAGTCGCTGGAAGTGGCCGAAGCGGCGATCGAGATGGGCTTTTATATCTCCTTTTCCGGCATCGTCACCTTCAAGAGCGCCAAGGACCTGCAGGCGGTGGCGCGCGCGGTGCCGATGGACCGTATCCTGATCGAGACCGATTCGCCCTACCTCGCGCCGGTGCCCTACCGCGGCAAGATGAACGAGCCGGGCTATGTGGCCCACGTGGCGGAATTCATCGCCAACCTGAAGGACGTGCCGCTGCGCGAAGTCGCGGACCGCACGAGCGAGAACTTCTTCAACCTGTTCCAGCACGCAAAGGCCTGACATGCAAGCACGCCGCCGTCTCGTCCTCGAAGGAATCGTCCTTGCCGCCGCCCTGGCCTGCGGTGTGTCGACCGCGGCAGTGCGTCCGCCCAGCCCGTCCGAACTGACCACCTTCTTCCGCGCCGTGCAGCTCGACGATGCGAAAACCGTGGGCGAGATGCTCGGCAGCGTGGTCAACGCCAACCAGCCCAATCCGATCGGCGGCGAGCCGGGCCTGGTGCAGGCGTTGCGCGAGGATGCGATGAAGGTGGTGAAGGTCTTCCTCGAGCACCCCGGCACCAATCTGGAAACGAAGGCCGGCAACGGCAACACCGCCCTGATGATGGCCGCCTTCAAGCGCAACCGGCCGGCTGTGGAGCTGCTGCTGGCCAAGGGCGCGAAGGTCAACCAGCCCGGCTGGACGGCCTTGCATTACGCGGCGGCGGCCGGAGACGACGACATCGTGCGTCTGCTGCTGGCGCGCGGCGCCAAGGTCGACGCCGTCTCGCCACCGAAGAGCGGCGGCTACACGCCGATGATGATGG